>NZ_HG315671.1:2104750-2736451 GCF_000723205.1 Formosa agariphila KMM 3901 | reverse complement strand
AAGTATTTTTTTTATTTTAATTGTTGGAATATGAAATAGTGTGAAAATCGATACTATCCTAAAAAGGGTGTAAGTTCAAAATTTCAGGGTTAGGTTATTTATAACTTAATCCTGTTTTCAAATATAGCTAAAAATTGATTTAGTATCACTCCCCAATTTCTGATTGGCATGGTCCATTTTTTAGTGCTTTCTCTCAAAGCTAAAAACACGGATTTCATAACTGCTTCATCGGTTGGAAACGAGAGTTTGTTTTTTGTGTATTTCCGTATCTTTCCATTTAGGTTTTCTATAAGATTTGTGGTGTAGATTATGGTTCTTATTTCAATAGGAAAATCAAAGAATACTGTAAGCTCATCCCAATTATTTTCCCAACTTTTAATGGCGTAAGAATATTTAGAATCCCATTTAGTTTTGAAGTCATTTAAAGCAGCTTTGGCAGCTTCTTTTGTAGGAGCAGTATAGATTTGCTTCATGTCACGAGTAAATTCCTTTTTGTCCTTCCAGACCACGTAACGACACGAATTTCTTATTTGATGCACAACACAAATTTGAGTCGTTGATTTCGGAAAAATAGTTTTAATAGTATCCGTAAATCCATTTAAATTATCGGTAGCTGTGATAAGTATATCTTGAGTTCCTCGAGCTTTAATATCGGTTAAAACACTCATCCAAAAGGCTGAAGATTCATTTTTACCTAACCATAATCCTAGGACTTCCTTTTTGCCATCTGTTCTCAGGCCTACTGCAATATAAATAGTCTTGTTTATGACTTTAGAGTTTTCCCTAACTTTTAAATACGATGCCATCCATCCAAACAATTAGGTAAGTGGCCTCCAAAGGCCTGTTCCGCCAAGCAATAACATCTTCTGTAATCTTATCTGTAATCCTTGAAATAGTGGATGTAGAAATATTAAAATCGTACAGCTCACGTATTTGTTCTTCAATATCACTGTTACTCATGCCTTTGGCATAAAGCGATATAATAATATTTTCGATGCCTTCTGTTGTACTTTCTCTTTTCTTTACAATTAAAGGATTAAAAGAACTATCACGGTCTCGAGGAACTTGAATCTCTGTTTCTCCTAAAACGGATTTTAATTTCTTTTTAGTGTAACCATTTCGAAGGTTGGCTGCTTTACTTTTTTTGTGCTTATCGTAGTCTAAATGGGCATCTAGTTCCCCTTCTAGTAACTTCTCAATACCACGTTTGTGCAACTGTTCTAAAAAGGATGTTAGCTCTGGTGCATTCTTGAATTGTTTTAAAAAGTCTTCGTTTAATAAATCTTCTGGTTTCATAAGTGTGTAAAAGTTAAAATTAATGAATAAAAAAATCTCAGATTAATATTTAACCTGAGATTTTAAAACTTACACAGTTTATGAGATACTGCCTGAAAATCACGTCAATTAATTGGTATCTATATATTGAATTACTCTATTTATATCAATTTTTTTTATTGCTTTAGCTGGATTACCGGCAATCATCATGTTTTCTTCAATAAATGATTTATTTACAACAGCATTTGCTCCGATAGCAGTATTATTAGCTATAGTAATATCACCATAAATTTTGGCACCAGGAGCTATATATACATTGTCTCCAATTTGTGGAGCTTTACTAGACCCGCCTGATGCTCCAATATTAGTACATACATGAATTCTACAATTCTTTCCAACTTTGGCAGCACTGTTAACTACTATAGTTCCATAATGAACTATAGATAAACCTGGTCCAAAAACGTTTATAGGTATTGAAAATCCTAATTTCTGAGAAAGGTTACGGTATTTGTATTTTAAATAAATATAATAAATTTTATAAACACCTTTATTTTTACAGTTATTATGATATTCTAGCTTTCGTAAAAGTTTTTGAAATTTCCAGTTGGGACTAGGAAATAAAGAATTCTTTAATTTATCTGTTATAGAATTAGAAGATATATTGAGCGCTTTTTTATCAGCAATTAAATATAAATTATATAATTTTTTAGAGGTAATCATAATTATTTCTAAATTTATTTTTTGTTGCTCATTGTTTACTAAAGGTCGTGAATTAATTGATATAATCTTATGGAACGTAACTTCGATAATATTTTTTTATTACTAAGTGAATTTAAGGTAGCATAAAATGTCTACCAAGATTACACATATTGTTATATTCATTTATTAAAGTAGTATGTTATTCTAATTATTTTTAATTTTTTTTGACAGCCCACTGCTATATACAGCTAAAAATTTCTATAATATAATACTATAATTAAGGCTAATAATCTTTGTTTGTTTATTGATAATATTTTTTAATTAAATTATATAATGAAGTTTTGTATTAATAGGCTTAAATATTTTTATGTTTTAAAAGATTAATTGAGATACAGATTTATAGAAAATATTTCTGTTTATAATTTTTCAATAAAATTTTGTTGATAATCTTCTTTTTGTTTAAAAATAATAACACTGTCAAAAAATGCAATACATATTATAACAGCCCTTATATATAGAAAATAGTGCGAAACAATACCTTCAAATAGTAATAACAGTACTAAAATGAAATAAAAAAAGTTATTCGATGTAAATGAAAGTTTTAAACTATAAAGTAAATAAATAAGATATATAATTAAAACAATAAACCCATAGTTTACACCTATAAACAGATAAAAGTTGTGAGTGTTTTGAGGAAATATTCTAATATCAGAACTATAAGCAGTCCCCTGTCCTAAGGGGTGGGACATAAATTCATTAGCAAATTTTATAACTAAATCACCTCTTCCATTACCAGAGCCAACATCGTCAGAAAGAGTCGTGCTATCACCTTTTCCTAATAAATAGTCTAATCGCTCCCCCGCAGATCCTGCGGCATAAATCGGAAACTTTTCTTTTATATAGTCTGCAAATACTAAAAGACCAATATATAAACTCGCAAGAACCATTATCATTTTAAATGTGTTTTTCATAAGCTTTTGAAAGTTTATGTTGAATTTCGTATCCCAATTATTTGTATAGCCTAAAATAATTATGAAAAGTATGGAAACTAAACCTCCCCTAGAAAAAGTAATAAATACAGAAGCAACCATTACCAAAATAAACATATTACGTTTTAGATTATTTCTCTGTAAAAAATATAGGGCACCAAGAGATAAAAATTTTAAACCAGCAGCGGCCCGATTTGGATTTGCACCAAACCCTCCTTTTCTTACAAGGTCTTCAAGAGCTTGAGTGTGTTTAGGTAATCCAAAGAAAAGATCATACCATATGCTAGAAGAAAGTATTAAGAATGATATAAAGAAAACTGCAAAAATAATTTTTTTGTTTTCTGATCTGAAAAACTGGACTGTAAAAATATAAATAAGTATTGTAATTATATTTAAAGTTATCTCAGTAATTATAGTATCGATTGGGGCGGAAGAAAAAGAAGTATATATTATTGAAAATAATAAGAAAATAAAAAGTAATTTAAAGGTATGTGTTTTGAAAACTTGAGTAAGCTCCTTTAAATGATATCTTAAAAGACATAATACAAAAAATAATGGAATTAAAAAATAAGCGGGTTCTACAGGTATAATACCTATTTGAGATAAAAAAATATCAGTAAATGATGCAAATAGGATAATAAGAAAAGCTATTATATACTTCATATTAGTTGGGGCTTTTAATCAAATTATTTAAAGCTAGTTAAAACTTGCTTATAATGAAGTGGGATTAAATATGATTTAAGATTTAGTTTTAATAATTCTAACATTTTTTTATTAAATACAGACATTAAAATCCAAGATAAAAAAGATGATAAAATTAAGGAATAAGCTGCAAACTTAACGCCCATTGTAGATAAGAAGAGGATGTTTAATAAAATATTAGATATAACACCAATAAATTTTATTTTGAATAAATAATTTTCTTCGTTTTCCACAATCATTAAATTAGTTGTTAAATTACTTTGAAAGGAAATTATTAAATTGAGACATAATATCTTTAATATGTCAAAGCTTTCAATATACTCTATACCATAAAGATAAAGAATTATATATTTTCCAAAAATGTAAATAAAAACAATTATTCCCATTGCTAAATAATTTAAAATTCCGTAAAGTGTGAAAATCAAATCATAATATTTCTTTTTATTTGTTTGGGTTTTTAAATCCGCAATTTTAGGAAAAATAATTGGAATAATTAGTGAGGGGATTACATACCAAATTTGAGAAAGAATTATACTAGTTCCATATAATCCTAAATCATAAGCGGTTAGGAAGTGTTTTATTAATACCTGGTCAAACCTCGCGTAAATAGCTGTTAATAAAGCTCCTAGTAATAAAGGCCAAGATTGTATAAGTAATTTTCTTAACAACCTTTTGTCGAAACTGAGAGATTTTAGTTTTATTTCAAAATTTAAAAAAATTAATAAACCGATTAATATAAATAATCTTTCTAGAGAATAAATAGTTATAAAATAAATTAAACCAAGCTCATAATAAATACCTGCTATTAGTAGAACAGATTCAATTATAAGTGTAACTAGTGTAATAGGAACATATATGTTTGCTTTCATTTTATATTGAAAATACGTGGTAATTACTTCTGACGATTGAAATATTATTGATAAACTAGCTATAACCACAGCCCAATAATGGGAATCTGTTTGATAAAAAAATATATAGGAAGATAGTAATATGATAATAAGAGAGGAAACGACTAATCTTGAAAGTAAAGCCGTACCTATTATTTCTTCTTTATTATAATTCTTATTTGACAGGTACTTTATTAAAAAGGAATATCCAAATCCTAGTGTAGAAAAAGAATATAATATTGTGAAAATAGATATCCCTAAATTATACCAACCAAATTCTGTTGCTCCTAATAATTTGGCAATTTTAGATACAATGAAAATAGTTATTAATGTTCTAATGACTAAACTCAATACAACCCAAATAGAGTTGGTTATATAAATTTTAAATTTCTGATAGTACAGTTTTAGTTGATCCATTGGGACATATAGTCAAATTTTGAACAAGGTATATAATTATGATATTCAATAGTTATTTTTTTGTTAAAAGACCAAATTATTCGTTTATCATTTAAAGATTTTAGGACTGTGTTTATTAGCTTTTTGAACTACATAGATAGATTTCTTTGGAAAGTAAATAGAGTTTTTAAAAATCAAATTGTTCTTTTGACGTCTAAATTGTGTATTTCATCGTAAATACTTTTGAGTTTAAATTATAGCTAATAGATGTTTTTAATAAATTAAAGTAAGTTTTTTCATTCAAAACAATACACTTTATCGAATAAATATGTATTTCATGATATTTATATATAAGTTTGATGAAGTAAAGTTGAAATAATCCCAATTGCCCCCAAATTTTTAGTACAATGAACTTAACCAAATCTCGCGTTTCAAGTAAAATTGAAGCGCTTCACATTATTATTAGATTATTTCTATTTATAATGTTAAGCAACTCTGCTGTTTATGCTCAGCAATATCCTAAAGAAACTGTTATGAGTAAAGTAAATTACACTCCTCCTAAGTCCTTACCAACTTATTTAGAGCCATTTCAGGATGAAAATTTCAATAACACTATTACACGTATATCCGATTTATCACTATTTGGAGGAGATGTAATTGGTTTAGTTCATTCATATTCAAAAAGACAAGCCTGGAATTCTGATCAGTCTTTAATTTCATTGAGTTCATCAAATATTTTAGATGGTAAGACTTATAAATTGCTATCTAATAATAATATAGGTAATTTAGGGTGGAGTAATACCAATCCATTGATTAATTATGGTACTTCAGTACGAAGTAATTTTCTTAAAATTTATAAGTTAGATCCAATAAGTTTTAAGAATAATCTAATTTTTACAAAAACTTTTAGTAATTATAATGTTTTATCACATTGGACTTCGGAAACTAATTTATCAACGGATGATAGATATATCTCATTATATGGGACTAGGCAGAGCTCAGGTACAGATTGTTGGGTTGTTATATACGATATAAAAAATGATTTAATTGTTACTGAAACAAATATAGGCACTCCATTATCAAATATTAATTGGATATCTATGTCTCAGAGTGGTGATTATGTTTTAATTCAATATAATACACGTGGTGGAGGTAAATTTGAAGGGACAAAATCCTACGATAAAAAATTAAATTTACTTCGACATCTTACAGATATCAATCCTCATGGAGATATTGGTTTCGATCAAAATGGGAAAGAAGTTTGGGTATCAAATGATGATAATTATATTAGAAGTATTACTTTAGAAGGGAATGATAAAGAAATTCAATATAGTTATGTGTCAGGTGGACATGTAAGTTGTCGAAATATAAATCGTCCAGGTTGGGCATATATAAATGATCATGGAGATATTTCTCAACCTCAAGACTATGCGGCGTTTAGGGAGATTTTTGCAGTGAAATTAGATGAAAAAGTAACAGGGAAAGTTATTGTTAATAGGTTTTCTAAAACATATGCAAAAACAAATAAAAAATACTATCATGAACCGCATGCCTCAGTAAGTCCAGACGGTACTAAATTAGTTTTTAAATCTAATATGGAAATTGATGAAGTAGAAGTACAAAAACATCCTTTTGCTTGGGTTGTTGAATTTTCTCAAGATTCAGATGTAGCAGTTAATATAGAAGTTAACGCCGGTGAAGATCAAACAATCTGCAAGGATGATGAAGTGACATTAAAAGCTACAGGTGCTTCAACTTACGAATGGAGTACAGGAGAAAAAACACAAAGTATTACTGTTTCACCAAACAGCACTACAACATATACAGTTACAGGAAAGGACGATTCTGGTAATTCAGATACAGATGAAGTGAAAGTTACTGTTCAAGATTTACCAACAATTGATGCGGGTGATGATGTTGAAGTTTGCGAAGATAGTTCTGTTCAACTAACAGCGAGTGGGTCTGGTGATTTTAAATGGAGTACAGGCGAGACAGCCAAAACAATAACAGTTAAACCCGATAAAACAACCACGTACACGGTTACTGCTTCAAACGGAACATGTTCAAGTTCCGATGAAGTTACAGTAACCGTGTCTCCCAGGCAAACGATAAACGCCGGGAGCGATAAAACAATTGATTTAGGAGAAAGCACTACGCTGTCAGTATCTGGAACAGGATCTATTAAATGGAGTACAGGAGAATCTACGCCTGATATTACCGTTTCACCAGAACAAACAACAACTTATACCGTTACTGTGTCTCAAAACGGATGTGAATCTCAAGACCAAGTTACCGTTACTGTAAATGCTAATAAAGTTGAAGTAATTGCCGATGCCGGAGACAATCAAACGATTTGTGAAGGCGAGACGGTTACACTTACCGCTAGCGGCGGAACAAGTTATAAATGGAGTAACGGATCAACATCATCATCAATTTCAGTATCACCAAATACAACAACAACGTATAGTGTTGAAGTTTCGGAAGACGGCGTATCGGATACTGCAGAAGTGACTGTAAATGTAAATGCATTACCAGTTGCTAATGCTGGCGCTAATAAAACAATTGATCAAGGCGAGAGCATCACTTTATCAGCGTCAGGTGGAACACGTTATATTTGGAATACCGGTGAGACAACTCAAAATATCACCGTATCACCAAATCAGACTAAAATCTATACTGTTGAAGTTTTCAATGAAGGTGACTGTTCAGATTCAGACCAAGTTACCGTTACAGTAAACATTCCACAAATAATAGTTAATGCTGATGCCGGAGACAATCAAACGATTTGTGAAGGCGAGACGGTAACACTTACCGCAAGCGGCGGAACAAGTTATAAATGGAGTAACGGAGCAACATCATCCTCAATTTCAGTATCACCAAATACAACAACAACCTATAGTGTTGAAGTTTCGAAGACGGCGTATCGGATACTGCAGAAGTGACTGTAAGTGTAAATGCATTACCAGTTGCTAATGCTGGGGCTAATAAAACAATTGATCAAGGTGAAAGCATCACTTTATCAGCGTCAGGTGGAACACGATATATCTGGAATACCGGTGAGACAACCCAAAATATCACAGTATCACCAAATCAGACTAAAACCTATACTGTTGAAGTTTTCAACGCAGGCGACTGTTCAGATTCAGACCAGGTTCGAGTAACAGTAAACATTCCACAAATAGAAGTTAATGCCGATGCCGGAGACAATCAGACGATTTGTGAAGGCGAGACGGTAACACTTACCGCAAGCGGCGGAACAAGTTATAAATGGAGTAACGGAGCAACATCATCCTCAATTTCAGTATCACCAAATACAACAACAACCTATAGTGTTGAAGTTTCAGAAGACGGCGTATCGGATACTGCAGAAGTGACTGTAAATGTAAATGCTTTACCAGTTGCCAATGCTGGTGCTAATAAAACAATTGATCAAGGTGAAAGCATCACTTTATCAGCGTCAGGCGGAGCAGATATATTTGGAATACCGGTGAAACAACCCAAAATATCACTGTATCACCAAATCAGACAAAAACCTATACTGTTGAAGTTTTCAACGCAGGCGACTGTTCAGATTCAGACCAAGTTACTGTTACTGTAAATGCTAATAAAGTTGAAGTGATAGCCGATGCCGGAGACAATCAAACGATTTGTGAAGGTGAGACGGTTACACTTACCGCTAGCGGCGGAAGAAGTTATAAGTGGAGTAACGGAGCAACATCCTCATCAATTTCAGTATCACCACATACAACAACAACCTATAGCGTTGAAGTTTCAGAAGACGGCGTTTCAGATACTGCAGAAGTGACTGTAAATGTTAATGCTTTACCAGTTGCTAATGCTGGCGCTAACAAAACAATTGATCAAGGTGAAAGCATCACCTTATCAGCGTCAGACGGAACACGATATATTTGGAATACCGGTGAGACAACTCAAAATATCACTGTATCACCAAATCAGACTAAAACCTATACTGTTGAAGTTTTCAACGCAGGCGACTGTTCAGATTCAGACCAAGTTACTGTTACTGTAAATGCAAATAAAGTTGAAGTGATAGCCGATGCCGGAGACAATCAAACGATTTGTGAAGGTGAAACGGTAACACTTACAGCTAGCGGTGGAACAAGTTACAAGTGGAGTAACGGAGCAACATCATCCTCAATTTCAGTATCACCAAATACAACAACAACCTATAGCGTTGAAGTTTCAGAAGACGGCGTTTCAGATACTGCAGAAGTGACTGTAAATGTAAATGCATTACCAGTTGCCAATGCTGGCGCTAATAAAATAATTGATCAAGGTGAAAGCATCACTTTATCAGCGTCAGGCGGAACACGTTATATTTGGAATACCGGTGAAACAACTCAAAATATCACTGTATCACCAAATCAGACAAAAACCTATACTGTTGAAGTTTTCAACGAAGGCGACTGTTCAGATAAAGACCAAGTTACTGTTACTGTAAATGCAAATAAAGTTGAAGTGATAGCCGATGCCGGAGATAATCAAACGATTTGTGAAGGCGAGACGGTTACACTTACCGCTAGCGGCGGAACAAGTTATAAATGGAGTAACGGATCAACATCATCCTCAATTTCAGTATCACCACATACCACAACAACCTATAGTGTTGACGTTTCAGAAGACGGCGTATCGGATACTGCAGAAGTGACTGTAAATGTAAATGCTTTACCAGTTGCTAATGCTGGAATCGATCAAACTATCGAAGACGGTGAAACAGTAACTTTAAGTGCCTCTGGAGGTACTGGTTATTTATGGAGTTCAGGAGAAACTACCAAAAATATTACTGTAAGTCCAAATGTAACTACAATTTATACTGTTACAGTATATAATGCTAGTGGTTGTTCTAGTACAGATGATATTATGGTAACTGTTGAAGCCTTTAAAGTTGAAGATACAGAAGTAGAGCCATTAGATTTTGAATTCAGTATGTATCCGAATCCTGCAACAGATGTTTTAAATTTAAAAATTGCAGGTTTAGAAGATAATACTCCTGTTAGAATTTACGATATGTCTGGTAAACTACTGTATAATGAAGTTATTGCTTCTGATGGAAGCTTGATGCACGAAACTTTAGATGTGTCTAGATATCCTAAAGGGGTTTATTTAATATCTATTCAACGCCGAGGGGTGCCTATTACTAAAAAATTAATTTTACAATAATAGAAAAGCAAAGTTTAAAAGAACCGTCTAAAATATTTAGACGGTTTTTTAATGCTTATATTTTTGAGCGGTTTTATGAAGGATAATAAACAACACAAAATGTTAAAAAATATATAAGTTTAAATCTATTTTAATGTGATAAATAGGATATTCACATATATTTGAAATCAGTGATACTGCCGTATTGCATCTATATCAAAATTTTAATGAAAAATAATTAATTATGAATAAAATAGTATTACTTCTTGTTTTTATGATTGTCGGTTCTGTAAATGCTCAAATTTTAGAGCCTGTAAAATGGTCGACTTCTGTGACTAAAGTTTCAGAAACTGAATATGAATTGGTGGCTACGGCAACTATAGATCAAGGGTGGCATTTGTATTCTCAAACAGTTCCGGAGGGTGGACCAATTCCTACAACTTTTACTTATAAAGGAAGTAAGGATTATTTGAAAAAAGGAAATACTCAAGAAGAGCAAGGTCATATAATCGACGATCCTATTTTTGAAATGAAAATAAAATATTTCGATGGTGAAGTTGAATTTAGACAACGTGTTAAAGTGAAGGGAGATATACCTTTTACAGTAAATGGTGTTGTAGAATTTATGGTTTGCGATGATTCTAGATGTTTACCACCTACAGAAGTTGATTTAGAATTTATTGTTAAATAGTACATCAGTCGTTACTAAAAAGACAAGTTTATAAAACGAAAAAAAACCTTCAATAGACTACTGTTGAAGGTTTTTTTATACGAATACTATTTATTCTACAGTATTAGTCTTCTAGTTTGACATCGTCATTTAATGCAGGACGATGCTCTTGATTAGCCAATTGCCATGCTGTAGCAAAAACAAGCTGAGCTCGTTTTTGTAGCATAGGGAAATTAATTTTATCTACGGTATCTGTAGCTTTATGATAATCCGCATGAGTACCATTAAAATAGAAAATTACAGGAACGTTGTGCTTCGCAAAATTATAGTGGTCTGATCTAAAATAGTAACGGTTTTTATCGTCTAAAGCATTATACGTATAGTCTAATTCTAGGTTGAAATAAGTATCGTTTGTTTTTTCAGATACTTCATGTAGGTCGTCACTCAAACGGTCAGATCCAATTAAATAAATATAATCAGGGTTGTCTTTGTGCTTATCGTCTACACGTCCTATCATATCAATATTTAAATTAGCAATGGTATTTTTTAAAGGAAATACAGGGTGCTCAGAATAATATCGTGAACCGTATAATCCTAATTCTTCTCCTGTAACATGTAAAAATAAAATACTACGTTTTGGTCCTTCACCATTCAAAGCAGCTTGTTTAAAAGCTTGTGCTATTTCCATAATAGCAACTGTTCCAGAACCATCGTCATCAGCACCGTTATAAATTTCACCTTTAATAACTCCAACGTGATCTAAATGTGCAGAAATTACAATAATTTCTTCTGGTTTTTCAGACCCTTTTATATAAGCGAGTACATTTTCTGAGTCTTCGATGTTTTCAGGTAAATAGGAGGCAGGCACATGCTGATAATATATGGTGTCCTCTATAGGAGAAGAGATTTGCTCCTTAATATAAAACGCCTTGATATAATTTGCAGCTTTCTTTTGTCCTGGAGTACCTGTGGCTCTTCCTTCAAAATCATCTGAAGCATAAATTTCTAAATGCTGTTTAAGATCTGTAGTTGTAATTGTGTTAGCATATTTTCTAACTAAAGTAGAATCTAATAACGAATTAGGATGTTGTTCTACGGTATTAGAATTTGTATTTGCACAAGCAGCAACAAAAAATAAGGAAGAAAAGGCTAAAATAAAATGTAAAGGCATCTGTTTTTTATTATAATGTTTATTGTTCATAGGTTACTTTTTAAAATTTAGATTTAACGGTTTCCAGCCCATTGTCTTCTGCTTCTAACTCCTCTAAATCATCAAGGGTATCGTCAGTTTCGTTTTCTAAGGCTTGCTGTTCTATAGTTTCTTTTTGTGGAGATACAATTTCTTTAGGAATAAAGATGAATTTATAAGCTAGCAGTATAAGTGCTAAACCACTAAGTAACATAGCAAGCTGCGCTGTTTTTTTAGATTTTATATTGTGCTTAGATAATTGTAAACCATAATACCCTAAAAGTATAGCTGTAATTCCTGGAATAATGGCAAATGTAAAAGCCGGTAAAGTAGCCCAAATAGTAGCTATAATGGCTAAAACTAATGCTGTTACGACACTTATTTTTCTCATGATTTAGTTTTTAATCTGAAGTCATTCTGATAATAGGGCGAAAAATACAATTTTTTCTAAATTAAAGATGAAGTTTAAAACCAGAAAAGCCCTTTTATAAGATAAAAGGGCTTTTTAAGGTTACTATATATAATATATTGTTCCTATTTCCATCCACCACCAAGGGCTTCGTATAAATCGACTACATTTAATAATTGTTGTAATTTACTATCTACCACACTAAGCTCGGCATTTAAAGCTGTAGCTCTTGCAGTTAGTAAATCTAAATAATTAGCATATCCATTATTTAATAGAATTTCAGAGTTTTCTTCAGCTTTTCTAAGAGCGACAACTTGATTTTCTATAAATACAATTTTTCGTTTTTCGGCATCGTATTTATACAAGGTATTAGAAACTTCGTTTCCTGCTGTAAGTAAAGATTTTTCGAAATTTAATAGTGCTTGTTCTTGTTGAGCTATCGCAACTTCATGTTGAGTTCTTATGCTACGTTTGTTTAAAAGAGGCTGTGCCAAACCACCAATTACATTGGCGAATATAGAATTGGCGCTAATCCAATCTTTTAAATCTAAACTTTGGAATCCTCCAGAAGCTGTTAAGGTTAAAGATGGATAAAACTGACTTTTAGCAACGTTTGTCAATTCGAAAGCATTTCTTAAAGCATATTCGGCAGCCATAACGTCTGGTCGGTTTCTTAATAAAACAGATGGTACACCAACTTTCATGTCTGTTTCTAAAGTCTGACTGTCTAATTCTGTTCTTTCAATTGTGTTGGCACTTTTACCTAAAAGTAAATTCAGAGTGTTTTCAGTTCTAAAAATAGCAGTTTCAATATCTATTTTTAATGCACTTGCATTATTAAACTGAGCAATACTTTGGTCTACGGCAACCTGATTAACCTGTCCAGCATCTTTTAATGCTTGTATGGTTTCAACACTTTTTTCACGTGTAGCAATAGATTCGTTAGTAACTTTTAATTGCGCATCTAAAGCTAAAAGTTGATAGTAAGTGGTAGCAATACTAGATACTAGCATGGTTTTTACAGCACGGTGAGCGGCAACAGATTGTAAGTAATTCGCGTCTGATGCACGTTTAGCACTTCTAATCTTTCCCCAAATATCTGCTTCCCATGATAGGTTTGCAGCTAATTCATATTGATCTATACCACCGTTAAATAATGAACCAAATTGGCTGTTTTTAGATAACTCCTGGTGTGTTGCCGTAGCGCCTACGCCTATAGTAGGTAAATATCCTGCCTTTCCTTGTTTTGCATAAGATTCGGCTGCAGCCATTTGCTGAATGGCCATTCTTATATCGATATTGTTTTCTAAACCTTCTTCAATATATTGATTTAGATAGGTATCGGTAAACAGGTCTTTCCAAGATACATCTGCCATAGATATACTATCTGTTGGCAGATTATCCGTTCTGTATAAATCTGGTGTTTCTTCAAATTCTGGTCGTTCATAATCTTTTGCAACAAAACAGCTTTGTAGTGTTAGCATAGCAAAAAGTAAGACCGCAACTTTACTAAATAGGTTATGTTTTATAATTGATATCATACGATTATTGTTCTATGTGTTGTTCGATTACTGCAGGTTTACTAGATACTTTTTCTTGTAACCATTGGAATAAAATAAATAAGATTGGTATAATAAATATACCTAAGAATGTACCGATTAACATCCCTCCAACAGCACCTGTTCCTATCGATTTGTTTCCTTCAGAACCAACACCTTTTGCTAAAACTAATGGCATTAATCCTAAGATGAAAGCTAAAGAAGTCATTAAAATAGGACGTAAACGTGATTTTGCGCCGTGGAAGGCGGCATCAACAATACTTTCTCCATTTTTCCGTCGTTGTAAAGCAAACTCTACTATAAGTATGGCATTTTTTGCGAGTAACCCGATAAGCATTATCAGTGCAATTTGGAAATAAATGTTGTTTTCTAAACCTAAGAATTTTGTACTTATATAGGCTCCAAAGACTCCAAAAGGAAGTGATAATACAACCGCAAATGGTAATAAATAACTTTCGTATTGTGCACTTAATAAGAAATACACAAATAAGATACTTAATATGAAAATAAACGTGGTTTGGTTACCAGCATTTACTTCTTCACGTGTTAACCCAGAATATGCAATAGAATAATTACTAGGTAATTTTGCAGCTTCTTCTTCAATAATTTTAATCGCATCCCCAGTACTAAATCCATCGTTGGTTGCACCAGTAATTGTTGTTGAATTAAATAAGTTGAATCTGGTTACAGACTGGGGACCGTACACACGTTTTAAATTTACAAACTGTGTAATAGGCGCCATTTCGCCAGAATCTGTTCTTACATACATACTGTTTAAAGCATCTTCATTGGCTCTGTCTTCTGGTAAAGCTTGAATGTATACTCTAAATTGCTTTCCGAAACGAGAGAAATCCGACGCATAAATTCCACCAATATACCCTTGAAGCGTCGAGAATATACTATTAATAGGGACTCCTTTTTCTTTCGCTAATGGCACATTAACTTCCATTTCGTATTGAGGATACTTGGTGTTAAAAGCAGATTGTGCATATTTAATTTCTGGATGCTTCATTAAAGCACCTGCAAACTCCTGATTCATTTTATCTAAATCGGTAAATTCTCCTCCAAATTTATCTAATAAGTTAATCTCGAATCCAGCAGAATTACCAAATCCTCGAATACTAGGAGGGGCGAAGAATATAATATTTGCTTCAGGAATGGCTGCAGCTATACCAAATAATTTTCCGGTAATAGCGTTCGACGATAATGATTCGCCTTCACGTTCACTCCAATCTTTAAGTTTTATAATTCCGAAACCAAAGTTACTACCTGCACCACTAATTAAACTTCGTCCTTTAATAAAGTTTACACCATCAAGACCTTCAACATCTTTAATTCGTTGGTATAAATCTTTAGACACAGCATCTGTTCTATCTAAAGATGAACCTGCTGGCAATTCGATGTTTGCGAAAATAATCCCTCTATCTTCATTAGGTACAAATCCTGTTGGCGTTGTTTTTGCCGCCCAGAAAATACCTGCAACAGCTAATACTAAAAGTAAAACAGGAATCCATTTTTTTCTATATAAAAATGAAAGTGATTTTCCGTAGCGATCTACGGTAGCATTGAATCCGCGGTTAAACAATGTGTAAAAGCGTTGTAATTTACTTTTGTTTTTTAAATCTTCATCTTCGTGATGTGTTTTCAATAATAAAGCACATAACGCCGGACTTAATGTTAAGGCGTTTACTGCCGAAATTAAAATGGCAATAATTAACGTGACACCAAATTGTTCGTAGAATACACCTGTTGGTCCCGTTACAAAAGTTACAGGAATAAAAACGGCTGCCATGACTAGAGTAATAGATATAATGGCTCCAGATATTTCATTCATGGCAACTAAAGTTGCTGTTTTAGGATTCTTTTCACCTTCATCCATTTTGGCATGAACAGCTTCCACAACAACAATAGCATCATCTACCACAATACCAATGGCGAGTACTAATGCAAATAGCGTAAGTAAGTTTATCGAATATCCGAAAACATTCAAGAAAAAGAACGTTCCAATAATTGATACCGGAACCGCTATGGCCGGAATTAACGTAGATCGGAAATCTTGTAAGAAGATAAATACCACTAAGAATACAAGTAAGAATGCTTCTAAAAGTGTATGTATTACCTTTTCTATAGATGCATTTAAAAATAAACTAGTATCGTAAGGCACGAAAACTTTTAATCCTTCTGGTAAATCTTTTTCAACCGTGGCTAAAGTCGTTTTAATATTCTCGATAATCTCTTGAGCATTAGATCCTTTGGTTTGGAAAATCCCCATAAACACAGCAGGATTTCCTAAACTCATGGCATTCGAAGAATACGATTGTGCATCTAATTCAATTTTAGCCACATCGTCTAATCTTAGAAATTCTCCATTTCCAAGCGCTTTAATAACAATATCTCCGTATTGTTGTTGTTCTTTAAAACGTCCGCTATATTTTAAAACATAAGAAAACGATTCTCCGTTATTTTCACCCAAAGTACCCGCTGCAGCTTCTAAATTTTGTTCTGCTAAAACGGCACTAATATCGGATGGTATTAAATTATACGCCGCTAATTTTTCAGGTTGCAACCACACACGCATGGCGTAATCTTGCTGAGAAAATACACTTACATCTCCAACACCGCTAATACGCTGCATGGCAGGAATAACATTAATTTTTAAGTAATTCTGAATAAATGTTGCGTCGTAATCTTCGTTTTCAGAGTACATAGAGATAAACATCAATGCACTTGTTTCTTGCTTTTGTGTGGTAACCCCAGTTGCAATAACCTCTGCAGGTAACAACGGATTTGCTCTAGACACACGGTTTTGAACGTTTACGGCTGCAATATCTGCATCCATTTCTTGGTCAAAATAAACAGTGATTTCTGCAGTACCATTATTAGATGCTGTAGAGGTAATGTAGGTCATACCTTCTACACCGTTAATTTGTTCTTCTATAGGAATAATTACACTCTCTAAAACGGTTTCTGCATTTGCTCCAGGATAAGAGGCTGCCACTTTAATTGTTGGTGGTGCAATATCTGGATATTCTTCAACGGGTAAGCTCGTGATGCTAATTACCCCAAGCATAACTATGATAATAGAAATTACCGTTGAAAGGACAGGTCTTTCAATAAATGTTTTTAACATATGTTCTTAATTTCTAGTTTTTAAATAAGGTTTCGATAGGCTTAGTTACTTCGTCGAAAGGGACGTCTTGAGGTGTAATTACCATATCGTTTCTAACTTTCCCAACACCTGAAGCTACAATCTTGTCGTTTGCATTTAGTCCAGATTCTAAAACGTATAAACCATCTATGGCAGCTTTAACTTTTATTAAGGTATTTTTTGTTTTATTATCTTCTCCTAATTTGTAAAGCATAACATTACCTTGTTGTTCATAGGTCGCTTTTTGTGGTACCACTATAGCATCTTCATAAATAATAGGGATTTGAACTTTACCACTGCTACCATTTGTAATTAAACGATTTGGGTTATCGAAAACAGCTCTAAGACTTACTGTCCCAGTATTTTGATTAACCTGTCCAGAACTGGTTTGTATTTTTCCTTTTATTGGGTAAATACTGCCATTAGCTAGAATTAAATTCACATCTGGATAGTGAGATAATTTCTCTTCTAAAGTTTTTCCTTCAGCATTTTGTAGAAAATCTAAATATTGTGTTTCGTTTAAACTAAAAAAGGCATACACTTTACTAATATCGCTAACTGTAGTTAATGGCGTTGGATCGCTAGGACTAATTAAAGTACCTTCTCTAAAATTAATGGCACCTACATAACCGTCTACCGGACTTTTAATGGTTGCGTAACCAATACTAGCATTTATACTGCTGTAATTTGCTTCAGCTTGTGCTAAATTTGCTTTAGCAGTTTGTAGTTGAACCTGACTAATAATACCTTGTTCTACTAAAGGCACTAATTTATCAACTTCAACTTTAGCAACGTTTACACGTGCTTTTGCTGCACCTGCATCTTGACTTAAAGATTGCGTTTCTAATCTAAATAAAACTTGTCCTTTTTTTACAGGTTCACCTTCATCAACCAATACTTTTTGAATGTATCCACTCACTTTTGCTCTAACTTGACTACTTACAATCCCTTTTATACTTGTAGGATAATTTTGGTAAGCGGTTACGGTTTTATTTTGTAATGTGGTAACAGGAAACGGTGGAGCTTGCTGTTGTTGCTGGGGTTGCTCAGATTTACTGTCTCCACAACTTATAAATGTTAGCGCTATTAGGGCTAGCGATACAATCATGTAATGTTTATTTTTCATACTATTTTTTTTTGATTTGACTATTAATTGGATTGATTGTGTTCTATTTTTTCTCTTAGTTTTAAGACGGACTTAGTAACTTCGTCTAAGAAAACAATGTAGTTGTTATGAAAATCTAAACTGAATTTTTCAGAATCATCTGTAATTAATTCGTTCATTTTATGTTTGTAAGATTTCATTTCTACATGTAATTGCTTTTCAGAAGTCCATGCTTCAACCATTTTTTCCATGTGGTTGACTATATGGCATTCACTTATCACGTAATACTTTTTTCGATCACCTTGCTTAGTGAAATATTCTAATTGCTTTAAATCTAATAGATGATTTAAATGTGTCGAGATTGTACTTTTACTTGCGCATAAGTTTATTACTAAATCTTCAAAAGTAGTCCCACCTTTTCCCGTAAGAATTACATAGGCAACAATACGGCTAGCAAGAGGAGCGAATTGATTCTTATTCTCTAAAATAACACCTAGCTTTTCTACAAGGTTATGTTTTTCTTCAAGAAGCTGTTTCTCCATAATTATTAAAATTTGGACAAATATAGTATTGGTTCGGAACTTTCCGAACTAATAGAAGTTAAAGTAGTGTTAAATGAATGTATCACAATTTTTATATTAATAAAATAAGTTATGGGAATTAAGACCTTGAATATAAGTGTGGTGATGTCAGTTAAAAGTTGTTTTCTATGACTTAGGTATAAAATAGAATTTAAAAAATTAACATAACTCACTAGAAAGTCGGATAATTAAAACATCTCTTACATTATAATTTACATGTATTGAATCTGAAAAAACAAAAGTGATTTTATAAATAGTATTGAAAATGAAGTGTTGTTAATTCATTATCCTTATTTTTAAACTTTTAAAAGGAGTCTAATTAGCAAACTTCTTTATGCTATTACAATCTATTTAAATTGAAATTATTTCTATGAAAAAAGCATCGATTACACAATCTGTATACGGAACACTTCCTAATGGTCAACAAGTAGATACGTTTAAGCTTAAAAATGGAAAGGGTATGGAAGTCGATATCATTACATTTGGAGGTATTATCACAAATTTAAAGGTTCCGAATGGTGAAGGTGTAAGCGAAAATATAGTTTTAGGTTACGATAAATTGGACTCGTATTTAGAAAACCCAACATTTTTTGGAGCCATAATTGGGCGTTACGGTAATCGCATAGCGCATGGAAAATTTACTTTAAATGATACGGTGTATAGTTTAGAAACTAACAATGGACCGCACCATTTACACGGTGGAAGCCAAGGATTTGATAAAGCAGTGTGGGATGCTAAAACTATTGAAACTGAAGAGACTGTTGCCTTAGAATTAGCTTACTTAAGTCCAGACATGGAAGCCGGATTTCCTGGAAATTTAAAGGTTACAGTATTATATACGTTAACATCAGAAAATGCTTTAGAAATTCAGTATAAAGGAATTACAGATAAGCCAACGTTAGTAAACCTAACGCAACATAGTTATTTTAATCTATCTGGAGATTTTTATAAATCTATAGAAAATCAGGAGTTAATGATAGATGCAGATTTCTTTGTGCCTATAGATGAGACAGCAATTCCGTTTGGGCATTTAGAATCGGTTAAAAACACGCCATTCGATTTTACAGTACCTAAACGTATTGGTCAGGATATTAATGCCGACAATCAGCAAATTAAAAATGGTTTTGGTTACGATCATACCTTTGTAATTAATCAAACCGAAAAAGGGTTAACACGTTTTGCAACGGTTTTAGATCAAGATAGCAAACGCTATATGGAAGTGTATACTACAGAACCTGGCGTGCAGTTATACACAGGGAATTTTATAGATGCTGCTTTGCCGTTAGCAAATGGCGAAATTTTTGCAAACAGAACAGGTTTGTGTCTAGAAACGCAACATTATCCAGATTCACCCAATCAAAATCAATTTCCATCAACGGTTTTACAACCCGGCGAATTTTATCATTCGGCAACAACTTATAAGTTTTCTGTGGTTTAGTTTTTTCCGTTTTATAAGGCTTTAACAGTCATTTTATTCTGAAATAGGCCTCCGAATCAATTCAGATTACCTGAGTAATTCTTATCTTTAAAATCTTAGATATAACTTATGATTGAAGCGTTGCAAAGACATTACGGATATTTATTTGAAAATGAATTACTTCAAGAGGTTAACCAATGCGGATTGTTTAAAGCCGTTCCCGAAGGATTCGTGCTTATGGATATTGGTCAGACTATTTCTCATATGCCATTATTAATAAGTGGTGCTCTTAAAATTTTAAGAGAAGATGAAGATGGAGACGAATTGCTATTATATTTTATTGAACAAGGCGATACCTGTACCATGAGTATATCTTGTTGTATGGGAAATTCTAAAAGCGAAATACGAGCAATTGCCGAAACGCCTGCAACACTTATTATGGTACCTGTAGAAAAAATGGGAGAATGGATGGGGAAATATAAAAGTTGGCAAAACTTTATTCTTCAGAGTTATCATGAGCGTACTGTAGAGTTATTAGAATCTATAGATACCATTGCCTTTTTAAAAATGGACGAGCGCCTGCTAAAATATTTAAAAGATAAAGCCATGGTTAATCATAATGAAATCATTTCGGTAACGCACCAAGATATTGCTCAAGATCTTCATACATCGCGAGTTGTTATTTCTAGATTACTTAAAAAGCTAGAAAACAATGGCCACTTAAAGCTTAATAGAAATCAGATTCATTTATTAGATTTATAAAATTAAAAGTACATTCTAAATTTTTTAGAGTACGTTTTTCACTACACAAAACAAGCTTAAGAAAAAGATTCTAAATTTCATTGTAACTAATGTTACTTCTATAACTTAAGCTTAGTATTACATTTGTCTAAAGTTTAGATATGGATATTGCTCAATTATTTGGTTTTATAGGCGCTTTGGTTGTTGGTTTGGTTTTAGGATTAACAGGTGGAGGAGGTTCTATTTTAACTGTTCCTATTTTGGTTTATCTATTAATGTTAAACCCTGTAACGGCAACAGCATATTCGTTATTTATAGTTGGAGTATCGTCTAGTTTTGGTGCGTTTAAAAATTTTCAGAAAGGTTTAGTCGATTTAAAAATCGCCGCTGTATTTGCAATTCCAGCATTTTCAATGGTGTATATAACCCGTAAATTTATAATTCCGGCCATACCAGAATCTATCTTTCACATCGGGAGTTTTGTAGTTACTAAAGACATTTTTATCATGGTCATGTTTGCTATCATGATGGTGGTTGCCTCTGTAAGTATGTTAAAACCGAGTAAAGATAAACACCATGATAACGGCCCTAGAAAATTAAGTAATATTTTAATTTTTAATCAGGCTATAGTTATTGGTTTCTTTACAGGAATAGTTGGTGCAGGTGGCGGATTTATTATTATTCCTGCGTTAATTATCTTAGGAAATTTAACCATGAAAAAAGCCGTAGGAACATCGTTGTTTATTATCGCAATTAATTCTTTAATTGGGTTTATTGGCGATATCGGGAATGTAGAAATCGACTGGGTATTCTTATTAAGCTTTACAGCAATAGCTGTGGTGGGGATTTTTCTAGGGAGTTATTTATCGAATTATATTCCAGGAAAAAAACTAAAAAAGGGCTTCGGATGGTTTGTACTAGCCATGGGGGTTTACATTATAATTAAAGAACTTGTTATGTAACATAGGTTACATCTAAAAATAAAAACATTAGTAATTTTAAATAAAATTATACACGAAATGAAAGTAGATCAAATATATACAGGATGTTTAGCGCAAGGCGCTTATTATATTGAGAGTGAAGGAGAAGTGGCTATAATAGATCCATTACGTGAGGTTGAACCGTATTTGGCGCGTGCAGAAAAAGAAGGTGCAAAAATTAAATATATTTTTGAAACCCATTTTCACGCCGATTTTGTTAGCGGACATGTTACGCTATCAGAATTAAGTGGCGCTCCAATTGTGTACGGGCCAACAGCAAATCCTACGTTCGATGCTATTATTGCAGAAGACGGTCAGGAATTTAAATTGGGTAACGTTGTTATAAAAGTATTACATACGCCAGGGCATACCATGGAAAGTTCTACGTACTTACTTCAAGATGAAAGTGGAAAAGATTATGCTATTTTTAGCGGAGACACCTTGTTTTTAGGAGATGTGGGACGTCCAGATTTAGCACAAAAAGGCGATATTACACAAGACGATTTAGCGGGTTTTTTATACGATAGTTTACGTACTAAAATCATGCCTCTAGCCAACGATGTTATTGTATATCCTGGGCATGGTGCAGGTTCGGCTTGTGGAAAAAACATGATGAAGGAAACGGTGGATACCTTAGGAAATCAGAAACAAATGAATTACGCTTTGCGTGCAGATATGACAAAAGCTGAATTTATTAAGGAAGTTACAGACGGTTTAGCACCGCCTCCACATTATTTTCCTTTAAATGTAAAAATGAATAAAGAAGGTTACGATAATATTGATACTGTGATTGAAAAAGGAACTAAAGCCTTAAATCCAGATGAGTTTGAAACCGTAGCCAATACTGTTGAGGCTCTAGTTTTAGATGTACGCCATCAAAACGATTATATAAAAGGACATATTCCACGTTCTATTTTTATTGGATTAGCTGGGGGGTTTGCACCATGGGTAGGGGCTTTAATAAAAGATACCAAGCAACCTATTTTATTGGTAACAGATCCAGGGATGGAAGAAGAAGCCGTAATTCGTTTGTCTCGAGTTGGATTCGATAATACATTGGGCTATTTAGAAGGTGGTTTCGATGCTTGGAAAACTGCAGGTAAGGAGTTTGATGCTATTTCGTCTATTACAGCAGAAACTTTTAAATCGAGATTAGAACAGGATACATTACATGTTTTTGATGTTAGAAAAGATTCGGAATATGCTTCAGAACATATCGATAATGCTAAAAATGCTTCTCTAGAGTTTATAAATGATTATTTATCTGAAATTCCAAAAGACGAACCGTTTTATGTGCATTGTGCAGGAGGCTACCGTTCGGTAATTGCAGCTTCAATTTTAAAAAGTCGTGGATTTCATAATCTAATAGATGTTGAAGGAGGTATGAAAGCTATCCGTGAAGTGGGAATTCCATTAACAGATTTTGTTTGTCCGTCTACCTTAAAAAAATAACAATATTATTGTATTCGTAAAGCATCAGAGGTTTTAAAAGTATATGTAAATAAATGTTAAATCGTTGTGTTGCAATTATATAAAGGTCGTATATTTGCACTCTCAATTTTAATAAAAAAATGACAAATGAGTCGGTTTTCAGAAATAATAAAACAAGATAAACCTGTATTAGTCGATTTTTTCGCCGAGTGGTGTGGACCATGTAAAATGATGGGACCCATTTTAAAGGAAGTTAAAGACAGTCTTGGAGAATCTGTTTCCATCATTAAAATAGATGTTGATAAAAACCAAGAGTTAGCGTCTCAGTTAAATGTAAAAGGCGTGCCAACTTTAATATTATATAAGTCGGGAAAACAAATATGGAGACAATCTGGAGTAGTCCAAAAATCGGATTTACTTCAAATAATAAAACGTGATAATTAAACCTTTGGGTTAATATCTAGTGTTGATTAATAGCAAGAAAAGCGTCCTTAAATAGGGCGTTTTTTGATTTTATACACTTGCGTGCTTCAATATTAATAAGATGTATTTAAGTTGTAATTATAAAATTTCTTAAGCGCTACAGGTGTAATACTGTATAATTTAAAACTTAACATCTACTGTTTACTAGACTTTTGTTAACATTTTTTTAGAATGCGAATTCGACTTTCTTCTCAATTTTAAGTACATTTGGTGATTAACAAAGACTAGTTTTTAAATAGTGAATTTATTTAATCAGCGTAAAAACAAATCGTTTAATTATAAGCCTAAATTTCAGGATGAAGAGGTGAAACCTTCCAACGAAATGTCTAATAAATGGGATGAAATTAAACAAACACGAAAGCATCAAAATAAAAACGGAATGCGTTTAACAGGATGGTTAATCATTTTTATTTTGGTGATTGTTTTATGGTATGTATTAAGTAATTATGAATTGTAGTAAGAATTATGGGGATTTTTAAAACCAGAAAAAATAAAAAATTTACGTACACACCTCGGCATTTTAAAAATGAAGGCGAGGGCAGTCCGTTTGAAATGAAACATAAGTTCGACGATTTTAGAAAAACCGTTGGGCCAACTGGAGGAATAAAATCTAAATTTGAAAATGCATTTGGAGAGTTAAAAGAATCTCCAGATCGCTCTGCAAATCGTCGTATCCTGATTATCATTGCTATTCTAGTTCTTATTTTTCTATTTATTATAGAATTCGATTTATCCATATTCCTTCCAAATACATAATGGCAGATATTATTCAACTTTTACCAGACCATGTTGCAAATCAAATAGCAGCGGGCGAGGTAGTACAACGGCCAGCTTCAGTAGTTAAAGAACTTTTAGAAAATGCTATAGATGCCAAAGCAGAAACCATAAAGTTATTGGTTAAAGACGCCGGTAAAACTTTGGTTCAAGTTATCGACGATGGTGTAGGAATGAGTGTTACCGATGCGCGTTTAAGTTTCGAACGTCATGCAACGTCTAAAATACGTTCGGCCGAAGATTTATTCCAACTCAATACCAAAGGATTTCGTGGAGAAGCTTTAGCCAGTATTGCCGCCATTGCGCATGTAGAATTAAAAACCAAACAAGCGCAAGAAGAAGTAGGAACAGCTATTACTATTGAAGGAAGTGAGATTGTAAATCAAGATGTTGTAGTTACTCCAACAGGCACATCGATAGCCGTAAAGCATTTATTTTTTAATATTCCAGCACGTCGTAATTTTTTAAAATCGAATACGGTAGAAACGCGTCATATTATTGATGAATTTCAGCGTGTGGCTTTAGCACATCCAAGCATTAGTTTTGTGATGTACCATAACGGTTCTGAAGTTTTTAATTTGCCACAAAGTAATTACAGACAGCGTATTGTTAATATTTTCGGAACGAAAACCAATGAAAAATTGGTACCTGTGAATGAAGATACCGATGTGTTGAAAATCTCTGGCTTTGTAGGTAAACCTGAATATGCAAAGAAATCTAGAGGCGAACAATTCTTTTTCGTGAACAACAGATTCATTAAAAGTGCCTATTTAAATCATGCGATTACAGCTGCTTTCGATGGTTTAATTAAAGATGGGACACATGCAAGTTATTTCTTAAATTTAGAAGTAAATCCGCAGACCATCGATATTAATATTCATCCTACAAAAACGGAAATTAAGTTCGACGACGAACATACTTTATATGCTATTTTAAGAGCCTCAGTAAAACATAGTTTAGGTCAATTTAATATTGCTCCCGTTTTAGATTTTGATCGGGACGCGAATTTAGATACACCTTACGATTATTCAAATAAATCGGCTAGTACACCAACAATTGAAGTTGATAGAACATTTAACCCGTTTGATACTGAACCTCGAGTAGAACCATCACGCACAACATCTTCGTCTTCATCATCACCATCATCATTTTCTGGACGTAAACCTGCCTCAACTTCAAGTTGGGAAAGTTTATACGTTGGTATGGAATCTAAGGGAACCAAATCACAAAACGATTTTAGTGAAATTCAATTTGAAAGTGTTGAAAGTACAGCGTCTTTGTTCGATGATTCTCAAATATCATCTAAACAGTCTTCGTATCAATTACAGAATAAATATGTGTTGAGTGCCATAAAATCGGGGATGTTGGTGGTCGACCAAAACCGAGCGCATCAACGTATTCTTTACGAAGATTTTTTAAGATACATTACAGGAAAAGATACCGTAAGTCAGCAGTTATTATTTCCACTTCAAATTCAATTATCGAAACAGGAACACGATATTGTATTAAGTCTAAAAAGTGATTTAGAATATGCTGGTTTTGTGTTTCAGAATTTTGAAAATCAAATGGTCGAAATAATTGGATTGCCAATTAATGTTCCAGAAAGCGAAGTAAGTATTATATTAGAGCAATTAATTAGCGACGTGGAGCACGAAGTTCCCGATGCTAATTTTAGTGCTGCCGATTTGTTGGCTAAATCTTTATCTAAAAGTTTAGCTATTAAATCTGGGCAGTCCTTAACACAAACAGAACAGGATCATTTAGTAAATAGTTTGTTTGCTTGTAAAGACCCTAATGTTTCGCCAAAAAACAAACCCACATTTATCACCATGACGGTCGATGAATTGGATAAAAAATTTATGTAAATTCATAGAAATATAGATATTATGAATAGAATTACCGATACAGTTAAACACCTTATAATCATAAATGTTATTATGTTTATTGGGACTATGGCCATTGGTGGAGGCGAATTGTTTTACGAATGGTTTGCATTGTATTTTCCTAAAAATGCAGCCTTTCAGCCATGGCAAATTTTAACACATATGTTTATGCATGGTGGTTTTATGCACATCGCATTTAATATGTTGGCCCTTTGGATGTTTGGTACGCCTGTAGAGCAGCAATTTGGAGGGAAGAAGTTTCTGTTTTTCTATTTGTCTTCTGGTTTAGGAGCCGCCATTTTAATGTTGGCCTATTATTATTATCAATATGCGTCGGGAATGTCAGCTTTAGAAGCCGCAGGATATAGCCCAACAGAAACCTTAGAAACGTTGCGTTCAGGATACGCCATGTACGATACCCGTTGGTCGCAAGTGTTAGATGCTGATCAATTAGGTAAGTTTGTAAGCGTGTTTAATGGGACTATGGTAGGAGCTTCTGGGGCTATAATGGGAGTTATGGTGGCATTCGGAATGTTATATCCAGAATCTAAATTAATGATGATTTTCTTGCCTATTCCTATAAAAGCGAAGTATTTTATACCTGGAATTATCGCGTTAGATTTAATTTCGGCACTTACCGGTCAGTCGTTTTTTAGTCCGAGTAACACAGCCTATGTTGCTCACGTTGGAGGGGCTTTAACCGGATTTTTAATTATGTGGTATTGGAAAAAAACACAATTCAATAAAAATCGTTGGGACTAATATATGAGCACACTCAATAACGATATTAAACAAAAATTAGCGCATTTAAATGTGTTAGAAAAGATAATAGCAGTAAACGTTATTATTTTTTTTGTGGGCTTTATTTTACAAGCACTAACATCTACTTTACCCTCGCATTCTAGTTTAAAATGGTTTGAATTATCAAGTCATTTATCAGAAGTTTTAGTAACGCCTTGGACGTTTATTACCTATGCTTTTATACACTACGATTTTATACATATGCTATTTAATATGTTGTGGTTGTATTTTATTGGGAAATGGTTTTTAAATATGTTTAGTAAAAAATTAACTATAAATATTTATTTTCTAGGTGCCATTTCTGGAGCTGTAGTTTTTCTTTTAGGCTATAATTTATTACCCAATGTCTTTCATTCAGGAAGTAGATTGGTTGGAGCTTCGGCAGCAGTACGAGCACTTTTAATATTTATGTGTGCGTATATGCCTCAAATGGATTTGCGTTTTTTTACATTTAATATTAAACTCTGGATTGTTGGAGCAGCTATGGTTGCTATGGATGTTTTAGGATTGTTTGGTACCAATGCTGGAGGAAATTTAGCACATATTGGAGGCGCAGCTTTAGGGTTTTTCTATGCCATGCAATATAAGAAAGGTGTAGATATTGGTAAAGGGTTTGAATCTATTGTAGATCAGGTTACAGGCTGGTTTTCTAAAACCAAGAAGTCGCCACTTAAAACCGTTCATAAAAAACAAGCCGATAAAAAGATGGCTGGGTTTAAAAAGGAGGAATTCGACGCTTTTAATAAGCAAAAACGTATTGATATTATCTTAGATAAAATTAGCAAAAGTGGTTACGATAGTTTAACAAAAGAGGAAAAAGCCTTTCTATTTAAAGCAGGAAAATAACTATGGCTAAGTTTAATGTTATTGATAAATTTATTTTTTTCATCAATTCAATTTTAGCTACGTTATTATTGCTATCCTACATTTTGCCTTTTTTTCCGCCTAAACAATTTGCACTTTTATCTGTTTTAGGACTTACAGTTCCATTCTTAATTATAATAAACGTATTATTCGTTTTATATTGGCTTTTAAAACTTAAGCGACAAATGGTTTTGTCTGCTCTGGTTTTAATTCTAGGTTATTTTTGTTTTGGGGCTTATTATAAATTCTCAAGTTCAACTTCAAATCCGTCTGAAGATAGCTTAAGTGTTATGAGTTATAATGTTAGGATGTTTAATGTCTATAATTGGATTCCTGATACAGATGTTGGTTTAGAGATTTCCAAATTTGTAGCAAAAGAACAACCCGATATTTTATCACTTCAAGAGTTTCACCCAAAGAATGCAAGTGTCGATTTCTCTTTTTATAAATATAAATACATACAATTAGCAGGTGAACAAAAGCAGTTTGGTCAATCTATTTATTCTAAACATCCTATAATTAATAAAGGCTCGGTTACGTTTCCAGATACTCCAAATAATGCCATTTTTGTAGATGTTGTAAAAGGTGCAGATACCATTCGTGTTTATAATATCCATTTACAATCTTTAAAAATAAATCCTGAAGTTGAAGAATTAAAAAAGCAAGATTCCGAACGTTTGTTTAAAAGTATTGGTCAATCTTTTGCGACACAACAAAGGCAAACCGAATTGTTTTTAGAACATAAGGCGCAGTGTAATTACAAAATGATAATTACAGGCGATTTAAATAATACAGCCAGTTCTTATGTATACCGAATGATTAAAGGTAATTTAAACGATACCTTTAAAGAAGCAGGAAGTGGTTTTGGAAAGACTTTTAATTTTAAATTTTTTCCTGTACGCATCGATTTTATTTTTACTGATGATGCTTTCAATATTAACGGATTTAAAATTTTTAATGATGCCGTGTATTCCGATCATTATCCGATTATGACTACTTTGAGTTTATAAATGAAAATTACTGGGTGTATTTAATGTTTAAAAATCTGATTAATCGTTTTAATTGATGCATCTTTCTTTGGGTAGGACGGGGATATACAATCAGGGGTTATATGATAAGTTTAAGAAAAGAAGCTCTAAAACGGACTAAATTAAATTGTAATAAGCACCATGCTTCAATATGAATAGCTAAATCCCCAAAAGACGTATAAATATAGAATATACTTATAAGTCCTTTAAATGATTTGATTACATCAATGATACATTAAATTCTATATGTCTAATGAAAAATTTTATTGCACTTTCTTTAATAACATTAAGTTTTTTTGCAAGTTGTAAAGACTCTGAGAAAACGCCAACTATTAAAGATGTTAACGTTGAAGAGCATGTTGTCGACACACCTAATACAAATGATTTAATTACTGATTACACGCATAAAATTGTGGTGCTAGAAGAATTGTCGTCTGCTGGATATGTATATCTTAAAGTCAAAGAAAATGAAAAAGAATATTGGATGTCTATACCGAGGAGACCCATAGAAATTGGAGCAACGTATTATTACGACGACGGCATGGAAATGAAGGATTTTAATAGCAAGAGCTTAAACCGAACTTTTGAGAGTGTAATTTTTGTTGAAGGCATTAGAGATAATGTAAAGGGGGCACCCAAAGTAAGAAAAAGTCATGTTCAAACCGGAAAGCCAAGTGTAGCACTGATTGATAAAATTCCAAATGGCATCCGAATTTCAGAACTTTTTGAGGATCCCAAGGCTTATGCAAACAAAAAAGTTATTATTAAAGGCGAGGTTGTAAAGGTAAATAATGATGTGATGCAGGTTAATTTCGTGCATTTACAAGATGGAACAATAGGACATGGAAAATATGACCTTACAATTACCACTAAAGACGACTTTAAAGTAGGTGAAGTTGTTACAATTACGGGAAACGTTATTTTGAATAAGGATTTTGGTTCGGGTTACGTATACGACATTCTTGTAGAAAAAGCAGTTAACGTATTGTAATTTAAGTAAAATGCAAACTTACATCATACTACAATCTACAGTATCTGCAATTATATGAATGACTAATCCTAAGCCTATAAGACGGGTTTTCTTCGGAATTAATAATAAAACATACACTGCAATCGCCCAATAGGAGTGGAGCGGATGAAAATTTATACTACAACGTCCAGGACTAAAAATGGGTGTGGCTAGCAGATGGTCTAAATCGATTAGCATACCGCAAATCATTATTAAATAAGCGTATTTCCAACGCGGTTTATAAAATAATAGAGCAACTGCCAAAGGACCTAAAAAATGAATGCTGTAATGTATAAACGATTGTAGCATTATAAAGAAAGGTCTTGATTTTCTAAATAATCTAAGGCATTTGGACCTTCATTAAAGAGTAAATCTAATACACTTAAATTGTTTATAAAACCATGTTTGTCGTCGAAGACTTGAGTGTATTTCTCGTTTTGAAAATTTAAATCTAATTTCGGGTTTACCAAGTGTCGTAAATCTGAAGCATCCTCAACCTCATGTTTAAATTCCTCTGTTTTTAGAATTGATTTTTCCAATTGAAGACATTCAGATATAACTTCGAAACATTTTAAATTATAATCTAAAATATAGTCTACTTTCATCTCAAAAAGCGGATGTAAATCATCTTCGTAATATTCAAAAAAAGGGGATGTTTTGTAAGCCGAAAGCAAAGATTTCCAATGTATACTTTGCCAATTTTCTGCATTCGAAACTTTTACATCACGATATTTCTGTCGATTTTTCTGTGTATAGACAACAGGAATATTAAGTAGTAATTTACCATTAGCACCATAAATATAAGTGCGGGTTCTGTAGGTTTGTTTTGCAAAATTATCATCCATTTCAAAAGTTACCACATCAGATTGCGCAATGGCAGCCATATGTGCAACATCTGGGAAATAGGTAGGATGTAATAGAATATTCAAACTCATTAACTTAATTAAGCGTTTGCTTTTTTACGTTTTCTATAGGTATTAAATCCAAACAATCCAGCAATTACAATTAAAGATGGAATTAAATAAGATACCGGTTTACCACTTCCGCCAACGGTTGTAAAGAAACGGTCCCAACGCGGTTTTCCATATTGATCCCAACTCATCCAAATAAACACAGGCTTCCCTACAACGTGATCATGAGGTACAAATCCCCATGCTCTAGCATCTTGAGAATTGTGTCTGTTATCTCCCATCATCCAATAGTAATCTTGTTTAAAAGTATACGAATCTGTAGCTACGCCATTTACAAGAATTTGATTGCCTTTAACTTGTAACGTATTGCCTTCGTATTCTGAAATTACACGCTTATATAATGGTAAAACATCCACATTTAAAGCAATAGTTTTTCCTGCTTTAGGAATGTAAAGTGGACCAAAGAAATCGTTATTCCAATTGTAATTTGGGTTTTGAGGAAAAATTCTAGGATCTCTAACACCTTTTTCTTCTTTAATAGGTGTAATACTTTCTACGTTCGGGTGGTTTTTAAATTGCTCCACAGCTTCGTCTGTAATAGATATAAACATGTAGGTGTTTTTATCATTAATAATACCAAAACGGTCTGTAATACCATAACGATCAGCTAATTCTTTAGCGTTAAATTGATGCGTTTTTGGTTGTACTAAATAGCTAAATTGAAGCTTAGCACGATCTGGTAATTGATTTTGTTTTCCGTTAATAAATACAATTCCATTTCTAACTTCAAGAGAGTCTCCAGGTAAGCCAACACAACGTTTTACATAGTTAGATTTTTTATCGACAGGCTTCCAGTGATTACGATCTGGTGTATTAAAAAAGTCTGTTACAGTATCTACTGGCCAGTTAAATACTACAATATCGTTTTGTTTTATTTTTTGAAACCCTGGTAATCTTAAGTAAGGTAATAAGGTTTTATTTTTCCAAGAATGTTCTTTAGTTTTTAAATTATCGTCTGCTACATAAGACTTCATTTTAGTCTTAGGAATAGAATCGTGGACCATTGGTAAAGCTAAAGTAGTTTGTGGTATACGCGGACCATAATTTAATTTACTCACAAACAGAAAGTCACCTATAAGTAATGTTTTTTCTAATGAAGATGTAGGTATTGTAAACGGTTGTATAATATAAGTATGTACAATTGTTGCAGCAACCACAGCAAATAATATAGAACTAACCCAATCTCCAACACTTGTTCTAGGTTCTAAACTACGGTCTTTAATATATTCTACATCGGCGATATAGTTTAAATAATAATTATAAAAACCAAGAGTAACAATAGCGAGTAGGGTATCTATGGTCGAGTTTTTTCCGAAACTTCTTGCTGTTTCAACCCAAACTACAGGAAACATAATTAAGTTAACAATAGGTAAAAATAGAAGGATTGTCCACCACCAAGGTCTGTTAATAATTTTCATTAATACAATAGCATTGTAAACAGGAATAAAGGCTTCCCATGCTTGTCTACCTGCTTTTACATAAAGTTTCCAAGTTCCTAATCCGTGTAGAATTTGGATAATAATAAAAAAAATGAACAGTTGAGTTAAGGTCATAATCTACTTTGTATTGCTAAACGTCTTTGCGACACCTATTTAATCTAATTTTAGTATAAGTATAAATAAAGGTTTTAATGTAACAGAATTTTTAGTTATTAACCAATATTTAACACATCTTTCATGGTAAAAACACCTGTTTTACCTAATAACCACTCGGCTGCAACAACAGCTCCTAAAGCAAATCCTTCTCTGTTATGTGCTTTATGCTCTATAGTAATTGCATCTACAGTACTGTTATAAGTTACCACATGTGTTCCTGGTACCTCTGGAATACGTTTTGCAACTATAGGAATCGTATCTGTTTCGGGGGTATTTAAAGCCCATTTTCCATATGTGTTGTGTTCAGAAATAATATCGTTTGCTAAAGAAATTGCAGTTCCGCTTGGTTCATCTAGTTTTTGTGTATGATGAACTTCTTCCATAGAAATGTTATATTGATCTAGGTTGCTCATCATTTTTGCTAGCGTTTTATTCAATTCAAAAAAGATATTTACACCTAAACTAAAGTTAGACGCATAAATAAATGCACCTTGTTTTTCTTTACATAAATCAGTCACTTTATCAAAATCGTCTAACCAACCTGTTGTTCCAGAAATTACTGGCACACCGTTATTAAAACAATTGGTAATATTACCTACAGCGGCATTTGGCATACTAAAATCGATTGCAATATCTGCATCTTTAATATTGTAATTAGGATTTTCTATACTCGCTTTAATTACTATTTCGTGGCCACGTTTAAGGGCAATTTGTTCTATGGTTTTACCCATTTTACCGTATCCTAGTAATGCAATTTTCATGTTTTAAAATTTAAAGTTAAAGGTAAGTCCGAGATTTGTAGTGTCTTCCATCTCGTTGTAATTAAAATGCGGCGAAAGTGTTAGATTATCATCAATATTAAACTGTAGTAAATGCGCATCGACGTTGGCATCTACTATGTTTAACACATATAATCCAACGGTAATAAGTAAAGACATTTCTTTATTACTACGCAATTGTTCTTGTGCATTTATTAAACCATCGTCAGACACGCGGCCGTAATATTCATCGTCGGTAAATCCTGCTAGTCTACGTTTATAGGCAGCACGATAGCGGTTATACGCATTATTATTATCGATATAAAAATAGATACCTGTACCAATAGCAGCATATACGATTGGGATTTTCCAATATTTTCTATTGTAAGCCTGACCTAAACCTGGCAGTATTGCAGAATAAAATGCAGCACGGGCGGGTGCTAAAGGATCTATAAATCTAGAATCTATTTTAGCCTCTTGAACGGCAAGAGTATCACTTACTTTTAGAGTGTTTTGGGCTTCTGTTGTTACCAATGTATTACCCACCAATAAAGAATCTACAGTTTTTACAGCGTCTGCAGATGTTTCTTTACGGTCTTCTTGCGCAAGGCTATTTAAGCAGAACAAAAATGAAAGTAAGGTGATTATAAAAAGTTTACTTTGCACTCTGTACAAGTTTTTTTATGCGATTAAAATCTTCTTCGGAATGAAAAGGAATTGTAATTTTTCCTTTACCGTTTTTGGCTACTTTAATATCTATTTTATGTCCGAAATAATCAGAAAAATCTTGAATACTTTTTTTTACAAAAACGGGTGTTTCTGGTTCTGCTTTAGCTTCGGCCTTAGGGTCTTCTAAAGCTTTAGACTCGTTATAGTTTCTTACTAAAGTTTCGGTATCTCTAACCGACATTTTATCTTGTAAAATGCGTGTATAGATATCTAGTTGTGTGCTTTGATCTTCAATATTAATAATGGCACGACCGTGTCCCATAGAAATAAATCCGTCTCGCATTCCTGTTTGAATTATTGGATCGAGTTTTAAGAGACGTAAATAGTTTGCGATAGTAGAGCGTTTTTTTCCAACGCGTTCGCTCATTTGTTCTTGAGTTAAATTAATCTCATCAATTAAACGTTGGTAGGATAATGCTATTTCTATAGGGTCTAAATCTTGACGCTGAATATTTTCAACCAAGGCCATTTCTAGAGATTCCTGATCGTTCGCAATACGAATATAAGCTGGGATAGTTTTTAACCCTAAAGATTCTGATGCTCTAAAACGACGTTCACCAGATACTAATTGATAAGTGTTAAAGTTTAATTTACGAACGGTTATGGGCTGAATTACACCCAACTCTTTAATAGACGATGCTAATTCTCGCAGCGATTCTTCATTAAAGTTAGTACGCGGTTGAAATGGGTTCATCTCAATTGCGCTTAAGTCTAACTCTACAATATTTCCAATAACTTTATCCGCATTTTTATCCTGAACGGAATTAATATCGTTTGTAGGGTCTTTTAATAATGCAGATAATCCTCTTCCTAATGCTTGTTTTCTTACTGCCTTCGCCATAGTCTCTTCTAGGAGTTTTTGTTTATTACTTCTTTTGCTAAACTTAAATAGTTTATTGCACCTCTGCTGCTTGCATCAAAATTAATAATGCTTTCACCAAAACTAGGAGCTTCACTTAAACGTACGTTTCGTTGTATAATAGTTTTAAAAACCATGTCGTTAAAATGTTTCTGAACTTCTTCTACCACTTGGTTAGAAAGTCTTAAACGCGAATCGTACATCGTTAATAAAAGTCCTTCAATATCTAAATCAGGATTATGTATTTTCTGAACACTTTTAACGGTGTTTAATAATTTTCCTAAACCTTCAAGTGCAAAATATTCGCACTGAATAGGAATAATAACAGCATCTGCAGCTGTTAATGCATTAAGTGTTAACAGACCTAAAGATGGCGCACAATCTATAATTATAAAATCGTAATCGTCTTTAATCTCTGCTAATGCACGCTTTAGCATATATTCTCTATCGTCCTTATCTACAAGCTCAATTTCAATAGCAACTAAATCTATATGAGATGCAATAATATCCAAATTGGGCGTTTCTGTTTTCAAGATTGCCTCCTTAGCAGAATTTGTGTGTTCTAAAAGTTGATATGTTCCAATTTCTACAGTTTCAACATCTATACCTAATCCAGAAGTGGCATTGGCTTGAGGATCGGCGTCAATCAGCAATACTTTCTTTTCAAGCACCCCTAACGAGGCTGCTAAATTCACAGAAGTCGTTGTTTTTCCAACACCCCCTTTTTGATTTGCAATTGCAATGATTTTACCCATTAATAATTTGGTTTTAGTAGCTGTAAAAATACAACTATTTATGAGTTTTAAAAATGTAACTTGTTAACAAATGTTAAGCCTTATTTCTTTTTAGTTAAGGATGCGACATATACCGTTAATTCATAGTTATTATTTAATAAAATTGGCATCGATTTTTACACCTATTTTAACTCCGTTTTCTCACTCTTTTTTTTACGATAATAAATATGAGAGGGCTGCTAAAAATTGAGTAGTTTTATTTGCCTTTGCTAACTCTTGTTCTTTTAGGTGTTTATATATTTTATTTCGAAATTGTTAATACAATTTAACTCGGTATATTATAATTTACCTGCTTTTAGTAATGCTATAGAATTAAAGATTCTAAACTAGTAATGAATATTTATATAATGGTATAATACCAATACTTTTAATTAATTTAATACGGAATATGAATAAAATTATATTCATGGTTGATGAATCTTAATTTTTTATAAACTGATATTTATCATATATTAACATAATTGTTAGTTTTATTTTTGTGAAACTAATTAGGACAAAATTATCTTTTATCTTAAAGCTTTTAAATTAAAACTGAAAATATGAATACTAAACTAAACTTTCTAAATGTACGTTCTTATTGGAGGCAATCCATAATAGCGTTGGCGTGTATTACCATCGTATCTTGTGCTAACAAAGAAGACAAAACTGAAAAGGTGAATACCGCAGATATTGAGGTAAGCCAAGTTATGCAAGCCGAATTAACAGCGCCGCCACATGTACCAACTCCTGTAGGAAGACGTCAAGCCAAAAAACTAATCGTAGACATGGAAATCCTTGAAGAGGAAGGCGAAATGCTTAACGGTGTCAGTTATGTGTATTGGACTTTTGGAGGTTCTGTGCCAGGTAGTTTTATAAGAACGCGCGTAGGAGACGAAGTTGAATTTCATTTAAAGAATCATCCAGATAACAAATTACCACACAATATCGATTTACATGCTGTAAACGGTCCAGGTGGAGGTGCAGAATCTTCTTTTGTCGCTCCAGGACACGAAAAAGTGTTTTCGTTTAAGGTGTTAAACCCAGGTTTATATGTTTACCATTGTGCAACGGCTCCTGTTGGAATGCATATTGCAAACGGAATGTACGGACTTATATTAGTTGAGCCAGAAGGCGGATTACCTCCAGTAGATAAAGAATACTACATTATGCAAGGTGACTTCTATACCAAAGGAGCGCATGGTGATCGTGGTTTACAATCTTTCGATATGCAAAAAGCAATTGATGAAAAACCAGATTATGTTGTTTTTAATGGTAAAGTAGGCGCATTAACAGGCGATAATGCTATTACTGCAAATGTAGGAGAAACAGTAAGATTATTTGTTGGAAATGGCGGGCCAAATTTAGTGTCTTCTTTTCATGTAATCGGAGAAATTTTTGATAAAGTGCATGTAGAAGGTGGGGATTTAGTTAACGATAATGTACAAACTACATTAATTCCTGCTGGTGGAGCTTCAATAGTTGAGTTTAAAGTAGATGTGCCTGGAACGTTTATTATGGTAGACCACTCTATTTTTAGAGCCTTTAACAAAGGTGCTTTAGGAATGCTTAAAGTAGAAGGTGAAGAAGATAAGAAAATTTATAGCGGAGAGTTAAGAGACGATATCTATTTACCTGAAGGAGGTGGAATTCAAGCTATGCCAGAATCTGATGAAGTTGCAGCAAAAGATATTCCTGCACAATCGTTAGAAGAGCAATTAAAATTTGGAAAGCAAGCGTATCAACAAACATGTTTTGCATGTCATCAAGCAGAAGGACAAGGAATTCCTGGAGCATTTCCTCCATTGGCAAATTCAGATTATTTAAATGCTGATGTTGATCGTGCTATTGGCGTAGTGTTACATGGTTTAACTGGAGAAATTACTGTTAATGGTGAAAAATATAATAGTGTAATGACGCGTCAGAGTTTATCACCAGACGAAATTGCAAATGTTTTAACCTATGTATACCACAGTTGGGGGAATTCTAAAAAGGTGATTACTCCAGAAATGGTTAATAAAGTTAGAAATCAAAAATAATATAAAATAAAACGGTTATGCTAATTAGAACATTATTAATGTTTTGCATAGCATTCACATTACAAAATGCGATGTATTCGCAATCCAGCGAAGAGATGTCAGAAATTAAAGGGGGAACTTATATCCCCCTTTATGGTAGAGATTCTGCTGTAGTTAAGGTGAATGATTTTTTTATGGATAAATATCCTGTAACCAATAAGCAATATCAAGCGTTTGTAATTAAGTATCCAGAATGGCAAAAATCTAAAGCAAAAAAATTGTTTGTAGATGGCACCTATTTAACAAACTGGAAAAATGATACCGAGCTAAATGATTCCGAAAACCCAAACAGCCCGATTACTTATGTGTCTTGGTTTTCTGCTAGAAAGTATTGCGAATGTCAGGGTAAACGTTTACCAACAGTAGACGAATGGGAATATGTAGCCATGGCCGATGAAGACATTGCAGATGCTCGGGTTAAGGAAACTTATAATCAACAAATTTTATCTTGGTACGAAGCGCCTAGAACTAATACGTACGAAGTTGGACGCAATCCTAAAAATTATTGGGGTGTTTACGATTTACACGGATTGGTTTGGGAGTGGACTTCAGATTTTAATTCGGTATTAATTACAGGTGAATCTAGAAAAGATGTAGATAAAGATTCTAATCTGTTTTGTGGAGCAGCTGCAGTTGGCGCAACAGATTTAATGAATTACGCAGCCTTTATGCGCTATGCATTTCGTGGTAGTATAAGTGCGCGTTATGGTATAAAAAACTTAGGATTTAGATGCGTAAAAGACGTCGCTATAGAATAAGTAAACAACAATGTTATGAAAAAATATATAGTAGTTTTTAGTTTAATGTGCTTAGGATTGGTTTCATGTAAAAACGAAACAAAGGAAACTGTAAAACCGGAAACCACAGCGTCTAAAAAGGTTTCTGATGCTATTTCCGATATGTCTATTTACAATTTGCCTTCAACTTGGACGAATCAAGACGGAGCAGATATTCACTTAAAAGATTTAAAAGGCGATGTGCTAGTGATGGTTATGATCTATACGACCTGTAAAGCGGCTTGTCCGAGATTGGTAGCCGATATGCGTAATATTGAAACACGCTTACCAGAAGACACAAAAGACAAAGTAAAAATGATTTTTGTGAGTATTGATCCCGAAACAGACACGCCAGAACGTTTAAAGGCCTTCGCTAAAGAAAATTTTATGGACGAAGATCCTTGGATGTTTTTACGGTCTTCAGTTGAAAACACACGTGAATTTGCAGCGGTTTTAGCAGTAAAATACAAAGAAATTTCTCCAATGGATTTCTCTCACTCAAATATTATTAGTGTGTTTAATGAGGCCGGAGAACTTGTATTTCAACAAGAAGGTTTGGGTGTAAACTCAGATGAAACTATAGAAAATATAGAAAAAGCAGTTAGCGAAATGTAAAATACGAGTAGACTGTATTATAATAAAAAACCATCAATTCTATGTGGCATTAGGCTAACTTTGAGAATTGATGTTTTTTTTTGTAACGTTATAATCTATGCTTTAAAGGCAAGGTCCATCATCGCAACACGGTCCTAATTGGCATTCAAATAAGGTTGCAATAACATTTATAAGAATTAAAAGCACTGCAAGATATACTGCCGATTTTTCAAAAAGAGAAATTTTCAAGTCTGTTCTCGTTACTGCCGCCTTAGGAATAAAGAATAATAAAATAGCCGAAGCTAAAATACTTGCCGCAAATATAACAACACCCCAACTGTATAAATACATACCAAAAATAGGAGAACCATACCCAGCAGCTTCGCCTGGAACAGGGCAAATATGAAGTAGAACTTGACGTGTAGAAATGGTAATACCTATTAACGCAGAGATAATAATAATTCCAAAATGTTCTGCTTTAAATCCGAAATAAGTGTTTAGACATAGGCCAAATATAACGGCAATCATGGCTATACGTTGTAATAAACATAAGGGACAAGGATCTTCATGTAAACCAAATTGAAAATAAAATGCTCCAATTAATATGGAACAAATAATTAAAATGGCCGAACTATTTATAATTTTTAATGCGTTCATATCTATTAAAAATTAAGTTGAAGTGACGATGTGGTGTGGTAAAAAAACATGGCAACAGTACATACCAATCCTAAAGAAAATACCGCTAAGGCTAGTTTCTTTTTTTGTTTTATTAATAAGATAAATGCTGTTAGAAAAATTAAGAAAATGAGGCTCATAGGTATAGTTTTAGTTAGTTTATTAGGTGATTTTTTTAATTACTTCCAGAATTCGTCGGTTGTGTTTTCTTCAAGGTTTTGTTCGTAATGTATGTCATCTATATGAGTCATCTCTTCTGTAGTGGCTATAGCTTGAATTTCTGGAAACATTACACGTTCTTCAAAGCGAATGTGTGCTTCTAAAACATCTGCAAGCGTACTCAAATTAGCTTCTAAATCTGTGGTTTTATTAACGAGTTTTTTAATTTGTTTGTGTTCGTTTATGGCTTGTATTCTCAACGGATGGTCTTCAGCTAAAATAGAAAACACATGAGCTTCTTCCATTTCAAAATGAGGAACTAAATGCGACGTGTAAAACCAATCGGTATAGACTTTTATGCGATCTACTTCTATATCTTTCTTAAATCCGCTCTAATTTTCCAAGCCAATAGTAATCCGTGATGATGATCTCTGCTTAAAGGTTGTAACGATTTATGGCGCTTTAATGGTTTTTTGTCTGTCATAATAGTTTGTTTTTGAGGTTGATATGCTTATAAAGATAAAGGATATTCCTAGGACTAGAAAAGAACTTAGTATAAATAGTAAAAGATAATAATTAGGGATTAATCCTATTCCAAATACAAAGCGTAAACCTTGAAAGAATAGTACGAATTCGGTGCCTAAAAATCCTAAAGTAAAGGAGTAGATACCAGATTTAAAAAGTGAGATTTTATAGTCTATTTTAGATTGAATTATAAATGCAAATAAGAATCCAGAAACTACGCCAAGCATTGTTAAATGAATAAATCCAATTACGAAATTATGATTTTGTTTGGCAATGTTTGCAATTTCAGGAACTAGCGATGTGCTTTGAAATAGTATTTTTAATGCAAATGAAATGAGTGCAAATACATAACAAAATTTAGCTTCTATAGAAATCGTTTTTAAATGACTTGTAATGTTAGGTTTTGCAATTTTAACGAAAAACATAAAACACAAGATTTGAGCCAATATACCAAATCCATTAATCCAAATTAAAATAGGAGTAGGGGCAAACCAACTAATAGGTAAGGCCAAAGTACAGACTGTTGCCAGCACTAAAGTGGTATGAAAGTGTTTAAAATAAGGATGGTCTTTAATGTTGAAATAATGAAAAAATAAAGCCAGTATACCAATTAAAAACCAACCATTAAACTGAAAGTGTAAAAAGAATTGGATGGCGATTTGATAAAAGGCAGAAGCCTGACCTAAAAGCCCAACAGCTGGACCTAAGCACCACACACCTATAGTAGAAATCAGCATAAATATAAGCGCTGTTTTTAGTAATATTCTAGTTGGTGCAGATTTTATATTTTGATGTTTAAAAATCAGATATACAAAATAATAGCTACAGAATATATGTAAAAGTAGAAAACATAATGGAAATTGCGGCATAGCCTTGAAACGGGAAACTAATCATCATTCCTAGTACGGCAATTTCTGTAACCCAAAATAAACGATTAGCTTTTGTTTTTTGGGAACAAAATAATGTACAATAAGCACAAAGAGCATTAAATACACCCAGCCTAACATGGCCGTATGCGAATGCGCATGCGTTAAATTCCGATAATTAAAATCGAGAGCAGATATAAAGGCAAATCGCATGGTTAGTCCCATTATTCCTGCAACAAGGAAATTAAACAGACAAAAAAGGACAAGTTTTTTTTGCATCATAAAAGTGTGAAATAAAAATTCCGAAACCTTAAAGATATAAGATTTCGGAATTTAAACTATGTCATTGAGTTTTTAACAAAATTCACTTTCTAATTTTTCTGCAGCAGGGAAAAGAATATTGTTTTCAAGATGTATATGTAAATGTAAATCTTGTTCAAATTCTTGAAGCATTGCAAAGGTTACTTTATACGTGTTACACCCATCGGCAGGTGGCGTATAGTCGTTTGTAATTTCGGCAATTTGTCTGAAACGCACACCTTCGTTATCATGTTCTTGCATCATGGTTGCTATTGGGTTTTTTACTGTTCCGAAACCTGGAGCTTCAATAGGTGTGTTGGTTGCTTTAGCTTTTAATAAACGTTTAACGAATGGGAATAAAATTAATTCTTCCTTTTTTAAATGTTGCGCTAATTCTCCCGCAGATGCTGTAAATAATTCATTTATTTCAAATAATTCTGGATGTCTTTCACCGTGAACTTTACATAACTTGTCTAAGAATTGTTTAATTATAGGCGATTTTTCTTCTACATAACGGTGGTGTTTTTTTTCTATATAATCTATTAATAAATCTAAAGGCCAAGATTTATAATCTATAGATTGGTCTGCTTTAGAGTTAAGTACATGTTCTAAACTATCGACTAAATCACTTGTTAAAATTCCGTTTTTTTCGCATACTTCTTCTAACGATCGGTTTCCTCTACAGCAAAAGTCGATTCCATATTTTGTAAAGACGGCAGCAGTTCTAAAGTCTTCAGCAACAAATGCTCCTACATGTTTTTGTGTTATAGCTTCGATAATATTTTGTTTTAATTATTTTTAGTTATTTTATTTTTCAGTGTTAAGTCGAATACAAACCAGCAGATGGTAACAATTCCTATTGCGAAGATGACATCGCCTATAGTTCGCATCCATTTTAAGGTAATCATTGTTGGGTCTTGCATTAATTCCGAAGAACGGGCATACCACATACCGTGTTCTATACTTTCAATAGCTTGCCATATTCCTATAGGCATTAAGCTTAACAAGGCCATAGCTAGTAATCCTATGTTTAACGACCAGAAAGAAATTTTAATAAGTTTATTATTCCAAGTCACATTTCTATATAAGCTACGTAATACAAACAGCATAAGTCCAATTCCTAACATACCATATACTCCAAATAAAGCCGTGTGGGCGTGTAATGGTGTGGTATTTAAACCTTGAATGTAATACAGTGCTATTGGCGGATTAATAATGAATCCGAAGATTCCAGCGCCTAAGAAATTCCAAAACGCAACGGCAATCATAAAGTAAATGGGCCATTTGTAGTCTGCTATCCATTTAGTTGCTTTCGATAATTTGTAATTGTGATAAGCTTCGTACCCAATTAAGGTTAATGGCACAACTTCAAGAGCACTAAACGTAGCTCCTAAAGCCATAATAGCTTTAGGTGTTCCAGAGAAATATAAGTGGTGGAAGGTTCCTAAAATACCACCAGACATAAATACGATGGTTGCTAGTAAAACGTTTAAAGTCGCTGTTTTAGTTTTTAATAGGCCAAGTCTTACAAATAAAAATGCAATAACTACAGTGGCGAAAACTTCAAAGAATCCTTCAACCCATAAGTGAACAACCCACCATCTCCAGTATTCGGCAATTGCAAGGTTAGTATGTTGTCCCCACATTAATCCTGAAGCGTAAAATAGGGCAATAGCGGTACACGAAATTAAGAACATAATAATAAGGTTCTTCTCTTCGGTTTTACGTTTTAAGACCGGTAATAAAGGTCGTACCATTAACGCTAGCCATAAAATAAGACCTACGAAAAGGAATATTTGCCAAAAACGACCTAAGTCTACATATTCGTAACCTTGATGACCAAACCAGAAGTTTTCTAAATAGTTTAGTTTTTGCATCACGCCAAACCATTGGCCAATCATAGAGCCAAGCACGATAATAAGTAGTGCAAAGAATAAAAAATTAACTCCAAATTTTTGAAATTTAGGATCTTTACCAGATACTGCAGGAGCAATGTATAAACCTGTCGCTAACCATGCTGTAGCAATCCAGAAAATAGCTAGTTGTGTATGCCAAGTTCGTGTTACTGAATAGGGTAAAATCTGATCTAAAGCAAAACCGTAGAATCCGTCGCCTTCTACACCATAATGTGCAGTTACTATTCCTAATAACATTTGAATGACCATTAACAAGGTAACCACCCAAAAGTATTTTTTTACCAAGTGCATGCTTGGTGTCATGCCTTGTTTTAGTAAAGGATCTTCGGCAGGTGGTGGCATTTCTTCGTCTTCACCAGATTTTACATGATAGAATACAAGAATTCCAATGCACAGAATTAACAGTATAATACTAACTCCAGACCATACCATTAAATCCATTGTTGGAGCATTTCCAACAAGTTCGTCTGCAGGCCAGTTATGTGTGTAAGATACTTTACTGTTTGGGCGTTCTGTAACTGTTGCCCAAGTGGCCCAGAAGAAAAAGGCATTCATTTTTTGCATTTTAGCATCATCCTTAATCGTGTTTTTCGGGATGGCGTAATCTGCTCTTAACTTATCGAAAGACGGATCGTTTGTAAATAATCCTTTGTAGTATTCACTTAAGTGATTTATTGCTGCAACACGATTTTGGCTGATGGTAATCGTATTAGACGAGGCATTAAACGTGTTTTTTCGAACATCGTTTTGTAATCTAATTTTTAGTGCAGCTTGTTGTTCATCTGTAATATCGTCAAAGGATTTATTAAAATCGTTCTTAGCATAAATATCTAGAATATAAACCGCTTCTCTGTGTAACCAATCGGCAGTCCAATCTGGTGCAACATAAGCGCCGTGTCCCCAAATAGAACCTAACTCTTGGCCGCCTATACTTTGCCAAATATTTTGTCCGTCTTGTATGTCATCCTTGGTAAAAATTGTTTCACCAGTATCCGAAACTACAGCTTCAGGAATAGGAGGGGACTGTTGGTAAATTTCGAAACCATAATATCCTAATACGCTAAAGGAGCATATGACTACGGCCGCAAACAGTATCCAGAGTTTTTTTTCTTTGTTCATAATAATTAAAATAGTTAGTTGATTAATTTTTTTATTAATTCGGATAAATTTGTCTTATTTAATGGTAAATTTTTTTAACGTTTTAAAAAGGTTTCCCCTAATTTAATATCTAAAGCTAAAGCTTCTAAATCTGTAGATTCTAACATCAATCTTAATTCATCTCGAACCGATTTAAACTTGTCGTGCATTGGACATGGTTTGGTTTCATCACATTCTTTTAATCCTAAACCGCAACCTTTATATATATTATCGCCATCTATAGCATCTACAATATCAGATAACTTTACTGTTTTAATTTCATCTTTATTTATTTCAAAACCACCATGAGCTCCTTTTATAGAATTTACAACATTATTTCTGGCTAATGCTTGTAAAATTTTTGCTGTAAATGCTTCTGGAGAATCAATCTCTTTTGCAATTTCTTTCGGACTTACGCGTCTTCCTTCCATAGAATTTAAGGCTATAAAAATCGATGCTCTAATACCGTACTCACATGCTTTTGAAAACATATAGTTAATTGTTATTGGCAAATATATAAACAAATTTTAATTCAGACAAAATTATCTTAATTAAAAAGCGTCTATAATTTACGCATTGGGTTAGTAGTAATAATTGCGATAAACGCAGGTTGTTTTTTATTTTTAAAGATAAAAAATAATAAAGCATACATAAAAATTTTATTTCCGATTTATTTTAGTGGAAGTTGTAGGCCTAAAAGTGAGTAATACTGATGTTTTAAGAGAAAATAAAGTATAGTAATTTATAAGCTATTACACGCCTAACTTTATCTAAAAAGCCTTTAAGTGGTTTTCTAAAATAATAATCTTTTTAGTGTATACGTATCGAAAGAGATGCTTATTTTTTAAATATATAAGGTGTTGATATTTAGCGATGTAATGATTGGTTGTGAAGCAATTTTTATGCAACTAAGTAGTTTAATATACGAATTGCAACTTCAGGAACTAACATGGTTTCATTAAGAATGATATGCACTCCAGAACTGGATAATAATGCCGATTCGTCTTCAGTGATGGATGTACCATCCACCACAAGTAAAATGTATTCGGAACCATAATTCGTTAACGATACTATAATTTCAAGAATTTGAGGTAAGGATTTTTTTGAAATAGAAGTCAGATAAAGCGCAGATACATCATTTTCTATCGCTTGTTTTGAAAGGTCTTGAGACGAATGAAATACAGGAGCAAGGTCGACATCGAAACCTAAATCGGCATAGGCAGAAGCAATAATTTTTACATCATGTTCGTGCTGTTCGTCTTCAATATTCGATAGTAAAATACGTGGTCTGCGTCCTTCTTGTTCAGCAAAAGTGTCTACTAAAAGTTTAGCTTTATTATTTAAATGGTTGTCTGATGTGCTTGGCCTTTTCATACCGAAGATTAGTTTATAGACTTTACAATCTCATTTAATGTCGCTTGTAATTTAACAGCTTCTATAGCTAAAGTTAAAAGATTTTCTTTGTTATGACGATAATCAAGACGCAATTTTTGAAGGGAACGTGTTACTGCATCTTCATCACGATTGATATGTGTTAACGATGAGGTTGGAGTAGAATGTAGCTTTTCTAAAGTATTTATCTCTACGTGCGATAGGGTTTTTAAAAGCTCTTCAGGAAGTCTTTTTGTATTTTGGAAGGTTTCAAACATATCCCAAACTTGTTTGGCAATTTCAGAAGTACGAGTTTCAACAACATAACTTCCTGCCCAAGGATCAACCGTTCTAGAAATTTGTGTTTCTTTTTGTAAAAACAATTGCATGTTATTGTTTAAACGTTCAGAATCTAGCGTTGAGGTGTTGGTCGTTTGGGTCTGTATACTTTGGGTGCCTCCAAAGACAGCCGCAGTTGCTTGTATTACCGATTTTGATACTGAATTATCGCGTTTATTAAGTTTAACTTGTTTGGTGTTTATGTTAGACTGAATATGTAAAGCCTGCGATTGTTCATGTTTAGGGTGGTAAGACTTAATAAGCTTGGCCCATAGTATACGTGCTGCTCTCAGTTTTGAAATTTCGGTAAAAAGATTTAAGCCCGATACAAGAGTGAAGGACAATCGAGATGCCATAGTATCTATATCTAACCCAGAATTCAATCCTGATTTTAATAGTTTATCACCACTTATCAGCATAAGTGCTAATTCTTCTTGTGGACTTAAATTTAAATGATGTAACGATTCATTAGAAATTGAATACGCAATAAAATTTGGTAAATGCCAGAGCGTGTCACTAAATAACTCTGAGGTCTCTTTTTCAGAATTCTGATTTGTATTTTTAATATTTAAACCTTGTAAAGTATCTATGTTTACAACTCCATTTAAGGTCTTTTTAGGTAATCCTTGTGATTCTGAAACTACTGTGTAAAAAGCTAATAAAGCAATGCTATCACAAGTATAGGGCAGTGAAATAGTAATTTCATTTAAAGGAATATCTTTAAAAAACGATTTAAAATCTTCAAGAGTTTGCGGAGAATATGCGCTAGAATTTACATTGAAAGTAAAATGGCGTTGCCCATTTTTATATAGACGTTTATAATAAGCATTACAGTCATCTACAGTGTTGAAATTTGAGGATTGACTTGTAGTCCACGGTGCTGTAATATACATAGTAGATAAAATTCCTCTTAAAAAAGGAGGTATTCCCGCAGCAAAATTTAAATCATGTAAACCTTCAGTTTCAACTAAAGTATTATTTGAATCTATAGCATAACTATCTGATGAAGCTTTAAGATTATCCTTAGATAACCTCGCAGACGCTTCAGTCGTTTTTAGTGTGATATGTTGTAGATTTTTTCTACTCATGGTTTAGGTTTTCTATATTTCAGATTTTAATCTGTGTTGTTCTAAAGTCTCAGCGAGTCGTTTAGGGATGATAGGTTCAATTAATGTTTTTCTTGGATTCTGTTTAACAAAAGGATATAATTCTAATTCAGCTTTCATCCGGTTTTCAGAATGTATACAGGCGTTAGCTCCAATTAGAGTTAGCTCTCCAGAATCGAATTGTTCTTGTTCTTTAAGAGCACTTTCTTTAATTTTTTTTTGAATTGTTCCTGCCTTCAGTAGTTTTAAATATCCACCTTGTGCTTCAATATCCTTAAAAATAACCAGAGCTTTTTCTGCCAACTGAACGGTTAAATATTCGATGTAATACGAACCTTCAGCAGGATTTTTTTCATAACCAATGTTAAGAGCTGCTTTTAGAGCCGCTAATTGATCTTTTGCATGTTGTTCGCCAACAGTATGCTTTTTATGAAATAATGAATCGTAAGCTGTATTACATATACTATCTGCACCGCCTAGAATAGCACTCATACATTCTGTAGTTGTACGGAATATGTTTGTTTTATACTCGTAAAGTGTTTTATTACGCTTAGTTGGTGCCGCAATAATATGGCACGATGGTTCTAGATTATATTCGGTAGCCAAAGTATGCCATAATGTGCGTAAGGCACGAAACTTCGAAATTTCGAAAAAGTAATTAGATCCTACGGCTAGTTTAAATGTAATTTCTGTTTTAAATAGATTTGGAAACTGATTTAAATACTCATTTACGTGAGCTAAGCCATAAGCCAATTGCTGCGTTATTGTGGCTCCAGCATTTTGGTAACCGTCTAGGTTTACACAAACATTGCTTTTTAGATTATTGCAATTTTTTAATACAGTTTCTAGCGCAGTAAAATCAGATTGAAGTGTATTATACCAATTTCCATCTTTAGTAAGGTGACCAATAATATCGAAATTCACATAAAAATAAGCTTGTGTTTTTAAGGCTAATTGATTTAGTTTTTCAACAAATTCAGAAGAACAAAACTGTAAATCAAAATAGATTGGAATTATTGAAAGATTAATATTCTGTAATAATTCATCTAAATCGCAATGTTCGTTTGTAATGATAAAATCTATGGCTTCTGCACCATCTAATATGGCATTATTAGCTAACGAATTCGATTTATTTTCAGAATTTACATAAATAGATTGCGTAATTTTAAAAGAACCTATTGGCGATTTAAATTTTAAATTTCGAGTATTTAAATCGTCTGGAGTATAAAATGGTTTTACATTAATATCGTCATTAGAATGCCAAATAAGCGTCTTATTATAGTCGGCACCATTTAAATCGAATTGAATTTTTTGTTTCCACGCCTTTGCCGATACCGAATTAAATTCTTCAAACAAATTTGTGTTACTCATCAGATTCTATATTTAAACTGTCTTCATATTCAATAATGTAAATATCTTCATTTTCACGTTTTAAATAGTAAGTTTCTCTGGCAAATTTTTCTAAACCTTCTTCAGTATTTAACTTTTTAAACGCTTTGCGGTCTTTGGTAATCTCGTTAATGTAATACTCTTTTTGTTCGTTAAGTTCGTCGATATCGTTATTTAATTCGTTGTGAATTAAATACGAATTACTATCGAAGAATAACATCCAAATAGCAAAGCCAATCCCAGGAATAACAAAGGGATTTTTAAAAGGTTTTATGTATTTATGATTGAAAAACTTCAACGTTATAATAATTTTTCATTAATAATGGTACGTACAATATTTATTGCTACTGTATTGAATTTATTATTCGGGATTATAATGTCTGCATACTCTTTCATTGGCTCAATGAATTGCTGATGCATAGGTTTTAAAGTCGTAAGGTAACGGTTAAGAACTTCATCCATATCACGTCCACGTTCTGCAATATCACGCTTTAACCTTCTAATTAATCGTTCGTCACTATCGGCATGAACAAATATTTTAATATCGAATAAATCACGAATATCAGGATGTGTAAATATTAAAATACCTTCAACAATCATTACTTTTCTAGGATGCGTTAAAATGGTATCGCCAGTTCTGTTATGTTTTACAAAAGAATACACGGGTTGCTCAATAGGTTTTCCTTCTTTAAGTTGTTTTAAATGTTTTACTAATAAATCAAAATCTATAGATTTTGGATGATCAAAATTAATTAATTTACGTTCGTCGTAAGATAGGTGAGAGGTGTCGCTATAATAAGAATCTTGAGATATAATACCGACTTCTGCATCTGGAAGTTCATTTAAAATTTGATTTACAACCGTTGTTTTTCCACAACCTGTTCCTCCTGTAAGACCTATAATGAGCATTGAATTTTTATTTTTATGAGTGGACAAATTTAAGGTTAATTCTTCGGAATAATTTTAACTATTCCAAGATTTTCAATTCCAACATAAATATAATCATCAGGACCTTGAACCACAGAGCGTACACGCCCTAAATCTTCGAGGATGCGTTCTTCTTTAATTATTTTGTTATTTTCGATAACACAGCGGTTTAAATACTGAAATTTTAACGAGCCCACTAACACATTTCCTTTCCAGTTCGCATATTTATCGCTAGTAACAAAACACATTCCGGAAGGTGCAATAGATGGTGTCCAGTGATGAATAGGAGATTCCATACCTTTCTTCTCGGTTAAATCTGAAATGGAAGTTCCCCAATAATTTATACCATAGGTCACTACTGGCCATCCATAATTTTTTCCAGCGGAAATAATATTTATCTCGTCTCCGCCTTTAGGACCATGTTCATGTGCCCAAATTTCGTTTGTTTCAGGATTTAAAATCATGCCTTGCGGATTTCTATGACCGTAAGAATAAATGGCTTTTTTTGCATTTGGAGAATTTACAAATGGATTATCCTTCGGAATCGAGCCATCATCGTTTAGGCGATATATTTTACCACCATCGCGTGTAATATCTTGAGGATTGTCATCGCGTTGACCACGTTCACCAATACTAAAGAACAAAAAATCATTTTCATCGAAAATTATTCGAGAACCAAAATGGTCGCTACTACTAAAATTTGGAGTTGCTTTATATAAAAGCTCTTTATTAGTTAACGTGTTATTACTAATTTTTGCACGCATTAATGCCGTATTGGCTCCAGAACCCTTGCCATCTGAAGAGGCGTAAGTGAAATACACCCAACCGTTATCCTTATAATTAGGATGCAAAGCAATGTCTAATAATCCGCCTTGCCCCAGTTGTGTAATGGCAGGTAATCCTGAAATTTTTATTTTCTTCCCATTTTTAAAATGAATGAGTTCTCCAGATTTTTCTGTAATTAACATGGATTGATCTGGAAGAAACACAAAACCCCAAGGGTTTTTTAAGTCAGAAACGACAATTTCGTGCGCGTATTTTTGGGAATTATATTTTTTTTCTTGCGCACAAGCCGTAAAATGAAATAGTAAAACGATTGATATTAAGTGTTTTATGTGAGTCATGAAAACTATTTTTAAATTTAAGTGACAATTTACTAAAAAAAGATGTTGATTTTTAAATAAAACATGTATATTTGCACCTCGATAATTTTTTCGGGGTGTAGCGTAGCCCGGTTATCGCGCCACGTTTGGGACGTGGAGGCCGCAGGTTCGAATCCTGCCACCCCGACTTTATATAGTATCAAACTATATCAAAAACCTGTTAATCTTATGATTATCAGGTTTTTTTGTTTTTTATGATATCAAAATAAAGCAGTTAGTATTAAATAAAATGTCAACAAATCGGATAACAAAATAAAAATTGAAAATTTGTTGACCAGATTTAGACTAAAATTTTGATAGTCAGTAAATAAATGTATCTTTATAAGTGATTTGACTTTCGTCTGATAACAATGAATATGTGTTAACAAAAAGACGAAATTATGAAAACATCCACCACCTTCAGTATTTTGTTCTGGGCAGACTTTTCTAGGGCAAAAAAAGATCATGCATCAATTTATGCAAGAATTACAGTAAATGGTAAGCGAGCGACCATTAGTTTAAAACGTAAGGTTTTCATAACTGATTGGGATATCCATAAAAATAGAGCCCGTGGAACCAACCAGAAATCTAGAATGCTTAATAGTTACTTAGATGAAACTTTTAATCATCTTTTTAAATGTTATCGTGATTTAATGGCAGAACAAAAGCTAATTACTTCCCAAGCAATTAAGGCAAGATATTTTGGGCAAGACGATACTAGCCATTCAATTATGGATATCGTAAATTACCATAATGAAGATATGGTAAATAAATTAAAGTGGGGAACACAAAAAAACTACTTTACTACACAAAAATATATTTCAAAATTTTTAGTAAAAAGCTATAAAACCACGGACTTATATTTAAGGGAACTCGATTATCACTTTATTATTAAGTTCGAGAAGTATCTTAGAGGTTATATGCCTGTGGATCATCAAAAACCAATGGGTAATAATACGGTGATGAAGCATATAGAGCGCTTTAGAAAATTGATAAACCTATCGTTTAAATTAGGATGGATAGATCGTGATCCTTTTGTTAGTTTCAAATCTAAATTTATTAAAAACGACAGAGGTTTTTTAAGTCATGAAGAACTTCAAGTTATAGAAAATAAAATATTTTCAATTCCCCGATTGGATTTGGTTAAAGATTTATTTGTATTCGCTTGCTATACTAGTTTGAGTTATATAGATATGATTAATTTGACAGCTGATAATATAGCTATTGGAATTGATGGCGAATTATGGATTTATTACAGACGTGAAAAAACCACTAAACCAATTCGTATACCGTTATTGCCAAAGGCATTACAAATCATAGAAAAGTATAAGAGTAATTATAAATCTATAGCTTATGGCACTGTCTTTCCTAAAATATCAAATCAGAAGCTAAATGCGTATTTAAAGGAAATAGCAGATGTGTGTGGTATTTATAAGAATCTGACTTTCCACATAGCGAGGCATACGTTTGCAACAACAATTACCTTGAGTAATGGAACGCCTATAGAAACAGTCTCTAAAATATTGGGGCATTCCCGAATATCTACAACTCAAATTTATGCAAAGGTTATTGAACGCAAAGTGAGTGATGATATGCATAAGCTGAGAGTCCAATTCAAAGAAGAGGAAACTAAATGAATTTCAAAAGGTACCTCTCAGAATTAAAGATTTAATGGAACCATAATTAACACAAGATTTTAATTTACAATAATATATAGTTTAAATATATAATCTATATAAGCAGAAAGACTAAGTTGTTTTTTCTAAGATTTAAGAGGGTTAATTGTAAAATGCTATTAAAAAAATAAGAAGATGTTATAACACATGCTTCGATTTAATTTTTATAAAAATTCACTTAAATATTTCAATGGGAAAATATGTTCTTAATAACATTGGGTAAAAATCTTGAATTGCTTCCAATCCTTGTTTTTACTAGTGTTATTGCCAAATTTTGTACGATTAGATACCTTAATTTGTACTAAAAAACACATCAAACTTAAGAACTTGCATTCCAAACTAATTAAAACTATAAGGGTATGGAAATTTTAAGTTATATAGAAATAAATAAAAATTCTAGGGTACCAATGTATCAACAAATTGTCGACTCTATTATTAATAATATTTCAAATGGTAACATTGAGTTGAATCAGAAATTGCCATCGATTAATATGATAAGTGAAGATTTCTACTTATCTAGAGATACTGTAGAGAAGGCCTATAATGTGTTAAAAGAAAGAAATATTATTCAATCCATTCACAGACGAGGATATTATGTGGTAAAAAATGATACACGATGTAAATTAAATATCCTTTTCCTAGTCAATAAATTGAGTACCTATAAGATGAGAATTTATAATTCTTTTTTAGATAGCATTGGATTGAATTCAAAAATTGATTTAGTAATATATCATTGCGATGAGTTTTTGTTTTTAAATGCATTAAAAAATAGTAAGTTGGCCTATGATTATTACGTGGTAATGCCACATTTCAAGAAGGATAATTTACAACATGCGAGTTTTACAGACAATACTTTAGAAGCAATAAATAGTATTCCTAAAAATAAATTATTGGTTTTAGATAATATAATACCGCCTTTAGATGAAGATGTAAGAGCTGTTTATCAAGAGTTTGATAAGGATATTTATAATGCTTTAATTTCAGGAAAAGAAAAAATTTCAAAGTATAATAAATTAGTATTAATCTATCCCGAAAAATCAGTATATCCTTATCCTAGACGAGTTTTAAGAGGATTTCGAAGATTTTGTTTAGAAAATGAAATTGATTTCGAAATTTTAAATGAAGTATGCGACGATATGGTCTTTAAAAAAGGAGATTTATTTATTACTATTGAGGAATCTGATTTGGTGAATTTAATAAATCAAATCAGGGATAATGAACTTACTTTAGGTAAGGATATTGGTGTTATTTCATATAACGATACGCCATTAAAGGATTTACTTGGAATTACGGTTATGTCTACAGATTTTAAAGTTATGGGAGAAACTGCTGCTAAAATGATTTTACATAACAAACAGGGTCGGGTGAAAGTACCTTTTAATTTTATAGATAGAAAGTCTATTTAATTTTATGTTTTGCTTTTCCATTTCTTAATTAACAGAATCGGTAATATATAGATTCTTTATTGGGATAAAGTTTTAATATTATTACGGTGAATTTTACTTTGAATTTTTGTAAAATTCGTAATTTGCCTATATGCGGGAAATAAGTTTTTTAGTTGTTTTTTTATTCTCATGTTACGTCTTTGGACAAAAAGAAATTTATAAATTCAATAGTATTTCTTCTTCTCAAGGGTTGTCTCATAATTCTGTTATGGCCATAACTCAAGATCAATTAGGTCAAATATGGGTGGGTACTAGAGATGGATTAAATAAATTTGATGGAACAAACTTTACTGTTTTTAGACATAATAATAATAATAATAGTCATCTTAATTCTATAAGTAGTAACGATATTATTAGCTTAAATGTAGACCGAAAAGGTTTTGTTTGGATTGGAACCGCAATGGGTTTGAACAAATATAATCCTCAATCTAATAACTTCAAAAACTATTTTGAAAATGGTTCTGAAACCTCGATTACAAATAATATAATTAAATCTATTTGTGAATTCTCTTCAGAAGAAATTTGGTTTGGAACAGCTTCCGGAATCTCTATATATAACAGAGATACAGATAGCTTTAAATCCTTTTTAATAGGCACAAATGTGTTTTCTATTAAAAAACTTACAAATAATAAATTAGCTGTTGGTACAAATAAAGGCTTGTTAATTATAAAAATTGAGGCAGATAAAAGTTATGTCACTCAAACGGTTAATGTTACCAGTAGTTATATAATTCAAGACATGGTTAAAAGTAGTGATAATACACTTCTATTAGCAACTAGAGAACATCACATCATGGAATATAATTATGAGAGTGATGCTTTAAAACCATACTTCGATAAAGAAAAAATAGTAGGTATTAACAAAAATGTAAGGCAATTACTTTTTGATGATAAAGGAAAGCTTTGGATGGGGACCTATAACGGACTTCAAATAGCTAGTACTAATAAAAAAATAACTACGTTGTATAGCAATATTAATGATTATGAATCTATTAGCGATAATTTTATAAAATCACTTTTTAAAGATAAAAATGGGTCTATTTGGATTGGCTCTTATTTAGGCGGTATTAATATTTGGGATGACTCTAACATTAATTTTGTAAAAATTACTCAAAAGCCTGGAAATACGGGGTTAAGCTTTAAGTCAGTAAGTTCTATATCATCTTATAAAAATCACATCTATTTTGGAACAGAAGGAGGAGGAGTTACTGTATTAGATACTATTACAAGAAGTTATAAGTATATTAATACTAATACGAGTCCCGAACTTAGTAGTGATAATATTAAAGCCTTACTCCGAGATAAAGAAGATTATCTTTGGATAGGAACATTTAATCATGGTGTGGCAGTCTACAATGTAGAAGAGCAAAAATTTAACCCTAATATATTACCCGAAGATGTTGTAGATTTTCTTAAAGATGTAGGAGTAAGTAGTATAACTCAACATAACAATACTATTTTAATAGGTACTCTAGGTAAAGGTGTTCTTAAATACAATGTTAAAAATAAAACTTCTGAAATTATTACTGATAAATCTAAGCGTAATAAGCTAATTCACAACATTATTAAAGCTGTAAAAGTAGATACTAAAAACAATCTATGGATAGGGACATATAATGGTTTAAATAAGATAGATTCCGAAAGCCAAACAAGCAATTTTCTTTACAATGTTAATACTAATGTTGGTTATGGTGTTACATGTATTTATGAAGACTTTAAAGGGAATATTTGGGTAGGAACGGAAGTAGAAGGATTGTTTAAATTGGAAAACAATACATTTAGACGTATTAGTTTAAATATTGATAGTGACACTCCTCTAATTGGAGTTAGAAGTATAGTTGAAGATGATCATGGAGATTTTTGGTTGTCAACCCCTAATCAGGGAATTATACGCTTCAACCCAGAGAACGAAAAAATTATATATAATTACACTCAAAAAGAAGGATTATTAAATAATCAGTTTAATAATAATGCAAGTTTTACGTACCCCAACGGAACTATGTTTTTTGGAGGTGCGGGTGGAGTTGTTCTTTTTAATCCAAAGAAATTAATTAAAAATACTTTTTCTCCGCAAGTAATATTAACAGACTTTAAAATTAAAAATAAGTCTATAAAGATTGATGATGATAATTCGGTTTTATCTAAAACCATTTCTTATACAGAGGAATTAGAACTTTCTTACGAGCAGGGAAATTTTAATATTTCATTTTCTATTCCAAACTACTTAAATTCTGGTAGTAATCATTATTTATATCGATTAAAAGGTCTGGAGGATGAATGGGTTGAAACCTCGCAAAACACGGCTTTTTATACCATTCAAGATCCAGGGAATTATGTTTTCGAAGTGAAAGGCGTCAATAGCGATGGCATAATAAATAAAAAACCAACAACTTTAAACATTAAAGTAAATCCTGCACCCTGGCGTACTTGGTGGGCCTTTATGTTTTATGGTGTGGTAATTTTTTCAATTTTATATTACCTGTTAAATATTATAAAATCTAAACAAAGACTAGGTAATCAGTTGGTTTTAGAGAAAATACAAGCCGATCAAATCAAAAAAAATAATAAATCAAAACTTGAGTTTTTTACAAACATCTCTCATGAATTTAGGACGCCTCTAACTCTAATTCTAGGGCCTTTGAGTCAAATTTTAGATAATTATAAAGGGAGTAGTGAAATGTATAAAAAACTAAAAGTTATAGAAAGTAACGCTAACCATTTATTACAGCTTATTAACAGGTTAATGGATTTTAGAAAGTTAGAAAGTGACTTGATAAAATTAGAAACTGCGGAAGGAAACATCGTCAAGTTTCTTAAAGAAATTTTTCTGTCTTTTTCAGAATATGCAAAAGATGGTAATTATCAGTACGAATTTCATACACCCTCCGACCAAATTTTGGTGTATTACGATAGATATAAGTTGGAGCGGGTGTTTTATAACTTAATTTCTAATGCCTTTAGGTATACCCCAAAAAATGGAAAAATAGTAATAAGGATTGTGCAAAAGTCTAATGTATTAATAATTCAAGTAGAAGATTCGGGCGTGGGGATTGCCGAGGAATATAAAGACAAAATTTTTGAACGGTTCTTTGAGCTAAATGTTAATAGAAAACCCGATAACAATTATAATAAAGGAACAGGAATAGGATTATCTATTGTTAAAAATATTGTAGACCTTCATAAAGGAAAAATATATGTAAAAGACAATCTAGACGGAAAAGGAACTATATTTTCAGTAGAATTACAACAAGGAAGGGCACATCTAGAGGATGCCGATATAATTAAAGATTTTAAGTTTAGCGACGATCTTGAACAATATGTTACACAATTAACAGATTCAGAAGCAGTTTTAGATGAAGATGTTTTTGAAAAATTGAACGAAGAGAACCGGCCTACTATTTTATTAGTGGAAGACAATAAGCCGTTACGTAAGTTTATGCGAAGTTTGTTAAAACAAGATTTTAAAATTTTGGAGGCCGAAAACGGAAAAATTGCCTATAAAATAGCTTTAAGAGAAGATCTTAATTTAATTGTTAGCGACGTGGTTATGCCCGAAATGACAGGTACAGAGTTGTGCTCTAAAATTAAATCTGATATTAGAACAAGTCATATTCCGCTTATTTTGTTAACCTCACGTTCTTCATTAATTTATAAAATTGAAGGCTTGGAAAGCGGCGCAGATGATTATATAAGTAAACCTTTTGACGTTAAGGAATTTAAATTGCGTATTAAAAATCTATTAAACTCAATAAACCGTTTAAAGGAAAAAATGAATGCAAATGAAGGCTTAAAACCTGAAGATTTGGTTTTGTCGTCCATAGATGAAGACTTGTATAAAAAAGCACTACATATTATGGATAAAAATATCGCTAACGAACAATTCGATATACCACAATTTTGCGAGGAATTAGGTGTAAGTAGAACGGTATTATTTAAAAAAATAAAAGCTTGGACAGATTATACTCCAAACGATTTTATTCAGCATATCAGATTAAAAAAAGCTGCCAATTTATTAGAACACGACCAATATAGTATATCTCAAATTAGCTATATGGTAGGATTTAAAAATCCTAAATATTTTAGTAAAGTGTTTAAAAATAAATTTGGTAAAACACCTACAGCATATATTAAGACATTTAATCATTCTTAATGTAAGGCTAAATATTATTTACTTAAGAAATACCAATAAATTCCGCTAGATATTTATCAAATTGGTATTTTTCACACCCATTTTGAGTACAAAAAAACACTTTCTGTTAGCTAATTTTGACTTCAATAGTATTAGCCTTTTCTCCATTTTATTGAAAAAGGTAGATTAAAGCCATTAGTGGTATTAATATAAACATGAAGATTAAACATCAAAAATTTTTAGAGGTAACGCTTTTGGCTTTAGCTGTTATAATGTTTTTAATAATATTATACTTACTGTAAAGCATTTTTAGAGATTGTATTTTAAAACCTCCATTTTAGGCTCTTATATAGGATTAAAGATTAAACACGATTTTAAAGAACTCGTAGAAGCACTAAATCTTAGAACAGTACAACACAGGATAGAGACCATTTTTACAAATCGTAAAATTGCTTTAATAAAAATCTAGTTGATTTTTTAACTAGTAAATAAACTAATTAAAACCAATTGTATGTTTAAACAAAAACTTAAAATGAAACCAAAAATTAAAAGAAATTGTACTTTTTCTGGTTTAGCTTTTATATTAATGTTGCTATTTTCCAGTTTTACAGTTAACAATTTAAACGCGCAAAGCGAGGTGACCGGAACTATTATGGGAGAGGATGGAATTCCTATCCCTGGTGTAAATGTGATTCAGAAAGGTACTAAAAATGGAACTGTGACAGACTTTGACGGTCGTTATTCTGTTACACTCGTTCCAGGGCAATTAGTATTAGTGTATTCATATATAGGTTATGAAACTCAAGAAGTACCAATAAAATCTAGAAAAGTTATTGATTTAACGCTTAAAGCTGAATTACAAAGCTTAGATGAAGTAGTTGTTATTGGGTATGGAGAACAGAAAAGAGCAGATGTTATTGGAGCAGTTGGGTCTGTAGATTCCGAAGAGTTAAGTAGTGTATCTCCTGTAGATGCCTTACAAGGTATTCAGGGGCGTGTTGCTGGTGTACAGGTAACCACTAATGGTGGACCTGGTGGGGATTCTGAAATTATTATTCGTGGGATTTCTACTTTTGGTGCGGGGTCATCGCCCTTGTATGTTGTAGATGGACAACAAGTAAATGATATTACTAATATTAACCCAGCCGATATTGAAAGTATGGATATCCTAAAGGATGGAGCATCTGCAGCCATTTATGGGTCTAAATCGGCAAATGGGGTTGTATTAATAACAACTAAACAAGGTAAACCTGGTTTTCCAAAGATGACTGTAGATTATATTAGTTCTGTAAGTTTCTTAAATAATTTGGTTCCTGTGTCTAATACTAGACAATGGAATAAATTTGAGTCTTTAAGAACAGGTAGTACAGACGCTTCAGGTCAAGTAGAAGATTCTTTAGGAATTAGAAGTCAATTAGTAGTTGATGTTCAGGACGCTATAAAACAGTTAGGTGTAAAAAACCAAGTTAACTTAGCATTTAGTGGTGGTGGAGAGAAATCGAAATTCTACTGGAATACAGGATATTTGGATGAAACAGGTATTGTAAAAGGTAGTGGTTATAACAGAATTACATCTAATTTAAAAATAGACTTCGATTTAAATAAGTTTATAACCGCTGGTACGCGTATGACAGGTACGTATCAAATGCAGGACGGTATTAATGAAGGAAGTGTTTTTCGTAATTTATCTTACAGACAGCCTAATGTATTATTGGTAGATTTTGATGGCTCTTATATTAGAGAACGTTATGCAAGAAATAACCCTTTGGCTAGAGCAGAACTGCAGGTAAATGATAATAGACAGTTTAGTTCTACTATATTTAACTACATAAGTGTAAAATTGGCACCTGGATTAACGTTTAAAACTACCTTAGGATTTAATTATAGAAACCAAAAACTAAATCAATTTAACCCTCAAGAAACGGTTAATATAGATAATGGTAAGATAAATGGTAGAGAAAGAGTAAATACGTTTTACGATTTTCAAAACGAAAACTTTTTTAACTATAACAAAACCTTTAATGATAAGCATACTGTTACTGGCTTAGCAGGTTTTTCAATTCAAAGATGGTGGTATGAATACTCAGACTTAAATGCCATCGAATTTAATAACGATTATATCCAAACATTTAATAATGTTAAAGAATATAATTTAAACACTACAGGAACAGATGCAACCACGCATGCATTGTCTTCCTTATATGCTAGAATTGGTTACGATTATAAAAGCAAATATTTAATAACAGCATCTATTCGTAGAGATGGTTCTTCTCGATTTGGTGAAAATCGTATTTGGGGAAATTTTCCAGCTATTCAGTTAGGATGGAAAATATCAGAAGAAAATTTTATGAAATCCTTAGGTTTTATAAACCTTTTAAAATTACGTGCTAGTTATGCCATTACAGGTAACGAGCGTATAGGAGATTTTGAAAGTATAGCCTTATATAATCCAGGGTTTTTCTATAATTCAGTTAACGGATTTGCTCCTGTACAATTGGGCAATGGAGATTTAGGATGGGAAGAAACAGCACAACAAAACTATGGTATAGATTTATCTTTATTTAAAAGAAGATTAAATGTGTCCGTAGACCGTTATGTTAAAACCACAGACGATTTATTATATAATGTACCTATTCCACAAGAAACAGGTTTTTCAAATATAAGAGCTAACATTGGATCTGTAGAAAATAGAGGTTGGGAAGTTAGTATTGCAGCAAAACCAATTAGAAATGAGCGTTTTACTTGGACAACTAGTTTTAATTTCTCATATAATGAAAACGAAGTATTAGAATTAGCTGATGAAGACGGATTTGAAACAGGCGGATACCTAATAGAAGAAGGTGAATCATTAGGAAATATGTATGGTTATAAAAATCTAGGTGTATTTCAGTACGACGAGTCTAATGCATTTACACCAGATGGTATACGTTTAACTCCAAATTTTGATGCTAACCAGAATTTTGTCAATTACACCTTAAATGGTCAAGCTTATAACGGAGATATTGAAAGACTAAAATTTGCTAATAAAGTTTTAAGAGGTGGAGATATTATCTTTCAAGACCAAAATGGAGATTTTAATATAGATGCAGCAAATGATAGAACAATAATAGGAAATGGACTGTCTGATTTTGCAGGTGGTTTTTCTAATAGGTTCGATTATAATGGATTCTTCTTTTCTTTCTTGTTTAACTACAATTTTGGGAACGATATTTATAGAGATTACGACCACATAAGAGATAAAGCTAGTAATGCAGTATATGCGCCTTCTCCAGATAGAATTGATGGTGCGTGGGTTAATCCTGGCGATATCACAAAATATCCAAGTTTAGAAGTTAGTCGTGCTAATAACCGTAGTGGATACGAATCTAATTATGTGAGTAGCGCAGATTTTATCTCGCTTAGAAATATCCAACTAGGGTATAGCTTTAATCCAGATACCTTAAATAAATTAGGATTTATTAATAGACTGTCCTTAAATGCTAGTATTAATAATGTATTTATGTTTACTAATTATGAAGGTTATAATCCAGAATTAGGTAATAGAGGTAATGCGTTAGAACCGGGTTGGGATAGTTTACGTTACCCAAATCAAACAGAGATAGTGATTGGCTTAAACGTAGAATTTTAGTAGTGTTATAAAATTTTAAAAATTAAGAAATGAAAAAATTTAAAAATATATCTATCACATTTTTAATACTTATTAGCTTAGGTGTTTTAAATTCATGCGAAAGCGTTTTAGAGGTTGAGCCTGAAAGTTCAATATCTGATGAGCAATTTTGGAAAACTAACGAGGATGCTAAATTAGGTTTAGCGGCGGCGTACGATGCGTTACAAAAAGCGTATAGAACTAAAAGGTTTTATTGGGGAGAGTTCCGAGCAGATAATTATGTGAATTCTGAAAAACCTCAACCAGACACGCAAGATTTAATAAATAATAATCTTACACCAGAATCTTCTACAGAATATTTACAATGGGATGAATTTTATTCTCTAATCTTTAGAGCGAATTTAGCCATAGAAAAAATTCCTGAAATACCTTATTATGATACTCAGTATTTAGGAGAAGCTTACGCACTAAGAGCCTTTGCTTATTTCGATGCTTACCGCGTATGGGGTGGAGTACCATTATTTACAAAAGCTGAACTTACTTTTTCAGATGATGCTATAAAACCGAGATCTTCTGCTCAAGAGGTTTTAGATCTAGTATTATCTGATATTGAAGAGGCTGAAAAAAATTTAACAGTAGTATCTAGCGATTATACATTTTCAAAACTGAGCTTGTTAGCATTTAAAGCACAGGTTCATATGTATCTTAATGAATATGAAGCTGCCAATACAGCATTAACATCTTTAATCGCTAGTAATCAATTTTCGTTAACCACCAATAGAAAACAATGGAGAGACCTATTCTTAAATGATGAAATAAACTACCCAGGAGAAGGTCAAGAAGGTCCAGAACTCATTATGTCTATACGATATGATTTTGAAGAGGATGGTAATAGAGCATCTGGAATTTATCAAGTGTTCTTTCCGGGAGTACCTTCTTATTATGTAGCCCCTAATTTGGTTGAAGAGTGGGAAACTAAATTCCCAACAGATTCTACCGCATGGGCAACTAAATATCCAAATGTGCCTCCTCATGTATTTGAAGAAAATGAAGATACAGGAGAACTAAATGCGAAGTATGGAGATTACAGATACTACGAGTCTATTGCAGCGCCGGGAACACAAGAAGAAGATCTTAGAATTTCTAAATACCATAAAGTTAATATTAGTCCAAGCATAGATGACACTAATATTATTCTATTTAGATATGCCGATATGTTACTTCTTAAGGCAGAGGCTTTAAATCAATTAGGCCAGCCTACAGAAGCTATAGAATTAGTTAACCAAATAAGAGAAGCTAGGGAGTTACCTCTAGTAAATTCTGGAACTATTCCAGATGTGGTGAATATTAATGATAAAGACGAATTAGAAGACTTTATTTTATCTGAAAGACGATTAGAATTATTAGCAGAAGGCTATAGATGGTGGGATTTAGTAAGAACAAATAAAGCAGTAGAAGTTATGGGGCCAATTAATGGATTAACACAGGATAGAATAATATGGCCACTTTGGTTTAGACATTTAATAGATAACCCTAAGTTAGAACAAAATGTACCATACTAATAATGTAATGTTTTATCAAAAAAAATAAATAGAAATGAAAACATATAATATTAATAAAAGAATTAATACCCTGTTACTGTTAGTTATAACTATGCTCTCATTTTCAGGATGTGATTTAGAACCTCAAGAAAAATTTAGATTCGATCCAGAAGTAGACCCTCAATTTACTTTTGGTTCTATGACAACATGGGAATGGCTGCAAACTAACCCTAATGATGAATTTGGTTTCATGATCGAGGCCATTAAGCAAACAGGATTACAGGATATGTATAATTCTAAAACAGAAACGTATACATTTTTCTTAATGAAAGATCCAAATTGGACTAATAACGGACCTGGATTCTTTTCACGAGAATTTAATTTAAAGAATACAGCAGATAGAGACCCTAAAGAAGTGTTTGAAGATCCAGCAGTAGATCTAGATATTGTTCGTAATTATTTATTGTATCTAACGTTACCTATATACGTTGATCAAGGTCCAGATCACTTGAAAACATTGGATCTACCTTACACCTTCGAAACATTATCTGAAGATGTTAATAATCAAATAATGACTATTGCTCGTGATTGGAATTATGTGATGCAAATTAATGATTCACCAGACTTGCCTACAGGTAATCTTGGAAAAATTAATGTTCCTGTTGGATATCATAATTATATATTTTCTAACGGTAATAGTGTAGCTCACATATTCGGTTTAAACAATAATGGTAAAATGGCCAGACGATATAAGTTTGGAGAGCCAAAAATGGACTTCTAGTCGGCATAGCTATAAAATTTAATGGGTTAAAATAAATTCACTCTACATCTAAACCATATTAGAGATGTAGGGTGATTTAATGCTATTCTTATAACTAAATATTTAGTGCTTATCGCACTTCTAAGAATTAATAAAAGTATAATTAAATGATAAAATATAAAGCTATAATTAACCTTGTATTTATTGCTGTATTTTTTAACAATGCAATGTCTCAAACTGTAAAAAAAGAGAAACCAAATATCATTTTCATTTTAACAGACGATCAGCGTTTTGATGCTATAGGTTATGCTGGTAACAAATTTGTTAATACACCAGAAATGGACAAATTGGCCCAACAAGGGACCTATTTTGATCATGCTATTGTAACCACGCCTATTTGTGCTGCAAGTCGTGCGTCTTTATGGACTGGTTTACACGAAAGATCTCATAATTTTAACTTTCAAACAGGTAATGTTAGAGAAGAATACATGAATAATGCCTATCCAAAATTATTAAAGAATAATGGATATTATACAGGGTTTTATGGTAAATATGGTGTGCGATATGATAACCTTGAGAGTCAATTTGATGAATTTGAGTCTTATGACAGGAATAATAGATATAAAGACAAAAGAGGCTATTACTATAAGACTATTAATAACGATACTGTACATTTAACGCGTTATACTGGGCAACAAGCCATAGACTTTATAGATAAGAATGCTACTAACACACAACCATTTATGTTATCTTTAAGCTTTAGTGCTCCGCATGCTCATGATGGGGCTCCAGAGCAATATTTTTGGCAAACCACAACAGATGCTTTACTTCAAGATACTACACTTCCAGGTCCAGACTTAGCAGACGAAAAATACTTTTTAGCACAACCGCAAGCTGTTCGAGATGGGTTTAATAGGTTACGATGGACATGGCGTTACGACGACCCTGAAAAATATCAACACAGTTTAAAAGGATATTACAGAATGATTTCTGGAATAGATCTAGAAATAAAGAAAATTCGTGATAAATTAAAAGAAAAAGGTGTAGACAAAAACACCGTAATTATTGTAATGGGAGACAATGGTTACTTTTTAGGTGAACGCCAATTAGCCGGAAAATGGTTAATGTACGATAACTCTATTCGCGTACCATTAATTGTTTTTGATCCTCGTGTAAATAAACATCAAGATATATCCGAAATGGTGTTAAATATCGATGTAACACAAACCATAGCAGATTTAGCAGGAGTAAAAGCTCCAGAATCTTGGCAAGGTAAAAGCTTGCTACCTCTAGTAAAGCAAGAGACCAGTACCATTAGCAGAGACACAATTCTTATAGAGCATTTATGGGATTTTGAAAATATACCTCCAAGTGAAGGTGTCCGAACTGAAGAATGGAAATACTTTCGTTATGTAAATGACAAAACGATAGAAGAGTTATATAACATCAAAAAAGATCCTAAAGAAATTAATAATTTAATAGGAAAGAAAAAATACCAGAATGTCGCTAAGGCACTTCGCGAAAAACTAGATGAGTTAATCGCAAAAAATAGTGATGAGTTTAGAGCTGGACCGTCTGATTTAACTGTTGAACTTATTAGACAGCCTGAATCTGAAGTTAAAATTTTCGATCTTAAACCAGAGTTTGGTTGGACCGTTCCGTTGAGCTCTAAATACCAATCGGCATATCAGTTATTAGTGGCTTCTAGCGAAACGATAATTAATGCCAATAATGGCGATGTTTGGGATAGTGGCCAAGTGCGATCTTCGCAATCTACTAATGTGGATTTTGGAGGAAAACCATTAAAAATAGGTGAAACGTACTATTGGAAAGTAAGAATTTGGGATGAAGAAAACCGATTGGTAGACTATTCTAAAGCACAAAAATTCACAATAGGCGAAAGTGATAACTATATTATTTCTACCGAAAATAAATTTGTAACAGATAAGATTAAGCCTTCAAAATTTGAGAATAGAGATGGTGTGTATTTTATAGATTTCGGAAAAGCTGCATTTGCAACAATGGAGTTTAATTATCAAGCCAAAACACCACATACCTTAACTATTAGAGTAGGTGAAATGATCGATGAGAACGGCAACGTAAACAGAACACCACCAGCAAAAAGTAACATTCGTTATCAGGAGTTGAAGGTGGAGGTTAAACCTGGCCAAACTAGATATAGAATTCCTATACAAACAGACGAGAGAAATACAAGACCTAACAAGGCTATTCCGTTGCCAAAAGGATTTCCTCCTTTGTTACCTTTTAGATATGCAGAAATTGAAGGCGCACAATCTTCTATTAATGCTAACGATGTAGAACAATTAGCGTATCATACGTTTTGGGACGAAAAAGCGAGTAGTTTTAAAAGCGATAATAATATTTTAAATCAAGTTTGGGATTTAAGCAAATATTCCATTAAAGCCACAACTTTTAATGGGCTGTATGTAGATGGCGATAGAGAACGTATTCCTTACGAAGCTGATGCTTATCTTAATCAATTAAGTCATTATACAACAGACAGGGAATATGCAATGGCTCGCAGAACTATCGAGTATTTCATGAAAAACCCTACATGGCCAACAGAATGGCAGCAACATGTAGCATTGTTACTTTATGCAGATTATATGTATACAGGAAATACCGAGTTGGTTGAGCGTTATTATGAAGCCCTAAAACATAAATCCCTATACGAGCTTTCTAATGAAGATGGGCTTATAACTTCTACGAAAGTAGATGCCGAGTTTATGAAAAAATTGGGCTTCCCCGAAGGATACAAAAAGCCTTTAACAGATATTGTAGACTGGCCAGGGGCTAATTTCAATGGAAGCAAAACGCCCGGCGAACGTGACGGATTTGTATTTCAGCCCTATAATACGGTAATAAATTCGTTCTTCTACGAGAATATGAAAATCATGGCGCAATTTGCAAAAATCTTAGGGAAAACCGATGAGGTTTTAGATTTCGAACTTAGAGCAGCCAAAGCTAAAAAAGCTGTGAACGAGCAAATGTTCGATAAAAAACGTGGTATTTATGTTGATGGCATTGGAACCGATCATGCTTCACTACATGCTAATATGATGCCTTTAGCCTTTGGTTTGGTCCCTCAAGAACATGTAGATACTGTAGTAGAATTTGTAAAATCTCGTGGAATGGCCTGTAGTGTTTATGGTGCACAATTCTTATTGGATGGATTATACAATGTGGGGGAAGCAGATTATGCACTCGATTTATTAGCAAGTACCTCAGAAAGAAGTTGGTATAATATGATTCGTATAGGCTCTACCATTACTCTAGAAGCTTGGGATAATAAGTATAAAAACAATCTCGATTGGAATCATGCGTGGGGAGCAGTGCCTGCAAATGCAATCCCTAGAGGCTTATGGGGAATTAAACCTAAAACGGCAGGATTTGGTATAGCAAGTATAAAACCACAAATGGGTAAACTTAAGTCTAGCCAAATTACCGTGCCTACCGTACGTGGTGCAATACATGCAACATTTACACATAATGGACCTAGATCACAAACTTATGAAATTGAAATTCCAGGTAACATGGTGGCAGAATTTTCTTTAGATGACATCGATGGAAAGGATTTAATTCATAACGGACAGAAAGTACCCGCTGCTTTTGGAGCCGTGCAATTGTCGCCAGGTAAACATATTATTGAATTAAAAATTAACTCATTTTAATGCAGTTAAAATAAAGCAGTCTATCAAAATTATTGAATGAGGAGATCTTCGAATCCACTGTTTTTAATTATAGAACGATTAAAACAAAGCAATAACCTTTTAGAAATACAATGGAGAGTAGGATAAATTGGGGAATTATAGGTTGTGGCAATGTCGCAGAGGTTAAAAGCGGACCGGCTTTTTATAAAACTGAAAACTCAACTTTAGTGGCAGTAATGCGCAGAAATGAAGACAAAGTAATAGATTTTGCTAATCGACATGGTGTTGCAAACTGGACTACTAATGCTGAGGCGTTAATACAAAATGACTTGATAAACGCCGTATATATAGCTACACCACCTTCATCGCATTTACAATATGCGCTTCGAGCCATAAATGTTGGTAAAAATGTGTATTTAGAAAAACCAATGGTACTAAACAACCACGAAGCAAATATACTTGTAGAAGCGGTTAAAAGGAGTAATGTAAAAGTTACTGTAGCGCATTATAGACGAGAGTTGCCAGTATATTTAAAAATTAAAGAACTATTAGATTCCAACGTTATTGGGAACGTAATATCGGCCGAAATACAAATAAAACAAACCCGAAATACGAATTTAATTGCTAAAACAGAAGTGAACTGGAGAACTATTCCTGAAATTTCTGGAGGTGGATATTTTCATGATATAGCGCCTCATCAAATCGATTTGATGTGTCATTATTTTGGTGAGGTAGAAAACATAAAGAAAGGAAGCTGTAAAGAAAATCAAGTTTCTCATCAAGACGTAAGTGGTGAGGTTTTATTTAAAAACGGCGTACAATTTTCAGGGACTTGGAATTTCAATGCTTTAGAAGATAAAGACGAATGCACAATTAAAGGTGAAAGGGGCAGTATTTCATTTTCGTTTTATACTAGTACAATAACCGTTTCTAAAAACGGACTAATTGAAAGTTACCATTATGAAAACCCAGAGCATGTGCAACAACCCATGATAGAAAAAACTGTTGGTTATTTTTTAGCACATAATTCAAATCCTTGCTCTGTGGAAGAAGCAGCCATGGTGACCCACATTATGGATGTTTTTTGTGGAACGTAACAGTTAAGACAGTTAAAAAAAATAAACGAATTAATTTAGATGAAAAAATTACTATTTACATTTTTAGTATCAACTGGCACGATATTCTTTTCTTGTCAACGAACCTATACCCAGTCAAAAGATTATAAAAACGCAAGCCTAACCATTGAAGAGCGTGTTGATGCATTATTACCTAAAATGTCTCTAGAAGAAAAAGTTGCTCAAATGCGAATTTTTCATGCTAATATTGGAGTAGAAGCAGAAGGCAATGGTAACTTAAAATTATCTGATAAGGTAATTGAAAAACTAAAATTAGGAATAGCAGGAATTAAAAACCCGGGGGAACACATGGACCCTGTTGCTGCGGCAAAATTTAATAACGATCTTCAAAAATATATTATAGAAAACAACCGTTGGGGTATTCCAGCATTATTTGTAACCGAATCTTATAATGGAGTGGACGCTGCAGGAAGTACACGTTTTGGACGCCCTTTAACATCGGCAGCGTCATTTAACCCGCAACTTGTAAACCGTATTTGGGATGTAGTTGGTAGAGAAGCTAGATTAAGAGGGATGCACATGTGTCATTCACCTGAAGCCGATTTGGTACGAGATCCGCGTTTTGGTAGAATGAGTGAAGCTTTTGGTGAAGATACATATTTAACAACCCAAATGGTTGTAAACGCTATTAATGGAGTTCAAGGAAATTACGATGGCTTAGGAAATGGAACACATATTGGAGCGGTCGCAAAACACTTCGCGGGTTACGGACAAGTTTTGGGAGGTTCTAATTTTGCCGCTATTGAAATTTCTCCAAGAACACTAATAGATGAAATTTATCCACCCTTTGAAGCGGCTGTAAAAGAGGCTAAAACACTTGGTATTATGGCATCTCATGGTGATATCAATGGTGTTGCTAGTCACGGGAATCCGGAATTATTAACCGGTGTGTTGAGAGATCAATGGGGGTTTAAAGGTTATGTGGTTTCAGATTCTAATGATATAGCGCGTTTATTTTATTTTATGAATGTGGCCGAATCTCCAGAAGAGGCTGCGCAAATGGGGCTAGAAGCTGGAATAGATATCGATTTGTATGCCGAAGATTCGTATGCCTACTTGCCAGAAATGGTAAAGAAAAATCCAAACTTAGAGAAATTAATTGATCGCTCGGTTAGACGTGTGCTGCGTACAAAATTTATTTTAGGTCTTTTTGATAATCCATATATCGATATAGAAGAAGTTAAAAAAGGTGTGCGTGCTAATTCTTCATTAACATTGGCTAAAGAATCCGATTTAGAATCTATTATTCTTCTAAAAAATGAAAATAAAATCTTACCATTAAATAAAAATAAAACAACTAAAATAGCTCTTTTAGGGCCGTTAGTTAAGGACGATACCAAATCAATGTTTGAGACTGTAGCTTCAAAACATATTTCTTTCGTAGCAGAAAAGGGATTTCATTTAACCGATGAAAAAGGTGGCGCACCCAAACTCCTAGAACGCGACGAAAATGCCATTTCTAAAATGGTAAATATGGCTAAAAATTCTGATCTATCAATTTTATTTTTAGGAGGTGACGAGTTTACATCTAAAGAAGCTTTTTTTAATAATGCTTTAGGAGATCGCGCAACTATAGAGCCTGTAGGCGCTCAAGACGAGCTTATAGAAAAAATAAAAGCTTTAGGGAAACCTGTTATTGTGGTTTTAAAGCACCGCAGAACCTTGGCCATTAATACGATTTCAGAACAAGCAGATGCCATTTTAGATACGTGGGATTTAAGTGAGTTTGGAGATGAATCTACAGCTAGAATTATATTTGGAGAAGTATCGCCATCGGGTAAACTTCCGGTTACTGTGCCAAGATCTATAGGTCAAATTCCTTTTCATTATAGTATGAAAGAAATCAATTATAAGAAAGGCTATCTATTTATGGAAGATGGTCCGCTTTATCCATTTGGTTATGGTTTAAGTTATAGCAATTTTGAATATTCAGATATAAAAAAATCTAATTCAGAAATGACAAAAGATTCAGAAATAGAAGTTAGCGTCACTATTAAAAATACAGGGAATGTTAAGGCAAAAGAAGTTGTCCAAATGTATATTAAAGATGTAAAAGGGTCTGTTATTAGACCAGATAAGGAACTTAAAGGTTTCGAGAAAATTTCACTTAACCCTGGCGAAAGCAAAAAAGTGTCCTTTAAAATTACTCCCGAAATGTTAAAGTTTACAGGCCTTAAAATGGAAAAAGTACTGGAGTCTGGAGAATATACCGTAATGATTGGAACCTCTTCTGTAGATTATAAAAAAACTTCATTTCAATTAAAAAAATAAACTAATATGAAAAACCAAGCATTAAAAATATTGACTTTATGTGTGTTAGTTGGTAGCGCGATGTCATTGAAATTATATGCTCAAAAAGGGCTAAACCATTCAGAAATTGAAGCTAAAATGATTAAGGCTTTAGAATGGCAAGAGGCACACCCTATTTTCGCTTTAGCGCCAACAGATTGGACAGAGGGAGCTTATTACATAGGTGTATCAAGAGCTCATAAGACCACTCAGGATATGATGTATATGGCCGCCTTAAAAAACCAAGCGTATTGGAATAATTGGCAAACCTATTCTAGATTACATCACGCCGATGATGTGGCAATATCGTATAGCTATATTTATATTGGTATGAACGATAAACGTCCTGGCTTTGTAAACTTAGAGCCGACTAAAAAGTTTTTAGATGCTCACTTACACGAGGATGATGAATGGAAGGCCGGAACAGATAAAAGTGCCTCTGGAAAAACCATTTTATGGTGGTGGTGCGATGCCTTATTTATGGCTCCTCCTGTATTAAATCTATATGCTAAGCATACAAACCAGCCTAAGTATCGAGATGAAATGCATAAGTATTACATGGAAACTTATAATCAGTTATACGATAAAGAAGAACGTTTGTTTGCAAGAGATATGCGTTTTGTTTGGAAGGGAACAGAAAAAGATTTAAAAGAACCAAATGATAAAAAAATATTTTGGTCTAGGGGAAATGGTTGGGTTTTAGGTGGTTTAGCACTTTTGTTAGATGATATGCCTAATGATTATAAACACCGCACGTTTTATGAAAATTTATTTAAGGATATGGCTTCAAGAATTTTAGAACTTCAACCTAAAGATGGTTTATGGCGAACTAGTTTATTAAGTCCAGAAACCTATGATCATGGAGAAGTAAGTGGTAGTGGGTTCTACACATTTGCCTTAGCTTGGGGAGTAAATAATGGCTTGTTAGACAGAAATAAATATGAACCGGCTGTAAAAAAAGCATGGAAGGCATTAGCCGATTGCCAACATGAAGATGGTCGTGTAGGATGGGTTCAAAATATAGGAGCTTCGCCAGAACCAGCATCGGCAGATAGTTGGCAAAATTTTGGTACAGGAGCCTTTTTAATGGCAGGTAGTGAAGTTTTAAAACTGGAAGAGTAACACCTAATAGAAATAAAAGAGATGCTTTTTTTACGATTTAAATTTTTTAATAATAGGTTACTCTTTGTCAGTGTCTTATGCTTTGTAATATGTGTTAGTTGTAAAAGAGAACATAAAGAAATTAAAATAAAAGGTGAAAAAGCAACGGAATTAAAGTTACCAGAACGCCCCAATATCTTATGGTTAGTTACTGAAGATATGGGGGCTTATATTCCACCTTTTGGAGATTCGACTGTAGTAACGCCACATTTAAGTAAGTTAGCAAAGGAAGGCGTTATTTATCCTAATTTATATTCTACATCGGGTGTATGTGCACCAAGTCGAGCTGCTATCGCAACAGGTATGTATCCTTCGAGTATTGGTGCTAATCATATGCGAACAAATAGTTTTACTAAAGAAAGAGGTCTTCCTGCGTACGAAGCGGTTCCGCCGTCTAATGTTAGAATGCTTAGTGAATGGTTACGGAAAGCCGGGTATTATTGTACAAATAATTATAAAACCGATTATCAATTTAAAGCCCCAGTAACGGCTTGGGATGAAAGTAGTCCTTATGCACATTGGAGAAATAGAAATGATGATCAACCGTTTTTTGCTGTATTTAATTTTACCGATACTCACGAATCTGGTCTTTTTGAACCTTACGGATTAAGGGAAATAGAAACACGATTATATCGTGCAGGCGACACGACTTATCAATGGAAAAATTATGGTGCTTCGCATGCTAATAACAGAATGTCTGAAGCCGAAACTCCACAATATCTATCTAAGGATACCAAATTTAATATTCCTCCTTATTTGCCAGAAACAGATCTCGTTAAACGCGATATGTGGAAATTATACAATAATATAGGCGAAATGGATAATCAAGTTGGTGCTGTGCTTCAGCAATTAGAAGACGATGGCTTATTAGAAAACACCATAATTTTCTTCTATGGAGACCATGGCGGACCATTACCTAGAGAAAAGCGATTGATTTACGACTCTGGATTAAATACTCCAATGATTATTCGTTTTCCAAATAAACTTGAGGCAGAAACAAGCGATCCTCAATTAATAAGTTTTGTAGATTTTGCACCCACTTTATTGTCTATTATAGGAGAGAAACCAAAGGAGTATATGCAAGGTCAGGCTTTCTTAGGACAGTATAAAAATAAAGAACGTAGTTATATACACGCAGCGGCAGATCGTTTTGATGCCGAGACTGATGTTATTAGAGCTGTACGAGATAAGCGTTTCAAGTATATTAGAAACTACAGACCAGAACAAGGCTATTACTTGCCAATTGATTATAGAGAGCGTATACCTACTATGCAGGAATTACTAAGACTTAAGGCAGAAGGAAAACTTAATGAAGAGCAGATGCAATGGTTTAGAGACGTGAAACCAGAAGAAGAATTATTTGATTGCAAATCAGATCCGTTCGAGTTAAAAAATCTAGCAAATAATCCAGAGTATCAGAATAAATTAGTCGAATTACGAAAAGAATTAGACAGATGGTTAACAGCTATAGGAGACGACGCTAATTTACCAGAATCGGAATTAATCAATAAATTATGGAACGGTAGTAACACGCAACCAGTTACTTCAGATCCAAAAGTCTCAATAAATAACGGAAACATAACCATAAGTTGTGATACAGAAGGAGCTTCTGTAGGATACAAAATAGTAACTGCGGGAAATAAAACGTCGAAAACATGGCACATTTATAATGGTCCCTTTAAAATGCCTTTAGGTTCTACATTAGAAATAATAGCACATCGCATTGGTTTTAAACCTAGTAAAGCGATACAGATTTCTACTTCAGATTTGTGAAAATTGTTTGTTGAAAGACTTTTTGATTTGGTAAATAAACAAATTCTTACTGAAATTCACGATTGAGGAACTTTCACTGTCATAAAATTATAAATAGTTAAAGCAATAAAATAAATCTATATATGAAAAATAAAAAGAGATTATGTCATATTTTAAAATATATAATAACTTGTTTTTTATTTGGAGTAATCTTTATAATTCCTATTCAAGCGCAAATAGTTCTGCAAACCGACTTTACAGATTCTGAGAATGCGAGGCAAAATATTGATTATCATTTCAATGTATTTAACAGAATAACACCATTAAATGGTGTAAAAATTAAAACACCACTTGGTAAACCTCGAGTATGTATCGTTAGACCTCTAGGTGGTATTGTTAAGAATGGAAAACCTGATATATCCAAAGATTCTTATAAATGGGATAAAAAATCTAAAACCTTTTATACCGATTTTACGGTATTAAAAAATCAGATTGACGGCGTTATTAACTCCGGGTATGCCATACACCAAATCGTATTAGACAATCCTTCTTGGGCATTTCAACGAAATAAAAATGGCGAGCTGGTTGCAGATTCTTTAAAAGTGTCTACTTACGGAAATGCAGAGCCACCAAAAGATTACAATGCGTGGAGTAATTATTTAAAAGATGTTTTGAAATTTTTAGTGAATACCTATGGAGAAGAATCTATGTTAAAGATTCAATTTAATATAGGTAGAGAAATCGGTACCCCATCACATTGGTCGGGAAGCAAAGAAGCGTTTTTTGAGTTTTATAAAATATCTAGTAGTGCCATTAGAGAAGTACTTCCAACAGCCAAAGTAGGAACACATTTTCTTTGGGGATCATCCAAAAATGCTTGGGGCACCGATTTTATAAAATGGAGCAAGGCTAATAATGTGCATTATGATTTTATAGGGGTGTCATTTTATCCTTTTTACAACAAACCTGATCGCACTCTTTTTAAAGAGGTATATGCTAAAGATTTTGCAGTGATAAAAGACATACCCGAATGGCATAAAAATGCTAAACTAGAAATGCATGAATATGCGTTGATAAAAAGTTTAAATAAAGCAGGGAATGCTTTTGAAAACGCGCCAAAAGCACAACAAAATTCATTTATAGTTGGGCTCATGAAAATGTTCTATGAGCATAATATGCAAAATGTTTTTCAGTGGGGGCAAGGCACCAATTTTGAGGCGGCTCAAGAAGCACTTTTTTCAATTCAAGGACAGACGTATTATACTTCTACCAAAAATGGAAAGCCATTATTAGAAACTAACGATGTGGATGCCATTTTTATTAAAGATGTCTCTAACAATATTTATAATATCATGGCATATAATTACAATGCCAATCCTAATGCAACTACAGATGAACATTTAAATCTAAAAGCCAAACTAGACGTGCCGCCTGGAACAAAAGTTAAAGTACGTTTTGCCCTTTATAATAAAGAAAAAGATACAATGTCTTGGTCCGAATGGAAAGAGGAAGCTACTCAAGGCAACGAAAAATCGAAATCTGTAATTTCTCTGAATGCAGAACTACCCGTGTTTTCTTTTTTAAAATATGAAGTTAAGGTTCAATAAAACCTATAAACATGGTATAGTTAAAGCCCACATAAAACAGGATAGACTTGTTCTTAACGTTATAGATCTTTAAATCAAATTCACCAACTAAACTATCTTTAAAATGCTAGAAAAAACTACTCTTAAAAATATTATTTTAATACACTTTCTAATGTTTTTAGCTGTAGTAACAGCTCAAACCGCGCCCGATGAAGATACATCTGCTATTACAAGATGTACTGCTGAAGGTACAAACCCTGTAAGAGAAACAGATATTCCAAACCCCGTAAATGTGGGAACTATCGATGACCGTAGTTGTTATGCTAATTATAAGGAGAGTACAGTTTATGGAAAAACTTGGGGTGTCTATAACATAACGTTTGATTCTAATGATTTTGATACCTCTTTACAACCAAGAATAGAACGTTCATTAAGCCGCTCCAGCGAAACGGGTATTGGAAGTTATGCTAGGTTAACAGGAGTTTTTAGAATTCTTGAAGTTGGAGATACTTCAGGGACCAGTCAGGATGGAACTTATCTTGCTCAAGCAAAAGGTAAGCACACAGGGGGCGGTGGTTCACCAGATCCAGCAATTTGTTTGTATTTAGCAAAACCTGTTTATGGTACAGGGGAAGATGCCGATAAACAAGTCTCGTTCGATATTTATGCAGAGCGTATTTTATATCGAGGTGGAGAAGGAGATGGAAGAGAAATTGTTTTCTTAAAGAATGTAAAGAAGGATGAAGAAACTAATTTTGAGTTAGAAGTTGGTTTCAAAGAAGATCCTAACGATGTCTCTAAAAAAATACAGTATTGTAATGCTGTCATAGGAGGAGATACTTTTAATTGGAATATTCCAGAACCAGAAAGAGGAACAGAATCGGGTATTAGATATGGAGCATATAGAGTTAAAGGAGGACGAGCTCAAATAAGGTGGGCCAATACCACCTACCAAAAGGTAGAAAACGTAGAGGTTACAAATCCAGGACCAATAGGAGATGTTTATAAATTAAAAAATGTTGCTACAGGTCAGTATTTATCAGATTCGGGAGTTAGTGCTTCAGCAGTAATTATGAGTGATTCAGGTGAAGCGCAAAATAATTATTGGACTTTTGTAGAAAGCGGGAGTTTGTTTAACATAGATAATGAAACTTTTGGCATACTGCGTGCACCAGGTGCAGGTGGTCCAGGAGGTGCTTATGTGGTAGTAAGTACAACAAAAGAAGGTCCTTCTTCTGATGGCGATAAGGTTTGGACGATACATTATAATGAATCTAACGATACATATCGATTTGAATCGGGTAGTAGTGGCAGATTTATGTATCAAGAAATAAATGGAAATGTTACTCATATCTCCGCTATGAATACCGATGATAGAAGTGTTTGGAAAGCTATTGCTGTTGAGTCTCTGAGTGTAGATGAGAACGCGATTTTAGCTTCTGATGTACGTGTATTTCCTAACCCAGCAAGCGATAGTTTTACGATTTCCTTAAAAACAATAAATCATGTTACAGTTAATATATACGATGTTTTAGGAAATACTATTTTTAAAAGTGAATTTAATGGGGATACTATACAAATAAGAAATAAAGGGCAATTCAAAGCTGGGGTTTATCTTATACAGTTAACTGATAAAAATAACAACAAGTATCATAAGAAATTGATAGTAAAATAAGATACACTGCAAAAAATAATTAACAACAGTCTGTTTATAAAACCTATAAATAGGGAAGCAAAGGAATAATCAAAATTAAATAACATCTCAAAACGTATCCATACCTTATGAAAAGACGCAACTTTATACAACTCTCATCTTTAGCAACTATAGGAATGTCTCTTCCTTCGGCTGGAATTGTAAATGCGTGCTCTAGTTTCCCCGAACAGTCTTTAGAATTCAAAAACTTAACTTCAGAGTTGTTAAAAGAGTGGTGTGATGGGATGTTAAAAGTGCAAATAAATAATCCATCTAATTTAGAGGAACATGGTGCTTTGCGATGCCCTTCTTGTTCACATATACATGGACGTTGTATGGATGCCGTTTATCCATTTTTATATATGGCAGATGTTTCAGGGGATGAAAAATATATAGAAGCGGCTAAATTAGTTATGATTTGGGCCGAGAATAACGTGTCTCAAGAAAACGGAGCCTGGACAGTTATACCAAATCCTAAATCTTGGAAAGGGATAACTATTTTTGGAGCTATAGCCTTGGCAGAGTCCTTACATTATCATAGTCATATTTTAGACGATAAAACTCTTAAAGCTTGGACCAATCGGTTAGCTAGAGCAGGTCAATATATTTACGATACTTTCACCATAGATTTTACTAATATCAATTACGGCGGAACTGCCATATATGGATTGGACATCATTGGCGATGTTTTAGGTAATGGAAATTTTAAGGAGAAAAGTAAAAAAATGGCTGAAGAGGTTCAAGCCTTTTTTACAAAAAATGACTATTTATTATATGGCGAATGTAAACCCGAAGCAGATAAGTTAAGTGCTAAAGGTTTACATGGTGTAGATTTAGGGTATAATGTAGAAGAAACCCTTAATAGTTTGGTGATGTATGCGCTTAAAAATGATGACCAAGCCTTATTACAAATAGTAACCAAATCCTTAAATAGCCATTTAGAATTTATGTTGCCCGATGGTGGATGGGATAATAGCTGGGGTAACCGAATGTATAAATGGACCTATTGGGGCAGCAGAACTTGCGATGGTAGTCAACCGGCATTTGCAATGATGGCACATATTAATCCTGCTTTTGGTACTGCAGCCGTAAAAAATACGGAGCTTTTAAAGCAATGCACAGCAAATGGATTGCTGCATGGCGGTCCGCATTATATTTCGGCAGGTATTCCGCCTTGTGTGCATCATACATTCACTCATGCCAAACCCTTGGCAGCCTTGTTAGATCATTGGAAACATTTACCAGAAATAAATAAAACTACGGCTTTACCTAGAGTAACAGCCAATGGTATAAAACACTTTAAAGATTTAGATGTATTGCTTTTTTCTCGGGGCGATTGGAGAGGAACGGTAAGTGCCTACGATGCCGAATACCATTATAAAAAAGATTATAGACAAGCAACAGGAGGAAGTTTAGGCATCCTGTATCATAATAAAGTAGGTTTGTTATGTGCGGCTAGTATGGCCGTTTACAATATGGTAGAACCCTACAATCAGCAGCCTCAACCAGGTAAGGATATTGCCTTAACGCCCCGAATAGAAACATTTAAAGAGGACCAGTGGTACACGAATCTTTATGATTTAACGGCTAATCTAGAGGCAATAGACACTAAAGAGGTTATTAATTTAGCTTCTGTTGTTAAACTAAAAAATGAGTCTAGAAAAATGGTTTCGGGTACGGCTTCAGAATTTCATTTAACATACAGTTGTGCAAAAGAAGGACTGACTATAAAAGTTTCAACACAACAAGATATTTTGGAGCCTACAGCGTTTGTGTTACCAATAGCATCTCCGGAAAAAGAGAAAGTAGAGTTTGTAAATGAACATGAAATCAAGATTAGTAAACCAGGAGGAGTAGTTACTATAAAAGCCAATGTGCCTTTAAAACTTAAAGAATATTCTGGAACTAGAACGTTTAACATGGTTCCTGGATTAGAAGCTTTACCTATAGAACTATTTTTTGAAACACATATAAAAGAATTGGTGCTAATTGTTTCTGTAGTTTAATATCTAATTTAGACTAGTTGTTAGTGAACGTTAATTATCCTTAATAACCTATTCATTTAATTAATTTTTATAACTATATCATTTTCTCCAAAAACTAGATGTTATTGTTTAAAACGTTTCAATTTTTGTCCTTTTATAATGCTTTGCTATATGATGTTTTATGGCTAACCACGGTAAAACAGGATAGAAATATAAACGGATAATTTTATTTTTAAAACATACAAAGAGTTCAAGATAAAATGTCAAAAAAACTTTTGTTTAATTGTTGCGTTGCTTCACATGGCTATTCTCAAAGAGAGGTATTAATTTAACCTATTACCTACAATGGAAGCTATTATGACTATATGCGCTTTTTAAATAAAATTAACAATATGTTTTAGATGTAAAAATGGTAAAAGATTATGCATAATTAAATCACTTATCTGTTTAACGATAATTATAGAACACACAAAATTAAGATGAAATACAATAAACTTTTATTTTCCCTTTTACTATTAGCCGTTTTTTGTTTCTCATGTAAGGAGGAACAAAAGTTACAAACATCATTAGATTTTGACAAGGTTTTGCTTAATGCCAAAAGTAACCCCATTGCAATTGAAAGTGAATCCCCGCTTTTTTCATGGATTATAAAAGCTGAAGGATTTGGTAAATCGCAATCTGCATATCATATATTAGTGGCTTCAAGTTTAGATAAACTAGATGAAACTCATGCAGATGTTTGGAATTCTAATAAAGTAGAAAGTTCAAAATCAACTTTTGTAAAATATGAAGGAAAAGAGTTAAAAGCAGCAACTAGATATTATTGGAAAGTTAAGGTTTGGGATAAGTCTAATCAAGAATCTAATTGGTCGGAACCACAATATTTTCAAATGGGGTTACTGGACGAAAGTAATTGGGGAGAAGCTAAATGGATTACTTTAACTAATGATACTAGAACTTCAGAATATCGGTTTCGAGAATACAAGACTGGACGTATGGAACAACCAATCCAAGTTGATGGTTTTGCTGCTAGTTATTTTAGAAATAAAATCAACCTTAATAAGGAAGTCGATAATGCACAAGTTTACATTTGTGGTTTAGGTTATTACGAATTCTTTTTAAATGGAGAAAAAGTGGGTGATCATGTCTTGGATCCTGCACCTTCTAATTACGATAAACAAGCGTATTATGTGAATTACGACATTACAGAACAGTTAAATTCTGGTGAAAATGCCTTAGGAATTATATTGGGAAATGGGTTTTACGGACAAAATATTTCTTGGAAAAATGATCCGGAATCAGATCGAGATTTAGCGTATGGACCACCAACAGTTCGGGTTTTATTAAAGCTAAAATATAAAGATGGAACTGAATCAGAGTTTTTTTCAGATGAAACTTGGAAGGAGTCAACAGGACCTATTGTTTTTAATAATATTTATGGTGGTGATACTTATGATGCCAGATTTGAATTAGGTGATTGGACAAGTACTAATTATGATGATAGTTCTTGGGGGTTTGCCAAAGAAACGGCTCCAGAAATAAAGAACATAAGTGCACAACAAATTCCAGCAATAAAAAAACTACAAGATTATGAGCCTCAAAATGTATTTAAGGGTTCTGATGGAGAATGGATAGTTGATTTCGGACAAAACATTGCTGGTTGGGTAAAACTTAATGTAAGTGAAAAAGAAGGACAGTTAATTGAAGTCATCACCACCGAAGCATTATTAACCAACGGTAGAGACATTTTTCCAGGATCTACAGGAGGTGGCGCCAATGGGATGGCACAAATTTATCAGTACATCTGCAAAGGAGATGGTCAAGAATCTTGGGAACCAAAATTCAGTTATCACGGATTTAGGTATGCTAAGATTAAAGGTGTTTCTACAAAACCAGATGCAGATATGATTAAGGCGGTTTTGGTCGCTACCGATATTCAGGAAACGGGTAGCTTTGAGTGTTCCGATGATTTATTCAACAAGATGCATAATATTAGTAAATGGACTATTGTTGATAATGTTCATGGTATTCCTGAAGATTGCCCGCATCGCGAAAAATGTGGTTGGTTGGGTGATGCCCACGCTTTTTGTGAATATGCACTATATAATTACGACATGTACGATTTCTATAAAAAGTATATGGAAGATATCCGCACACAGATGCTCCCTACTAAAGGGCATAACAATCCGGAGCTAAAATTTCAAGTGCCTACCATGATTGCGCCAGGAAAACGTACTTCTTCTTACGCAAAAATAGATTGGGGTGTTGCCACCATGTATTTGCCTTGGTACAACTATTTATATTACGGCGACGATGCTATCGTAAATGAGTACTACCCAGAAATGAAAGATTTAACCAACTTTTACCTCAATTTTAAAGGTGAAAATGGCATTATGCAAGATGGTATGGGCGATTGGTGTCCGCCACGTTGGGATAGAAGAACCAACCCAGAAGCTATGGAATGTGATCCAATAATTTCAGCTAACGCTTACTTCTATGATGTATTAGGCATTATGGAAACCTTTGCAAAAATGAATAACGATGGTGCATTTCAATCGGAAATGAAAGCCGAAAAAGAAGCCTTAAAAGACGCCTTTAATAAAGCTTTTTTAGTTGAAATTCCAAATACGGATTTCAAGTGGTATCAAAGTCAAACCGCCACAGTTCAGGCTTTACAATTTGGTATGGTTCCAGAGGAAGAAATCGAAAACGTGGTAAATGGTTTGGAGTATGATATTGTAGAAGTTAAAGGTGGTCATCATTCTACAGGTATTCATGGTAACCGATACATATATACTGTATTGTCTAAATATGGAAAAGCCGATTTGGCTTATAGGATTTTAACAACGCCAGATTTTCCTAGTCAAACTTATATCATGAACTCTGGTTTTACCACATGGCCAGAACGCCAATTTGAATGGGAAACCATGGAAGGGCCAACCAATTCTTTAAATCACCCTATGCACAGTGGGTTTTCGGCTTACTTCTTCGAATCTTTAGGGGGCATTAAATCAAGTACAAAGGAAGCAGGATATAAGCAATTTATTGTGAACCCAGAATTTCCAAGTCAAATTACCCAAACTAAAGTTAGCGTACCAACACCTTACGGGGACATTAAAAACGATTGGAGCTTTGAAGAAGGCAAATTATCGATGACCTTAGAAATACCTTTTAACACTGAAGCTAATTTAGTTTTAAATCAAGCGGAATTAGAATCTTTAATCATTAATGGAAAGACATTTCAAAATTTACAAAAAAACACTAAATCTGTAACCTTACAGGGCTCAAATGTCATTTTGGGTTCTGGTAAGTATAAAATTCTATACAATAAAAGATAAATGAAAAAGATAATGTATTTAAATGCTTGTAGAGCACTCACTTTAATTTCAGTTTTAAGCCTTTTAGCTTGCAATTCAGAGCCCGAAAAAAAACAAGCGACACCTTCAAAAGAAATAGCCAAAGCGCAAACAGGAAGCTGGGGAGACCAAGGTGATGGCACTTATATAAACCCCATTTTAAATGCCGATTATCCAGATTCTGATATTGAGCAAGTGGGAGATACCTATTATATGATTACATCCAAACAACATATGTCACCTGGAATGCCCATTTTAGAGTCTAAGGACATGGTAAACTGGACAAACGTAGGGCATGTGTTTAATAGTTTGTCTTGGGCACCAGAATACAATTGGGATCGAATGAATGGTTATTCTTTTGGTACTTGGGCGGGTGATTTAGCCTATCATGAAGGTACGTGGTACTGCTATCAAATAGATTATCAGCATGGTTTAATGGTTGCTACTTCTAAAGATATAAAAGGGCCATGGAGTAAACCTATTATGATGCTTCCAAAGTCGGAAGTATTAGACGATCCGGCTGTATTTTGGGATGAAGATACGCATAAGGCTTATATAATAATTAACACAGCAGGGAAACAAAAGGAGGCTAGTAATACTATTGAGGGGAATGAAAATAGAATTTACGAAATGAGCTGGGACGGCACCAAAATTCTTGATGAAGGAAAATTGGTATATACAGGTATGGGAGCAGAAGCGGCTAAAATTTATAAAATTGATGGCACTTGGTATATCTTTTTAGCACAATGGACCATGGGAGATATGTCGACCAAACCAGGCGTTAAAAATCCTAAAAACGATAGAAAACAGATTGTGTTGCGTTCAAAAGAAAGTATTTATGGACCTTATGAGGTTAAAACCGTCCTTGAAAAAGGTACCGTCTTTAATAACCGCAGTGCAAGTCAAGGTGCTTTAATGCAGGCTCCAGATAATTCATGGTGGTATATGCATCAACTCATTCAGAATGATGATATCCCTTTTCAAGGACGTCCACAGTGTTTAGAACCTGTAACTTGGGTAGACGGTTGGCCTATTATTGGTGTAGACGAAGATAACGATGGTATTGGCGAACCTGTAAAGACGTATAAAAAACCAATTGATGGTTATCCTGTTACCGCACCACGAACAGATGACGATTTTTCATCACCTAAATTAGGATTTCAGTGGGAGTGGAATCATAATCCGAGAAATACACATTGGTCGTTAACCGAGCGTCCAGGGTGGTTACGCTTAAAGGCTAGTAAGGTATTGCCAAACGAGAAAGGCTACGGACCAAATATTAATGAGTGGACAAACAATGATGGCTCCGATTCCGATTTTTGGAGAGCCAATAATACTTTAAGTCAGCGTATTATGGGCATCACCACAGGAACTGCTGTAGCTAAGTTTGATGTGTCCGGAATGAAACCACACCAATTGGCAGGGTTTGTTCGGTATGGCGGGGTATTTAATTTATTGGGTGTTGAGGTTGATGAACACGGAAAGAAACATTTGTTTTATATGGAACCGATGGGAGAAAAAACTGTAGGACCCGAAATAACAGTTAACGATTTGTATATCCGAACTTCAAATCGTAGTAATCAAGCTATATATGAATACAGTTTTGATGGCAAAAATTTTAAACGGTTTGGGCCAACGTTTACTATAGCTTTCGGAAAGTGGACTGGCGACCGGTTAGGGCTCTTCTCATGGAACGACAAAGAAGATGCAGGGTATATTGATGTTGATTGGTTTACCTATGATTATGACGGGCCAAAGGCCGCTAATCAATAAAATACTAATACTTTATTAGAATTTGTTTTGGAAGAAAAGTATCGAGAGTCAATACTCTCGATATTTTTTTTAATAGTTATGGTATTGATAGTTCTGAGTTTAAAGTTGTTAAAAATAATATATTATCAATTATAAGGTGTAATTGTTGAATAATTTTTATTGAACAGGGTAAAACAGGATAGTATTGTTAGTCTGAACGTATTTCTTTACGATAACTAATTAATACAATTAAAACTATGAATTCTAAAATTAAATTGTTTTGTCGGTTTAATAAAACTTGTTTAGTAGTGATGCTTCTCATGTTTTGTTATTCGTCTTTACATGCTCAAATAATTTCTGGTACGGTCTCAGCCGAGGGCCAAGTACTACCAGGGGCAGCTGTAATTATAAAAGGGTCAACTAAAGGAACTAGTACCGATTTTGATGGCTATTATACTATTGAAGCACAGGCATCAGATGTTCTTGTTTTCTCTTATGTGGGCTATGCTAATAAAGAAGTTACAGTGGGTACCAATACTCAAATAGATGTTGCTCTAGAGGCAGATAACACGCTTGATGAAGTGGTAGTAATTGGGTATGGAACACAAAGAAAATCAGATTTAACCGGATCTGTTTCTAGTGTGAGTGCCGAAGATGTAAATGTAAACCCTGTATCTAGAGTAGATCAAGCTTTACAAGGAAGAGCTGCCGGGGTGCAAGTCACTCAAACTAGTGGAGCGCCAGGAGCGGCATCTGTGATTAGGGTTAGAGGAGGAAATTCTATAACAGGTAGCAATGAACCATTATGGGTTATTGATGGTATTGTGGTAGGAACTAATTTCAATTTAAATAATATTAATAGTAATGATATTAAATCAATTGAGATTTTAAAAGATGCGTCTTCTATTGCTATTTATGGTTCTAGAGGGGCAAATGGTGTAGTGTTAGTAACCACAAAAACTGGAACAGGAGCAGGGTCTAGTAAACCAGAGGTTAGTGCTAATATTTATACAAGTATGCAAATGGTGCCAGAATTACCTAAAATGTTGTCTCAGGCAGAACAAATTGCGTATACCAATGAAAGTGCTGCGTTTCGTGGAGCTGCGATTCCTTTTCCAAACGACCCTTCTACGTATCCAAATAACGATTGGTTCGATTTATTATTAGGACCAGCACCCATTTATAATGCAGATGTATCTATAACCGGTGCAAGCGAAAATGTAAGTTATTATACCTCTTTAAATTATTTTAATCAAGAAGGTATTGTTAAAACTTCAGGTATAGAGAAGTATATTTTTAGGTCTAATTTAGATATAAGGTTAAGCGACAAATTAAAAACAGGGTTTAGAGTGAACTATTCATATATCGACCAACAAAATGGACTTGTAGGATATGGAAATGCTATTGCAACCTTGCCTACTCAACCTATCTATAATGAAGATGGATCTTATAATGGTTTCGATGAGGTTGTAGGATCGCCTTGGTCTAACCCTATAGCGAACATGGCTTTAAATACTAATGAAACGTTTAGAAATAATTTTTTAGGGTCGTTTTACATCGATTATAGTCCATCAGAAAAATGGATTATTCGTTCAACCTTTAGTCCAGATTTTGACAATTCTAAACAAAATCGATTTACCTCTAGTCAAAGTCCAAATCTATTATATCTAGGTGAGGGTGGAAATGCAAGTGTAAGAACAGTAAATACTAAAGGATGGAATAATGAAAACACCATACAATACCAATCTGAAATTGGAGAAAATCATAGAATAACTGCTTTAGGAGGGGCCTCTTTTCAGAAGGTGTCTACAGAAATTGTAGAATCTGAAGCATTTGGTATTACTAACGATGCAACAGGATTTAACAACTTAAGTAATTCCGATCCTACTAGAAATATACTAACTAGTGATTATAGTGGGTTTCAGATTGCATCGTTTTTCGGCCGTTTAAATTATGCTTATAAAGATAAATACTTACTTACTCTAGTAGGAAGAACCGATGGGAGTTCGGTATTTTCAGACGATAATAAATATGAGTTCTATCCATCTATAGCCGCCGCATGGAAAATCTCTGAAGAAGGTTTTATGCAAAACCAAGAAACCTTTGGCGAACTTAAATTAAGAGCGAGTTATGGTAAATCGGGTAACCAAGCAATCGATCCCTACAGAACTAAAGGATTATTAGTAGAAGCGAATACAACTTTAAATGGAATTCAGCAAACAGGTTTAACTTTAGGAAGACCTTCTAATCCTAATCTAACGTGGGAAACTACAAATTCACTAGACATTGCTTTAGAAGCTTCTATGTTTAACGGAAGAGTATTTGCCGAATTAAATTATTACTATAAAAAAACCAACGATTTACTGTTAGATGTTACTATTCCTAAACAAACAGGATTTAATAGTCAGCTTCAAAATGTAGGATCGTTAGAAAATAAAGGATGGGAATTTAGTTTAAATACTACCAATGTTCGTACCGATAATTTTAATTGGAAATCAACTTTAATGTTGTCATCAAACAAAAATAAAATTTTAGATCTGGGTGGCGTAGACTTTATCGATCTTGTTGTAGACGAACTCCTAGGATCAGGTAATACTCGTTTAATAGTAGGAGAGTCGGTTCCTGTATTTACAGGAGTAAAGTTTTTAGGAACTTGGAAAAGCCAAGAAGAAATTGATGCCTCTGGTTTAAGAGATCCACAGGTTGTAGGAGGTGCAAAATATCATGACGAAAATGGAGATGGTATCATTTCTACAGACGATGCCGTGGTTTTAGGAAGTCCTTTACCAGATCTTATCTTCGGTTTTGAAAATACTTTAAGTTATAAGAATCTTGATTTTTCGTTTTATTTTCAAGGAACTCAGGGTAACGAAGTCTACAACTTAAGAATGCGAAATCATTATTTTAATCGTGGTGAGTTTACAAAATTCGCAGAAGTTGCAGATCGCTGGACCCCAGAAAACCCTACTTCAGATATTCCAAGAGCAGGAGGAGATTCGGTAACAGGAACACCGCCTAACTCTGCTTATGTTGAAGACGGATCTCATATACGACTTAAAACAGTGAGATTAGCTTATAATATGCCAGTAGATAAAATGGGAATGGATGGGGTTAAAAATGCCACAGTGTATTTAACAGGAACTAATTTATTACTGTGGTCTGATTTCAGATTAATCGATCCTGAAGGTAGTAATTTCGGACGAAATGGTATTGGGAATATCGCTCAAGGATACAACGACGGATCTTACCCAAATCCTAGAACGATTACACTTGGTTTAAACGTAACATTTTAAAACAACAGAAAATGAAAATTCAAAATATAATAGTATATGTCTTCTTAATATTTTCATGCTTTAGCTGTGAAGAATTTTTAGAAGAAGATCCAAGAGCTTTAATTGCTCCAGAAACGTTTTATCAGTCAGAATCCGATGTGCGTCAAGCAGTTGTAGGATTGTATAGTATTTTAAAAAATAACTCTATTTATGGTCAACTAGGCTTAGACCTATTTTATGATAATGGTGCCGATATTATAGAGCCCAACCGTTCTACCAATGTTGTAGAACCTTTAGGTAACTATTCTTTAAATGAAGCGATAGCAGATGTTTCAGTTCAAAAAATGAGTGTTTCAGACACTTGGAAAGATTTGTATAGAGTTATCTATAATGCCAATATTATTTTAGATAATGTAGACGGTAACGATGCCATTTCTGAAGAAGCACAAATTGATATTATGGCTGAAGTTAAGTTTATTCGTGCCTTATGTTATTGGCATATTGTTAATCTGTGGGGAGATGCTCCATTTTATACAGAGCCTTTAGTACTAGAGGAAATCAGGGTGTTAGGTAGAACAGATGAAGATACCATATTAAGTACAGTGGTATCAGATTTACAATATGCTCAAGTGCATTTAGCTTCTGTATACCCAGAAGAAGACCGAGGTCGAGCTTCTAAATGGGCGGCAGCAATAGTTGAAGCGAAAATTCATATGCAAGAGCAAAACTGGCAAGCTGGTTTAAATAAATGCATGGAAATTATTAGTCAATCACCACATAGTTTATTAGGTAATTATGCAGATGTATTCAATCCAAATAACGAATATAATTCTGAAATTATCTGGTCCTTAGATTTTGCGAAAGATATTCGCGGACAGTTTGAAGAAGGAACTTTAGGAGCAGATGGTAGTTTTCCTAGCGTATTTGGTAATGGAAATTGGAGACCAAGTATGTTTGCACCACGACTAAGAGATGAACCAAAAAACTCTAGTGAAAGAAATGCCTTGGCAGCAGCACTACAAGCTAATGGAGAGGCTTTTAACGGGACAGGATTACAAGTGGCATCTAAAGATTTTGCAGGAAAATTTCCAAGAAATGACTATAGAAGAGCTTTAAATATTGTAGATAATTATTTGGGGTTCGACTTAAATTTTCCTTATATGGCTAAAATTTGGAATTTAGATGTAGACAATTCTCCACGTTTTAATCATAGCGATAACAGAATTGTGTTTCGTTTAGCCGATGTTTATTTAATGGCGGCAGAGTGTGAAAATGAGTTAAACGGTCCAGCCAACGCCTTCCAATATATTAATAAAGTTAGGGAACGTGCTTTTGCAACTCAGACAGAATGGGAACTTAAAGGCTTAGACCAACAAGGATTTAGAGAAGCTATTTACGATGAAAGAAAATGGGAGCTTGCAGGCGAATGTCACAGAAGATACGATTTAATTAGATGGGGAATTTTGTTAGATGTGGTTCAGGATTTGGAATACCGGTTCTGGACTCCTAATACCAATATCAGACCATATCATGTTAAATTACCAATTCCATTACAAGAATTACAGGTAAATCCTGTGCTATTAGAATCAGATGCAACTAACAATGGGTATAGGTAATTAGCATACAATTTTGAATTAGTCAGTTACATTAGGGTTAAAATAATTATTATGTTTTAGCCTTAATGTTTCTTTATTTAATCGAGTTAATACTAATTGATTAATTGTAATCAAGAGATACTATTTTAAAGTTTTAATTTATACAGACATCAGTTAATGATACTTGTTTATACGGTTGTTATAACAGGAATCTTTGCAATTAAAATTGTTCCGGATTTACGGAATTTTGAATACTAAAAAGAAAAATTTATGAAAAAATTATGGCTAATGGGGCTTTTATTAGCTTCATTTTTTACAACAGTAGCACAAAATAATGCGCAAACAAAATCTAATTCTGATGAAGAAATAGATAAAAAGGTAGCCACATTAATAAGTCAAATGACTTTAGACGAAAAGATTGCAGAAATGACGCAGGATGCTCCGGCCAATGAGCGATTGGGAATACCTAGTATGAAATATGGAGAAGCATTACACGGATTATGGCTAGTACTTGATTATTACGGTAACACAACTGTTTACCCACAAGCAGTAGCTGCTGCCTCAACTTGGGAGCCCGAATTAATTAAGAAAATGGCATCGCAAACAGCACGTGAGGCGCGTGCTTTGGGGGTTACACATTGTTATTCTCCTAATTTAGATGTTTACGCTGGAGATGCGCGTTATGGTCGGGTTGAAGAATCTTATGGTGAAGATCCTTATCTGGTGTCGCGAATGGGGGTAGCCTTTATTGAAGGTTTACAGGGTACAGGTGAAGAACAATTTGATGAAAACCATGTCATTGCAACGGCAAAACATTTTGTGGGATATCCAGAAAATCGACGTGGTATAAATGGAGGATTTAGCGACATGTCCGAACGTCGTTTGCGCGAGGTATATCTTCCGCCTTTCGAGGCAGCAGTAAAAGAAGCAGGCGTAGGTTCTGTTATGCCAGGACACCAAGATTTTAATGGAGTCCCTTGTCATATGAATACCTGGTTGTTAAAAGATATTTTAAGGGATGAATTAGGTTTTGATGGTTTTATTGTGTCTGATAATAATGATGTAGGACGATTGGAAACGATGCATTTTATTGCTGAAAATAGAACCGAAGCAGCTATTTTAGGATTAAAAGCAGGGGTAGATATGGATTTAGTTATAGGGAAGAACGTTGAATTGGCAACATATCATACCAATATTTTGAAGGATACCATTTTGAAAAACCCAGCATTGATGAAATACATAGATCAAGCTACATCGCGTATTTTAACCGCAAAATATAAATTGGGTTTGTTTGATGCGAAACCCAAAAAAATCGATACAGAAACTGTTGAAACAGGGACCGATGAGCATCGCGAATTTGCATTAGAACTTGCGGAAAAATCTATTATTATGCTTAAAAATGATAATAATCTCTTACCACTTGATGTATCAAAAATAAAATCTTTGGCCGTTATTGGTCCTAATGCTCACGAAGAACGCCCTAAAAAGGGAACCTATAAACTTTTGGGTGGCTATTCTGGTTTACCCCCATATTATGTTTCAGTTTTAGATGGTTTAAAGAAAAAAGTAGGGGAACATGTAAAAATAAATTACGCTAAAGGTTGCGATATTGATAGTTTCTCAAAAGAAGGATTCCCTGAAGCTATTTCTGCAGCAAAAAATTCCGACGCGGTTGTTTTAGTTGTAGGGAGCTCTCATAAAACCTGCGGTGAAGGTGGCGATCGTGCCGATCTTGATTTATATGGTGTTCAAAAAGAGTTAGTAGAAGCCATTCATAAAACTGGAAAACCTGTTATTGTTGTGCTTATTAATGGTCGTCCATTGAGTATAAATTACATAGCTGAAAATATACCATCTATACTAGAAACCTGGTATGGCGGCATGAGAGCTGGTGATGCTGTAGCCAATGTCATTTTTGGAGATGTAAACCCAGGAGGTAAATTAACGATGTCTTTTCCGCGTGATGTAGGACAGGTACCAGTAACCTATTTGGAGCGTCCAGACTTTATAGGTTCTGGAAAAGGGCAGTATCGATTTAGTGATAAAACACCATTATTTCCATTTGGATTTGGTTTAAGTTATACCACTTTTAAATACGGAACCCCTAAGCTAGACAACACAAGTATAGCCGCTAATGGGACTACCACGGTTTCTGTAGAAGTTACCAATACAGGGAAAGTTACAGGAGACGAAGTGGTGCAAATGTATGTGCGCGATGATTATGCTTCCGTTGGGCGTTACCTTAAAATGCTGAAAGGATTTAAGCGTATAACTTTAAAACCGGGTGAAACTAAAACCGTTAGTTTTAAATTAGGTTTTGATGAACTAAATATTTTGAATCAAGATTTGAAGAAGGTTGTAGAACCTGGAACGTTTACTATTTCGGTAGGAGCGTCCTCTAAAGCTGATGATTTAAAAACAGTGTCGTTAACTGTAAAATAATAGTCTCATGAAAAAAAGCAAAGCTTCAGCATTACTATGGTTATTTTCTTTAGTCGGTTTTATGTTGCATGCACAGACCTTTAATTTAAACCAGCCCATGGTTGCTCAAAATGTTATTTTTGAAGAAAAGGATGGTCTAGTAGCTGTAGAGGCAGAGTATTTTTATAAGCAAACGCATACAGACCTTAGAGAATGGTACCGAACAACAAAAGATAGTGTTGCTGTTGTAGGCCGCGATGAAGATGCTAATCATTACTTAAACGCGAGTAACAGTAGTTATATAGAAGTTTTGCCAGACACTCGCGTAACGCATTCCGACCAATTAGTACGCGGTGTAAATTTTTCAAATAAGCCTGGTCAATTAGCAGTAGTGAGCTATAAGATTAAATTCAATTCTCCTGGTCGCTATTATGTATGGGTACGTGCCTTGAGTACCGGTAGTGAAGATAATGGGCTTCATGTGGGGTTAAACGGTACTTGGCCAGAACACGGGCAGCGTATGCAATGGTGCGACGGTAAAAAGTATTGGATGTGGGAAAGCAAGCAGCGGACTAAAGATGAGCATTGTGGTGTGCCGCACGCTATTTATTTAGATGTGCCCAAGGCAGGCATACACGAGGTACAATTCAGTATGCGGGAAGATGGTTTTGAGTTCGATAAGTTTGTATTAACAACAAATAGCAATTATGTGCCTATTGATAAAGGTCCTAATATGACATTGGCAGATGGCAATTTACCTTCGTCCTATAAGTCAAAATCAGAACCTTCCTATTTTAATACCATTGCTAGAAAACTTCCGGAAAATAAATTTATTGCTTCACAGGAATTTCCTATTGATGGAACTAATTTTTACAAAAACGGTAAAAATTGGTTGGCGATAAATCCTGAACAATACAAACAGGCCAAAATATCAACACTATTTGATTTTGAAAGTGGGACCTATGATGTCATATATGTTGGTGTTGGTGAAAATGATGGACGTTCTACCTTTCGGATTGTTATAAACAATAAGGAATTAGGAACGTATCAGCCGCCATTAACTCAGATGTTATGGGAAGAAGGTAAAGCATTCAATGGGTTTTGGAAGAATGTAAAACTTAATAAGGGAGATACCATTACCGTTGAAGTCCAAGTGGCTTCAGATGGTAACGAATGGACGCGCGGACGTTGGGCAGGAATTGTTTTTGCTCCAGTTGGTCAGGGATACGTCGTACAAGAGTCACCATCAACCTATATTTTTGAAAAATAAAGATAATATATTGAGAAATGAATAAATTAGTTTTAGTAATCCTTGTCTTGTGTACAACGGCTTGGGCCACGGCTCAGCCAGTAATTAAACCACCAAAAGGAAGAATCGCTATAATTGCTGACGGGAATTCTCCAGATCCAGATGATTTAGGAGGTACAGCGATTTCTTTAGCGTTACTTCGGGCTACAAGCTTAGAAAGTAGATTGGTGCATTATTCACATAGTTGTGATTTGGTTCGTGTAAATCGCATTTCGGAAGCAGCTGAATACGAAAGACATGCCATGATGCAAACAGCCTGCGACGGCACAGCTAGACGCTGGGGTGGTTTTGAAAATTTAACCTTTTTTGATGCTAAATGGCAACTTGACGAAACTATAAAAGATTTAAGTAAAGCCATAAATGCATCTTCAGCAGAGGATCCGCTATGGATTATTGAAGCTGGCGAACCAGACATTATCGGGTTTGCATTAGCAGCTTCGGAAAAAGAGAAACATCAATATGTAAAGGTGGTAACGCATCACCCCGCTAACGACGATGCTGGCGATTTCTACACTTGGCAAAGTATTCTCGATTTTGGAGTGGAGGAAGTACGCATACCCGATCAAAATATCAATTTAAAAGTTGATGAATCAGAATGGGATTGGGCAAAAAATCATTCAGACGATCGCATGAAATTTGTTTGGCTCATGGGGAAAATGGCCGAGGTTGATGATGTGGTAAAATTTCAAAAAGGAAAGTGGGATTGTTCGGATGCTGGAATGGTGTTATATTGGATAACAGGTGCTACTAATGGCGGTGTAAAACAAGGTTCCGTTACACAAGTTAAAACAATTTTAGAAGGTTTTTTGTCTCAAAACAACAATTAAAATATTGAAGTTACTAAAACGAATTACAAGTAGAAACTTATTATAAAATTGGAATTAATACGGTATACATTATGGAAAGATTAGCATTTAAAATGAAGCTAAATAAAGGTCAAAAACAAGCTTATAAAGAACGTCATGACCAATTATGGCCAGAGTTAAAACAATTGTTAAAAGACAACGGGGTTAGCGAGTATTCTATTTTTATAGATGAAGAAACCAATACCTTATTTGCTTTTCAGAAAGTGTCTGGGCATGGGGGGTCACAAGATTTAGCAAACAATGAAATCGTTAAAAAATGGTGGGATTTTATGGCTGATATTATGCAAGTTAATCCAGATAATTCACCAGTGTCAATTCCTTTAGAAGAAGTATTTTATATGGAATAAGAATAAAAGGGCATGTTTCAAGCCTAGTATCATGCTTTGCTATAGATTGTTTATAGTATCATACCCCTACAAAGCAGTATAGTTATAAGGGAATAGCTATATATATTTAGCTGTTAAATTATAAAATAAAGCTTTATTTAAATGAATAAATAACGCCTGAAACTTTCTTCTTTATATACAAAAGGGAGTGGTGACATTATTATTCAGATTAAATAATTGTGTTCCTGTATTTTAATTGTAATGGTTCTTATGTTTAGGTACAAATAGGTTTTAACCTTAAGTTATTACCTAACTAAACTAAATCGAAACGATTAGAGAATAGTTTCAGAAATATAAAAAAACAATCATAAAAAGGTAATAAATGATACTTCATAAATCTGTTTTCAAAAGTTACATATATGTATTAACATATTTTGTTTTTTTTAGCGTGATGTCTTGCGAAAATTCTTCTGTTTTACAAGAGGCAAAACACTTAACCATTTCCGAAGGCTTTAAAAATCCACTAGGTTTTTACGATGCTAAACCTACATTTTCTTGGGAATTACCCGTTGTAGAAGGCGTAATTAGCCAGTCGGCTTACCAGATTGTGGTAGCTAGTAGTCCAGATTTATTGCCAAACAATCCCGATTTATGGGATTCCAATAAGCAGTCTTCTTCGCAATCTGTATGGATAAACTACGAGGGTAAACCACTAGTGTCACGTCAAAAAGTATTTTGGCAGGTAAAATATTGGAACCAGGATGATAAGGCTTCAAATTGGAGTCCAGTTCAAAATTTTGAATTAGGCTTATTAAATAACAGCGATTGGAAAGCTAAATGGATTGGATTACCTACCAAGGAAGAAGGCGTTCTAGGAAGTCAGGATAACATTATTCACAGACCACAATATTTAAGAAAAGTCTTCGAGTTGTCTAACGATGTGGCTAATGCCAGATTATATATTACGGCAAAAGGTGTGTTTGATGTGGCTATCAATGGAGAAGATGTAAGCGATGACGTGATGCCTCCAGGGTATACACCTTATAAAAAGAGAATAGAAACCATCACTTATGATGTTACCGATTTAATAGAGTCTGGACAAAATACTATTGGTGTTGAAGTTGCCGCAGGATGGCATTCAGGTCGTTTAGGTTGGATGAAATCCTACTGGAGCGATACCGAATCACCTAAGATATTATGTCAGCTAGAAGTAACCATGAAAGATGGTTCCAAAGCATCCATCATTTCAGATGATACTTGGAAAGCCACAACCCAAGGCCCGATACGAATCTCAGAAATTTATGATGGTGAAACCTATGATGCTCATTTAGAAATGCCTCATTGGACTACCAATAGTTTTGATGATAAAAATTGGAAAGCAGTACAAGCGTTCCCAGTAACATCAACTATTAAATTAGAACCAAAACGTCATACTACCGTTAAATCTAAAATAGTTTTAGAGTCGAAGGAAATTATATTAAAAGCAGATGCAGCCATATTCGATTTGCAACAAAATATGGTTGGTGTGCCATTATTAAAAGTACCGATGAAAATGGGGGATACTTTAAAAATTCGTTTTGCAGAAATGTTATCGCCAGACGGGACTTTTTATACAGACAATTATAGAAGTGCGCAATCTACAGACTACTATATAGCCGCTAAAGAAGGCACAATAGAATGGATGCCAAAGTTTACATTCCATGGTTTTAGGTATGTAGAGTTAAGCGGGTTTGATGCTTCTAAAACACCTTCTAAAAATTGGGTTAAGGGAGTGGTGCAGTATTCTAATTTTAATGAAAATGGCAGCTTCACATCGTCTCACGAGAAGTTAAATCAGTTGCAAAGTAACATTGTTTGGGGATTAAGAGGCAACTTTTTTGATATTCCTACTGATTGTCCGCAACGCGACGAACGTATGGGATGGACGGGCGATGCGCAAGTTTTCGGACCAACATCGATGTTTAATGCCGATGTTTATAAGTTTTGGGCCAGTTGGATGCAAAGTGTACGTGAATCGCAATATGATAACGGAGGCATTCCATTTGTAGTTCCAGATGTGTTACACAATGGAAAAGTAAGTTCTGGTTGGGGCGATGTCTGTACTATAATTCCTTGGAAAATATATTACAGAACAGGTGATGTTGGCATTTTAGAAGAAAATTACGATATGATGAAAAAATGGGTAGCCCATCATCAAGCGACATCAAAAGACTTCATTTCTCATATGAATTCTTTTGCCGATTGGTTGCAACCTTACCCAGAAAATGGAAATAATAAAGGGGATACTTCGCATAGTTTAATTGGTACCGCTTTCTTTGCGCATTCCGCAAAATTAACCGCAAAAACGGCCGAGGTTCTTGGAAAAAAAGAGGAACAAGCTACATATGAAGCTTTATACAAATCGGTAGCAAAAGCCTTCGAAAATGCGTTTTTTAAAAATGGTAAAGTAAAAGATGTTACCGCAACCCAAACCTCTTATTTGTTAGCCTTGGCTTTCGATTTATTATCTGAAGAAAATAAAGAAAACGCAAAACAGCAGCTGTTAGAAAAAATTAGCGAAGCCGATAATCATTTGCGTACGGGCTTTTTAGGAACTCCATTACTATCGGAGGTATTAGATGAAACGGGAGAAATAGACCTAATGTATAAGCTATTATTTAATGAAACCTATCCGTCTTGGTTTTATTCCATTAATCAAGGCGCAACCACGATTTGGGAACGTTGGAACAGTTATAGTAAAGCAGAAGGTTTTAACCCGATGAAGATGAATAGCTTAAACCATTATGCTTATGGCGCTATTGGCGAATGGATGTACGAGCGCATTACAGGAATTGCACCTTTACAAGCAGGTTATAAAATCATCAGCATCGCACCAATACCAAAGGCACCGTTAACATCAGCATCAGCAACTTTAAATACGCCTTATGGAGAAGTAGCATCTTCTTGGGAAATAAAAAATGAAACCTTGTTTTTAGAAGTTGTTGTGCCTCCAAACACGACTGCCGAAATTGAAATTCCAACAGATAATTCAGAATCGTTGAAGGTCGATAATGAGAATTTTACTAATGGTAAGAATCTGAAATTAATCAAAAACGAAAAACGAAAAATTAAAATTTTAGCTCAACCGGGTACCTATGAATTTCAAGCAAAATATAGTTTATAAAAAAATGGCTATTTCTATGAAAATAACAGCGATACGTCCAATAGCATTGGTAATAAGTTTTACGCTGCTTAGCTGCAAGGACAAAGTGAAAACGGTTGAACAGCAAGACGAACCAACAAAACCAAATATAGTATATATCCTTACAGACCAATGGCGCGGCGCGGCACTTGGATATGCAGGAGACCCTAATGTGAAAACGCCACATTTGGATGCTTTGGCAAAAGAAGCCGTTAATTTTACTAATGCGGTTTCGGTAACCCCTGTTTGTACACCACATCGGGCATCGTTACTAACAGGCAAGTATCCTATTACAACAGGTATGTTTTTAAACGATTTGTATTTGCCGTCAGAAGAATTATGTATGGCTGAGATTTTTAAAGCCGAAGGGTATAATACAGCGTATTGGGGGAAATGGCATCTTGACGGACACAGACGTTCTGCTTATACACCAAAAGAAAGACGCCAAGGATTCGACTACTGGAAAGCTTTGGAGTGTTCTCACGATTATAATAAAATGCCTTATTATGATAACGATAATCCTGAAGTTAAATATTGGGGTAAGTATTCGCCTTTCGCTATTGTAGAGGATGCTAATACCTATCTAGAAAAACAGGCAAAAGATGATACACCGTTTTTAGCTGTTGTGTCCATAGCAACACCGCATTTTCCACATGGCTCTGCGCCTCAGAAGTATAAAGATATGTATTCCCCAGAATCACTGATACTTAATCCTAATGTAAGTCCGAAATTTGAAGCACGCAGTCGCGAAGAGTTACAAGGGTATTATGCTCATGCCACGGCAACAGACGAGGCCATAGGCTTATTGTTAAAACAGATGGATGCTTTAGGTTTAAATGAAAATACGATAGTGGTATTTTCTTCAGATCATGGTGAAATGATGGGCGCAAATGATGTTAGACCCTTTCAAAAACAAGTCGCTTGGGATGAATCTATACGTGTTCCGTTTTTAATAAAATATCCCGGAATAGATAAACAAAAGGGCGTTACAGTAAATGCTCCTATAAATACACCTGATATATTACCGTCTCTTTTAGGTTTATCTAATATCAAAATTCCAGACGGTATAGAAGGTGAAGATTTATCTGAATTAATTAAAAATCCAGACCCTGAAGCAGACCGAGAAGCTTTGGTAATGAATGTGGCGCCTTTTGCTGGCGGATATCCAAATTTGCCATACAGAGCTATAAGAACAAAACAATATACTTATGCGAGAACCACAGAAGGGCCAAGTATGTTTTTTGACAATGTAGCCGATCCATATCAACAGAATAATTTATTGGGTAAACCTGAGTTTGAAACTCTTCAGAATGAATTAGACGCTAAGCTAAATAAGAAATTGGCCGAATTGGGAGATGAGTTTAAATCTAGAGACTATTATTTAAAGAAATACAATTATGTATTTGGTAAAAATAAACCTGCCATTCCGTATTGGGAATTCAACAATGGCAAGGGGGAAGTACAGTCTCCAATCCCTGTTACTCAATAAATAAAACAACATGTTTAGCAAAACAAATTTATTTCTAAATGACTAATATGAATCTAAAACATAAAATTTTTATAATGTTATTGCTAGTCTTCTGTTCTAGTAAGATTATAGCACAACAATCACAGCCTAATGTACTAGTATTTTATGTAGATGACTTAAGAGCAGAGTTAGGTTGTTATGGTAGTAAAACGGCCATTACTCCAAATATTGATAAGTTGGCAACTGAGGGTGTACAGTTTAATAAAGCTTATGTGCAACAAGCTATTTGTGCGCCTTCTCGAATGAGTACTTTAACAGGTTTACGACCAGAAACATTGGGTATTTATAGCATTTTTACGCCATTGCGGTCGGTTCATAAAGATGTAGTTTCGGTACCACAATTGTTTAAAGAAAACGGTTATAAAACGGTAAGTATAGGGAAAGTGTATCATCACGGAACCGATGATAAAAATCAATGGACAAACTATTTTACAAAAGAACCAAATACCTATAATAAACCAGAAAATATTGCGCTTTTAGAACAATTTAAAAAGGAAGGTAAAAAAGCTAATGGTCCTGCATTTGAAAATGCCGATGTAGCCGATGAAGCTTATAAAGATGGTCGTGCGGCAAAATATGCCGTGGAAACTTTGAAGAAATTGAAGAATGATAAATTTATCATGTTTGTAGGGTTTAGCAAACCGCATTTGCCGTTTAACGCTCCTAAAAAGTATTGGGATTTATACGATAAAAATAATTTTGAAATTCCAGAACGTAAAAAGCCTGAAAACATGTACCGTTTGGCACTGACCAATTGGGGAGAACTTAAAGGATATCATGGTATTCCCAATGATGTAGAATATTTAGATGACAATCTTACTAGAGATTTAATACATGGTTATCATGCCAGTATTAGTTATGTCGATGCTCAAGTTGGAAAAGTTATGGAGGCGCTGGAAGCTTTAGGTTTAAGAAAAAACACCACCGTTATTTTTATGAGTGATCATGGTTATAAAATTGGAGAGTATGGTGCGTGGTGTAAACATTCTAATGAAGAAATAGATGTTAGAGTACCACTTATTGTAAGTAGAGAAACTAGTTATAAAGGTAGAGTAGCAGGTAAAACATCTGATGCATTAGTAGAGAATGTGGACATCTTCCCAACTTTAGTTGAATTGTGTGGTCTTGAAGGTCCAAAAACAGACGGTAAAAGTATTTTGCAAGTTATAGACCGTCCCAATACACCATGGGATCAAGTGGCTACTGCAGTTTATGCTCGCGGAAAAAACATTATGGGATGCACTGCTACAGATGGCGAATGGCGCTACACCGAATGGCGTGATGCTAAAACGCAAGACATTTTAGGGGCAGAATTATATGAGCATAAAAATAGTCTGTTGTCCTTTAAAAATCTATCAGGAAATACTAAGTATAAAAAGGAAGAAGCACGGATGAAAGGATTGTTAGAAACCCAATTTCCTAGAAATCAAGGTCCTTTTTTACAACACGATACACCTAGAAATTAAACACAATAGTTAAATTAGTATAGCTTAATGAAAAATTATATAGCGTTATGTTTATTGACCATTTTATGTTCTTGTGCACAGCAGCAGCAGCAGCAGCAGCAGGATACAGAGGTTATAACAAGTAGTGAAAGAACAACATATAACTTTAATGTCGATTGGAAATTTATTAAATCCAATCCAAAGCAAGCACAAGATATAAATTATAATGATGCAACTTGGGAAACAATAAGTTGCCCGCACACCTTTAATGATGTAGATACTTTCGACGATTTAAGTCACGGTCATCACGATGGCGAAGATAACCAATGGCGTGGTACGGTTTGGTATAGAAAGCATTTTAAATTACCCAAAGACGACAAAGGTAAAAAAGTATTCATCGAATTTGAATCGGTGCGTCAAATAGCCGATGTATACATCAATGGCGTTCATTTGGGGCAAAACCAAACGGGGTTTATTCCTTTTGGTTTCGACTTAACCCCACATCTTAAATTTGGAGAAGAAAATATCATCGCTGTAAAGGTGAATAATGACCGCGGTGATCATTTTAGAGAAAATTTCCCGTTAGTTTGGAATCACGAACACTGGCATCCAACCCACGGTGGCATCTACCGAAATGTCTTTCTACATACTATGGATCCACTTCATATTACATTACCGCTTTACGATAATCTAGAAACGGTTGGAACCTATGTTTATGCCGAAAATATTAGTGAAAAAAGTGCTGATATTACTGTTGAAACCGAAATTCAAAACGAGCATGCCGAAAATAAGAACATCACATTGGTAACCCAAATTGTCGATAATGATGGTGCTGTGGTTGCACATTCTAATAAAAATGTTGCCATACCAAGCGGACAAAAAATGAAGGTAACAACGGTAACAAATATTCAAAATCCGCAACTTTGGTATACGCGTTACCCTTATATGTACAAAGTAGTATCGGCTATAAAAGAAAGTAATAAGGTGATTGATACTTACGAATCGCCTTTAGGTATTCGCAATTTTGATTTTAATAAAGATTCAGGTTTTTGGATTAATGGTGAACAAATTAAGTTACACGGTTGGGGGCAAAAACCAACCAATGCTTGGGCAGGATTAGGAGCTGCTTTACCAGATTGGTTACGCGATTTTACTTTTAAGTTAATGGATGAAGCTGGCGGAAATTTTATTCGTTGGGGACATTGTGCAGCTTCGCCCGCCGAAGTAGATATGGGCGATAAATATGGATTTGTTACCCTTATGCCAGGTGTGAGCGGTGAATCGGAAGACGAAGGTGAAACCTGGGACATCCGCTATAAAGCTTTTAAAGATTTAATCGTGTACTACCGTAACCACCCGTCTATATTTATTTGGGAAGGTGGAAACTGGGCGGAATCTGAAGCCCATTACAAAGAAATTTTGGAGGCTATTAAAACCTTCGACCCTAAAGGAAAACGCTTGATGGGAAACCGTCGTGCAGATGTTAAAAACGATTCAGAAGGTTATGTGTCTATCGAAATTGGTACAGAGGGTTGGGAGCGAGAATACCCGGATTTACCGATAATCGAAAGTGAATATAATCGCGAGGAAGCTCCGAGACGTATTTGGGATAAAAATTCGCCAGACGATAATTTTTATAACCATCCTAACATTAGTAAAAATACATACAAATTAAGTTCGGAAGAATTTGCGGTACGTCAAGCCGACCATTGGTGGAATAAAATGGGGAAAAAAGCGTACCATTCTGGAGGTGCAAATTGGATATTTTCAGATGGCCCACATGGCGGCCGCTGTCCTACAGAAGTCACCCGTGCTAGTGGCGAAGTGGATGCCGTACGCTTACCAAAAGAAGCTTTCTACGCCTTAAAAGCTATGTGGCGCCCAGAGCCGCAAGTGCATATTGTAGGGCATTGGAATTATGAAGTAGGCACTAAAAAAACAATGTATGTTATGTCTAACTGTGCTTCTGTAAAGTTATATGTGAATGATAAATTGGTAGGAACGAATTCAAATCCTGAAAATGGCTATGTCTTTAAATTTGATAATGTTGCTTGGGAATCTGGTAAAATTAAAGCAGAAGGCTTTATAGATGACGCCTTAAAAACCACTCAAACAAAAGAAACGACAGGAGAACCTGCGGCTTTAAAATTAACATCTATTACGGGGCCAGAAGGTTGGTTGGCAGATGGTTCGGATGTTGCTTTAATTGATGTTGAAGTTGTAGACGCCCAAGGCAGACGATGCCCATTAGCAAAAGGCCGTGTAGACTTTACTATAAGTGGTCCAGCAATCTGGCGCGGTGGATACAATAGCGGAAAACCAAATAGTACCAACAATCTATTTTTAGATATTGAGGCGGGTATTAATCGTGTAGCTGTACGTTCTGTTTTAGAGTCTGGAACGGTAACTATTATGGCTAAAAAACCTGGTTTTAAAGATGTTAGTGTAACTCTAAAAAGCTTGCCAATCGATTTTAATAATGGATTAACAACAACGCTTCCACAAGTTTATACCAATGTATTAACCAAAGAGCCTTTACCAGAACATATTCCAGAAATGCCAGAATATATTCCGGGAGTAAAGAATAGAAGTGAATTATTTAGAAAATTTAGCTATACCGGAGATGGTAAGGCTATGTTAAGAACTAATATGCATTGGGGTAAAAAAGCATACACCGATTTAGAATATAATTATACCGTATTACCGAGGTACTTGAATGAATCGGAATATGTTAGAACGCCTAATTCCGATAATCGCTATTGGGCGCGTGATCAGCTACAATTTATTGCTGGAAAAAAAATGCACATTTATGTATTGCATGATGATACCGTACCACGTCCAGAATTTTTATTGAGAGATTATGAAGATACAGGAGATAATGTAAATGTGGTTGGGGCAAGTATGTCCGTATTTCATCGTGTAGCCGAGGAAGGTGAAAGTATTATTATGGCTGGAAATAGCGATGGTGATGCACCAGAAAATTGTAGAATGTATACCGTTATGGTCAAGGAATTTAAATAGTAATGTGAAGGGAATGAGAGGTGAAGGGATAGCTTGCTTGTTAATAGTACTGTGTTCAATTATTTATAGAACAGAGGCACAACGTATAGAAACCAATTTCAACAATAATTGGCATTTTATATTAAAAGATAGCCCTGACTTTTCTAAGGAAAATTTAGATGATTCCTCTTGGGAATTGCTTAATGTTCCACACGATTGGTCTTTCGAAAAAGGTGTTCGAAAAGGTGGCGATCAAGGCCAAGGTGGCGGGTACCATGATGGCGGAATTGGTTGGTATCGAAAAACATTTTCGTTTAGCAAAGCGAGTCTGTCTAAAACAACCTATATCAATTTTGATGGGGTTTATATGAACAGCGAAGTATGGATAAATGGAAACCGATTGGGTAAAAGACCGTACGGCTACATCAGTTTTAGATATGATATTTCAAAATATTTAAAAGTAGGAAAAAATACGATTGCTGTACGAGTAGATAATGGTTTAGAGCCTTCGGCAAGGTGGTACCACTCATGTGGTATTTATGCTCCTGTAAAGTTGGTTGAAGTCAATCCAACTCATTTTAAGCCTAACACCATTTTTATAAAAACGCCTTCTATAGAAAAACAACAAGGCGTTGTTTCTATCGACGCAGAAATTAAAGGCGCTTTTAAAGGTTTAAAATACAATGTGGAGTTATTGACTGCAAACGGCAAAGTAATAGCAACACATAGTGAAAAGTTAGCTTCAGCACAACCAAGTGTTCAATTGGAGGTGAAACCACCTAAACTCTGGAGTCCAGAATCGCCAAATCTTTATAAAGCTAAAACTCAAATTCTAGATGGTAAAAAGGTTATTGATGAGAAAACAACCACCTTCGGATTTAGAACTGTTGCATGGAAAACTGAAACGGGTTTTTGGTTGAATGGTGAAAACGTAAAACTAAAAGGTGTTTGCGAACATTGGGAAGGTGGTCCAGTTGGAGGGGCTTGGACTAAGCCCATGTTGCGCTGGAAATTACAATCTTTAAAAGATATGGGAATAAATGCCATTAGACCATCGCACAATTCTACCCCGCCAATGTTTTACGATATCTGTGATGAAATTGGCTTGTTGGTAATGGATGAAATTTTTGATGGCTGGCATAAAAAAGCACCCGAAGATTATGGAAAACAAGCCTTTGATGAATGGTGGCAAGCCGATGTGAAAGAGTGGATAACTAGAGACCGCAACCATCCTAGTATTTTTGTGTGGAGTTTGGGTAATGAAACCCATAGCGATGTAGCCCCAGAAATGGTTGCATTTGGTAAAAATCTAGACCCAACCCGATTGTTTACATCTGGCGCAGGAAATCCAGAAGATATGGACATTCAAGGTGTTAATGGCGGGTCTGAAACAAAGTCTTTTATAGAGAATAACAAATTAACAAAACCTTTTATTTCTACCGAAGCACCACACACTTGGCAAACAAGAGGGTATTACAGAACCCAAACCTGGTGGCGCGACAATGAATTATCAGGAACTTATGAGCTTCCTAATTTAACCGAAAAGGAGGTTTTCTTTTACGAAGGAATTAATCCAAAAAATTGGAAAAATAGAAAACAGCGTTTTAACTCTTCTTACGATAATGCTACGGTACGCGTTTCGGCAAGAAAGTATTGGGAAGTGATGCGCGATACACCATGGCATAGTGGGCATTTCCGTTGGACTGGTTTCGATTATTATGGAGAAGCTGGTTTAGTACACGGGGGCTTGCCATTTAACTTGTTTATGGGAGGAGCTTTGGATGTTGCAGGGTTCAAAAAAGACTTGTATTATTTCTACCAGAGTCAATGGACAGAAAAACCAATGATTCATATGTTGCCACATTGGACGCATCCAAGAATGAAAAAAGGTACGGTCATTCCGGTTTGGGTTTACGCTAATGCAGATGAAGTAGAACTGTTTCTTAACGGAATATCTTTAGGAAAAGATAAACCAGGAACCGTTTGGAACGAAATGCAATGCGAGTGGCTTGTGCCATACGAAGAGGGAACGCTTGAAGCAGTTGGATATATTAATGGAAAAGTAGTTAATAGAACGTCCTTTTCAACGGCGCAGCAACCATCAAAACTAAAAACTAGTATTCTAAAATTAGACGCCGAAGGAAGTTTTACTGACAGTTTTATCGTTACTTCCGAAAGTTTAGATACCGCTGGCCATTTATACCCGTATGGAGAAAACAAAGTGTATTACCATATTCAGGGCGATGTCAAGAAAATTTCTATGGAAAATGGAAATCCAATAGACCCCACAAGCAGAACTAAATCTGATTTTAGAGCCTTGTTTTTTGGAAAAACTAGAACCTTTTTAAGAGCCTTACCCGAGCCTAAAGAGGCCGCGGTGGTAACCGCAGCAATCTTAGGTGATAAAGCATTATATACTTCAAATTTAATTACAATTGATGCCCAGCACATTCAACTTTTAGGAAAATCGAAAACTTCAGATTTAGAAATCCGTTATACCACTAATGGTGAAAATCCGGAAACGCATGGCAAGCTTTATAAAGATGCTTTTATGGTAGAAGATGACACGACAGTGAAAGCCATTGTAAAACAAAATGGTAAAACGGTTTTGTCTATGGAAGAAACTTTCGGTAAAAATGAAGGCTTGTTTTGGGGCGATGAACATTCGGCCGATATGTGGATTGGTAGAGGTGTAGATATTTCTGCTGAAGAAGGTGTTTTAACAGGAGCCGCTAAACCAAGTAGAGAGGCACACCGATTTAAAGGTTCTGGTTTTGTCGATTTCAAAGGAGGTGAAGGCTCCATCACTTGGTATCAAGAAAACGATGGCGAACCTGGTGATTATAGTATTCGCTTTAGGTATATGCATAACAACCACGGGAAGTTACACCCAATGAAGCTGTATGTAAATGATGAATATGTAAGAACCATTGAATTTGAACCAACGGGTGGTTGGGAAAAAGAATGGAAGTTTGTGCCTACTATTATTGTACTGCAATCAGGAGCTAATAATATTAAATTAGAAACGACGGGAGAGAGTGGGCCTTTTATTGATGAACTATTTATAGATTAAATAAACTAAAAAAATGCCTCGATTTTTAAAATACATACTTGGATTATTTTTGATTTCTATATCAGCATTTGGCCAAAACTTAGTACCAGAAGTAACTGAGTTAGAATCGGGTTTTAATTCACCTCCCAATCAAGCCAAAGCTCGTACTTGGTGGCATTGGATAAGCGGTAACGTCTCAAAATCTGGAATTACCAAAGATTTGGAGGCTATGAAAGCAGTAGGGATTCAAGAAGCCCAATTGTTTAATGTAGATTTAGGTTTTCCTGCCGGCCCTGTCGATTATTTAAGTGAAGACTGGTTGGATTTATTTCATTTTTCGGCACTTGAAGCAAAACGGATAGGGTTAGAACTCACTTTTCATAACACCGCCGGCTGGTCTTCCTCTGGTGGTCCCTGGATAAGTCCGGAATATGCCATGCAAACCGTGGTATATAGCGAAATTATAGTTAAAGGAGGTAAAGCAATTAAAAAACAGTTACCACAACCTGAAACCAAATTAAATTTTTATAAAGATATTGCTGTTCTGGCCTTTCCTAAACCAAAGCAAACAATGAAAATTGACGATTTAGATTTTAAAAGTTTATCAGGAAGAATTCGTAATCATTTGTTGCCAGATACAAAAATTATTCCTTCTGAAGCTGTCATTCAAAAACAGGAGATAATTAACCTCACAGCGCATCTCAATGACGCAGGTATTTTAGAGTGGAAAGTCCCTAAAGGCGAATGGGTGATTTTAAGATTAGGACATACGCCTACAGGTAAAAAAAATCATCCTGCACCAAAGGGCGGCCATGGATTGGAGGTTGATAAAATGAGTACAAAAGCGGTAGATGTGTATTGGGAAGGAGGCATTCAACCCATTCTCAATAAGTTGGGCGATTTAGTAGGTACAACAGTTAATAATTGCTTAATAGATAGTTATGAGGTTGGAACCGCTAATTGGACTGCTGGGTTTGATGCTGAATTTGAAACATTAAGAGGTTACAGTTTGGTCTCTTATTTGCCAACTTTAGCAGGCTATTATGTGGAAAGTGGCGAAATTACCGAGCGTTTTCTTTGGGATTTTCGAAGAACTATAGGCGATTTAATGGCCAAAAACTATTATGCCCATTTTCGGGATCTATGTCATAAAAACGGTTTAAAATTTTCGGTAGAACCCTATTGGGGTCCTTTCGATAATATGCAAGTAGGGGCTACAGGCGATATCGTCATGTGTGAATTTTGGAGTGGTGGTTATCCGTTTTTCGATTCGCCTAAATTTGTATCTTCCATAGCACATTTAAACGGAAGTTCTATTGTAGGGGCCGAATCCTTTACGGGTATTGGCGGCTGGGACGAGCATCCTGCGGAACTCAAATCCATTGGTGATAGAGCATGGGCCGAAGGTATTACCCGATTTATTTTTCACACCTATGTACACCAACCTTGGGATGTGGCTCCAGGCTTAGCTTTAAGTTATCACGGTACCGATTTTAATCGCCTTAATACCTGGTGGCGTCAAGGCAAAGCATTTATGGATTATATCGCTCGTTCCCAGTTCATGCTTCAACAAGGTAAAAATGTTGCCGATGTGCTTGTGTTCACAGGGGAATCTTCACCAAATACAGCTTTTTTATTGCCAGAAATAAAGCAATTAGGATATGATTACGATTTAATTGGTTCAAATAAATTGTCAGACTTATTTGTTAAAAACGGAAAAATTTGCACCCCTGTGGGTGGACAATACGACGTGTTAATGTTACCAGAATCAGATTGGATCAAACCAGAAACGCTTCATAAAATTGAAGATTTAGTAAAAGATGGTGCTAAAGTAATTGGCAGTAAACCCAAAAAATCGCCAAGTTTAGAACATTATTCCACTTGTGATGCCGAGGTAAAAAGACTGAGTGATTTCCTTTGGGGGAAGGGTTTGGTGAAGGAGATTTCGATAGTCGATTTTTTAAAGGGTAATAATCTGTTGGCTGATTTTAAAATTGAAAGCGATGATGTTTCCGATATCAGTTTTATCCACCGAAAAACAGATGAAGCCGATATTTATTTCATCGCCAATGCCCGAAAGGAAAGTCGGGAAATTAAAGTCCGTTTTAGAGTATCCAATAAGCAACCTGAAATATGGCAGGCAGAATCAGGCACCATTAAAAAGCCTGCTGTTTGGCAAAATCATGCAGATGGCACCACGAGTTTACCACTGCAATTGGGTATGGAAGAGGCCGTGTTTGTAGTTTTTAAGAATGCTTCCAAAGAAAAGTCACAGTTGGTGTCGGCTAAAATGGAACTTGAAAACCCAAAGTCAGAGCCGCTTTCAAATTTACAAATTATTAAAGCCGAGTATGGCACGTTTCTTCAAGAAGGCTTGGTAGATATTACAGATAAAGTTGCAGCCGAGGTAAAAGATAATCAATTGCATATTCAAGCTTCAAGGGCATTTTGTGATTGCGATCCAGCCATGGGGTATATAAAGGAGTTTAGAATGGAATACCAAATTGGCGAAGACATTAAAACGATATCTGCACAAGAAAAGGAGTATGTAAATATTAATGCGGGCGATAAAAAGTTAACCGTGTTAAAAGCAGTTTTCGGAAAATTTAAACCAGAAACCAAAGGAGTACCCAAACATTACCCCGTTCATGATGTTACCGAAAAAATTAAACAGGAAATAGCATCAGGTAATTTGGTAATTCCTGTAAACAATCAATTGATAGGAGGAAAGACTCCTGAAGGTGATAACACCACGATAAAAATAACATTTACCACCGATGGCGAAGAGCAGACACTTTTTGTTCCCAAAGGGAGACCCTTAAATCTTTCAAAAGATAGGAGCAAACCAGAAATTGTTTTGAACGATGGTGAAACACAGTGGATAACCCCATATCCTGGAACACTTAGCTATAAAAATCTATCTGGAAAAGTCATGGCAACCACAGTCAAATCAGTGCCGCAACCTATCATGCTTGCGGGAACTTGGGATGTTGAATTTCCGTCAGATTTAGTTACAATAAATAAAGTGAGGTTTGATGAATTAAAATCGTGGTCAGCTGTTGAAAATGAAGGCATTAAGTATTTTTCAGGAACAGCGAGTTATCATAAAACCTTTCAGGTATCCAAAAAACTACTTAAATCCAACAACAAATTAGAACTCGATTTGGGAAGCGTTGCTGTAATCGCAGAAGTGATTTTAAATGGTAAACCGGTAGGGACACTTTGGAAAGCACCTTTCAGATTGGATGTTACAAATGATGTGAAAACTGGCGAAAACAAACTTGAAGTTAAGGTCACCAACTTATGGCCAAACCGATTAATTGGTGATGAAAAATTGCCATTGGATTTTGAACGTAAAGGTCCTAAAATAAAAAGCGTACCAGATTGGTTGCTAAATAATACAAAACGTCCTAGTGAAAGAACCACATTCCCAGCTTGGAAACATTGGGATAAGGAGGACGAATTATTAAGTTCTGGATTGTTGGGGCCGGTTAAAATAAATGTGTTAGTAGAAAAATCGTTATAATCTCTATAAATGAAAACAAGATATTTTTTGTTATTAGGTATCTGCATGCTGTCATGTCGTACCGATGAAAAGAAGCAAGTCCAGAAGGAAGTAGATAAGCCAAATGTGTTATTTATAGCGGTAGACGATTTGAATAATATGATTAGCCCCATTGCTAATTTTTCTAATATTCAAACCCCAAACTTTGATAGGTTGGCGGCTATGGGCGTTACTTTTACAGATGCCCACTGTCCAGCGCCTTTATGCGGACCATCAAGATCGGCTATAATGACGGGTTTGCGCCCTTCAACAACAGGAATTTATGGCATGACGCCCGATAATAAAATTCGTAGAGATGATAATGAGGCTACTAAGGATATTATTTTTCTTCCCGAATATTTTAAGAAGAACGGTTATCATTCTATGGGAATAGGTAAACTTTTTCATAATTATGCACCTGATGGTATGTTTGATGAAGGAGGCGGTCGTGTAAAAGGTTTTGGTCCATTTCCTGAAAAGCGATTTGTTTGGGATGGTTTTGGAACTTCTAAATCACGAAAAGGGCAGTATGGCAGAACCAATACCGATTGGGGCGCATTTCCTGAAAGTGATACGCTAATGCCAGACCATCAAGCGGTGAATTGGGTTTTAGAACGCTTCAATAAAAATTACAAACAGCCTTTCTTTTTGGCCTTGGGGTTTCAAAGACCACATGTGCCATTATATGTGCCTCAAAAATGGTTCGATTTGTATCCGCTTGAGAGCATACAAACACCACCATATCAATCAGATGATTTAAATGATATTCCACCCGTAGGCTTAAAAATTAACGATTTACCTATGATGCCTTCAACAGAATGGGCTATAAATAGCGGAGAATGGAAAAAAATAATACAAGCATATTTGGCTTGTGTCAGTTTTGTGGATTACGAATTAGGTCGTGTTTTAGATGCTTTAAAAAATAGCCCATATGCCAAAAACACCATCATAGTTTTATGGTCCGACCACGGATACCGTTTAGGAGAAAAAGGAACCTTTGCAAAACATGCTTTATGGGAAAGCGCTACAAAAGCACCATTGTTTTTTGCTGGGCCAAATTTACCAAAAGGGAAAAAGATAGATGCCCCAGTAGAAATGTTATCGATTTATCCAACACTTTTAGAGTTAAGTGGCTTGCAAGCATATGCAAGAAATGAAGCTAAGAGTTTGGTGCGCATGATGCAAAAGAATGAAGGTTTAAAAGATACCTATGCCATTACTACCTATGGGAAGAACAACCATGCCGTTAAAGTTGATGGTTACCGATACATTCAATATGAAGATGGGACAGAAGAATTTTACGACAATGCTTCAGATCCGAATGAATGGATTAATGAAGCCAATAATTTTAAATTTAAAAGTAAAATAGAAGCCTTAAAAGCTTTGTTGCCGAAAACAAATGCGACATGGGATGCGGAGTCAAACTACACTTTTCAGCCTTATTTTGTAGAACAAAAAACACGTGGAAATGTAAATGCTGCTAAGGCAGTTAAAGTTATTGGCGCAGAACGGTGATATAGTAATAAAATTATTTCATAGACGCAGCATAAATAAAATTTAAATGACATCAGAAATGAAGAAATTTTCAAAAATCGTATTATTTGGTTTGCTAATTAGTCCTTTGTTAGCTAGCTCTCAGACCAAAAAAGACGCTAACCAAAAACCTAATATCATTTTAATTATGGCCGACGATTTAGGTTGGACAGATTTAAGTTCGCCTAACACCAGTTTAGGGTATGGGTCTAAGTATTACGAAAGTCCGAATATAGACAGATTAGCTCAGCAAGGGAAGTCTTTTGCCTATGCCTATACGCAGCAAAACTGTCAACCTACTCGAGCAGCACTGCTTAGCGGCCAATATGCTACGGGGGCTCAAAATGGTGTGTATAATGTGGGAAGTCTCAAAAGAGCTTCAAAAGGTGTTGTGACACCCATTATGCCACATAATCAAAATAATTATTTACAGGAAGATTGTGTTTCTATGTTCGAAACCTTAAAAACAGCGGGCTACCATACAGCTTGGTTTGGAAAATTTCATGCTATCAAACTAGGAAAGCAAGCGGAAAGCTATATGGGTGTAGATTATAATGTGGCTTTACATAAAGAAACTAGTGCTACTGTAAATGGCGTAAAAGTAAAAAATGAGTTTTTTGCCCAAAACGATGATGCTAAAGGTTGGATGTTTGAAATCGATAATTTAAAACCCTATGCACAGCCTTATGATGCTGCTTACCTTCAGAAGGTTTTAGAACCTATAAAAAACGGAAATAATCCTTGGCTTTTAGAAGGTACACCAAAACACCTTACCGATGCTTTGGGGGATGCCGTTGTAGGTTATATAAAAGATAGGTCTAAAGCCGACAGCCCGTTTTTTGCTTATATCCCATTTCATGCTGTACATGTTAGTATACTTCCACGTCTTGACTTGGAAGCTAAATATAAAGCGAAAAAGTCTCTAGATCCTCGCCATACGCAAGCCGACTATGCTGCTTTTGTAGAACTTTTAGACCAGACGGTTGGTCGTGTTTTAAATGCACTAGAAGATCCTAATGGAGATGGAAACAAAGCAGATGGCATCGCTGAAAATACTATGGTTATTTTCTATTCGGATAATGGTGGTTTTATGGGGCCTACCAATAATTCACCATTACGTTTAAGAAAAGGTACCTATTATGAAGGTGGTGTTCGTGTGCCCTTAATTTTTAAATATCCTGGTGTTATTACGCCTAATTCGGTGAATACCACTCAGGAAGTTCACACCATTGATTTTTATCCGACACTAGCGGAAATTGCAGGGGCTAAATTACCAAGTCCTAAAGTACAAGAAATGGATGGTAAATCGATAGCGTCGGTGTTACGAGAAGAATCTCAAGTCCGTGATGATAAAAATGAATTGTTTTGGCATTTCCCTGGTTATATGGATGTGCGTAACATGCCGCAATCGGTTATTCATTATAGACATTCCGATAATCAGCATTATAAATTATTCTATCGGTATGAAGATGAGTCCTTCGAGCTATATAACCTAAGTAATGATCTAGGAGAAACGACCAATCTTTTGGCTGAAAATCCAAGTCAACAAACACTAGATTTAGCTTTAAAAATGAATAATAAACTACGTGCATGGCTAATAAAAAATAATGCCCCTACGGGAATATGGGCGAAAAACTGCGAAAAAGTACCATACCCTAAAAAAGATGCCGTGAAAAAATATATAAAATAGTTGATTATGAATAGCAAAAAAACAGGCGTTATAATTCTTGGATGTATAGCTTTTTTACATATTGCTTGTTCCGGAGATAAAAAAACACAAGCGCAGGACACATCAGATTCTATGCTCGAAAAGTCATCAGCAATAAGCGAGAAACCTAATATTATTTTCTATCTCGCCGACGATCAAGACGTATATGATTATGGATGTTATGGCAATGAAAAAGTGCACACACCCGCTGTAGATGCTCTAGCAAAAGATGGTATCTTATTTACTAATGCGTTTACAGCACAGGCTATTTGCGCACCAAGTAGATCACAACTTTTTACGGGGAAATATCCGTTAAAGAATGGTTGTTTTGCCAATCATACAGGAACTAGATCCGATATAAAAAGCGTAACCACTCACATGAAAAAATTAGGCTACGAGGTTGTATTGGCAGGAAAAAGTCATGTAAAACCAGAGAATGTGTATCAATGGGATAGGGAATGGGAGCCTGTGCCTAAACAAGGCGTGCCTAGAGATTATATTCCTTTAGATAGTATAGCGGCTTATTTAAAAAATGCTAAAAAACCGTTTTGTATGTTCATTACTTCAAAATATCCGCATGGAAAATATTTTGATGTTGAACATCCAAAGGCATCGGATATCAAATTTTATCCCTTTAATGAAAATAAAAAAACGGATAAGACCTTTATAAAAACAAAAGCAGGGTATTATAGAAGTATTGAAGAAGATAATACACAACTTGAAGAAGTTTTAAAATTGGTAGATACTTATTTAACAGATAACACCCTTTTTATTTATAGTGCAGACCATGGGGTTTCAGGGAAATTTACCGTAAAAGACATCGGGTTAAAAGTTCCTTTTGTAGCCCGTTGGCCAAAAGTCATAAAGCCAGGTTCTACATCCAATCAATTGATTCACTATACCGATGTGTTGCCTACGTTTATGGAAATAGCAGGCGGCAAGTTTCCTGAAGATATGGATGGAAATAGTTTTTTACCGTTATTACAAGGTAAGGATGTTGAGGTAAACAACTATGTGTACGGGGTTAGAACCAATCAAAATATATTAAATTCTGAAATATTTCCGTCTCGTATGATTCGCGATAAGCGCTATAAATACATTAGAAACTTTAATTCAATAGAAGTTGTTGAGCAAAACTTAACAGGAAAACCCAATGTAAATTATTTTATAGAAAGAGGAGCAAAGGCTCATAAAAATGAACCTTTTGAAGAGTTGTATGATCTACAAAACGATCCTTTCGAACAGCATAATTTAGCGAGTAATCCAGACTATAAATCGATTAAAGAAAAGTTAATCAAAGACATGTTTAGCTGGATGAAAGCGCAAGGGGATATTTTAAGTGAAAATATGATTGGCATACCTATTATCACTCCAAAAGGAAACAGGGGTTTTAAATTAGATCAAGACACACCACGACGAAAAATTCCAGAGGCTAGAAAAAACACCCTTACAAAAGATGATTATATCGTAATTGAACATTGGTAAAAATACATACTATGAAAAGATTATTTATATACACGCTGGGTTTAGTTTTAACGGTATCGGCCTGTAAAGAAAAACAACAAAAAACAACCGTTACTCAAGAGCAAAAACCAATGAATGTTTTGTTTATTGCTGTAGATGATTTACGTCCAGAACTTAATTTTTATGGTGCTTCTCATATAAAATCACCTAACCTAGATAAGTTAGCGAGTCAGAGTTTAGTGTTTAATCGTTCGTATTGTAATGTTCCTGTTTGTGGGGCATCTAGAGCAAGTTTATTAACGGGAACCCGACCTACTCGGCATCGTTTTTTCGATTATAAAGCTCGAGCCGATACAGATGCTCCAGAGGCGGTTTCTTTACCTATGACATTTAAACAAAACGGCTATACAACCATATCAAACGGAAAAATATACCATAATATAGATGATGATAGCCTAGCCTGGAATACCATATGGTTTCCAAAAGGAAATATACGTAATTATCAATTAGAGAAAAATATTCTAAAAAATGCTGATGCCAATTTAGCCATGGGAGGTGCAAGTGCCTTTGAAAATGCAGATGTAAATGACGAAGCTTACTTTGATGGTGAAATTGCAAGAAAAGGCATAGCAGATTTGCAACATCTTAAAAAGTCTAAGCAACCTTTTTTCTTAGCTATGGGTTTTATGAAACCGCATTTACCATTTAATGCACCTAAAAAGTATTGGGATTTATATGATAGAGAACAAATAAAGTTACCAGAAACCTATGTGCAACCAGAATCTACACCCAAAAAAGCCTTTCCTAATTATGGCGAGTTACGCAATTATGGAAATATTCCTAAAAAAGGAGATTTACCAGAAGATTTAGCTAAAGAATTAATACATGGCTATTATGCCTGTGTGAGTTATGTTGATGCTCAAATTGGTCTAGTTCTAGATGCATTAGAAAAAACAGGCTTAGCAGACAATACAATTGTGGTGTTATGGGGCGACCACGGATGGAATTTAGGAGATCACAAATTATGGTGTAAACATGTAAATTTTGAAACGGCACTTAGCGCGCCTTTAGTGGTAAAAGTACCGGGAAAAACGAATGGAGAACGCAGTAATGCTATTACCGAATTTATAGATATATATCCAACATTATGCGAATTAACCGGCTTAGAAGTGCCAGATACGGCTGAAGGGGTCAGTTTTCTGCCGCTTATTAATGGTGAAAAGCAGATTAAAAACTGGGCGGTTAGTAAGTTTAAAGATGGGGTTACACTCGTTAAAGACGATTTGTTTTATACCGAATGGACCGATGATGATGGGGTGGCTTACGAACGCATGTTGTTCGACCATAAAACAGATTCGTTAGAATTAGATAATTTAGCTGAAAAACCAGAGTTTCAGGAACTAGTGAAGCAATTAGCATTAGAGTTAAGACAAAAATGGGGGAAGGATTTTTTAACTCAAAATACAAAATAGATGGGAACTAGTGTAAGAAGAATAAGTGTTGTGTTAATGATGCTGTTTGGGACAAATTTTTGTTGGTCTCAATCCATGCAGCATCCTGTTATCTGGGTAACTCAAGATGAAAAACAAGATATTTTAAATCTAATAGAAAAGTATGATTGGGCTAAAAAAATGGAACATGATTTACATGCTGTAGTAGATAAAAAAGTGGAAGCCCATCAAAAAAAGCCATCAGTAATATTATCCCATATTCCAGAAATACCTGCCGATAATTCGTTAACCGAATTTGAAGCGGTAACAGTAGGAGATCATGCAGCAGTACTTACAGATGCCTCTTATGCAGCTATGTTGTATTTTTTGACTGATGACGAAAAATACGCTCAGTTTTCGGCAGATGTATTATGGCATTACGTCACTGTTTTATCTGATAGAAGTCCTAAAAATACTACCATTTGTGGGAATCATTTTTACGATCCTCGAACATCTTACGCCCAATTTGCATTAGCATATGATTTTATTTATAATTTTTTAAACAAACCGACAACCAAAGTTTATAAGGCTTCTGCAAATAAGCAGCAAACGTTCGATAGAGACCTGTTTCAAAAAGTTCTCTTAAATATGGTTGGTAGTAGTTTGCAAGAATATGGTCGCCCGGATACACATGGTAAATTTATTTCAAATCATCCTATTTTAACTGCTCCCGGGGTGCTTTATGGTATTCTATGTATTGAAGATGATAAAGAACGGGAGCGCTTGTTCGACGTTTTTTGGGAGAAAGGAACTGCACATCAAAATTCTTTTAAAAACACTATTTTACCAATGTTTGGTAAGCAAGGGATTTGGCCAGAATCAACAAGTTATAGTTTTATGCCAGCCGTCACTCTAGTTTTAAATATCATAGATCGGGTTTATCCTGAAATGCAGGTTACTCAGAATTATAAAAACATTTATAAAGGAAATTTTTTGTTCGATAATTTAAGAATGCCAGATGGTAGATTTGTAAGGTATGGTGATTCTAAAAGAAATCACGATGGTACCGAACAGTTATATAGGTACACACTAAACTTAGCACAACGCCGAGGATATTCAAATTTAGAAAATCAGGCCAAAATAGCCCTTAGTCAAGCCTATCAGAGACAGGGTGGCTACCAATCAAAAATTTCTCCTGCTACTTTTAACAGTTCAGAGCCTTTAAAATTATTCTGGGGAACACCAATCCCAAAAGGTATAGATTCTAAAATAGATTTTAAAAAACCTACAGTATTGGTTGAGCATGCTGGTATTGCCTTACAGCGAAACTATGTTGAAACAGATAACGAACTATATGGCTTATGTGGTATTATTGGTGGTGCCCATTATGTGCATTCTCATGTTACCGGAATAACTATGGAACTTTATGGTGCAGGCTATGTTATGGCTCCAAATGGTGGCTTGCCTAAAACAGTAAAAGAACGAAGAATTCCATTGCACGAAAATTATTTTAGATTATATGCCGGTAATAATACTGTAATTGTTAACGGAACTTCGCATGGTATTCAACCCGGATCTTGGAAAGATGGCGCCTATGTGTGGCAAAATACGGTAGTTAATATTGCCGCAGAACCCAAACATTTAGAAGATCCTATTAGTGAGCATTTTAATTTTGCAACACAATTTTTAAAAGACACCATTAATAATTGTGATCAGGAACGCACATTAAGCACTATTCGTACTAGTGAAAAAACAGGGTACTATTTAGATGTATTTCGTTCTAAATCATTAACTGAAAATAAGTTTCAAGATTATATTTACCATAATATAGGAGATGCTACTTTGTTAGAAACAGAAAATGGTGAAACCTTAAGAACAGAACCGACAACGCGATATAAAACAGATATTGGAGATCCGGTACAGTCTCCAGGTTGGCGCTATTTTGAAGACACCAAATCAACGAAACCTATTCATAAAGGGGTGCATGCAACGTTTAAAATAGATTATGATGAACGTTTTATGCATATGTTTGTCCCCCAAGGTGTGAATCGATCCTACACCACCGCATTGGCACCACCTACACGAGAAGCTAAAAATGGTTATGAAGAAAAACCAACTCAAGTATTGGCAATTAGACAAGACGGAGAAGCTTGGGAAAAACCTTTTATAGCTGTTTTCGAACCATCAGTCAAAGCAAGTTCAAGCGTCCAAACAGTGACGCCTTTACAAGATGCCGATAAAGTTGTAGGCGTTACAGTGATTTCAAAAGTAAATGGAAAATTAATTACAGATTATATTATTTCTTTGGATAGTAAAGATGGCGTGTATGAGAATAAGATATTAAAGATAAAGTTTGAAGGTCGTTTTGGAATTATTAGAGTTGAAGGTGAGCAAAAAACCATAAGTCTTTATATTGGGGAAGGAAAAACATTAAAGTACAATAATTATACACTAGATTCAGAAACTGCAACCACAGCATACAAGGTATTTTAAATGTGTTGTAAAGAATTAAAAAATTAAATCGGATTTAAATGATTAAAAGAGGCCTTATTATTGGTATAATATTTTTATGCAACTTTCAAATGGTACAAGGACAGGAGAGAACATTATTGTTTGTAGGTAGTTTTACAGATAAGAAACCCGGTACTGGTATTCATGTATTCGATTTTAATACAAAATCAGGGGAAGCACAATTACTGTCGGAGGTTGACAGTATCATTAATTCTTCGTTTTTAAAACTTTCCCCAAACGGAAAGTATTTATATTCGGTAATTGAAAGTCAGTTGCAAACCCATGGCAAAATAGCGGCTTTTAAAATCGATTCTAATGCAGGCGACTTAAAACTGATAAATATGCAAGATTGTGGCGGTAGAAATCCAGCGCATATAGAAATAGATAAATCCGGGAAGTTTCTTGCCGTCTCCAATTATACCGACCCGAGCTTGAGTTTTTTTGAAGTAGATGAAACAGGAAAAATTAAAAAAATTGATGAATTTTTTACGTTTACTGGAAGTGGTATTGTAAAAGGTAATCAAGACACAGCTCACATTCATTCTTCCAATTTTTCGCTAGAAAATGATTATTTGTTTTTACAGGATTTAGGTTCGGATTGCATACATAAGTTTAAAGTAAACTTAGATGCCAATCAAAACATGTCACTTCAAAAAGCAGACGCTATAAAAGTAAAGCCGGGTAGCGGACCAAGGCATTTTGTGTTTCATCAAAACGGGAAATATGGTTATGGTATAAATGAATTAAGTGGTAAAGTCTCGGCGTATGCATTATTGAACGGGAATTTAAAGTTTTTAGCCGATTATAACGCTTATAGTAAAAAGCAGGATAGTTATAGATCTGCTGATATTCATATATCACCAGATGGTAAATTCTTGTACGCCTCCAATCGAGGCCCCAATGAAGATAGTATTGTTATTTTTTCTATTAATAAAAGTAATGGAGCTTTAAAGCTAATTGGACATGAGCCAACTTATGGCGAACATCCACGAAATTTTGCCATAGATCCTTCAGGGCAATTTTTATTGGTGGCTAATCAATTTTCAAATAATATCGTAATTTTTAGAAGAGATGTTGAAACTGGTAAACTTCAAAAATTACCCCAAGAACTTGTGGTAAATGGTTCATCGAGCTTGCAAATGTTTACTTACAGCCACTAGAGGTTAAAAATGTTTTATGGGACCATCAAAGAAAGTAACTAGTTATTATAATTAGATGGTTAAGAATCTTTTGTACGATTACATCCCCATTTTTGGACTTCTATTCTAGGAGCAAATGGTAGTTTTATACTTCGTAAATAACTATAAAATTTAATGGGTTTTTGTATGAAAGATAGTAAACAATATTATAAATCTTCAATAGGTAAAAGTTTAAAAAGAAGTAATGGTTACCTAAAGTTGGTCCTTGTGTTGTATTTAATAATGGTATCCTGGAGCGGCTATTCTAAGGAAGTTTTTAATAGTAGAACTAAAGAAAATATTAATGCTAATTGGCTGTATTTAGAAAAGAATATTAAAGACATAAATTTAGCCTTAAATGATGCTAATTGGGAATCTATAAACTTACCCCACACTTGGAATGCTTTAGATGCTACCGATTTAAACCCAGGTTACAGACGTTCAGGAAGTTGGTATAAAAAAGAACTTGCAATCTCGAATATAGAAAACAATAAATTATATCAGCTTTATTTTGAAGGTGTGAATATAAATAGCGAAGTGTATGTGAACGGACAAAAAGCGGGAGGACATATTGGTGGTTATATAGGCTTTACAATTGATATCACCGAGTTTATAAAATCAGGTAAAAATGATATTGTTATACGTGTGGATAACAGTTACGACCCCGAAGTTATCCCGTCTCAAAAGAGTGATTTTTTTATATTTGGCGGTATAACAAGAGATGTTTGGTTAGAAACTATCCCAAAACAACACCTTTCAGAATTAAAAATTACAACCCCCAAAGTTTCTGAAAATGAAGCTGAGCTTTTAGCCACAGTAGCAATTAATAACTTAAATAATTCCAATTTAAAAGTACAGGCCAATTTATTAGATGCTCAAGGAGTAACTGTAGTTTCCTCAGTGTTCAAAATCAAAAATAATACAGCCAAAATTCATTTCAGGAATATTAAAAATCCGAAGTTGTGGGACACCGAACATCCTAATCTATATACCTTAAAAGTAGCCTTGTTAGAAAAGGGTGACGTTATAGATAGCGTGCAAAATAGGGTAGGTTTTAGATGGTTTGAATTTAAAGATCACGGCGCTTTTTACCTTAATGGTAAGCGTGTACTATTAAGAGGAACCCATAGGCACGAAGAACATGCTGGAGTAGGGGCAGCAATGAGTAACATGCAGCATAGAAAGGATATGGAACTAATTAAAGATATGGGGGCAAATTTTGTGCGTTTGGCTCATTATCCGCAAGATCCAGAAGTCTATAAAGCTTGCGACGAATTAGGGTTATTGATTTGGGATGAATTGCCTTGGTGCCGTGGAGGCTTAGGAAATGAAACTTGGAAGACTAATACCAAGAATATGTTAACAGAAATTATTAATCAAAATTATAACCATCCAAGTATCATTATTTGGTCTTTAGGGAATGAAATGTATTGGTTGCCAGATTTTGAAAATGGCGATGATACTGATAAAATGAATTCATTTTTAACTGAATTAAACGATTTAGCGCATCAGCTAGATCCATCGAGAAAAACAGCGATTCGAAAATATTATGAAGGATCGCATATTGTAGATGTGTTTTCGCCTTCTATTTGGTCTGGTTGGTATTCAGGAAGTTATAAAAGCTACCAAAAGGCAATAGATACCTATAAAAAGGAATACCCGCATTTTTTACATGCAGAGTATGGTGGTTCTAGTCATGTTGGACGTCATACCGAAAATCCTGTCACTGGAGAAGGAAAAATTCAATCTGATGGATGGGAAGAAGAAATTGTGCAAACCGATGTAGCTAATATAGCTCAGATTGGGGATTGGAGTGAAAACTATATTGTTGATTTATTTGATTGGCACTTGCGAATTAGTGAAAATGATGAAAATTTCGTAGGGAATGTGCAATGGGCTTTTAAAGATTTTGGTACCCCCTTACGTCCCGAAAATGCGATTCCTTATATGAATCAAAAAGGCTTAGTAGATCGTGCGGGAAATCCAAAAGACGCCTTTTATGTGTTTAAAAGTTATTGGAGTAAAGAACCTTTTACATATATAGAATCTCATACTTGGACTGAGAGACAAGGACCAAAAGATTTAGCTCGAGATATTAGTGTTTATAGTAATTGTCCAGAGGTAGAACTGTTTTTAAACGGTAAAAGTTTGGGTGTTAAGAAACGTGACCTTAAAGTGTTTCCTGCAGCTGGTTTGAATTGGAATTTAAATTTTAAGGAAGGAAAGAATACCTTAGTAGCTGTAGGAAAAACCAAAGAAAATAAGACAGTTAAAGATGAATTGGCAATCAATTATAGGTTTACTAAAAACGGAAAGGCCGTTGGATTAAAATTAGAGTCTGAACTTTTAGAAAATGGAAATTATTTGGTAACAGCAATTGCCTACGATAAAAATGGCTTAAGGTGTTTAGATTATGAAGATCAGGTGTATTTTCAGTGCCTTTCGGGAGGTGAAACCTTAAAAAGTCAAGGTACTCCAACAGGAAGTGAATCGATTGCAATGGCCAACGGAAAAGCAGCTATAGAGGTTAAAAGAGATGGAAAAAATATTCCGGTAGTAATGATGGTATTGAATCAAAATTTTAAAGGTACCTATTTAACCATAGAATAGGAGATTAGTTTTTTTTATTTGTTTGTATTGGTAAATCGGGTTTACAGCATAGTGTAAACTCGATTTTTTTTTAATCTTGTCGGTAGTGTGAACAAAAAGACTGTCTTAAAAGTTGTTGCAAGTCAATCTGAATTTATTTCAGATTCTCTTATGCTTTGAAAATAATGTAATGAGAATCTGTATAGCGTATAGACAGACAACTGTTTAAACGATTAAGACAGTCTTAAATTATGTGCTAGTGTGCTGTTATTCTAAAGTTATTGAATACTAACTTCTAACGGAGTATTTAATTTCTCCGAAAATTCTTGAATATACTTTTCCCAAGAGGCTTTCGTTGGATACTGCTTAGATTCCTTCCAAGCAAATCCGGCGTAATATACCACTTTATTATTATCTACATTAAGTTGAGCATATAAATTACTTCTATCTTTCATACTAGTAACATAATACTCTGAAGCTGTCATAACACCTTTAGGCGCTACGATTGCCGTTCCTAACTCCGAGTCAAAATATTCAGATTCCCAATAAGCAATCCATCCTTGATCTACATTCTGAGTTATCTCGCCCTTATTATCGTGTAATGTTAATCCCACCGATAATTCATCTGTACCGTCAACATGAATTTCAAACCTAGAAAAGTTATTGCCGTAATCTAGAGAAATATGCTTTTCTTCTGATATTGTTTTCTCATTGGCATCCCAATCGGCATACTTTAAAATAAAACTTGTTCGTATTGGGCCAGTAGTTATGGTTTTATAATCTGTAAAGTTTTTAGAGATGTAATAAGAGGTATCCACTTTTACAGCAGAACCACCAACACCACGACTAGAACCTACATGAAAATTATCTAACCCTTCACCGTGGTCTATATGATAGTATCCTGGATCTTTATCATTTTTTGCATACCAATTATCAATAATAGAATATTCAACTTTTTTTAACCAAGCGTCTATTCCGCTAGATAGGGTGCCGCCTGGCAATGAATCTTCTACCATCTTTTGGGCAACAGGTCCATAAGTTCTAAAGGCTACTTTGTTGTTTTCCCAAGTATAATCATCGGTGCGTTCGGGTACAAATCGTGAATAACAATACACCGTACTGTCTACTTCAACGCCACCATCAACCTTAACCAATTCAAATTGTTTTTCTGAATTAGGATTTAATTCGGGTTGAAATAGTAGTACATCGGCAGTACCATCTTGATCCTCATCTACAAATTGAGACGTTAAAATTGCTTTTGTTGCCACATCCTGAATACTAAAATCTTCAAAACGTTCTCCTGTATGTAATTGGATATCGGATTTTGAGATTTCGATAGTTTCAAATGCTCGTGGTAAATCTAAACTGTTTTTTACCGTTATCAATCTATGTTCTGAATCTTGCTTAGCGCAGCTGCTAAACAACGTTGCTGCGGCTATAAAATATAGCATGATTACATGTTTCATATTACTCTTCGTTTGAAGGCTTACCTATGGTTGCTAAAATACCACCATCGACGTATACCACATGACCGTTTACAAAATCGCTAGCTTTAGAGCTTAAAAAAATCGCTGCTCCTGCTAAATCATTTGGGTCTCCCCATTTAGCTGCCGGTGTTCTGTTAATAATAAAATCGTTAAACGGATGGCCGTCTACTCGAATAGGTGCTGTTTGCGAGGTTGCAAAGTAGCCTGGACCAATACCATTAACCTGAATGTTATATTTTGCCCATTCTGTAGCCATGTTTTGAGTTAACATTTTTAATCCACCTTTGGCCGCGGCATACGCCCCAACACTATTTCTGCCCAACTCGCTCATCATCGAGCAAATATTAATTACTTTTCCGGCTTTTCGTTCTACCATGTTTTTAACCACATGTTTAGACACTATAAACGGACTCACCAAATCGATATCTACTACCTCTTTAAAATCGGCTACTTCCATTTCTAAAAGCGGCGTACGCTTAATGATTCCGGCGTTATTAATTAGAATGTCTATAGGACCGACTTCTGCTTCAATTTTAGAAACAGCTGCTTGTACTTCGTCTTCTTTAGCTACATTAAATTTGTAACCTACAGCTTTTATACCTTCCTTTTCGTATTCTGCAATAGCGCTGTCTATTTTGTCTTGAGAAGAATTTCCATTTACAACAATAGTGGCTCCTGCCAATCCTAATCCTTTTGCCATGGCCATTCCTAATCCATGCGTACTTCCTGTTACTAAGGCTATTTTACCTTTTACATCAAATAAATCTACACTCATGGTCTTATCTTAATTCTGTTATTTTTGCAACATCCATATCGTTATAATCTAAATTTTCTCCTGCCATTCCCCAAACAAAGGTATAGTTTGAAGTTCCCGAACCAGAGTGTATAGACCAAGGTGGAGAAATAACTGCTTGATTATTTTGCATCCAAATATGACGTGTTTCTTGAGGTTCTCCCATAAAATGACATACAGCTTGATCTTGAGGAATATCTATATATAAATACACTTCCATTCTACGGTTGTGAACATGGGCCGGCATAGTGTTCCAAACACTTCCTGTCTTTAGTTCTGTCATTCCCATTTGTAATTGACATGTTGTAACAATACCACCAATTATCATTTGGTTTACCGTACGGTGATTGGCTGTTTCTAAAGTTCCTAATTCAATTTTATTGGCTTCTGCCTTACTAACTTTTTTAGTCGGATAATTAGTATGTGCCGGAGCCGAGTTTAAATAAAATTGTGCTGGGTTACTAGCATCATCACTAGCAAACACAACGTCTTTATTACCCATACCTACATATAATGCATCTTTTAAACCTAATTCGTACACTGTACCATCAACGGTAACACTTCCTGTCCCGCCAACGTTAATAATACCTAATTCTCTACGTTCTAAAAAATACTCTGATTTTAAAGGATCGATAGTCTCTAAAGTTAAAGGACTAGAGGTTGGTACCGCAGATCCTGCTATGTATCTGTCGTAATGCGTGTAGGTTAAATTAATGGTGTCATTTTGCATCAAGTTGTCAATTAAAAACTCGTTGCGTAATTCTTGGGTGTCGTATTGCTTAACTGTTTGCGGGCTTGAGGCATAACGACTCTCATACTTTGTGCTCATGTTTGTTATGTTTTCTATTATATTAATATTGAGTTTATAGTTTAAATAATTATTAGTTATAAACTTAGTTGAAAATCATGAGATCGCTTAGTATTATTGAGATATAATACTTTAAATGTACTTTTGGAACCCTATTTTTGTACGAAAAAGAACTATATACATTGTAAAATCAGTAATTTTAATCGGTTTATATTATGGGGTTAATCTTACATTCAAATAGCTATAATATTATTGTAATTTAAATAGGTTTAGTTGTTTTAATATAGATGCAAAATTTCTGTAAACAAGGCATATCTATTAAAAGGCAATAAGTCTTTTTTATGTGGTTCTAGCTTATGTTCAAATCTGGTTTTATGAATAATTATTAATATGGTGTTTAAATTTTATACATGCGTAACATTGGTGTCTTTAGTGTAATTTTATTTAGTTTTTTGGCTATAAGCTTAAAAGCTCAAAACAGTAATTTCGTTTTTAAATCGTTTACACCTATTGATGGCTTGTCACAAAGTTCAGTAATAGATATAGAACAAGATAAAATAGGTCAATTATGGGTTGGTACTAGAGATGGATTAAATAAATTTGACGGACATACTTTTAAAATTTACAGAAATAACCCAGAAGATTCTACCTCTATAAGCAATAGTGATATTTTATCGATAGCAGAAGATCGTTCAGGAATGTTATGGGTTGGCACATATAATGGTTTAAATAAATATAATCCAGAAACCAATCGCTTTCAGCGCTATTTTCATTCAAATGAGTCAACATCTTTACCGTCAAATACCATTTGGAAATTAAAGGAAATTAAGAATGAAATTTGGATTGGAACTTTAAACGGATTAGCTATATATAATAAAAAAACAGAAGGTTTCACTTCTGTATTATCAGATGAAAAAAATAAATCTAGTCTTCCTGGCCTATTTGTAACAAGCATTTTTGAATCAACAAATGGCGATATCTGGGTGGGAACAGATAATGGGCTTTGTAAATTGATATCCCGAAATGCAGAGCAAATTTCTTTTCAAACTATAAATTATAAAAAAAATAAGGACATCAGACCTTATAAATTACATGTTAAAGATATTATAGAAGATAAAAACCACAATTTATGGGTGGCTACAAAAAACAGTGGTTTATACATGATTAAAGCCAACACTACTACCTTAATATCTTATCAAAATACACCAGATTTTAAAGATGTAAATCTAGATATTAGGGCAATTAATTTTGATAAGCATAATAATTTATGGATTGGAACTTACAGTGGTATATTTATATTGAAATCTGATGGAGACGTACAACATATAGGTAAAAAATCTTCAGATTATAGTGGCTTGAATAAAATTAAAACCATATTTACAGATAAGCATGGTTCTGTTTGGGCGGGTAGTTACTATGGCGGTTTACATCTTTGGGATGAATCAAATTCTAATTTTATCAATTTCAATCAAAATTCAAAATCTTTAAGATTAAGTTACAATGTTGTTGGGTCTATTGCAGCAAGTAAAGATAGTCTCGTATTCTTTGGTACTGAAGGCGGAGGAATAACGCAATATAATTTCAAAAGTGATGAAAGTATCTATATTAATTCAGAGAATACTAAAGGATTTTTAAGTGATAATATAAAATCATTAAAAATAGTTGATGATGCGCTTTGGGTTGGTAGTTTTAATACGTTGCCATTTTTATACGATTATAACACGAAAACAGTTAGAACTAATAATTTTCCAGACGAATTAAAAAATATTTTCATAGAATCGAGTGTATATTTTACTGAAAAAGAAAACGACTCAATTATTTGGTTTGGAACTTTTGGTTCAGGCGCAATTAGATACAATACCGAAACCAAAAATTATATACAACTCACTACAGAACCTGAGGGCTTATACTCCTTAACAAATAACAGGGTGCGTACTCTGTTTATAGACTCAAAACAAAGGGTTTGGTTGGGTACGCAAAGTGGATTAAATGTAATGGCCTTGTCTAATATAGATAAAGAAAAAATACCAATAAAACAGTTTTTTTTCGATTCTGAACTGATTTCTGGAGTGGACATATTAACTGTATTTGAAGATAGTAATCGCAATATTTGGGTAGGTACTAAAGCCAGTGGATTTTATGTTTACAAAGGAGAAACTTTCGAAAAAGTAGATATTCAACACAATGGAGTAAAAGTTAATTCGGTACATTCGGTATTAGAAGATGCCTATAAGAACCTTTGGTTAAGTTCAAATCAAGGATTGGTAAAGTATAATTTAAATACCAAAAATATTACCATTTACGATCAAACCGATGGGTTAATCAGTAATGAATATAACGATAACTCCAGTTTAAATTTTAATAATGATACATTCTATTTTGGGGGTCCAGCGGGAGTGGTGTCTTTTCAACCAGACCAGATTAGTCTTAACAACTATAACCCTCAAGTAATCTTAACCGATTTCAGAATAAAAAACGAATCAGTTCCCATTGGAGGTGACCAAGCTATTCTAACAAAGGATATTGCATTTACAAAAGCTATAGACTTAGATTATAATAATGCTAATTTCTCCATTCGGTTTGCCATTCCTAATTTTATTAACGGTTCTAATAATCAGTACGCCTATAGAATGCTGGGATTGGAAGAAGCCTGGAATGTAACTAGTAACACCGAAGCAAATTATATAATCCAGCAGGCAGGTAATTATACGTTTGAAGTTAAAGGTGCAAATAATGATGATGTTTGGAATGAGCAGCCTACTATTTTAAATATAACAGTTCATCCAGCACCTTGGCGCAGTTGGTGGGCATTCTGCTTATACGCCTTGTGTATAGGGACTGCTTTAATAGCGTTAATTTCCTTTTTAAAATCGAAAGCAAAACTAAAACATAAGCTCGCCTTAGAGTCAATAGAAAAGCAAAGAAATGAAGAAATAAATCAGGCTAAACTCCAATTTTTTACTAATATTTCTCATGAATTCCGAACGCCCTTAACTTTAATTTTAGGGCCTTTACAACAAGTATTATTAGATTATAAAGGTAGTAATAAAGTCTATAAAAAATTGTTGGTTATAGAGAATAGTGCAAACCATTTATTGCAACTAATCAATAGATTAATGGATTTTAGAAAATTGGAAAACAGCCAATTTAATTTACAGGCAGCCGAGGGAAATATTGTAAAATTTTTAAAAGAAATTTATTTTTCTTTCAGTGAATACGCTAAAAACGGAAATTATACATACACATTTGAATCTGAAAGTGATGTTATTAATGTGTACTATGATCGTTCCAAATTAGAACGCGTTTTTTATAATCTTATCTCTAATGCTTTTCGCTATACGCCTGAAGGCGGAAATATAACTCTAAAAATCACTACAGATTCTAAATATATTTATATAGATATTAATGATTCTGGAGTAGGTATTTCAGACGAATTTAAGACCAAGATTTTCAATCGTTTCTTTGAAGTTCCTATACATAATCAGCCTCAAAAAAATTATAACAAAGGTTCGGGTATTGGTCTCTCTATAGCTAAAAATATTGCAGAATTACATAAAGGAACAATTCGTTTAGTGCATAAAGAGAGGCCCGGAACAATATTTAGAGTGAGTTTGCCTTTAGGAAGAGGGCATTTACAAGATTCAGAAATTATATCCGATTTTAAATTAAGTGATGATATTAGCCAATATGAAATTCAATTAGAAACTTTACCTGTTCTTGATGAAGACAGTATTGAAGATTTAATAACAGAAAAAGAGAAATCTACTATCTTAATAGTTGAAGATCATAAACCATTACGCGTTTTTATAAAAAATCTCTTAAAGCACGATTATAACATTTTAGAAGCCGAAAACGGCAAAATTGCCTTGAAATTAGCGCAGCAAAATTTACCGAGTCTTATTATTAGCGATGTAATCATGCCAGAAATGGTAGGTACGGAATTGTGTTCAAAAATTAAAGAAGATATTAAAACAAGTCATATTCCTGTAGTATTATTAACTTCTAGAAGTTCATTAATCTATAAATTTGAAGGATTAGAGAGTGGTGCCGATGAGTACATTAGTAAGCCTTTTAATGTTAAAGAATTTCGATTACGCATTAAAAATATTTTAGAAAACAGAATGCGTTTAAAAGCTAAGTTTTCAAATGCTAAACATATTACACCAAGCGAAATAACAATCTCTTCAATAGATGAACAACTCCTTAAAAAAGCTTTTAAAATTGTAGAAGATAATATGGCAAACGAACAGTTTGATGTTTTAGCTTTTAGTCAAGAATTAGGCGTTAGTAGAACTACTTTGTTTAATAAAATAAAAGCTTGGACAAATTTTACTCCTAATGAATTTATTCAAGAAATTAGACTAAAACGTGCTGCACAACTTTTAGAAACTAATAAAATTAATATCTCTCAAATCAGTTATCAGGTTGGATTTAAAAGTCCAAAATATTTCAGTAAATGTTTTCAGAAAAAGTTTAATGAAACGCCATCCCAATACCAAAATAGATATTCAGAACAATTTTAAGTAAACTAAGATTTTTATATAAAATAAGGGGTTAGAATGTGCTTTTTGAACTTTTAACCCCCTTTTTTTGAATTTTTAGGCTGTTTTAGTCCATTATATTTGGTTCATGAAATTTAAGAATTCTAAAATAGATATCGTTGAACTCGCTTTAATTATTGTAATTATCGTTCTGAGTTTAGTCGTAATCTATTTTAGTTAACTAATGAAAACCAAAGTTTATGACTACAAAAAACAACAAACAACTAAAGAGCGTTTTATTTATGTTCCTCTTATTAATAGGAGCATATGTTAAAGCGCAAGAAAAAAATGTATCGGGAACAGTAACCTCTAGCGAAGATGGTATGATGTTGCCAGGTGTAAACATTATTGTAAAAGGTACGGCAAGTGGTACAACCTCAGATTTTGATGGTAACTATAATATAGAAGTACCAGATAGTAATGCCATTTTACAATTTAACTATTTAGGTTTTGTAACTCAGGAAATAAAAGTAGGAGCTCAAACAAATATTTCTGTGGTTTTACAAGTAGACCAAAATGAATTAGAAGAAATAGTAGTAATTGGATATGGTACTGTAAAGAAAAGTGATGTGTCTGGATCTGTTTCTTCTGTAAAATCAGCCGAACTTACAGCTTATCCTACCGTTAGCGCAGAGCAAGCTCTGCAAGGTCGTGCTGCTGGTGTTCAAGTACAATCCAATAATGGAGGAGAACCAGGAGCCCCTATAAAAGTTCGTATTCGTGGAGGAACTTCCATTAATGCTAGTAGTGATGCCTTGATAGTTGTAGATGGATTTGTAGGTGCTAGTATGCCGGCCCCACAAGACATCGCATCTATGGAAGTCTTAAAAGATGCATCGGCAACTGCTATTTATGGATCTAGAGGAGCTAATGGTGTAATTATGGTAACTACTAAAAAAGGTACAAGTTCTAAACCTACTTTAGAGTTAAATACTTCGTATTCTTTGCAACATGTTAATAATACTATAGATCTTTTAGATGCAGATGAATTTGCTACTTATAGACAAGCATATTCAGAAAATTATGTGCAAGGGCCGGCAAATACCGATTGGCAAGATGAAATTTATACTACCGGAAGTATTTCTAACACCCAATTAGCATTTTCAGGAGGTTCAGACAATTCTAAATATTATATTTCAGGAAATTATTTTGCTCAAGATGGCGTAGTAATCAATAGTAATTTAGAACGGTTTACCATTCTGAGTAATGTAGATGTCGATATTACCAAACGTTTTAAAGTAGGCTTAAATGTTTTTGGTGGCCGTTCTACTAAAGATGGTGTTAGTACTCAAGCACAAACTGGAGGTACTGGTGGAGGTGACGTTATTTCTTCGGCCTATCGTTTTGCACCGGATTTAGGAATTTATAATGCAGATGGTACCTATACAATTAATTCGTTAGGAGACGATATCGATAACCCTTATGCTTTAGCTACCGAAAGTGTAGATGAGCGTAAAGCCGACACCTACAGAGCAAATTTTTATGCGGCTTACGAATTTATTGATGGATTAGAGTTTAAAACGACCTTTGGATTTAGTTCTGAAAATACTCAAATAGGAAAATTTAAACCAACTACCATTTTAGCAGGAGCCGGAGTAGGCGGAGAAGCCACTTTCGAATATAGAAATACCACAAATACGCTTTCTGAAAATTACTTGACTTATAACAAATCTTTTGGAGCGCATAATCTATCGCTTTTAGGTGGTTACTCCTATCAAAAAGTACAAAATGAGGGCGCTTTTGCTGGTGCGAGAAGTTTTGTAACGAACGAAGTGTCTTATAGAAATCTTGAAGGAGGAGCAGTAACCATGCAACCAAGTTCTTATTTAAATGAAACCGAATTGGTTTCTGTTTTCGGGCGTGTAAATTATGAATATGCAAGTAAATACATTTTTACATTTACGGCTAGACGAGATGGTTCGTCCAACTTTAGTAAAAATAACAAATATGCTTTTTTCCCTTCAGGAGCAATTGCTTGGAATATGGCAAAAGAAAATTTCCTGAAAGATAGTAATACTATAACTACTTGGAAATGGCGTGCTAGTTACGGGGCAACAGGAAATCCTTCTATTTCGCCTTACGAAACTTTAGCAAAATTTTCGTCCGTATATGCAGTGGTTGGCGATCAACAAGTAAATGGAGTTGTGTTAACCGATTTTGCAAACGACAATTTAAAATGGGAAACGTCTAAACAATTAGATTTAGGTTTAGATGTAGCTTTATTTGATAATAGACTCGAGTTGTCGTTCGATTATTATACCATAAAAACTGAAGACTTACTGTTTCCACGACCACTGCCAGAATATTCTGGAGTGTCTTCGCAAATTCAAAACATAGGAGAATTGGAAAATAAAGGTTATGAGTTTTCTATAAATTCAAGAAACATTACTAACCAAGATTTTACATGGTCTACTGCTTTTAATTTTTCAAGAAATAAAAATAAAATGGTGAAACTACCAGATGGAGACGATTTATTTATTGATTCAGCACCAGGACACTTTTTACAAAGACAAACTCAAATCTTACGAGAAGGTGAAGCTATTGGTTCTTTTTATGGCTATGAATATAAAGGTGTATATCAAGGTGGAAACTTTCCGGAAGGCACAGCGACCTTGTCTGGCGATTCAGACCCAGGAGGAGAATTGTTTGCAGATTTAGATGGAAATGGGGAAATCTCTACTGCCGATAGAAAGATTATAGGAGATCCTACTCCAGATTTTACCATGGGGTTTAATAATGATCTTAGATATAAAAATTTCGATATGAACTTGTTTTTTCAAGCCTCTGTGGGTGGTGAAATACTAAATTATACTTTATTAGAATTAGGGTCTGGTGCTGCCAATTCTACAGCCGATATGGTTAATGCATGGTCTCCAACTAATACAAATACAGATGTTCCTAGGCCAGCGGTACGAGAAAAAAGAATAACGTCTCGTTACGTTTACGATGGAAGCTATGTGCGATTAAAAAACCTTTCGTTTGGATATAATCTTCCAGAAAGCTTTTTAGGCAAAACGGGGCTACAAACGGTAAGACTTTATGTAAGCGGTCAGAATTTATTAACGTTTACAGATTACCCTGGCGCAGATCCAGAAGCAAACTACAGAAACGACAACAACCAAAGAAGTAATACCAATATAGGTTTAGATTATGGTAGCTACCCTAACGTTAGAACCTTTACTATGGGGTTAAATATGAAATTTTAAATAGAAAAACATGAAAAAATATAAAATAACATTTATTGTACTGCTACTTACATTAGTAGGTTGCTCAGATTTGGAAGAAAATCCTGTAGGAATTTTAGCCCCAGAGTCATTTTTTAAAACTACGGCCGATTTACAAGCTGCCATTAATGGTAGTTATGCAAGTATGTCTACTGAAAGTTTTTGGGGCAGAAAGTTAACATTAACTCTACTCTTAAGAGGGGATTTAGCCGATATTGGAGACCAAGGAACATCAGGACGAAGAAAAGAAGTGAATAATTTTACCATGGGAGACGATAATGGTATGGTAAGTGCTTTTTGGCCACAGGCATATGCAATAATAGGTACAGCAAACCAAGCAATTTCGAATGCAGGTTTAATTAATGACGATGAGAATAAAGTGAATGCAGTAGCTGCACAAGCGTATTTTTGTAGAGCATTTACGTACTATCATTTAGTGCGTTTGTTTGGAGATATACCGTATATTGATTTTGCCGTGTCTGATGCTTCCGAGATAGATGCGATTTCTAAAACCCCAGAAAACGAAGTGTACGAAGGTATTATTGCAGATCTTCAATATGCTAAAGAATGGTTGCCAGACACGCAATTTTCAAGAGCATTACCTTCTAAAGCTACAGCTGCAGCGTATTTAGCTTCTGTATATTTAACTCGAGGCGATTTCCAAAAAGCAGCAGAAGAAGCGCAATTCGTTATTAATAATGAAGCCCGATTTGATTTAAGGTTGGAGCCTGATTTCCAAAATTTATTTGATGCTAATCAAACAGCTGGGTTAAAGGAGCCTTTATTTACTATTGATTATATGGGCCAAATTAGTTCTAGTGGATACGGACAGGATTATGTGGCTTCTGTAACGGGTATTAGAGGTGATGCGACGCATGAATATGGAGAAGGTTGGAGTGTAGCTGTTCCTAGCCTAAAGGTATATCAAGATTGGGATGCAAAAGATTACAGACGCGCTGTAAGTCTGGATACTACAGCTACCAGCAAATCTGGAGAGGTGTATCCATATACTCAATTTGAAGAATATTCAGACCTAGCGGTTAATCGTCCACATATTGCAAAATATTATCGGTATGCAGGTCTTGCAGGTAATAATGGAAGAGAATCTAGCACCAACTATATTCCTATGCGCTATGCTGAAGTATTGTTAATTGCGGCTGAAGCATTAAATGAAATTAGTGCAGGATCCTCAGAAGCAGTTTCGTATGTTAATAGACTACGTGAACGCGCTCGATTAGGTTCAGGGTCTATGCACCCATTGAATATTTCGGAAGGTTTATTGCAAGATGAATTAAGAAATATAATAATAGAAGAACGAAAAATAGAACTTGCTTTCGAGTTTAAACGTTGGTATGATATTAAAAGACTTAAGTTAGGAAACGAAGTATTTGGTCCTAATGGATTAGAGCCACAACCTAATTTTGATGCTAATCGCGATTATCTGTTGCCGTTACCGGGTCCAGAATTAGTAAGAAACTCTAATTTGATGCCAAATAATCCAGGATATTAATTTAAAATAGACTTATGAGAAAATTAGTTTATTTGGTTTTAGTTCTAGGGCTTACATTTCTAAATGTGAGATGTAAGTCTGAAACTAAACAGAATAAAAAAGAAGAACAGAATATAGGTAAACAGTATTCGTCCTTAGAGAATAGATTTCAAAAATTAGTAAATTATCCTGTAGGAGCCAATAATTTTCCTAGAAGTATGTCGCTTGCTCCAGAGGTGGTGCATAAGGTGCCATCTAAAGATTGGACAAGCGGATTTTTTCCAGGAAACCTTTGGTTAATCCACGAGCTAACTGGAGATAGCATCTATAAAGTGAAAGCTCAGGAATGGACGGTTTTAATGGAAGATCAGAAAGAGAACGACAGAACTCACGATATGGGTTTTAAAGTATATTGCAGTTTTGGAGAAGGTTTAAAACAAGATCCCGATAATCAATATTATAAAGATGTTATTATAGAAAGTGCAAAAACCTTAATTACGCGCTATAATGATACTGTAAAATCTATTCGTTCATGGGATTTTAATAAAGATGTTTGGGATTTTCCTGTGATTATTGATAATATGATGAATTTAGAATTGTTATTTGAAGCCACAAAAATTTCAGGCGATAATATATATCACAACATTGCGGTGCAACATGCAAATACCACTTTAAAACACCAGTTTAGACCAGATTATAGTGTGTTTCATGTCATTAATTACGATACCATTTCTGGAGTTGTAAAAACCAAAGACACGCATCAAGGTTTCGATAGAAACTCTACATGGGCACGTGGTCAAGCTTGGGCAATTTACGGTTATACTATGAGTTATAGATATACTAACAATCCGAAATATTTGGCGCAAGCAGAAGCTACAACTCAATTTTATATGGAACATGAAAATCTTCCTAAAGATGGAGTACCGTATTGGGATTTTAACGATCCTGAAATTTCAGATGCACCACGAGATGCTTCGGCAGCGGCTATAGTAACATCGGCATTATTTGAATTATATACCTATACAAACAATAAAACCTATCTGGATTTTGCAACACAGGTTTTAAATACTTTAAATTCTGAAGCTTATCTTTTAAAAGATACGGTTAACGGACCATTTATCTTAAATCATAGTACAGGAAATTGGCCTAAAAATGATGAAATAGATGAGCCCATAGTGTATGGAGATTATTACTTTTTAGAAGCATTAAAAAGAAAACAAAATCTAATTTTAAAATAAAATCGAGTCTCTAATCTATAGGAGAATTATTTTAAAAAATCAAATAACTTGAGGTATGAAAACCAAAGGTTGTTTGATTTTTTTTTGGTTAAATTTATTATTAGTGTAAAGAAATTTAACAAATAGTAGGTCGTTTTTTTACTTATACAGTGTAATACAGGATAGATTTCATTTCAATCGTTTTTAGATTTACAAAACAATTAATTATTAAAATAAGAATATGGATAATCTTGTTAAACAATTTAAGCATGTAAATTACCTATGGGATGAAAATAAAGTCGAGGAAATAGGAGACGACCAAGTCGCCTTATTTTTATACCGGTCAAATATTTTAGGAGCAGATTTAAGGATTACTAATTATGGCGGCGGAAATACGAGTTGTAAAACTATAGAAAAAGACCCTTTAACAGGAGATAATGTAGAAGTAATGTGGGTAAAAGGATCTGGAGGAGATATCGGAACCTTAACACGTGCAGGAATTGCAGGTTTATATACAGATCGCTTACGTGATTTAAAAAATGTTTATGGCGGATTAGAAGATGAAGATCGTATGGTTGGACTTTTTAACCATTGTATTTACGATTTAAACAGTAAAGCACCATCTATAGATACCCCTTTACACGGTTTATTACCATTTGCACATATAGATCACTTACATCCAGATGCTTTAATAGCCGTTGCAGCAGCAGAGGATAGTGAAAAGGTGACTAAAGAAATTTGGGGCGATACTATGGGGTGGGTGCCTTGGCAGCGCCCAGGTTTCGATTTGGGTTTACAATTAGAAAAATGTTTAGCAGATAATCCTGGAATTCGAGGTATAGTATTAGGAAGCCACGGATTATTTACTTGGGGCGATACATCTTACGAATGTTATATAAATAGTTTAGAAGTTATTGAAATGGCTTCCAAGTACATCGAAAATAAGATTGCTGAAAAAGGATCGGTTTTTGGTGGACAAAAAATAGAGTCTCTACCTCAAGCAGAGCGTTTAGAAAAAGCCGCACAATTAATGCCTTTATTAAGAGGATTATGTTCTTCGGAAAACAGAATGATTGGTCATTTTTCTGATACCGATGTGGTTTTGGAATATATCAATAGTAATGATTTAGAACGTTTAGCACCAATGGGAACCTCATGCCCAGATCATTTCTTAAGAACAAAAATTCAACCTTTAGTATTGACTTTAGATAAAGATGAAGATTTATCCGATTCAGAAGCTGTTCTTAAAAAATTAGAACCAGCTTTTGAAGCTTACAGACAAGAGTATGCAAATTATTATAACACTTGTAAAAAGGATAATAGCCCGGCTATGCGTGATGCAAATCCTGTAATTATTATTTATCCAGGTGTGGGTATGTTCAGTTTTGCAAAAAATAAACAAACTACGCGTGTTGCTAGCGAATTCTATATTAACGCTATTAACGTAATGCGTGGAGCAGAAGCGATTTCGTCGTACACTTCATTACCAAGACAAGAAGCTTTTGATATAGAATATTGGTTATTAGAAGAAGCCAAATTACAACGTATGCCAAAAGAACAACCGCTGTCTCGTAAAGTAGCGTTTGTAACGGGTGCTGGCGGTGGAATAGGAAAAGCTATTGCCGATAAGTTAGCTGCTGAAGGTGCGAATGTTGTACTAACAGATATAAATGAAGAGAGTTTAGAAGAGGCTCAAGCAACCTATAAAAGAGATATTGCAACAACTGCAATTTGCGATGTAACCAATACAGATTCTATCGCTTCAGCGTACAAAAAAGCATGCTTAGAATTTGGAGGAATAGATATTGTTGTACACAGTGCAGGCTTAGCTATATCAAAAGCATTAGAAGATACAACAGATAAAGATTGGGATATTTTACAAAATATTTTAGTTAAAGGACAATTCAATCTTGCAAAGCTTTCTACAACAATTATGAGAAAGCAAAACTTAGGAGGAGATTTCATTTCTATAGCTAGTAAAAATGGTTTGGTTGCAGGTCCTAATAATGTAGCTTACGGTACAGCAAAAGCGTCGCAACAACATATGGCACGTCTTTTAGCTGCAGAATTAGCTAAAGATAAAATTAGAGTAAATACAGTAAACCCAGATGGTGTAATAGTAGGTAGTAAAATTTGGGAAGGAGCTTGGGCAGAAGGACGTGCAAAAGCAAACGGAATTACTGTAGAAGAATTACCTGCATTTTATGCTAAAAGAAATTTATTAAACGAAATTATTACCCCTGTAGATATTGCTAATGGCGTATTTGCATTAGTGGGTGTGTTAGATAAATCTACCGGTAATATAATCAATGTTGATGGCGGAATGGCTAATGCATTTGTTAGGTAAGTTTGTGTAAGACAGTGTATAGTAATTAGTTTGTTTTTTAGTTTGTTTGTTAAAAAAAACCTTTCTTAGGTTGAAATATATCAATAGAAAGGTTTATTAAAAAAATCAATTAAGATGAAATTATCAGAATCCAATATTTCAGAAATAAATAAAAAATCTAATAAAGAGCATCAAAACCAATTTGAGTTTTTAGCCAATACATTAGATAAAAAAAGTATTAAAGTAGAACAAATTATTAAAAGTCTTGCCGAATTTCAAGTCGCTATTCCTAGTTGGGCTTTAGGAGCAGGAGGCACGCGTTTTGGACGTTTTTCTTATTATGGAGAACCTTCAAATTTAACACAAAAGTTAGACGATGTGGGGCTTTTACATAGTTTAACTCAAACAGCAGGAGCGGTGTCTTTACACATTCCTTGGGATATTCCAGAGGATTATAGCGCGATTAAAGAACAAGCAAAAAGTTTGAATTTAAAATTCGATGCTGTAAATTCTAATACGTTTCAAGATCAAAAAGGTGCTAAAGAAAGTTATAAATATGGTTCGTTAAGTAACGCAAGTCAAGTTGTACGTGAACAAGCTATAGCACATAATCAAGAAGTTATAAAAATAGGAGAACAATTAGGATCTAAAAGCTTAACCGTTTGGTTGGCAGATGGTTCTAATTTTCCTGGTCAGAATAATTTTCAAACCGCACTCTCTAATACAGAAGATAGTTTAAAAGCTATTTACAATACACTTCCAGACGATTGGAAACTTTTTATAGAATACAAACCTTATGAGCCTAACTTTTATAGTACCGTAATTCAAGATTGGGGAACATCTTTTATGCTTGCTAATGCTTGCGGAGATAAAGCTTATACACTTGTAGATCTAGGACATCATTTACCAAATACAAACATCGAGCAAATTGTTTCAACATTAATGTTAAAAGGTAAATTAGGTGGATTTCATTTTAACGATAGTAAATATGGCGATGACGACGTAACTGTTGGAAGTGTAAAACCTTATGCTTTATTTTTAATTTTTAACGAATTGGTTTATGGTATGCAAAACAATCCGCAGAATCCAGATTTATCTTGGATGATAGATGCGAGTCATAATATAAAAGATCCGTTAGAAGATTTAATGCAATCGCTAGAAGCAATTCAAGAAGCATATGCTAAAGCTCTACTTGTCAATCAAACCGAATTACGTGTAGCTCAACAAGAGCATGATGTCGTTAAATGTCAAGAAATTTTACAAAATGCATATCGAACAGATGTACGTCCGTTGTTAGCACAAGCAAGACTGCAATCTGGAGGAGCTTTAAATCCGTTAGGGGTGTACCGAGAATTAAAAATTAGAGAGGCTTTAATTCAAGAGCGAGGAAAACACAGTATTGCTTCTGGATTATAATTAACTTTTGGATTGATGAATAAAAAAGTAACAGCCGTATTTGATATAGGTAAGACTAACAAGAAATTTTTCTTATTCGATAAGGATTTTAAGGAAGTACATAAAGAGTATATTTCTTTTGATGAAATAGAAGATGAAGACGGACATCCTACAGAGAACCTTCCTGCCTTACAATCTTGGCTAAAAAACGTATTTAACCGCATTCTTAAAGCTGAGGAATTTGAAGTTAAAGCCATTAATTTCTCAACCTATGGTGCAAGTTTAGTTCATATAGACGAAAACGGTAATCCGCTAACACCACTTTATAATTATACAAAGCCGTTACCGCAACAAATTGTAAATTCTTTTTTCGAAACTTACGGACCAAGAGAAGATTTTCTTAAAACTACAGGATGTTCAGATTTAAGTATGTTAAACTCAGGTTTACAGTTGTATTGGTTAAAAAAAGAGCACCCGGAGGTATATAAAAAAATAAAATACAGCTTGCATTTACCGCAATATCTTAGTTATATTTTTACAGGTATTCCATTAAGCGAATATACAAGTATTGGTTGCCATACTGCACTTTGGGATTATGTAAAAAAAGATTATCACAGTTGGGTGTACCAAGAAGGATTTAATAAAATTTTACCCCCAATAGTGTCTACAGAGACTAGTGTTAACATGAATTATAACGGCACTCGAATTAAGATAGGTGTTGGTATTCATGATAGCTCTGCCGCACTTCTACCTTATGTAAGAAGTATAAAAAAGAAATTTGTATTAGTGTCTACAGGAACGTGGAGCATAGTTTTTAATCCGTTTACAGAGCAACCTATTGCGACCGAAGTAGATGGAAACGAGGCTATTAATTACATGCGAATAAATGGGAAGCCCGTAAAAGCAACACGTTTATTCTTAGGTAATGAATACAAATTGCAAGTAAAGAAATTAGATGAAGCTTTTGGGGTTGCCGATGATTATCACCGCCATGTTAAGTTTGATTACGACTTGTATTCAAAAATTACAGACAACTTTAAACATACTTTTAAATGGGAAAGTATTGAAGCAGAAACCATGCCTTTGGAAACAATTATGAACTTTGAAAATTACCAACATGCTTATCATCAGTTAATGACAGAGTTGGTTTTACTTCAAATAGAAAGCATTAAAAAAGCAATAGGAAGCGATGCCATTTCTGGAATTTATGTCGATGGTGGTTTCAGCGATAACGATGTTTATATAAAGTTGTTAGCTCATCATTTTAGAGATAAAAAATTAAGAACTACAGATTCTTCGTTAGGATCTGCATTAGGGGCAGCAATTGCTATTTCAGACGCTAAACTGAACTCTAAATTTCTTAAAAAAAATTACGCCCTTAAAAAGCATGTGCCTTTTATAGTGAGTTAAATCATAGAGTATTTCTAATTTTCAATCAAAAAAAATAATGACTAGAAAAATAAAACTAATTCATCCAAGAGACCAAATTACTACAATAATTAGTAGAATTTATAAACGTGGAATGACCACGACTTCTGGTGGTAACATATCAGTTATAGACCAGAATGGAGATATTTGGGTTACCCCATCAGCTATTGATAAAGGTTCTTTAAGAGCGTCAGATATTATTTGTGTAAAAAAAGATGGTACAATAATAGGTAAACATAAACCATCTTCAGAATTTCCTTTTCATAAAGCCATTTATGAAGCTCGTCCAGATATAAAATCGGTTATTCATGCGCATCCTCCAGCCTTAGTTTCATTTAGTATTGTACGAAAAATTCCTAATACTAATGTTATCTCACAAGCTAAACATGTGTGTGGTCCAATAGGCTATGCAGAGTATAGACTTCCTGGAAGCGAAGATTTGGGAGAAGTCATAGCTGCCGAATTTAAAAAGGGATATAAAGCTGTAATTATGGAAAATCACGGTACCGTTTTAGGTGGAAGTGACTTAACAGATGCTTTTGAACGTTTTGAAGCTTTAGAATTTTGTGCGCGCACCATACTGTATGGTTCTCAAATAGGAACACCAAGATACTTAACAAATGAACAATTAGATGATTTTCAGGCTCAAGCTACAGGAGTTTTACCAGAAATGGAAACCACATCGTATCTTTCAGACGAAGTTGAAAAACGACTAGAAATCTGTCAAATAGTGCAACGTTCTTGTCAACAAGGATTGATGATTAGCTCTTATGGGACAGTTTCTATGCGATGGAATGAAAACGATTTTCTTATAACCCCTACAGGAATTAATAGATGGGATATAGATTTAGATGATATTGTTCAAGTAAAAGAAGGTAAACGCGAGGCCGGAAAAAAACCGAGTAGAGCAGCTTGGATTCATCAAGAAATATACAATCGTAACCCCGAGGTGAATTCAATAATCATGACACAATCTCCATATTTAATGGCTTTTGGTGTAACAGGAAGTTATTTAAATGTACGTACTATTCCAGAAAGTTGGATTTTTTTACAGGATATAAAAACTTTAAAATACGGTGCTCATTTCAGAAAAAACAACAATTCAGATCTTGTAGATAATTGTGCTACAGCATTAATTATAGAAAACGATTCGGTAATTATTACTGGCGACAAATTACTTCAAACTTTCGATTATTTAGAGGTTGCAGAATTTAGTGCTAAATCTATAGTCTTAGGAAATTCACTTGGAGAAATGGTCCCAATTAATGACAATCAAGTAGAAGATTTAAGAAAAAAGTTTTTATCGTAAAAAAAATAACATGGCTATAAAATTTGATTCACGCTATCCATCAATAGATGATTTAAGAACTAAAGCGCAAAAAAAAATACCAAAGTTTGCTTTTGAATATTTAGATGGAGGATGTAATGAGGATGTAAATTTATTAAGAAATACCTCAGAATTAAGAGATGTACAATTAAAGCCAAATTATTTAAGGGCACATGTAGGGTCTTCCTTAAAAACTAAATTATTTGGAATAGAATATGATGCCCCTTTTGGGATTGCACCTGTGGGCTTACAAGGATTAATGTGGCCTAACTCTCCAGAAATTTTAGCCAAAGCTGCTTTCGAGCATAATATTCCATTCATACTAAGCACTGTAACGACGACGAGTATTGAGCGAGCAAGTGAATTAACAGAAGGAAAAGCTTGGTTTCAATTGTATCATCCTACAGAAAATAGATTAAGAGACGATATTATTCATCGAGCCGCAGCTGCAGAATGTCCTGTGCTGGTAATTCTTTGCGATGTACCCACCTTTGGTTTTAGACCACGAGATATACGTAATGGATTAGCAATGCCTCCAAAGATGTCTATCCAAAATATTTTACAAGTTTTAGGTAAACCACATTGGGCTTTAGAAACTTTAAGATATGGTCAACCTAATTTTGAAAACTTAAAGCCTTATATGCCAAAAGGTTTAGATTTAAAACAGTTAGGGAAATTTATGGATCAAACTTTTTCTGGTCGATTAAATGCAGAAAAAATAAAACCGATTCGTGATATGTGGAAAGGAAAGTTAGTATTAAAGGGTGTAGCCTCTGAATATGATGCAGAGGAAGCTATTAGATTAGGGATAGACGGAATTATAGTCTCTAATCATGGTGGGCGGCAATTAGACGCAGGTGAATCTACCATAAAACCACTAACCACAATTGCAGAAAAATATGGTAATCAGATAGAAGTGATGATGGATAGTGGAATTCGTTCAGGACCTGATGTAGCTCGAGCATTGGCAAGTGGGGCAAAATTTACATTTATGGGACGCTCGTTTATGTACGGTGTTTCTGCACTTGGAAAAGAAGGTGGTAATCATACTATTTCATTATTGAAGACAGAATTACAGCAAGTTATGAATCAATTATGTTGTGCCACGACAAGTGATTTTCCATATCACTTAATTAAACAAACCAATAAATAATAGCAAAATAATTTTTTTAAAATGAAACATTATAAGCAATATATCAATGGACAATTTGTAGACTCTAAAGCTACAGAGGTCATTGAAATTTTAAATCCCTGTACAGAAGAAGTGTTAAGTACAATTTCTACAGGTACTGTTGAAGACGCTAACAACGCATTAGAAGCTGCTCAAGCAGCCCAGCCAGTGTGGGAAGCATTACCAGCTATACAAAGAGCCGCTTTTTTACATAAAATGGCTGATGTTATTAGAGAAAATAGAGTGTTTTTAGCAGAAACTTTGTCGAAAGAACAAGCCAAAGTTATCGGGTTAGCACAAGTAGAAATTGACGTCACAGCAGATTATTTCGATTATAACGCCGGATGGGCTAGACGTATTGAAGGCGAAATTATACAAAGTGATCGTGCTAAAGAACACATTTACCTTCATAAAGTACCAATTGGTGTAGCTGTAGGTATTTGTCCTTGGAATTTCCCATTTTTTGTAATGGCAAGAAAAGTTGCAGCGTCTTTAATTACAGGAAATACCTGTGTTATAAAACCAAGTTCTGAAGCACCAAATACTATTATGGAATTTGCCGATTTTATTCAGAATATTGATTTACCTAAAGGTGTATTAAATTTTGTATGTGGATCGGGTAGAACAGTTGGTAACGCGCTTTCAAAAAGTCCAATTACGGGGATAATTAGTTTAACAGGAAGTGTTGGTGCAGGACAAAAAATTATTGAAGCTGCAGCTGAAAATATTACCAAAGTCTCTTTAGAATTAGGAGGGAAAGCACCTGCTATTGTTTGTGCTGATGCCAATTTAGAATTAGCAGTTAATGCTGTAGTGTCTTCAAAAGTGATTTTTAGCGGTCAAGTTTGTAACTGTGCAGAACGTGTGTATGTTGAAGACAGTATTTACGATGAATTTGTCGAAAAATTGACCAAAAAGATGAGTGAAGTTACGGTTGAAGATGCTTTAACCGGAGTGAATGCCGATATGAGTAGTTTAGTTTCTAAATCACAAATCGATAAAATTTCTGAAATGGTCGAATTTGCTAAAAAGGAAGGAGCCGAAGTTCTAGTAGGAGGAAAGCGCCCGGAAAAATTTAGTAAAGGGTATTTTTATGAGCCTACTTTGTTGACCAATTGTACACAGAATATGCAGGTGGTTCAGGAAGAGGTGTTTGGCCCAGTGTTACCTGTAATGAAGTTTACTACATTAGATGAAGCCATAGCCTTGGCTAACGATTGTCAGTATGGTTTAACCTCATCTATATTTTCAGAAAATTATAATAACATCATGCATGCTACTAATAGTTTGCAATTTGGAGAAACCTATGTAAATAGAGAGCATTTTGAAGCCATACAAGGTTTTCACGCCGGATGGAAAAAGTCAGGTGTTGGTGGTGCAGATGGCAAACATGGTATGGAAGAATATTTGCACACCCGAGTGGTTTATGCCAAATATTACTAACAAATAAATGAAAGAAAACTCAGTTACTAATGTGGCTGAGTTTTTTGTTAAATATACATTACGGTACAGTACAGGATAGATAATTTATTGGTAGCATTTATTTTCGTAAGTATAATAGTCAAATAGAATTTTAAGTTAATTTATTTACAACATTGTGGTTAACCAGCACATTTGATAAAATTCAATTTTTGACTTATTAAAAACGAATAATAAGAGAATTTTAATTAAAACAAACTACAACTAAGAATGTCAGAATATAGTCAAGAACAAGATGCTATAGAACAAATAGCAGGAGGGGAATTTGAAAGAACTCCAGTACCACAATCTAAACTTAAAAGTTGGAAAAGTTTTATTGGTATGTATGCTGGAGAACATGCGGCAGGAACTGAGTTTATGATAGGTCCCTTATTTCTAACAGCAGGAGTGAGTGCCTTCGATTTAATAATAGGCTTGCTTATAGGTAATATTTTGGCTGTTTTAAGTTGGCGTTTCTTAACAGCAGAAATAGCTGTAAAAAATAGATTGACTTTATATTTTCAATTAGAGAAAATTTGTGGTAAAAAATTAGTCACAGGTTATAATTTGGCTAATGGTATTTTATTTTGTTTTTTGGCAGGATCAATGATAACGGTTTCTGCTACAGCAGTTGGTATACCTTTCGATATGCCTATGCCAAAATTAACAGATACCATGCCTAATGGTTTAACTTGGATTGTAATTGTTATACTAATAGGTGCTGTTATTTCAATAATAGCGGCTCGAGGTTACGATACAGTTACTAAAGCAGCCAATTGGATGTCTCCAGTAATTGTAGTTGCATTTATAGCTTGTGGAATTGTTGCGCTTAATCAATTAGGTGTTAGTAGTTTTTCAGACTTCTGGAATATTTGGGGAGAAGGTTCTGAGCCATTCCCTGGACAAATAAAATTTACATTTTGGCATGTAGTTATTTGGTCATGGTTCGCTAATGGGGCGATGCACATTGGTATGTCTGATTTGTCTGTATTTAGATTCGCAAAAGAAGCTAAAGCGGGATGGGCAACTGCAGCAGGGATGTACGTTGGACATTATATGGCTTGGATTGCTGCAGCCTTGTTATACGCCGTTTATTTAAAATCGCCAGAAGCTCAGGCCTTTTTAAGTAACGGAGAAGCTCCTCCTGTAGCACCAGGACCTTTAGCAAACAATGCTATTGGAATCCTAGGAATTATTGCAGTTGTTTTAGCGGGATGGACTACAGCTAACCCTACCATATACCGAGCAGGATTAGCATTTCAAGCTATTTTACCAAAATTGTCTACAGCTAAAGTAACAATATTAGCAGGAACAGTAGCAACCGTAGCAGGATTGTTTCCGGCCTTTGCCATGAAATTATTAGGTTTTGTAGCGCTCTACGGATTTATTTTAGCACCATTTGGAGCGGTAATCGTCTTTGAACATTTCTTCCATAAACGAGCAGGAATTGTAAAAAATTATGCAGAAGTAGCTCAACTTTCTTTTAATAAATCTGTGTTTTTTGCATGGGCTATAAGCTTTGGCGTGTTTTACTTTATATCGCTTCAATTTGATGTATTCTTGTCTTTTGTAACTTTACCTGCGTGGTTGTTATGTGGTGTGTTATTTTTAGTCTTTAGTAAAATGTATCAGAAGAAGATTTAAACTTTATTACTACATAATTATAATAGTTTTAGCTCCTTTTCGGGGCTGAAATTATTAATACAATTAGTTGTTTTAGTATTAGGCTAAGAATTATTTCGTTTTTATTAAATCCTTAGAAAAGTGTAAACCTAAATAAATAAGGTTAATGAAATTTAAATTATTTGCAATTTAATTCTTTTAATTAGTCCTTTAAAAATCAGTAGTAGTCCTCTTTAAAGTGGTAAAATATACATATAAGGCCTTTATTAATGATTTAACTAAGCATAACAACTGGCAAAAAAAGCTTATTCTAGAGTGCGAAAAATTATGTGTATGTAGACCTACTGATTTCAAACTTAGTATTTACATTTAGCAAGATTAAAAACCAATTTAAATTTATAGAAAGTGAATTTGGTAAACTCAAGTTTAAAGCTGATTTATAATTTTTATTTTCTGAATTGGTTAGTCTAATTGATATTAGGAAACGTTTTCTTACTACCCTCAGCCCATTCCCGCTACATGCCGCGAAAAGCTCCATTTCGGGAAAAGCACTTCCTTAAAAAAGTCTTGAACACAACGTTAAGGCTTCCGTCTTCCATTTCACTTGCTTGCTAATTCCCGAGAAAAACGGGAAGCAATCAAACTCCATTACAACCTACAGCATTAACGTCACGTTCGCTTGGCATCCTACTACAGGAAAAAGATTTGTTTTCATAACCCGGTTAGCACATTTCCACTTCATTTCACGAAAAAGTTACATTTCGGAAAAAGAGCTTACCTGCACAAGTCTTGAACACAATCCCCAATTTTAGCTTTCCATTGCGTTTAACCTTCCTGCTGCGCCAGGAAGAACACTTCATTACAGAGCGAAAATCGTGAATAGCGTTCGATAAATCAGAATTCTATTATGCATTTGGTAGCGCTTCCAATGTATTTGTATTTCACAAAAGACTTTAGACTTACACCCAGACCCTCACAATTACTTCCCGTTTTTCGATAGCAAAATACCAACATTTAGAAGTTGAACGGACTGCATAACCGGTCGTACCTCCCTTTTATAAGTCCTTATCAATTCGAAATATTGAAACTGTATAAGCAACAAAAAAAGGTAACAGTGAGGGCACTATGGGAAGTAAATCTAAAATGAATCTTATGAAATCAGACAAAAACATACAAAAGGAAGCGGCACCAAAAAAAACAAAAAAGGAAAACGCTCAGGATATAATAAGTAAATAATTTAAAAAAAAATATAGACACAAGCCGTCTGAATGGTTCGGATGGTAATTTAATTAATCTTTAAATCTTTTATTATGAGTAGTATCAAAAATCACGTACAGTTAATTGGAAACATTGGACAAGAACCAACAATCACCATTCTTGAAAACGGTAAAAAAGTAGCCCGATTTTCATTAGCCACGAATGAGCATTTTAAAAATGCTAAAGGCGAAAAGCAAACTGAAACTAATTGGCATTCTATAGTTGCTTGGGGAAGTACAGCCGAAATTATTGAAAAATTCACTTCTAAAGGTAAGGAAGTTGGTGTAACTGGAAAGCTTAAAACTAGAAGTTATACGTCTAAAGACGAGCAAACGCATTACATCACAGAGGTAGTTGCAAATGACATTTTATTATTGGGTTCTAAGCCTGATAAAGCCTAAAATTTGAAATCAAAAAAAAGAGGGTGAACCTTCCACAGTAAAACCCTCTTTTAATTTTTTAACCTTTAAAATACTTTGAAAATGAGCACTAAAGTTAACATATTAGAAGAAGGATTACAACAATTTCACGGATCGATGGAATGTTTTAAAATCCCATTGATTAATACCCGGTATACAGAAGGTATTCAATATTTAGCCGAACATGGGCAATGTCATTGGTTAATCACAGACGCATCAATTATAGGAAAACAATTGATGAAAAAATCCTATTTTATAACCATCGATTTTAAACGTTTATCTGGAGCCGATCAAAAGCAAAAAGGGTATGAAGCAGAAATTATTTACACAGATGGAAATGATACTGTTTTAGATATGCAGACCTATCGCGTTACAGATTTTCCACTTCAAAAAATACGGTTATATTTTATAGATAACATGTTAATGTTGCCTGTAGAATATTAAAATTTGTAGCCATTAATTTTATGATTTAAAAGGAACACCTCTAAAAATTTGAAGGTGTTTTTCTATGTGATTAATTTTCAATTGATAAAAAAAGTGTATCTTTAAAATGCTGAATTTCAGAACTAAATTTAGTATACGGTTATCTCAATTCTACTTTCGCCGAGAACCGTTTCATCAAAAATATTAACCTATTGGAAATTTATTTCCCTAAAAGGGCAATTGGCTTTTTTTAAGCAAATTGTAAGGAATTTTGTTCGCTTGGGGCGAACGAAAAGGAGTAGCAAGAGGGTAACACGCAGAGCGATGTTATGGACTCCTTTTCTGTTTTAAAACACTGACAATCAGTTGTTTGAAAATATTGTAATTTCTTGACTTTCAGCAATTTGCGACAAATGGCTTGCGAACGCCTAGTTTTAGGGAAGAATTTGCGACAAATCGGCGAATTATGGACTCATTTATTGGTGTTAGATTCAAAAAGGAAACAGCTAAACGTTTTCAAGAATTTTCAAGAACGCATTTCAAATCGCACACAGAGGCGATGTCTTCTATGCTTGATTTTTTCTTCTATAATGAAATCTCTCCAAAAGAAACATTTGGACCTACAGGGCGTACCATTGAAGCTTCTCTGAAGAAACGTATTAATGCGGTAATCGCCATTATGCGTGATATGGAAAAGACACAAACCAAACCTACAGTTGCGATGATGGAGTTGCTATTTCAAAACGAGGATCTTACTCAGAATCCATCGCATTCAAGTATGAATTTTAAAGAAGAAAAGAAGGAAGTACGCTTTAAAGAAAAGCTTAATCTAAACAATGAACTCTAAAACTTGAAGCTATGTATATAACCATTATACCTCAGAAATTAGGAGGAACGTATTCACAAAGTTCAGCAGATTTTGTAGGCTATTTAGAAAAAGAAAATCAAGGTTTGGAGCAAGAAGACTTGGAACATTTTTTTAATCAGTATGGAGATGAAATTTCAGTCAAGGACTAATTTGTTTTTTCAATTTTTTTTTTGACTTAGATAAAATAATGTCATAGTTTTTTATAATAATGGCGTCTTTATCGTACATTTTGAAGTCGTCACCAAAAAGTAATTTTCTTTTAGCATCCAGGTAAATCAGAATCTTATCAAAATCGTAGATTACGCTTTTGCCATCAAATCTTCCACGGGTTGTCCATAGTTCTTATTTTTAGTGGTTCGTAAGTTGTCCTTGATTTGGGACACTTGTTTTTTTGTTTGGATTGTTTCCTAGGTCGAATATCGCTGTTCTATCCATCCCGTTTATGACTTTGGCTCGCCAATCACGAATGTCGTTTCCACCACTAGTTTTCCAGTCTCGATTTTTATAATACTCGAAGAATTTTTTTCCTTCATCAGCATTAAATTTTTTTTTCAATAAAAATAATTTTACTTCCTGACAGCCCTTTGGCTGTTTTATATTGTTTACTTGTTTGTTATTGTTTATAGTAGATACCAGTGCTTGTCCACAGGTGGGACGGTACTGGTATATAGCTTGTTCTAGTATTGGACGGTTGTGATCCAGAAGCGGTACAAATTTGGGACGGTACTGTCCCGCAAGCTGTCCTAATTTGGGAATGAACTGTTCCGAAACAGTGTTATCATTTGTACCAAAAATGGGCATCTTAATTTTACTTCCTTTGTATGGATTATTGGAAGGGAAATAAGAAAGGTAATTCCATGTATTTAATTCTGTAACGCATCTATGATATGTAGATTTTGAGACTATTTTTGAAGCAAACATCAAATCCTTTTGATTTACGTAAAATTCAATTGCGAAACGACTGCTATTCCAACCCTGGAATAGTGATATTCCTACACTAACTTGTAGTAATTCCATAACTTCTGAAGATCTGAGATATCTTTTTAATTCCCCTTTAGATTGTTTTATTGATAGTTTTTTAGTGTCATCGAGTAATTCCATTTTGAACTCTCGAAGATCGTCGGTTGTAATAATACTTTTTGCCATACTAGAGCATTTTTTTTAAAAGGGACTATTGTATCTTTAAAAAAAAAATTGATAGTCCCCTAACGTGATTTGACTTTCGTTATACAAATTTGATTCGTTTTAATGGATATTTATCCATATGACGACCCTATAGGGATATATTGAAATGGGTTAATAATGCTGTTTATTATGATAGTTTTGTGTGATATTTCTTATAAAAATTATCCTTTTTTGGTTAAATTCTTTAGAAAATTAGATGAAAATAAAATCCCCTATAGGGAGGTTATAGGGATGTTTAAACAATTAAAAATTAAGGTACAGATTTTTCTTTTTTTTAATCCGTTTTATAAGCAGTTTTAATAATATCGATTAATCGTCTCTGATTAGTTTGGTTAGAGAGGGAACTAATCCATTAAGGAAGGTGTTTATAATTCGATTTAACATCGAAATAAAAGTCTATAATATTGACTTTAAATAATACAAATTATATATTTGCATTATCAGATAGTAAAGCATTTTACTTCGAGTTCATTTATAATATCGTCAACAATTCGGCTAACAGTTAAGTTTTTAATCTTGTAAATAGCTGATACGTATATGTTTGTGTGGAAAGGTTGTAATCCTGCCACCCCGACAATAGTCAATTGTAAATTGATTCAAAACCTTGTAGATCTTGTGATTTACGAGGTTTTATTGTTTTAGGACATTCATTTAAATTGATATCGTATCAATCTAATCGGTTCACAATTCGGTTAACAGTTTTTAAATCTTAAAAACGTGAACCGATTAACTTTAAAATACGTGTAAAGTAATAGTTGATTTGACTTTCGTCTTATCTCAAGTTTAACTTAAAGGATAACTATGCAAACACATTCCATGTTTTGTGTTTGTTTTGGGTAAATGCTTTCCCAAAAATATACATTCTTTTCTTGCTATATAATAGAATAATATAGCAGCGCAGACGTGATGTTCAAAATTTTATTAAGTAGTTTTTATAGTTAAAAATCTGAGAAATATATTTAGTATTTCTAATAACCCTTGATTTTAATAGATAAGTTAACGGACTAGTTTGTAAGAAAATTCACAGAACTTCATACAAATTATATTGTAGTGAATTTAGACGACAATCCCCTTTCTTTTAAAATTATAAACACTGTAATAGCCACATAGAACCATGATAATTATGTTTATGTTTTTAAGACATTTATATGTGTTGTAAAAGCAGTCTTCTTTTTTTCTTTAAACTTCACGCTTCAAACTTATTAAATTATCATTTTAAAAGTAAAGTACGTTTTTTTGTTTTCAAGTTGCATGTATTTGTTATATGAAAATGAAATAACATGAGTTGTTAGCGGAGTTATTAACTCTTCAATAAGTGGGAGAAAAAACTGCAAATCGTTAAAGTCTTCATTCAATTCTAATGAATAAGACTCACAAAGATTACTCACGGATTAATAAGTAGACTAATTCAATAGATTACATTCAGACTATTTTTTTATTATTTAAAAGAATTACTAATAAAACTTCTGTTCTATTCTATTCTGATAAAAATTGTGAGTAATTGTATTTGTTTTAATGGGTTTTAGACGTTTGTTGTTAGTGTGTTGAATTGGTTTGTTGATTGTTATAACAAATAATTGTTAATCATATGTTATAGCAATTAAGACATTTGATTCCTAATAAATCTAGAAAACAAACTTGATTTGTATCACTAACATTATTAGGCATTTGATGAATGCTTATACGAATCAATTTAATCTTTTAAACTTTATTACTAATGAAAAATGATCAATCTAAGTTATTAAAGAAAAGTGGTAGTTTATGGCTGCTTTTCATGGTGCTTTCCATATCGTCGATGTATGCGCAACAGGTGGTTACTGGGGTCGTTCTTGATGAGAACGGTTTAGGAATACCAGGTGCAAATGTAATAATACGTGGTACATCAAATGGATCTTCAACAGATTTTGACGGAAATTTTAGTCTAACTGCCACAAGCGAGGACGTTTTAGTATTTTCCTTTTTAGGTTATGTTACCAAGGAAATAACTGTAGGAAATCAAACAAACATGCAGGTAAATTTAGAGTCTGATGTTCAAAGTTTAGATGCCGTAGTTATTGTTGGATATGGTACACAAAAGAAATCAGATTTAACAGGTTCTGTAGGTGTAGTAGATGGAGATGATATTGATAAATATACTTATAATGATGCATCACAAGCATTACAAGGTCGTATGGCTGGGGTAAATGTACAATCTACTGGAGGTGCACCTGGTTCTGGTTCTATAGTAACTATTCGTGGTTCAGGTACATTATCAGATGCAGGTCCATTATATGTTATTGATGGAATGTTAACAGGTAGTATGAGTTCTATTAATCCTGCAGATATTGAAACTATATCTGTTTTAAAAGATGCTTCTGCTAGTGCAATTTATGGATCACGAGCAGCTAATGGGGTTGTAATTATTACTACTAAAAAAGGAAAAAAAGGTAGCTTAGGTATAGATACAGATTATAGCTATGGTGTACAAAAAGTAATTAACACATTAGATTGGGCCTCTGCCAGTGAGTATGCTGAAATTGTAAATAGAGCTAGAGATAATGATGGGAATCCAAGGTTTCCGGCAAACGATACAGAGTTTAATCCAAATTATACTAGTGATATTCAAAACGAATCTTTGCGTGTAGCTCCAGTTACAAACGCAAACGTTCGTTTTTATGGTGGTGGAGAAAACTCTGCGTTTAATCTTTCACTAAATCATTATGATCAAGAAGGAGTAGTTAAAGAGTCTGGTTTTGAGCGAACAACGATTCGTTCTAACGCAACATTAACCAAAGGGAAGTTTCGATTAGAAAATACCATTGGATTAACCAGAACTGTAAATAATCCGAACAATTATTTTAATAAAGAAAGAGATTTAATTCCAACGATAAGAACAAGAGATGATGATGGGAATTTTAGTGGTTCTGATATTCCTTCAGGTCCAGGTTCACCATCTTTTAGCGGATACTATGGTGTGGGTAGCGCTATTAACTCTTTAGGTTTAGCTGCTATCGAGGATAGAACTGTAACCAGAAATACCGTATTGGGAAATATTGGAGCAACTTTTGAAATTATTGATGGTTTATCCTATAAATTAAATTTAGGTTTAGAATATTATGCTGATAATAATTATAGATTTACTCCAGAATATGAGTTCAACCCTGCATCTCTTGGAAACTCACCATATGGAGAACTTAACGAGACAAACACCAATTTCTTATCTACATTAATAGAAAACACATTAAACTATAAAAAAGTTTTTAATAAACATAGTTTAGATGTGCTTTTAGGGTATACTGATCAATTAAGCAATTCAAGATCATTAGGAGCTGTGGCAAGGAATTTCCCATCGAATGATATACATGTAGCATCTGCAGCTCAAGATAGAGTACAGATGCCTTCACAGGATTTAACCAAAGGAATTCAATCCTATTTTGGAAGATTAAGCTATACTTTTGATAGCAGATATTTGTTAACTGCAACTATTCGTAGAGATGGTTCATCGTTGTTTAAAGAAGATTTACGTTGGGGAACTTTTCCATCTATCGCTTTAGGATGGAATGTTAGCAATGAAAAATTTATGGAAGATGTAGATCTTATTTCTAATTTAAAACTCCGTGTTAGTTATGGTGAAATTGGTTCTGATAACGTTTCTATCTATGCTATTGATCCTGAGTTAAATTTGAATAGTGAATATATCTTAGGAACTAATCAAGGTAGAGTGCCTGGTTATTCTATAACCAAAGGTGTTAATAGTAATATTTTTTGGGAAACTACAAAAACCACAGATATAGGTGTTGAATTTGGAGCACTAAATAACCGCTTAAACTTTACTTTAGATTATTATATTAAAAATTCAGAAGATGTTTTAGTTAGTTTACAATTACCATTATATACCGGTTTTTCAAATGCAGTACCTTTTAATACCGCGAGTATTAAAAACAAAGGTTTTGAATTCTTAACAAGTTATAATGATCAATGGGGTGATTTTAAATTTAATGCTTCTGCAAACTTCTCTGTTTTAAGTAATGAAGTGACAGCATTAGGCGATGCCACACCAATTATTGGTGGTTCATTTACTTCAAACACAATTAATAGTACCAAAACAGATGTTGGGCAACCTATATCGTCATTCTTCGGTTATGTTACGGATGGAATTTACCAAACGGATGCTGAAGCTCAAGCTGCTAATGATTCTAATAATCCACAAGCAGGAGATATCAAGTTTAAAGACTTAGACGGTGATGGTGATATTGATGATATGGATAGAAAATATTTAGGTAATCCAAACCCAGACTTTGTTTACGGAATTAATTTATCTGGAGAATATAAGAATTTTGATTTAAACTTATTCTTTAACGGGGTAACAGGGAATAAAATTTTAAACGGCTCAAAATATAGAGGTTATTTTGATACTGAAGCAAACTATTTTAAGGATGCTTTAAACGCTTGGACACCTACAAACACAAATACAAGTATTCCAAGAAATACACAAACAGACCCTGGATTTAACAGAAGAATGTCTGACTTTTATTTAGAAGATGGAGCTTATTTTAGATTACGTAATATTCAGTTAGGTTATTCTATGCCAAATGATGTTTTAGAAAAAATTAAAGTCAGTAAGATTCGTTTTTACGTATCTGCAACCAACTTATTTACCATTACAGATTATACTGGTTATTATCCAGAAGTTGGAAGAAATAATAGAGGAAATAGTGTACAAATTTTTAATTCAGGTGTCGATGAAGGTACATATCCAACACCAAGAACTTTTCAATTTGGTATTCAAGCTTCGTTTTAATTATAAAAACACATACAATGAGAAATTTAAAAATAACAACAAGATTAATTTTGACAGTGCTTGGTATTTTTGTACTAACAGTTAGCTGTAGAGATGATATTTTAGATCAAACCAATCCGAATGCAGTGACACCAGAATCGTTTTGGCAAACAGAAGAAGATGCCACTAAAGCAATTATAGGAGCTTATAGTCCATTTACCAATATTTGGTATTATTCTCGATTTGAGATTTTTACATCAGATTATAGAGACGATGTAGTGAATGGTTTTGGAACTTCAGAACGTACAAATATTGGATCTTTTAATGGTACCTCAGACAGTAATGGTACATTTTGGGTTTGGAGTGCTATGTTTCAAGGAGTTACCAGAGCTAACGAAGTTATAGCTAATGTGCCAATTATAGATATGGATCAAACTGTAAGAGATAATATTGTTGGGGAAGCTTATTTTATAAGAGCTTATAATTATTTTGGACTGGTAAACAATTGGTTAAACGTTCCGCTAATTACAACACCAATTAGTGAAATAGAAAATCCTAAATTGATTCCGCAAGCCAACCCTGAAGATGTTTGGGAACAAATTGAATCCGATTTAAAAATGGCACAACAAATGTTACCAACAACGTGGCCATCAGAGCAAATAGGTAGAGCAACATCTGGAGCAGCGACAGGTCTTTTAGGAAAAGTTTTTTTATATAGAAAAAAGTATGACGAAGCAGTAACCGAATTTGAGAAAGTGATGGATGGTAGATACCATTTAATGGATGATTACGCAGCAAATTTTACAGAAGAATATGAAAACAATGCCGAGTCTTTGTTTGAAATTCAATTAATTGCAGATGGAAATCAAGGTTGGGGAGGTGATAACCCAGGTTTAGGAAAAGGAGCCGCCTATCATCCAGATTTAGCTCCTAGAGGCTATACAGGTCAAGATGGGATGCGTATTAATAATTGGGTTCTAGATTTATTTTTAGACGAAAAAACCGTAAATGGTGAAATAGATCCTAGAGCTTATACAACACTGTTTTTTAACAGTAATGAAACAACCACTTATGAAGGTAAATTGTTATCTTCAAAAACATATGAAGGTAAAAGCTATCAAGAAGTATATGGTAACGATAGTAATTTAGTTTGGGCAAATAAATTTTTAGATATAGAGTATGGTGGTTATGTTAGCTCCCAAAAAGATGGATGGCATCAATCTGGAAATAATTTAAGAATTTTAAGATATGCAGATATTCTTTTAATGTATGCAGAGGCTCAATTTATGTTAGGTGGTTCTTCAGCTCCAGCTTTAGATGCTATTAATCAAGTGAGAGCAAGAGTTGACATGCCACCCTTAAATTCTATTACTATGCAGGATATAAGCGATGAAAGAGTAAAAGAGTTAAGTTTAGAGCGTACTAGATATTTTGATTTATTACGTTGGGATAAAGTTGTAGAAAGAATTGTAAATAATCCAGAATTTAAATCGGAAAGTGCAGGTACAAGTGCTTACAAGCCAGGAAGAGAGTATATTGATATTCCACAAAATGAAATTGATTCAAATCCAAATTTCGAGCATAATCCTGGTTATTAATGATTTGTAATTCAAAGAGTAAGTAAACTATATTTAAAAGGAATCATAATTACATGGTTCCTTTTTTTCTAATTTTGAATAAAAAGCAGTATGAATCGTATCTTTATTTTACTATCGATTGTCTTATTATCTTCATGTGTGTCAAAAAAAGATGATACTAGAAAAACCAATTTTGTAAATGTAAAACCAGATCGAACAGGCGTAGCTTTTGCAAATAATATAATAGAAAATGATACCCTGAATTATTTTCAATTTCCATTTCTGTATATGGGAGGTGGGGTGTCTATTGGTGATATTAATAATGATGGATTATCAGATATCTATTTTACTGGTAATATGACATCTAATAAGTTGTATCTCAATAAAGGTAACATGCAATTTGAAGATATTACAGAAAAAGCAAATGTTATGGGAGATAATCGTTGGTATACTGGTACAACGATGGTAGATATTAATAATGATGGATGGTTAGATATTTATGTTTCTGTTTCTGCCAAATTCGGGAATACAGAGAATCAACTTTTTATTAATAATGGAGATAATACATTTACTGAAAAAGCAGAATCTTATGGTATTGCCGATAAAACAGCTTCTATTCAGTCTACTTTTTTCGATTATGATAATGATGGTCTTCTAGATTTATTCGTTGGAAACTACCCTTTGGTTCCTGTGAGTCAGGGTAATGAATTCTATCATGAGAAGATGGAAATAAACACATTAGAAGATTCAGGACATTTATATAAAAATAATGGTGACAATACCTTTACAGATGTAACAGAGGTTTCTGGAGTGAAAAATTTTGGCTTAACACTAGGTGTTGTAGCTGCAGATTTTAACCAAGATGACTGGCAAGATTTATATGTTTCTAATGATTTTAATGTACCAGACTATTTATACTTAAATAATGGAGATGGAACTTTTAAAGAGGTTGTTAAACAAGCCACTAATAATATTTCTATGTTTGGAATGGGTGCTGATGTTGCCGATTTTAATAATGATGGGTTACTAGATATCATGCAAGTTGATATGACTCCTAATGACTATAAACGCTCTAAAACAAATATGGCAAGTATGAATCCTACATCTTTTTATCAGGCTGTAGATTTAGGTTTACACTATCAATATATGCAGAATAGTTTACAGCTCAATAATGGTGTTTATAACAAAATGCCAGTTTTTAGCAATATCGCAAGAAGGGCAGGAGTAGCGACAACAGATTGGAGTTGGGGTACATTATTTGCCGACTTTGATAATGACGGATTTAAGGATATTATCATTACAAATGGGATGAAGAGAGATGTAAACAATAATGATGTGAACATGCAATACCAAAATGAAACATTCTTTGGAGAAACAAAAAACTTAGATTATAAAAAATATCCAAGTCACCCTATCGATAATTTTGTGTTTAAAAATAATAAAGATTATACGTTCTCAAAAGTCAATGAAGATTGGGGTATAAGTTATGAAGGTTTTTCTAATGGACTTTCCTATGCTGATTTGGATAATGATGGTGATTTAGATATTGTTATGAATAACTTAGATGATGTTGCTTCTGTTTTTGAAAATAAGACAAATAATAGCAATTACATCAATGTTACTTTAAAAGGAGATTCTACAAATACGCTTGGCTTAGGAACTAAAATAAAAATCACTACAAAGCAAGGAGAACAATTACAAGAATTAACCCTTACACGAGGATTTCAGTCTAGTGTTGCACCAAATTTACATTTTGGATTAGGAGACGAAACCACTATTCAAAAGATGGAAGTGATTTGGCCAGATAATAAACAACAAATTTTAGAGGATATAAAAGCAAATCAAATTTTAGAAGTTTCTTATGCAGATGCAAGTAAAATGGAAAATCCAATTTCTGAAACACAACACATGTTAGATATCACCAAGCAATCTCAAGTTGATTTTAAACACATAGAAAATTCATATAATGATTTTGATGACGAACCTCTGTTGCCTCATAAAAACTCACAATTTGGTGCTGGTGTTGCAGTTGGAGATGTAAATGGTGATGGGCTAGAGGATTTCTTTGTTGGAAATGCTACAAGCAGTTCTGCTGTAATGTACATTCAAAATACGGATGGAAAATTTGATGTATTGGATGGACCTTGGCAAAAAGATGCACTTTATGAAGATATGGAATCGTTACTATTTGATGCAGATGGAGATGGCGATTTAGATTTATATGTTGTAAATGGTGGTAATGATAAAAATCGGAACGAAGATTTTTACCAAGATAGAATTTATATAAATACACCGAACGGATTTGTAAAGGGTGAAAAGGTCTTGCCAAAAATTACAAGTAGTGGTTTGACTGTAAAAGCAGGAGATTATAATCAAGATGGTAAACCAGACCTTTTTGTTGGAGGCAGAATTATACCAGGTAAGTATCCTTTTGCTGCAAAAAGTTATATCATAAAGAATAATGGTGGTATAGATACAGATTTAAGATTTGAAGATGTAACCGAAAAAGTTGCTCCATCATTAAGCGATGCTGGTTTAGTAACATCTGCAATCTGGGATGATTTTGATAGGGATGGAAATTTAGATTTGTTAATAGCGGGAGAATGGATGCCTATTCGTTTTTTTAGAAACAATGGAAATACCTTTCAAGAAGTAACTAAAAAGTTAGGCTTTGAAAAGTCTAATGGATGGTGGTATAGTCTAGAGAAAGCAGATGTTGATGGCGATGGGGATTTGGATTATTTAGCAGGGAATTTAGGACTGAATTATAAATACAAAGCTAGTTTAGAAACTCCATTTGAAGTATATGTTAACGATTTTGATGAGAATAATAGTATGGATATTGTGTTAACCTATAAAAAACAGGGTACACAATTGCCGCTTAGGGGTAGAGAATGTTCTTCGCAACAAGTACCTGCAATAAAGAGCAGGTTTAAAACTTTTGAATCTTTTGCAAATGCCAATCTTCAAGAAATCTACGGTGAAAACATGTTAGAAAAAGCCTTGCATTATCAAGCTTATACCTTTGCCAGCTGCTGGATAGAGAATAAAGGTAACGGTACTTTTAAAATGCATGAATTACCAATGGAAGCACAATTTACTTCTATAAACAAATTCTTAGTATTTGATTATAATAAGGATGAATTTCCAGATATTTTAATAGCAGGAAATTTATATGGGTCTGAAGTAGAAACTCCTAGGAATGATGCAGGTGTCGGTTTAATTCTTACAGGCAATGCACAACACACTTTTGATGTAGTAGCTCCGAGTAAAAGTAACCTTTTTGTAAAAGGAGATGTTAGAGGTTTAAAGTCTATTCAAATTAAGGAAGATCAAGCATTTTTATTTTCTAGAAATAATGAAAATTTACAACTTATTAAAGTGAAATAGTTAATAAGAAGTACTTCTAATTTAATTATTGAAATCGTTTATAAAATTCATGTCTATGTATGGATTACAAATATGTAAACTCTCTTCATATCTACTATAAATTTTGAATTCTGTATGATTTTATTCTAAAAGAAAAACCTGAAGTGAAAATTGCTAAATTCTAAATGAAAAATCTATTTTTATTTAACTAAAAAGGAAGACTTGTATAGTTTAAGTCTAGTGGCTTAGCTCCTTAATTCAATGATGTTTATATAAGTTTGATAATTATAAAATGAAAAATTGAGAAAAATCTTAATTATAGTTTTTTGATTAAAAACAGATATAAAATGATTAAAAACAAAATGATTCAATTCGTATTCTCGGCATTTTTATGTATTTGCCTTAGTTATTGTAGTAATTCAGATTCTGATAATGATTCTGAGATTAAAAATTTTAAGCCAACTGCTATTGATGATATTCTTATTGTAGATGAAGACAGTAAAGCCGGAGAAGCTAATCAAATAAAGGTCTCTGCTAATGATAATATTGGAGAAGATGGCGGAGATGGAGATGATTATAGCTTGTTAACTAATGCGAATAATGGTTCTGTTTCAGAAATTGCTGATGGTGTTTTTGAGTACATTCCCAATGTCGATTTTAATGGGCAAGATAGTTTCTCGTACTTATTAAAAGACAAGGATGGAGATTCAGATTCAGCAATAGTTACTGTTACAATAAATGCAATAGATAAAGGGCCAACAGCGGAAGATTTTAATAATATAGACCCCAACTTTCCTTCTTTTGTTTCTATTAATAATACCACGCCAGAAGATATGAATTGGGTAAAATTCGAAAGCATGTCAGACGAATTTGAAACTTGGGATAGTAACAAATGGTTTAAATCGACATGGAATTATGGAGTTCCTGTATATATGTCGACGTCAAATATTAATTCTGGTGTTTCAGAAGGTAATTTATGGATTAAAGCAACTCTTAACGAAAATAATCCTGAAGAGCGTTGGTTTCAAACAGCTAGAATTCATTCAAGAGAAAAAGTAAGCTATCCAATGTATACCGAAGCACGAATTAAAGCGGCACATATTTCTGCATATAATACCTATTGGTTAAATAATGGAGATTCTTACAATCGTGATGAAATTGATATTATAGAAAATAATTCTAAACCATCTTGTGATTGTCAACCAGATTTTCCATTGCAAATGAATTCTCAGTATTTTCAAGCTGATTCAAGTAAAACTCCAGGAGTTATAAGAGATGAAGATAATTTTAATCAAAGTAATTTACTAGATGTTAATCCGAATAAAGGAATAAAGTGGAACGAAGGCTATCACACGTTTGGTGTATGGTGGAAAGATTCTAAACACATTCAGTTTTATTTAGATGGAGAACCAGCTGGAAGTGTTGAAGTTGGTCACGATAGGTCCGGAAACGTGTATGCAGAACGCGAATTTACAAGAGATTTAGAAATTATTTTTGATTTATGGACATCATCAGATAATTGGTTGGGTGGACTTCCTCCTAAATCCGATTTAAATGATAATACTATTAATACGATGCAAATTGATTGGGTACGAACTTGGAAATTAGAACAAAAATAATTAGTCTAACTTCCAAGTTGCCATTAGGTTTAGAATTCATTGATAAAATCGGTAAGATTGTCATTACGTTCTAAACCTAATTTTTTTCGTAATCGATATCTTGATGTGTGAACACTTTCTACACTAATTCCTAAAATAGAAGCCATTTCTTTACTTGAAAAATTAAGCTTTATTAGAGCACATAGTTTCTGGTCTGTTTGACTTAACTTAGGAAATTTATCAGTAAGATTAGCATAAAAACTTTGATTGATATTAGTAAAACGTGCCTCGAACTCTTTCCAGTTACTTGCGGTATTTCCTTGAATACTTTTCACCATCCGTTTAATAACGTTGGTGTCTATTTGACTATTTTGTTTTGATAATTTTATGTTTATACTTTCTAAGAATTCATCCTTTTCAATAAGTTGTAATGCAGAAGAAGCTAGTTGTTTATTTTTTAATTCTAAAATATCATGTTGTCTTTTACGTTCAATTTCTTGCTGTTTTTTTAAGTTTAATTTTTCAGATTTATGTTTAATCCTTAAGTTTCTTACAAATAGACCAGCAAAGAGTGATACAAATAAGACAACAACAATTAATAAGATGGTTTTAAGTAGCCAGATTCTGTCTTCATGCTCTAGTTCTGCTAAACGCTTTTCTTTTATTAGTGCTTCTTGTTTCTGTTTTTCTACTCTAAAATCATCCTTAATTTCTAGTAAATGTTGATTGGTCTCACTACGGCTTCCAAAAATATTATTATTAAGTTCGTTGGCCTCTAGTAATGCTTCATACGCTTCTTTAGGTTTATTGTTCTTATAATACAGTTCCGAAAGGGATAGATAATTTCTAGGAGCATAATTACTATGAGTATGGTATTTCTCGCCAAATTCTAATGATTTTTTTAAATAATTTTCACTCAATTCAAAATTATTTAAATCTTGATATACTTCACCTAACAAATAATATATCATTGTTAAATACGAAGGGTCTGCCTTTTCGAAATAAGATTCAGAAACTTTAAGCAACTCTAATCCTTCAGAAAATTTTCCTTCTTTACATAATATATATCCCAGTTCTGAATTTGCAAAATACGGAGTAGTGTTTGTCATTTTCTTGTGATAAATGTTACTACTATCAAGATATTTTCGAGCCAATTCAAATTGTGCATTGTCTCTGTGAAAAACAGCTATTGAAAAATAATCACTTCTTAATTTAGTATTGTAGTCTAAGGGGGCAATTTTTAGTTTTTTATTGATAACTAAAGATTTGTTAAAGTATTTTAGTGCTTCTGTATCTCTTTTATAAAAGCTATATAGCCATCCCAACTGATTATAAATACTAGCTATAGAAACAGAATCTTTAGATTTATCAGCTAACAACAGTGCGTCCCAATATCCATCATATGATTTTCCATAATTAACATTGTGTGCATATAAGAATGATAACTCTTTTAAACTATTAATTGCGGCTAATGTGTCTTTTTTTTGAAGTTGAAAATTTACACTTTTTTGAAAATAAAATGCAGCAGTATCAGGCTTATCAAATTTCAATATTTCTGCTTTCTTATAAAACGAATCTCGTTCTATATGCTCTTGACTTAATACATATTGTGATTGAAAATAGGTGCATAAAAAAATAGCTAAAAGTTTAAATAGTTTCATTTGGTTTAATGAATTGAATGTTAGTTTCTTTTGTACAGTAAGACATGTACTAAAGTTTGGTTTGCTTGTTTTTCAAATGTAAATAAAATAAATAGTGATTTTTAGGTTTTGGTTTAGTAGATAAGATATGTTTTGTCTAGTTTTAATACGGTTTTGTTGTTATTTAGGTTGGTATTTGTGGTGTTAAGTTGTTGTATTGTAGGTTGTTATGTTTTATGGGTGTAGTGTGGTTGTTATGTTGTTAAGCTGTTAAATAGTTTATAATGTTCAGTTATTGTCTAGTGTTAAATTATTAAAAAATATAATAAATACTAAGAATTTAGTAAAATATCATTGTGTAAATAGATGAATTAATAATTTTTATATTTTCTGTAGCTCGTATTGATGATAAGTTAATTAGAGAGAGTAGTGATTGGTATCTTTTATTTGTCTAGATAATTTTTTGAAGGAATAGGAGGTTTTACTTGTTATTACTGCACTACTTTCAGTTTTTATCCATGTAATTTTATGTTTTTGAATAGTTAATTTATGTTCTTCAAGCTAACAATAAACATGACTTATTATTGATTTAAAATGCAATCTATTGCATAATACTTACGAGAATTCTATATGAACTAGCGTAAAAATATTTCCAAATACTTAGCTTTTAAATTTCCCATAAAAGAGCAAGGTTTAATGAATTGTTCAGTGTATTTGTAGTTAAATAGAGAGCTAAACAGGTATTGTATAGTTCTAGTCTAGTTTGAAAAAGACTTATTATTAATAATATCAACCAATTTTGTATTCTAATAATTTGTTAAAAATGAGGAATATAATTTGTGTTGTTTTTATTGGTTTGATTCAATTTTTGTCTTTTTCGCAAAATACAAGTGAATTAAATAGGGAATTAGATTTTAATCTAGATTGGAGTTTTTATTTAAGTGAAACAGATGTTGACTACAATAGTATTCTTGATACTAACTATAAAAAAGTAAATCTACCACATGACTGGGTTGTCGAAAACGATTTTGATGAATCTTTAGGGAAAGATGCTAAAGCAACTGGATTTATACCTAGTGTAGGGTATGGGTATTATAAAAAAGAATTTCAAGTTAGTTCAAAAGATAATGAGCTAACATATATTTTATTTGATGGTGTTTATAATAATTCTGAAGTGTATTTAAATGGAAATAAACTGGGTTTCCACCCGTATGGATATTCTCCTTTTTACTACGATTTAACACCATATTTAAATACTAACGGAAAAGCTAACACCCTTATTGTTAAAATAGATCATAGCCGATTTGCTGATAGTCGTTGGTATACTGGAGCAGGGATTTATAGAAATGTAAAACTTATAACAACTAATAAATTACATGTTCCTATATGGGGCACATTTATTACGACACCTGTGGTTTCTAAAGAGAAGTCTGAAGTACAAGTTGATATAAGTTTTAATAATGAATTTGATACCAATGAAAAAGTAGTAGTTACCTCTAAAGTCTTAGATGCAAATAATAAAGAAGTTACTAAGACAAGCACAGAAGTTTCTGTTAATGCTAAGTCTAAAGGAGAGATTACTCAACAATTAACTGTGGCCAATCCTCAGCTATGGAGTATAAGCTCTCCTAACCGTTATAAAGCGGTAACTATTATCACTAAAAATAACACAGTAATAGATCGCGTTGAAACACCTTTTGGAATACGATCAATTGAATTTGATGTTAATAAAGGTTTTTTCTTGAATGAAGAACATATAAAAATAAAGGGATTGTGTTTGCACCAAGATGGTGGACTTGTAGGTACTGCAGTTCCTAAAGGTGTTTGGAAGAGACGTCTTCAAATTCTAAAAGATGGAGGTGCAAATGCAATACGAATTTCACATCATCCAGGTTCAACTGAATTTTTAGATTTATGTGATGAAATGGGCTTTTTAGTTCAAGATGAGTTCTTCGACGAATGGGATAACCCAAAAGATAAGCGTTATAATATGAATCAACAATCGGTTGATTATATAACAAATGGTTATGGCGAACATTTTCAGGAATGGGCTCAGAAAGATTTAACAAATGTAATGTTAAGTCACCGTAATCACCCTTCAATAATTCAGTGGAGTATAGGAAATGAAATTGAATGGACCTATCCTAGAAACGCAGATGCGACAGGTTTTTTTAATAACCTAGATTGGAATGGAAGTTACTTTTGGTCTGAGCCACCTTTTACCCCAGAACAAATTAAAAAACAATTAGAAGTTTTACCAAAAGCTAAATACGATATAGGTAAAACTGCAAATAAATTATCGCGATGGGCAAAATCTTTAGATACTACACGTCCTATCACAGCTAACATGATCTTACCTTCTGTGAGCCATTTATCTGGGTATTCAGATGCTTTAGATGTAATAGGGTATAGTTACAGAAGTGTCTTATATGATTATGGACATGAAAATTATCCAGATAAACCAATTATGGGTACAGAAAGTCTTCCTCAGTTTCATGAGTGGAAAGCAGTCATGGAACGCCCGTTTATTTCTGGAACATTTCTTTGGACGGGAGTCGATTATATGGGAGAAATTAGAGAGCCTTGGCCAGTACGTGTTCAGCCTTCAGGTTTATTAACAACAGCAGGTTTTCCAAAAGGATCCTATTATATGATGAAGTCACTGTGGACAGATAAGCCAATGATTCATATCGCTACACAAACAATAGATAAGTCTATAAATAAAATTAATGATAAAGGAGAAATAGTAGCTAAAGACCCTGAAAAATGGAAACAAGCTCTTTGGGAATGGCAAGATGTAAATACGCATTGGAACTATAAAAAAGGAGAAATGGTTTCTATCGAAATCTATTCTAATTGTGATGAAATTGAATTGTTTTTAAATGAAAAGTCTTTAGGTAAAAAATATTTAAAAGATTTTCAAGATCATATCTATAAATGGGGTGTGCCTTTCGTAGAAGGTGAATTGATTGCTAGGGGTAGAAAAGGTGGAGTTCAAACAGAATCTATACTTACTACGGCATCAAAAACATCTGAAATTCAAATGATACCAGACAATACTTTACTTAAAGCAAATCATTATGATGTTTCAAATATCGTAGTACAATTAAAGGATGATAAAGGAAATCCTGTTTCTATAGATAATCGTGAGATTACATATGAAATTACCGGTCCTGCAAAATTATTGGGTGTAGATAATGGGTGGAAAAAAAGTGTTCAGCCTTTTCAATCTAATAAAAACATAACACATAATGGAAAAACTTTATTAGTAATTCAAGCAACAGGTTCACCTGGTACAATACAGGTAACGGCAAAAAGTAAAGGGATAAAGGATACTGTAATTTCAATAAAAAGTAATTAAAATAAATAAGTTAATATGAAAGCAACACACTATGAAGGTAATAACACTTTCACTGTTATAGAAAAAGAGATAGAGACACCAGCGCCTAATGAAGTACGAATTAAAGTGGCGTATGCAGGGGTTTGCGGTACAGATGTACATATTTATCATGGTATGATGGATAAACGTGTAAAGATTCCGGTAACCATTGGTCATGAAATGTCGGGTGTTATTGATGCTGTAGGCGATGGCGTTACAGATTATGCTATTGGCGATAAAGTAGTCGTTCGTCCGTTAGATGATCGTAAAGTAAAAGCTTCAGATAAAGGTTTTAATCACATTTGTGAAGAATTAAAATTTATTGGAATAGATAGTGAAGGTGCAATGCAACAATATTGGAATGTACCAACCTTTGTATTACATAAACTAAAAGAAACAACCGATTTAAAATTGGCGGCTTTAATAGAACCATTATCAGTAGCAACGCATGATGTACGCAGAAGTGGCTTAGTAGAAGGTGAAACAGCTGTGGTTTTAGGTGGTGGGCCAATCGGATTATTAGTAGCGATGGTTGCTAAAGAAGTTGGCGCTCAAGTTATTATTTCTGAAGTCAATCCAAAGCGTATTGAAAAAGCTAAAGCTTTAGGTTTTGATGCTGTAAGTCCGTTAGATATCGATTTAGTAGACTATGTAAAAAGTAAAACAGAAAATCGTAGAGCAGATGTGGTATTTGAAGTTGCAGGTGTACAACCCGCTTTGGATGTCATGTGTGAGGTGGCTGGAATTCGCGGCCGTATAGTAATGGTAGCTATTCATGGTGAAAAAAAGCCAGTTGATTTATTTAAGTTCTTTTGGAAAGAATTAAGCTTAATTGGTGCACGTGTGTATGAAAAAGAAGATTATGAAAAATCTATCGAACTCATCACAGCTAACGAATTGCCTTTTGAAGACATGATTACCGATGTACAACCATTGAGTAATATTCAGCAAGTTTTCGAAAATATCGATAGTAATCCTGATGGATTAAAAGTATTAATGGATTGTCAATTATAATATAAAATAAAACATACGATTATGAGCATTTTAAATACATTCAGTTTAGAGGGAAAAACAGCTTTAGTTACAGGTTGTAAAAGAGGAATAGGTAAGGCTATGGCTATCGGTTTAGCCGAAGCTGGTGCTAATATTATTGGAGTTTCTGCCTCTTTAGAACTATCAGGAAGTGATGTTTCAAAAGAAGTGGAAGCTAGAGGAAAGACATTCTCAGCTTATCAATGTGATTTTTCAGATAGAAAATCGCTATATAAATTTATTGAAGCTGCAAAAACTGATCATCCACAAATAGACATTTTAGTTAATAATGCAGGTACAATATTAAGAACACCTGCAGCAGAGCATCCAGATGAAATGTGGGATAAAGTTATTGAGGTTAATCAAAATGCACAATTCATTTTAACGCGTGAAATCGGGAAAGAAATGGTGAAAAGAGGTGCTGGTAAAATCATTTTCACAGCATCATTGTTAACCTTCCAAGGCGGAATTACTGTGCCAGGATATGCAGCAAGTAAAGGTGCTATTGGTCAGTTAACTATGGCATTTGCTAACGAATGGGCAGGGAAAGGCGTAAATGTAAACGCGATTGCTCCAGGATATATCGCAACAGATAATACTGAAGCTTTAAGAAACGATCCAGCACGTTCGGAATCTATTTTATCACGTATTCCTGCAGGACGTTGGGGTAAACCAGAAGATTTTGCTGGGCCAACTGTTTTCTTAGCATCGGAAGCAGCAAGTTACATGAATGGATCTATCGTTTTAGTAGACGGTGGTTGGATGGGAAGATAATTCATTCCATAATTAAATAAATATGAAAAACATTCAAAATAGTAAATCCATGAAATCACCAATTTTAATAGCATTTATTTTTGGGGTGTTTTCATATATGTATGGTCAAAATCAGCCTAACATCGTATTCATCTTATCTGATGATGCAGGTTATGCTGATTTTGGTTTTCAGGGCAGCAAGGAATTCAAAACACCGCATTTAGATGCTTTAGCTAAAAGCGGCGTAAAGTTTACACAAGCTTACGTGTCTGCAGCTGTTTGCGGCCCTTCAAGAGCCGGAATTTTAACGGGGAAATACCAACAACGATTTGGTTACGAAGAAAACAATGTACCAGGATACATGAGTGCTTCGGGAATCATTGGAGATGAAATGGGCTTACCACTTGATCAAAAGCTAATTTCAGAATATCTACAAGAGCAAGGTTATAAAACGGCTTTGTTTGGGAAATGGCATATGGGTAATGCCGATCGTTTTCATCCAACAAAAAGAGGTTTTGATACGTTTTACGGATTTAGAGGCGGTGCTAGAAGTTATTACGAGTTTGACGAAAACAATAAAAGCTCTAGAAAAGAAGACCGAATGGAACGTGGTTTTGGCAATTTTGAAGAGTCAGAATTATATTTAACCGATGCCTTGGCTAATGAAACTATTCAATTTATAGAAGAAAATAAGGCGCAACCATTTTTTGTGTATTTATCTTTTAATGCAGTGCATACCCCAATGGAAGCGCATCCAGACGATTTAAAAAAGTTTCCAAATTTAGAAGGAAAAAGAAAAACCTTAGCGGCTATGACTCTGGCTTTAGACCGTGCTTGCGGTAAAGTAATCGATAAGCTAGACGAACTAGGTTTACGCGAAAATACCATCATTGTTTTTACAAATGATAATGGTGGCCCTTCAGATACTAATGCATCTTTAAATAAACCATTAGGAGGCACAAAAGCCAATCACTTAGAGGGTGGTATTCGTGTCCCGTTTTTAATGGCCTTACCAAAAAATAAACAAAAGAATACAACCTACCAATATCCTATAAGCACCTTAGATTTATTTGCTACGTTTTACAATATAGCAGGAGGTAATGAAAAACAAATCACAGGTTTAGATGGTGTCAATCTATTACCATACGTAACAGGAGAAAACAAATTGAGACCGCACGAAACATTGTATTGGAAGAAAGAGGTTCGTGGCGCAATAAGACATCTTGATTGGAAATTAATTCGCTATCCAGATAGACCAGCAGAATTGTACAATTTGGCTGAAGACGAAGCTGAAATTAACAATTTAGCCACAACGCATCCAGATATTGTTAACGATTTGTATAAACAATTTTTTGAATGGGAAGTATCTCTTGAACGTCCCTTGTGGATGTTAAAACATAAGTACGAAAAAGCCGCTATTGAGCGACTAGATAAATACAAAAACTAATAATTAAAAAGATTAATTATGACAAAAATAAAAGATTATCAACTATTCATTAATGGTGAGTGGAGAACATCAACATCAGGAGAAACAATTGATATTGTAAGCCCTTCGACAGAAGAAATTGTGGCGCGTGTACAAAACGGAACAGCAGAAGAAGCTAATGAAGCTTTGGAGGCTGCTGATAAAGCCCAAAAAGAATGGAAAAAATTACCAGCACGTCAGCGTGCTGAGTTACTTTATAAATTGGCTGATGAAATAGAAGCTAATACCGAATATTTAGCCAATTTATTAACTAAAGAGCAAGGGAAACTTCTAAAAGTAGCCCGTTTTGAAGTTGCTGTTACAGCTTCATTTATAAGATATGCTTGTGAAGGTGCTCGTCGTATTGAAGGGGATATCATTCCTTCAGATAATGCCAATGAGCAAATCTGGATTCAAAAAGTTCCTCGTGGTGTCGTTGTTGCCATTACCGCTTGGAATTTCCCTTTAGCTTTAGCTGGTCGTAAATTAGGTCCTGCTTTGGTGGCAGGAAATACTATTGTACTTAAACCAACTTCCGAAACGCCTTTAGCAACTTTAGAGTTAGGAAACTTAGCGAATAAAGTTGGGATTCCTGCTGGTGTTATAAATATCCTGACAGGGCCAGGTCGTGTTATGGGGAATGCCTTAGTGGAAAATCCAATTACTAAAATGGTAACTATGACAGGGTCTACACCTGTAGGGCAGCAAATTGCAAGATTAGCGGCTAATAACTTAACGCATGTACAATTAGAATTAGGAGGTAAAGCCCCATTTATAGTATTTGAAGATGCTGATATTGATGCTGCTGTAGAGGCGGCATTACATTCACGTTTTGATAACTGCGGACAAGTATGTACGTGTAACGAACGTATGTATGTACATGAAGGTATTTACGATGTGTTTATGGATAAATTCATTGCCAAAGTAAAAGCTATAAAAGTAGGTGATCCAATGCTTGAAGAAACCGATATGGGTCCAAAAGTGAATGGTTCAGAATTAAAACACATGGAGCATTTAGTAGCTGTATCTGTCAAAGAAGGCGCTACGGTAGCCACAGGCGGAAAGCGTCCTGAAGGCGCACAGTTTGAAAAAGGCTTCTGGTTCGAACCAACGGTTTTAACCAATGTAACACAAGATATGACGATTGTTCACGAAGAATCTTTCGGACCAATTTTACCTGTGCTTAAGTTCTCTTCTTTTGATGAAGTTATTGGTTATGCAAACGACTGTGAATACGGTTTAGCAGCGATGGTTTTTACCAATGATATGAACACCATTATGAAATGTAATGACGAATTAGAATACGGTGAAATCTATGTAAATAGAGGGCATGGTGAACAACATCAAGGCTTCCATAACGGATATAAATTATCAGGGTCTGGTGGTGAAGATGGTAAATATGGTTTTGAACAGTATTTAGAAAAGAAAACTTTTTACATCAAACATAAAGCTTAATTAAAATGCTATTTCTATGAATTATCTTAAATCTAATGTGCTTAAGCATTTTCTTTTAGCAGTTTTAAGTGTCACTTTTATACAGTGTAAAAGTGAAAAAAAGAACACGGTCATTGAAGCTGAAAAAGTGGTGACTAAGCCCAATGTGGTGGTTATCTATTTAGACGATTTAGGGTATGGCGATTTAAGTTGCTATGGAGCAACGGCTTTTCAAACACCAAACATAGATAAACTGGCTAACGGTGGTGTACGCTTTACTAATGGCTATGCCACTTCTGCAACGTGTACACCAAGTCGTTATGCCATATTAACGGGTGTGTATCCTTGGCGTAATAAGGATGCTAAAATCCTTCCAGGAACGGCGCCTTTGTTAATTTCTACAACTCAAGAAACACTTCCAAAATTATTTAAATCTAAAGGTTATGAAACTGCAGTTGTTGGCAAATGGCATTTAGGGTTAGGTTCAGGGCATGTAGATTGGAATTCCCACATTTCTCCAAGTCCGAACGAAGTTGGGTTTGATTATTCATACATCATGGCAGCGACTCAAGATCGAGTGCCAACCGTGTATATTGAAAATGGTAATGTGGTTGGATTGGATCCAAATGATCCTATTGAAGTGAATTATAATAAAAATTTTGAAGGCGAACCAACGGCTATTTCTAATCCCGAACTACTAACCATGAACTGGCATCATGGCCATAACAATAGTATTGTTAACGGTATTCCTAGAATTGGTTATATGAAAGGTGGCGAAGCTGCAAAGTGGACAGATGTCGATATGGCCGATCACTTTTTAGAGAAGGCACAGACTTACGTTAAAAACCATAAAGACCAACCTTTTTTCTTGTATTACGCGCTACAGCAACCGCATGTACCTAGAACACCACATCCGAGATTTGAAGGGGAATCTGGTTTAGGCCCTCGTGGCGACGTGATTTTAGAAGCCGATTGGGTTATTGGTGAATTTATAGAAACATTAAAAGAAGAAGGTCTTTTAAAAAATACATTAATTGTTTTTTCAAGTGATAATGGCCCGGTTTTAAATGATGGTTACGAAGATGAAGCTGTTGAAAAAATAGGAAATCACGACCCAAAAGGTGGTCTTCGTGGCGGAAAATACAGCTTGTTTGAAGCGGGTACGCATGTGCCTTTTATTACCTATTGGGAAGGGAGTATTAAACCACAAGTATCCGATGCTTTAGTGTGTCAGGTGGATTTAATGGCGTCTTTAGCAACGCTTATAGATGGAGAAATAAAACCTTCAGATAGTGAAAATCTTTTAGAAGCCTTTTTAGGAGAAAGTCAAATAGGGCGCAAGTCTTTAATTCTTGAAGCAAATACAAAAACAGCATATCGCGAAGGCGATTGGATTATGATTCCTCCATATCAGGGCGATGCAATTAATACTCAGGTAAATATAGAATTAGGTATCGATGAAGACTATCAATTATATAATCTTAAAGTAGATAGCGCTCAACTGCATAATCTAGCAGAATCAAATCCTGATCAATTAAAAATTATGGTTGAGCATTTCAATGAGAAGCGCGGTAATGCGTATTCAAACATTGAAAATTTAGAATTAAAATAACTTAAGAGTATAAATGAAGAAATCAAAACAGCCTGTATTCAATGTATTATTTTTAATTCTAACTGCAACGAGTGTTTTAAATGCGCAGTCACAAGAGTGGTTTAATGAATCTATCTCTTTTGAAAAGCGAATAGATTTGTTGGTTGACGCTATGACGTTAGAAGAAAAATGCAGTCAATTTATGTCTGATTCACCAGCTATAGAACGTTTAGGAATTCCTGAATATAACTGGTGGAATGAAGCATTGCATGGTGTCGCAAGAAATGGAAAAGCAACTATTTTTCCACAAGGTATTGCTATGGGTGCCACTTTTAATCCTGAATTAATAAAAGAAGTTGCGAATGCGATTTCAGATGAAGGACGGGCTAAATTTCAAGTTTCAAAATCTATTGGCAATCGAGGTATGTATGCTGGACTAACGTATTGGTCTCCAAATGTTAATATTTTTAGAGATCCACGTTGGGGGCGCGGACAAGAAACGTATGGTGAAGATCCGTTTCTAACCTCTAAAATAGGTGTGGCATTTGTTGAAGGTTTACAAGGGAATGACGATAAATATTTCAAATCAACCGCTTGTGCAAAACATTTTGCGGTGCATTCGGGACCAGAAGCATTACGTCATAGTTTTAATGCTAATCCATCAAAATTAGATTTGTATGAAACGTATTTGCCAGCATTCGAGGCCTTGGTAAAAGAAGGAAATGTACAAGGTGTAATGGGAGCTTACAATGCGGTTTATGGTGAGCCATCTACAAGTAGTACTTTTTTATTAAACGAAACCTTGAAGAAATCTTGGGGTTTTAACGGTTATATTGTTTCAGATTGTGGGGCTTTAGGCGACATTATGAAAGGTCATAAAAAAGCTAAAACGCAAGAAGAGGCGGCTGCTTTGGCTATGATTGCAGGAGTGAATTTAAATTGTGGATGGGTTTATGGAAAGTTAAAATCAGCCGTAGAAAACGGTCTTATTTCTGAAAAGTTAATTGACCAACGTCTGAAGAAATTATTCTTAATACGTTTCAAACTAGGGTTTTTTGATTCGGATGCTAGTAACCCATATACGCAATTGGGAACAGAAGTTATCAATTCAGAAAAACATAAAGGTATTGCTCGTAAAGCCTCTCAACAATCTATCGTTTTATTAAAAAATAAGAACAACGTTTTACCATTAGATAAAAATATTAAATCGCTTTATGTTACTGGGTCTTTCGCCGCTTCAACAGAAATTTTAATAGCAAATTATTACGGTATGTCTCCAAATATGGTGACGGTTTTAGAAGGTGTTGCAGATAAGGTTTCATTAGGAACTTCTGTAGAATACCGGTTAGGCGTTTTACCTTTTCAAAATAATTTAAACCCATTAAATTGGGCAGTTCAAGTGCCAAAAACGGTAGATGCAACCATATTAGTTGCTGGAATTTCAAACGAAATTGAAGGCGAAGAGGTTGATGCTATTGCTTCAGAACATAAAGGTGATAGAAAAGATTTAAAATTACCACAAAGCCAAATCGATTATATAAAAGATGTTAGCAAAAATAAAAAAGGACCGTTAATTCTAGTTTTAGGAACGGGAAGTCCAGTGTCTTTAGAAGACGTGGAACCTTATGTAGATGCCATTGTTTTAATGTGGTATCCAGGTGAGCAAGGAGGAAATGCTGTTGCCGATGTTATTTTTGGCGATGTGTCACCTTCAGGGCATTTACCAATTACATTTCCTAAAAACGTAGAGCAATTACCACCTTTTGATGATTATAGTATGAAAGGACGCACTTACAAATACATGGATAAAGAGCCTATGTATCCGTTTGGTTTTGGATTAAGCTATGGTAAAATTTCATTTGAGGCTGTTGCAACAAAGTCTAAGACGATTAAAAGAGGTGATTCATTTTCATTTTCAGTAGATGTGAAAAATCAGAGTAATATTAATCTAGAAGATGTAGTTCAGGTGTATTTAATTCCAGAAGATGACAAAGGATTTCTTCCAAAATATGCTTTAAAAAATTTTAGAAGAATTGAATTAAAATCTGAAGCATCACAAGAATTAGAATTCATTTTAACCGATAAAGATTTTTATCAAACCAACTTAGAGGGAAAAAAAGCATGGATAAAAGGAAATTATAAAATTGCCATTTCTAATGCATTGCCAAGTGTAAGAAGTACAATACTTGGAGCCTCGAAACCTGTAGAAATAGCGATTAAATTACTTTAAAAATAACATACAATTATGAGTACAAAAATATCAAAAATAAAAACAAGATTATTTACTGTGCCATTACCAGAAGTAATGTCTGATGCCAAACATGGAGATCATTATCATTTTGAATTGGTAACTGTAACCATCACTTTAGAAGATGGTACAGAAGGAACGGGATATACTTATACCGGTGGTAAAGGCGGTTTTGCCATTAAGGCGATGGTAGAACACGATTTTACCAATGTTTTAGTTGGAAAAGATGGTGCCGATATTGAAGGGATTTACGATTTCTTAGAATGGCACATTCATTATGTGGGCCGTGGGGGTATAGCTTCGTTTGCTATTTCAGCAGTCGATATTGCTTTGTGGGATATTCGTTGTAAAAAAGCAAATCAACCCTTGTGGAAAATGGCTGGAGGAGCAGGGAATACATGTAAAGCTTATTGTGGAGGTATCGATTTAATGTTCCCGTTAGAGAAGCTTTTAAATAATATGAAAGGTTATTTAGAAAGTGGATTTAATGCTGTGAAAATTAAAATTGGACGTGAAAATTTAGAAGAAGATTTAGATCGTATTAAAGCAGTTCGCGAATTTGTCGGACCAGATGTAACGTTCATGGTCGATGCCAATTATTCAATGACGATTGAGCAAGCCATTAAAGCGATTGAAGGCTTTAAAGATCAAAATATCACTTGGTTTGAAGAACCAATAATTCCAGATAATTATAAAGGTTATGCCGAAATTGTTGAAGCTACAGGTTTCCCTTTAGCTATGGGAGAAAACTTGCATACCATTCATGAGTTTGAATATGCTTTCGACCAAGCTAAATTGGCATTCATTCAGCCAGACGCTTCCAATTGTGGAGGGGTAACCGGATGGTTGGCAGCAGCAAAATTAGCCAACAAACATGGAATTCCTGCTTGTTCTCACGGGATGCAAGAATTGCATGTAAGTTTAGTGTCCGCTCAACCAAATTCGGGTTGGCTAGAAGTGCATAGTTTCCCAATAGATCAATATACCACAAGACCTTTAGTGGTGGAGAATCATCGCGCTGTTGCGCCTGATTACCCTGGAGTTGGTGTTATTTTCGATTGGGAAAAATTAAGTCCCTACGAACAACAATAAAAGATACTTATGAAGACGACAAAAGAGAATTTCGGACATTTAAAACATCAAGATATTGAGTTGTTCACTTTATCAAATGCCAATGGTGTTGAAGTTAAAATAACCAATTACGGAGCAACAATTACGGCTATAAAAGTGCCGAAATCTAACGGAATTTCAGAAATAATAACCTGTGGTTTTGATAATTTAGAGAGTTATTTTTCAGAAGAATACAAAAGCAATTCTCCATATTTTGGAGGTACAGTTGGACGTTATTGTTCACAAATAAAAAATGCTGAGTTTTCATTAAACGGAAAAACGTTTCAACTCGCTAACAATGCCGGCGATAATAATTTACACGGTGGGGTTGAAGGTTTTGATAAGAAAATATGGAACGCTTCAATAGCTGATTCTGATGATGCTTCAAAGATTAAAATGACCTTGTTAAGTAAGGATCTGGAAGAAGGTTTTCCTGGAAATGTTAATGTTTCAGTAAACTTCACATTGAATGATAATAACGAGTTAACGATTCAATATGAAGCAACGCCAGATCAGGATACGCCCTTGTCGTTAACCAATCACACGTATTTCAATTTATCTGGATTTTCAGAAAATATAGAAAATCACATAGCAAAAGTATATACAGATAAACGTTTAGCTACAGATAACACGGGAGCAGCTACTGGTGATATTTTAAATGTTGAAGACGAAGTAGATGATCTAAGAACCGGAAAACGTATTGGCGATGTACATGAAAAAATGAACGATGGTTTTGAGCATTTCTACATTTTTGATACAGACAACTCTAAATTAATGCACACAGCAACCATTACAGATTCAAACACACAAAGAAGTTTAGATGTGTATTCTACAGAACCTTGTATGCTTTTATATACGGGGAAGTATACATCAGATGAATTGCAACGTGAAAACGGTCAGAAATTTGGAAAATATCGAGGGTTTTGTTGTGAAACACATCGCTATCCGAATGGACCAAATATAGAAGAATCGCCAAAGTCTATAACCAAGGCAGGCGAGACTTATAAAAGTACAACCATTTTCAAATTTGGTTGGTAAAAAATATATATAAACTAATTAATAACTTAAATAACTAAACTATGGGAATTTTATTAGCAATTGCTGGAGGTATAATGCTTGGTTTTTGGGCCATGCCCGAAAAGTATATTAAAAATTATGCTTTCGAAAATGCTTGGGGATTATGCTACTTATTTATGCTTTGGGTGTTCCCTTTTATTGTGGCATTTTCAATGATACATGATTTTAGTAATGTATTAACAGATGTAGGGGCTCCTGTTCTTTTAAAAATGCTTATTCCAGGGTTTTTATGGGGAGTAGGAATGATGCTTTGGGGTAAAGCCATTAATTATATTGGAATGTCTTTGGGTTTTTCAATATTCATTGGTACCATAATTGTTGTGGGATCTTTATTGCCTTGGGGGCTTTCTGGATTACCACAGATTGAAGGAGGTGGGATTCATACTGGTAAAATTTTTACCATTTTATTTGGAATTACAATAATCTTAATTGGAATTATTTTTAACGGGCGAGCAGGTATATTACGTTCTGCTGCAGAAAAAACAAAAGATAATTCGGCAGAAGGTAATATGCTAACCGGTATTATTATCGCTGTTGTTGGAGGTGTTTTGTGTACAGGTTTTAATGTGGCTTTAGAGATTACTCATAACGGTGAAGTTGCAAAAAATATTATTGGAGATACAATTGTGGCCCATGGAAATGAACCTTGGTTAGCTTCTGTTGCTTCTATGTTTATTGTATATGTTTCGGGCGGGGTGTTCGTGGTACCATATTTTATGATAATGTTGTCTAAGAAGAAATTATGGGGTAAATTCAAAGTGCCTGAAGCAGGTAAAAATATTTCTTTAACAAGTTTTATGGCTGCCTTAAATTTTGTTGCATCTATTGTGTTTGCTTATTCTTCATTTGTTTTAGGTAGTGAAGGTGGCTCAATTGGATATGCAATTTTCAATACATTGTCTGTAGTCACTGCAGTATCTGCAGGAGTTTTAACAAAAGAATGGTCTGGAGCTCCTCAAAAAGCAAAAATAGCATTGTACTTGGGGTTAGCTTCTATGATTATAGGAGTTTTAGTTATTGCCTTTTTATAAATAAACAATTAATTTAAAAAAAATATAAAATGAAATACAAAATAAGTGTAACAGTATTAGTGATGCTAATAATTATGACGAGTTCTTGTAAAGAAAACTCTAAAACTATGCCAGAAGAAAATAACTGTAATGATACTATAGTGCCTACTGCAGAACAAATTGATTATTTAGGTATTACGGATGTTAATCATTTAAGTGCTGCATCTAAGCGAGCATTAAAATGGCCGACCGATTTGGGTAACGAATGGTTTATCGAGTTTTCAGATTTAAAACCTTTAAAAGGTGATTTAGCCTATGAAGAAGGAGTTGTTAGACGTGATCCTAGTGCTATGATTAAGCATGATGGAAAATATTATGTTTGGTACAGTAAATCTGTTGGTCCATCTCAAGGTTTTGGTGGAGATATTGAAAAAGATAAAGTTTTTCCTTGGGATCGTTGCGATATATGGTATGCAACTTCAGAAGATGGATGGACATGGAAAGAAGAAGGTTTAGCTGTTGCTAGAGGTGAAAAAGGTAGTTATGATGACCGTTCTGTTTTTACAGTTGAAATTATGGAAAATGACGGGATGTATTATTTATGTTACCAAACAGTGAAATCTCCTTATAATGTAAGAGTTAAAAATCAAATTGGATTGGCATGGTCAACATCACCAAATGGACCTTGGACAAAAAGTGAAGAACCTATTTTAAGTCCAGCAGATAATGGTATATGGAAAGGAACTGAACAAAATAGATTTTTAGTTGAGAAAAAAGGAGATTTTGATAGTCATAAAGTACATGACCCATGTATAATTCCTTACAAAGGAAAATTCTATTTATACTATAAAGGAGAGCAAATGGGAGAAGCAATTACTTTTGGTGGACGACAAATTCGTCATGGTGTAGCTGTTGCCGATAATCCTAAAGGACCTTATGTGAAATCTGAATATAATCCTATAAGTAACAGTGGTCACGAAATTTGTGTATGGCCTTACAACGGAGGAATTGCATCATTAATAACTACTGATGGTCCAGAAAAAAACACAATTCAATGGGCTGAAGATGGTGTTAATTTTGAAATAATGTCTGTTATACCTGGTGTAAGTGCTCATGCTATAGGATTAAATAGAACTGCAGATGTGGAAAAAGAACCAACTGAAATACTTCGTTGGGGATTATCTCATATTTATAATTCATATGATTATCAGAGTATCATGAGGTTTGAGTCTCGTAGAAAAACAACCCATGTAGCAAAGGGAGAAAGTAGTAAGTAAAACAAATTTGATATTTAGTTTAAGGCCTTCTAAGATTAATTAGAAGGCTTTTTTTGTGTATTATGAACTTAAACAAGAGGGTGTTTTTGATTTTATATGTTTCTAGATTAGAAACTTTTAAATATAACGTGGAGTAAGAGGTTTTCCTCTCGTATAAGTCTGCAAAACAACTTACATGTTGTTTTTAGTTGTCTATAAAATAGAGCTATTAAGCCTTACGTTTATAATTAGAAATAAGATTCGTGAGGGAATATACACTAGGTGTTATAGAAGTTATATATGACTTATATTATTGTTCTTCCAGAAAAAAAAAAATAGTTAGTGTTATTGATGAATAGTTTGATTTATTATCAATATGGTTGTTATTTAAGTGTTTAACTGTTAAAAATATGGATAAATGCTTAATTGTGAATTAGTGTTTAAATCGATTTAAATAATGAAATCTTAAAGCATGTACTTAGGACTCTCTTTATTAATTTTTTATTGAATTAAACTGTACATGTTAAATTAAATCGATAATTCAACATGTTGTTTTTCAATGTTTTTAGTGTCTGTCTAGTTTAAGTCTAGTCTTAATTTAGTGTAGTGAGTTGTTGTATTTATAAATTAGCTACTGTTAATTTGAATAATTGCTAATAAAAAGCTTCTGTTATTATTAATAAATCAAAAGTGCTTATGGTAAGAATTTCAAAGAGACAATAACAAACTATTCTAATCAAATAAATATGAAACAAAAACTAAAATTATGGAGGAGCAAGTTTTTACTCGTTTGTTCTTTCTTGCTACTAACAATGACTAATGTTTACGCGCAAACAGACATTAGTGGAAAAGTATTAGATGAAAATGGGATTCCAATAGCTGGAGTTGCTGTTCTCGTTAAAGGATTAAATAATGGAACAGTTACCGATTTTGATGGACTATTTAGTCTGAATACTGAAAACGGAAATGTCTTGGTATTTTCATTCTTGGGATACAAGACTAAAGAGGTTACAATATCTAATCAAACTAATCTAATTGTAACTTTGGAAGAAGATACTCAAAGTTTAGAAGAGGTTGTTCTTGTAGGTTATGGTGTTCAAAAGAAAAAAGAAGTAACAGGAGCTGTTGGTCTTGTCACTTCAGAAATTATTGCCAAAGCACCAGTATCTGATTTAGGAGAATCTATTCAAGGACAAGTTGCAGGTGTAAATGTACAATCAAGTAGTGGTAGACCGGGAGAATCTGCAAATATTCAAATTAGAGGATTGGGTTCAGTTAGCTCTAGTGCTTTAGGACCATTGTATGTTGTAGATGGTATACCGTTTCAAGGCAATCCTAACATTCCGACAGAACAAATTGAAAAAGTAGATATTCTTAAGGATGGAGCAGCAGCAGCTGTTTACGGTACACGTGCCTCTAACGGTGTAATTCTTATTACTACTAAAAAAGGAAAAAGAGGTAATTTAAATGTAAGTTTTAGTACATATGGAGGGGTTCAAAATATTACTTCAGGAACACCTTTAATGAATACGCAACAACAAATGTATGCTGAAGAAGTCATGTTAGATGCGTTAGGTAGAGATCCTTTAATCTTTGTTTTTTCACCAGATGCCTTAGATTATAATACAGATTTTGTTGGAGATGTTCAAAATAATAATGCAGGAATACAAAATTACAGTTTAGGTGTTTCTGGGGGTTCAGAAAATTTAACTATGAATTTAAGTGCAGATTATTTTAATCAAGATGGTATCTTAATCAATTCAGGGTTTGATCGTTTAAGCACGCGTTTAAATGGAGAATTTAAAAAAGGAAAATTTAGAGCATATGCTAGTTTAGCTTTAACTCAAGAAAATAGAGAGCAAGAGCCTTGGGCACTTTATGAATATTCTATAGCACAAAAACCATGGCAACCTGCAATTGGTGATTTAAAGTCTGCAGGTGATAATTCTGTAGAATTACCTTTAACTAATGCAATTCAGTATAGTTATTTATCTCGCGAATTAGAAAATCAAGATGATCGTCTAGTTAATAGTACAAATATGGCTGTTAATTTAGAATATGAATTTATAGACGGGTTAAGTTATCAGTTAAATGTAGGTAGAAATACGTATGACTATAGAAGGTCATTTTTTAGGCCTCAATATTTGGTCTATGGTCCAGAAGGAGATTATAACCCTACAGCATCAAGAGAGGATGCTCAGTTAAATGAAGATTTTTTATTTACAGAAAGACGTGTTCTAGAAAATTTATTTAAATATAATAAGAGTTTTGGAAAACACAATGTAAACTTATTAGGAGTGTTGTCTTATGAAGAATTTACTTCTAAGCAGTTAAGTACTGGTGTAATAGGGTTATTAAGTAATGACACTCCTGTTTTAGGAGCAGGAGTTAATGCTATAAAACCAAGTAGTTACGATTATGTAAATACATTAACAGGGAAACTATTTAGAGCCCAATATAATTATGACGAACGCTATTTGTTTTCGGCAAGTTATAGACGAGATGGGTCATCTAACTTTGGAGAAGAAAACCGTTTCGGAGATTTTCTTGGGTTTTCAGCTGGTTGGAATATTAGTGAAGAAGCATTCTTTAATATTGAAGCCATAAATAGTTTGAAATTGAGAGGAAGTTGGGCTGAAGTTGGTAACCAAAACATTCCTGCATATTCTTTTTCTTCTCAAATAGAAAGTGGAATTAATTACCCTTTTGGTCCTAACGAAGAAATCTCATCAGGAGCTATTCAAAGACGTTATGCAGATCCAAATATTAAATGGGAAACAAGTATTTCAAAAAACATTGGTGTCGATTTAGGAATGTTTAATAATAGATTGAATTTCACAGCAGACTTTTATCAAACTGATAAAGAAGATATGTTAATTGAAGAACGTTTACCTGCATCTTCTGGAACATATCATACTAGAGCTTTAGGGGTTTACGATGTTCGTGTTACTAACGCTGGGAATATGGTTAATAAAGGGGTCGAATTATCACTGTCTTTTAAAGGTGAATCTTCAGGAGGACTTAGATACAGCGTTGCAGGAACATTTACTAAGAATGTGAATGAAGTTACTAACCTTAATGGTGTAGAGCGAGGATATGCAAACGGAAGACCTGTAGTGTCTTTAGGAGATAATGTAGACTACACAACATTCTTAGCTGAAGGTTATGAAGCTGGAGCTTTCTTCTTAGTTGAACATGATGGTATTATTAAAAACCAAGAACAATTAGATGCTTATAAATTAATTGAAGCAAGTTCACAAATGGGAGATATGATGTATGTCGATCAAAATAATGATAATAAAATTGATGACAACGACCGCGTATATGCTGGTTCTGGACAAGCAGATTTCGAAGCAGGTTTTAACCTGAATTTAGATTATAAAGGGTTCGATTTTTATGCTCAAACATATTATTCTCATGGTGCGGAGATTTATAACGGAGCACGTTTATATGCTTACACACAAGGTAGACATCAAGAACAGTATTACCAATGGTCCCCACAAAACGCAGATTCTAATGTTCCTACATTTAGACAAAATGCTTTTGATAATAGCGTTAGAGCGCAATCAGATTACTTTTTAGAAGATGGAACATATCTAAGAATACGAAATTTAACTTTAGGTTATACAATACCAACTCTAAATAAAAATATTATCAATACAGCAAGAGTTTACTTTACTGCAATGAATCCATTTACGTTTACAAATTATAATGGTTATGATCCAGAAGTTGGAGGAGATGGAATTTTTACACGTGGTGTAGATCGCGGGAACTATCCTGTATCGCGTAGATTTATTATCGGTATACAATTAAATTTCTAACGTATTAAAGAAGTAAGACACATGAAAAATAAAATGAAAAAATATATAATACTACCCGTTTTAAGCGTCTTTATGCTTGTGGGATGTAATGAAGATTCATTTCTAGATCAAACAAATCCAAATACCATTACTACAGAAACATTTTGGAATACACCAGAGCAATTTCAAACAGGTTTAACTACTGTTTATGGTGCACTACAATTTCAAAATATTAGTGGTGGAGGTTTAGTTAATGAAATGATTATGGGAGATATTGGAGGTACAGAATCATGGTATCGTCCATTTACTTTTAGAAATTTAACATATAATGATGGTACATATTATGTAACCGATAAATGGAACGAATTATATGTAGGTATTTTTAGAGCGAATCAAGTTATCGAAAACTTAGAAACTTCTGATGCAGATTTTGCTGATGGCGAAAAGGAAAGTATTGAAGCTCAAGCTAAATTTTTAAGGGCATTCTATTATTTTCAATTAGCATATACATATGGAGGTGCAGTTATACATACGAAAGTAGCAGAATCTAAAGAAGATTTTTCTAAACCATTTAGTTCTATAGAAGAGGTTAGAGAAACTATTTTAGTTCCAGATTTAGAATTTGCAGCATCTCATTTACCACAAGTTTGGAGTTCAGAAAGTTTAGGTAGAGTTACAGAAGGAGCTGCAAAAAGTTTATTAGGAAAAGTGTATTTATACAATAAAAATTATTCTGAAGCAGCTACACTATTTAAAGATGTAATAGACTCTGGAATTTACAGTCTTGTGCCAGACATAATGGATAATTTTACAACCGAAAATGAATACAATTCGGAATCTATTTTTGAAGTGGCTTATAATTCAGATGCAAATCCAGGAGCAAATGGAGACGTTGTTGACGATACTGTAAATGGTACTGGGGCTGAAGCTACAACTATTGCAAATGCCTTTGGTCAATTAAATTTTGGTGGATATAATACATTACTTCCAACCTATTATTTACATGAATTATTAACTAGTGATGAGGTAGACCCTTCTAATCCTATAAATGCAGGTAAAATTCATTCACAACGTTTGTCTGCTACAATAGCACCTATTAATGGTGAAACAGATTACTATTTATTACCTATTGGTGAGCGTGGTGGATGGGCTTATGGACAAAGCGCTTATATTAAGAAGCAAACAAATTGGTATCATTGGAAACAAGAAGACGGAAACAGTAGATCGGGAATTAATTTTCGTCACATTCGTTTAGCAGATGTGTATTTAATGTATGCTGAAGCAGTCTTAGAAAGCTCAGGAAATGTGTCGGAGGCTGTTAAATATATAGATATGGTACGTTCTCGTGCTGGAGTAATAACGCTTCAAAAGTATATGGATGCTAATGGAGGTCAATTTCCTCAATTACATGTGAGTTTGCAAGTACATGGTTCTAGACCTTTTGTTTCTCCAACACCAGCTACAGTATTAACTCATATTCAACGCGTAGAACGTCCAGTTGAATTAGCTTTTGAAGGACAACGATGGAAAGATTTGGTACGTTGGGGTATAGTAAAAGAAGTTTTTGACGATTTACGTTCAGAAGAAGTTTGGAGAGAAAATAATAAAGATATTTTAAATATAACCGGAGATGGTATTGCTCCATTGTTTATAAAGGAACGTGTTAGACCCGATTTTAATTTATCTAGTGTAAATTATTTATCGTCTGCACATGATTATTTCCCAATTCCTGTTCAAGAGCAACAGACAAACGATCAGTTAAACAACTAAAAATAGACGAATGAAAACATATAAAAATATAGTTAAATATCTGTGCCTTGTCGCATTAAGTTTTACGGCATGTAGTGACGATGATAACGATTTAAATCTTGTGGAGGCTAGCCAAAGGGTTATTTTCACTAGTCAAATGGATTTTGCTAATACCATTGAAGAAGGGGGGTATATCACTTTCGGAGATGTATCTCCGGGAGTGCAAACAAGAACATGGACGTTTCCAGATGCGGCAATAAATTTAGAAGGTCAAGAGAACAATAAAACATCATCTGAAGATGTAGTGAAAGCTTTTTTTTATGAAGAAGGCGTTTATGATGTAGCATTACATCAAGTCTTTAAAAGAGATGCTTACGTAGAAGATGTTTTAATGGGAAAAGAACTTGATACAATAATAACTGTAACGGTTTTAAAACCTTTAGCAATTAACATTACCGCGAATTATATTAATTCAGACGGAACTTTAGGAGATGCATTAAACCTATCGGAGAATGCTGAAAACGTACTTGAAGCAAGTCGATCTATAAGATATACATATGATATTGTAGGTGGACCAGAAAATACAACATGGACATTCGAAGGAGGAACTCCCGAAACTGTTCAAAATACAGAAACAGTAGATGTAAAATATAGAAAAATGGGAACTTTTGGTGTGCAATTAGGTGCTAGCCGTGCACGTCCATTTGGTGAAGATGTTTTAATGTTTGAAAATTTAATAAAAGTAATTCCATCTTCAGATCCAGTTACTCTAGATGCTGTTTACAATCATGAAGATTATATTGCTTTGGAATTTAGTAGAGAAATGGATGGTGAGAGTTTGAACCCCTTAGATTTTTCTGTAACGATACAAAATGGAGCAACTATTTTAAATCCAGAAGTAGCTTCTGCAACAATTGATGCTGTAGAAGGGAACCGAGTCTTGTTAAGTTTATTAAACGAATCAACTTATAATGATGATCAAGTTAGTATTTCATATACACCAGGAACTTTTGAAACTTTAGATGGTGTAGCTGTAGATGCATTTACAGATGCTCCTATGGTTTTCGTAGGAAGTAATCTATTTAATAATGGCGCTTTTGATTATGGGTTCGAAAACTCTACAGAAGCCAATTGGGTATACGAATGGTGGGGTGCACCTTGGGATTTATATAAATTTAATGTTAGTACAGCCCAAGCTTATGATGGTGACAGAAGTGGATATGTAGAAGTGAATGCGAATGGAGGGATGATTATTGGGCATGTTAACAATGCAGGAGAAAAAGTGACTTTTAATGTGGAAGCTGGTAAAAATTACGAATTAGGAGTTTGGGTTTATGTAGAGTCTTTAGGTAATGTTATTGCCGGTGTTAATGCGCCAGATATACGTTTCTATTGGGCGCCAGCTACAAATTGGGGAGTTGGTGGTAATCCAACATTTACTGCAGATTATGCAGTAGGAGAATGGGTTTATAGCTCTCAAATCATTCAGTTTGCAGAATCAGGCCCAACAACAATTAGTATTAGAGGAGATAATCAAAATAATCCAGAACCTCTTAAGTTTTATATGGATAATTTAACACTTCTTGAGGCTAAGTTAAGACCTTAAAAAATCTTGTTTTTTAATTGTATGTTTGTTTTTAACCCCAATCGATTTTTATAATCTTTTGGGGTTTTTTAAGCATTTATTCATTAGAGAACGATGTTCATTAGTTTCACTTTTAATTTTATATAGTATGAAAAATTTAAAAAATAAAAGATCTCATTCATTGAATTATCTTAATACCTCTATACTTTTATTGTCATATGTTGTGTTGATGGCGACAACAGCATGTAATTCAGGGTCACAAGAGGAATCTTCTAATCATTATGAAGTCGTAGATGACTCAGTGAATAATGATGAAATCTCATTTTTGCCAGATCCTGGATTCGGAAAAAAATGGAGTATTCAGTCTGAAGTTTCAAATGAATTTAATTTTGAAGGAGGAAAAACGACTTCAGATTTTTCAGATAATTGGCAAGATAAATTTTTTAATGGCTGGACAGGGCCGGGAATTACACGTTACACTCCAGAGCAATCTAAGGTAGAAAATGGAGAGCTTATTTATCACGCAACTGTTGTAGAAAATACCATTCAAACAGGCTGTGTAACGTCTAAAGAAAAAGTATTATACCCACTTTATATGGAAGTGAAGGTGAAATTAAGTAATTCGGTTTTATCTTCTGCTGTCTGGATGTTAAGTGAGGATTCCACTCAGGAAATTGATAATTTAGAGACTTTTGGCGAAAAAGAGAATGAATATTTTTCAAAAAGATTACACCTAAGCCATCATGTATTTATTAGAAGTCCGTTTCAAGACTATCAACCGCTTGGTACTGAAACTTGGTATGCAAATGGTACAGGAACTCAATGGGCAGAAGACTATCATCATTATGGTGTGCTCTGGTTGGATCCTTGGACTTTAAAATACTATGTTGATGGAAAATTAATTCGTGAAACTCCAAAGGCTGAAATAGATCCTGAAGGTTACACCAAGGGGACAGGTTTAAATAAACCCATGCATATTATTGTTTCTGCTGCAGCTCAATCTTGGAGAGAAGGAAATAGTGGTATCAATTTTTTAACTGATTCTTCTGTTACAGATACAGAGCGTACCATTATGCGTGTAGATTGGATTCGTGTATACAAACCAGAATAGACATAATTAAAGGTTTCAATATAAATTTGCAAATCTTTTTAAGTGAACTTAATGATGTGTTTACTTGAAAAAAATAAGAAAATTTAATGCAAATGTTGTTGCTTAGAATTAATTTAATATAAATATATAGTTGATTTTAGTTGTTAATATTCTAAATAAACTGTTCTTTTTTGTAAAAAGTGATCAATGCCATAAATGCCATCTTCGCCACCAATTCCTGAGGTTTTATGGCCTGAATGATATCCTTGTATATAGCCAACAATTTGTTTGTTTATAAAAATAGTTCCCACCTGTAGTTGATCAATCGCTTTTTGATGAATTTTATAATTATTGGTGAAAAGGTATGCAGACAAGCCTTCTTCTCTAGCGTTAGAATACGCCATCGCCTCACCAAAACCATTTACTTTTATAATTGGTAAAACAGGTGCGAAAAGTTCTTGCGAAATCGTAGCAGCATCATGTTTAACATTAGTTAGAATGGTTGGTGCAAACCAGTTGCCTTTATCGAATTCTGCGCCTTCTGGTCGGCCGCCTCCCATAACAAGTTCAGCGCCATTCGCAATATCCTGATTTACTAAATCTTGCACACGTGCTAAACCTTGCGAGCTTACATTAGGTCCCATATTTACAGAAGTATCAAATGGATTACCAGTTTTAATTTGTGCCACACGTTTGATGAGTTTCTCTGTAAATTCATCGGCAACTTTTTCATCAACCATCACCATTTCATTACAAATACAAACTTGTCCGCAGTTGGCATATCTGGAAATAGCTGCAGCTTCAACAGCCTTATCGATATCCGCATCATCTAAAACTATAAATGGTGCTTTACCGCCTAATTCTAAAATTAAACCTGTAATGTTGTCTGCAGCAGCGCGATACATCGCTCTTCCGGCATTGGTGCTACCAGTTAAACTAATCAGTTTTGTAATTGGGCTTTCTACTAATAAAGATGCAGCTTGTGCATTTTGTGTAGAAACCATATTAACAACGCCTTTAGGAAGGCCTGCGTCTTCTACCAAGCGGCAAAATTCGGAAGCTGTTATAGGGGTTAATTCATGAGGTTTTATAATGATGGTATTTCCAGTAACCAAAGCCGGACCTAATTTACGTCCGATTAAAGCTAAAGGATAATTAAACGCACATAAAGCCACGGTAACCCCATAGGGTACTTTGTGAATTTCTAAACGTTCGTTGGCATTTTCAGTGGGGAAAATAGCGCCTTGAATGCGCCGTCCCGCTTCAGCAGAATACGTCATATAGCGAATGGTGTCATCTACTTCTCCAAGAGCTTCAGCATAAGTTTTTCCTTGCTCCATAACTAATAATTTGGCGAAATGATCCCGTTCAGCTTTCAAACGATCGCAAATAGCATAAATGTAATTTGCTCTAGTTTGTGCAGGGGTTAAATGCCATCCTAATTGTGCTTTTTCTGAGGTTTCTAAGGCATATTGCACGTCTGCTTTTGTACATGCTGTAACCGATGCGAAAACTTCATTATTAGCAGGATCTTCAACTTGAATCACCTCTCTTTTAGATGAATCTAACCACTCACCATTGATGAAACACGGGTAATGTTTAATTTCTTTTGCCATTATTAGTATGTTTTATTAGTTAATTAAAATTTGGTGTACGTTTTTCTACAAAAGCTAGAAAACCTTCTTTTGCGTCATGCGTATCGTATAAGGCGTTTACAGATGTTGTTTCGAAATCTAACGATTCTTGTAACGTCATGCCTTTATGTTTTTGCACATAGTGCTTTATAGCTGCCATCGCTTGTCCTGCACCTTGTGCTAATTCATTTACATAATTTGCAACGCTTAATTCAAATGCATCAGCAGGGTATAATTGATTAAATAAGCCGTAATCGTATGCTTTTTGTGGTGAAATATTATGTCCAGTTACCAACAATTCCATGGCTCTACTGGCTCCAATTAAATCGATTAGTCTTGGTGTGCCGCCGTTTCCAGGCATTAAGCCTAATTTAACTTCAGGCAAACCAATTAAATAATTTCCTTCGGCTGCTAAACGGATATCGCAAGCCATTATCATTTCTAAACCGCCGCCTAAAACGTGACCGCTAACAGCTGCAATAACAATTTTGCTGCTTGAGGTAATAACTTCGGAAACTTCGCGAGCCGCTTTAACCATTTCGGCATTTTGTTCGTTGGTATTGTTACTGAATATTTTAATATCAGCACCAGCGCAGAAAAATTTCTCGGAAGTACTATTAATTAAAATGATTTTAATGGCATCGTCAGAACTTGCCTTTTTTACTGCTTGACTAATTAATTCTAAAAAGTCTTTGTAATAACTATTCGCTTTAGGTCTGTTTAAACTAATTGTAGCGACGCCTGCTTCTTTTTTGATTAATATGTATGTTGATAAATCACTCATAAAATTCAGTTATTACGATGCTAATTCTTTATTGATTTTTTCATTGTGTTCGCCTAAAACGGGACTCCCAATTTCCGACGTTAACCATTCGCCATTAATTTGAATGGGGCAACGTGTGGTTTTATAGGTGTAGCCATCGGACATGTTTACTTCCTGAATCATCTCTAAAATTTTAAAAGCTTCTTGATCCATGAGTGTTTTCCAATTCATGATCTCGGCACACCAAATATCGGCAGGTTCTAAAACGGCCAACCAAATTTTAGTATCTTTTGTAGCGAGGTGTTTAGCAAGGATGTATTTAATTTCATCTCGTTGATTGAACCAACTTTCTGGCGTTTCGTATTTTGATAACGCTTCGCAACCTATTAAGCCTCCAATAAAAGGAATAGATCCCATGGCTAAAGCAATTGCACCATTTTTAGTCGCGTAAACACCGTATGGCGCGCCCAAATAAGCGTGTGCCGAATTGCTTTTTGGTCGTACTGTTGGTTGTCCGCCGTCTCTAAAGAAACAGGTAATCGATTCAAATTGATATTCTAAGGCAGATTCCAACATACTCACTTCAACGCGACCACCTTTACCCGTAGTTACTTTTCTGTGTAAACAGGCTAAAATACCTTGGGCTAAATGGGCACCAGATAAAATATCTACCACAGCTAATCCAATAGGGACAGGGCCTGCGCCATCGTTTCCGTTTAACTGTGTTAATCCTGAAAGGGATTGTAATAATAAATCTAGTCCGGGTTTATCTTTCCAAACGCCTTCTTTGCCATAACCTGATAATTCAGCATAAACAATTTCAGGATTTATAGTTTTTATGGTTTCAAAATCAATGCCTAATTTTTCGACAACCCCTGGTCTAAAATTATGAATTAAAACATCGGCTTGACGAATTAATTGATAGACTTTTTCGCGTTCATCATCAGCTTTCATGTTAGCTGCGTAACTTTGCTTATTTCTGTTGATGGCATGAAACATGGAAGATTCACCATTCATGACCAGATTCGAAAAATGCAATCCACGACACAAATCTCCAGTTTCTGGTTTTTCTATTTTGATAACTCTTGCACCTAAATCAGTCAATCTTAAACTTGCTGAAGGTCCAGATAAATACTGGCTAAAGTCTACAACTAATATGCCTTCTAATGGTTTTTGCATGATTAACTTAGATTAAATTCTTTTTCTATTAACGCATTGTCTTCGCCTACTTTTGGTGCCGATTTTTTATTGAAAATGCGGTTTCCATCAATTCGGATGGGGCAACGCGTGGTTTTCATTGAAATACCATCGGACGTTTCAACTTCTTGATCCATCTGAAGTACTTTGTAGCCTTCGTGATTTAAAAGCGTTTTATAATCGAATACCTCTGAAACTCTAAAATCTAAAGATTCAAAAATTGATAACCAATGTGCTGAGGTTTCTTTGATGAGCTGTTCTTGTAAATACGCCATGATGTCATCGCGTTTTGTATACCAAACACTAGGATTTTGAAAAGCTTCAGGAAGTCTTAAATTTATCGATTTTACTAATTCATCTAAGGGTGTTAGCGCAATACTTATGTGGCCATCTTTTGTTTGGTAAATGCCATAAGGTGCATCTAAATACACATGAGCATTTCCTTTTTTAGCTCTTTTTGGTAGTTTTTCACCATCGTTCAGATACGTTGTTAACAATTCAAACTGAATATCTAAAGTAGATTCTAATAAACTCACTTCCACTTTTGCTCCTTTACCAGTACGGTTTCTTGCAATAAGTGATGCTAAAATTCCTTGTACTAAATGTACGCCCGTAAAAATATCAGAAGTTGCTAGTCCTGTGGCTGTGGGGTCATCTGCTTTGTTTCCTGTTAGATTAACAAATCCAGATAAGGACTGAATTAATAAATCTTGTCCTGGTTTTTTTGCCCAAGGACCTACAGGGCCATATCCAGATACGACGCCGTATATTATTTTATTATTAATTGCAGAAACGGTATCGTAATCCAAGCCTATTTTCTCCATAACGCCTGGGCGGAAATTATGGGTCATAACATCCGCCTGAGCGATTAATTTTTTAATTTTTTCTAAATCTTCTGGATCTTTTAAATTGGCTGCATAAGATTGTTTATTCCGGTTTGCCGTATGAAACACCATAGAGCTCTCATCAATAAATATGTTTTTAAGAGCAATTTGTCGCCCTGCTTCTCCAGTGCCTGGACGTTCAATTTTAATAACCCGCGCGCCTAAATCGGCCATTTTTAACCCTGCTGATGGACCTGCCATAAACTGAGAAAACTCCAATACTGTAATACCTTTTAACGGCAAGTCCATAATATTATATTTTTAGAGATTCAATATACAAGTTATTTAGCCCATTTAAAACGTGTTTCGCATCGCCACCGTTTTTCATGAATTCACGAATGGGTGCTCCAGCATTATCTTGAAAATACATGTGCCCATGGTAGCGTGGTCTTAAAAAGGCTCTATCTAAAGTTGGTAAAGTATCTTTAAAATAATCTAATGCATTGAAATTATTCGTAGTATCTAACCAAGCTTCTCTGTGTCCTGGTTGCCCGCCGTAATCAAAAAATACCGTTTTTTGAATTTTAGGAGACGCCATATATTCCGCGTAAGCTAAAGCAGCTTCTTTGTGTTTCGAGCTAGAAGAAATGGCTAAACCGGTACCGCCTAAAGTGGTAATTAAATGTTCGCCTTCCAAAGCAACCGTGTCATGGTATTTTAAAATATAATCGGCATAACCGCGTTTCGAGTAATTTGTGTAGCCGTAAGCAAATGGCGAATAGGCAAATTTATCGGTGCGGGTCATGGCTTCGTAAACCTTAATCGGGTTCATATCGTAGCAAGACGGATTAATATATTGTCCTAAATCTCTAAGGATGTTTAATGCTTTTATCCCGATGCTTTCTGAAACAAAATAGTCTTTTGTAAGTGCCACATCTTCACCAAGAGTGCAACAAATCATATAAAAACTCATTAGGGTGTCTTGAGGAATTCCCGGAATGGCTACTAAGCCATCTTTTGCTAAAGCGATTAAATCGTCCCAAGTTTGGGGTAATTTTTTTCCTAGTCTGTTTAATAAATCTGGTCTGCTAGCCGCAACGGGTGTGGCTGCATCAATAGCTAATGCACTTTGGTACCCATCAAAACAATAACTTTCGTGTGATTTTCCTACGGAATTCGCTGCTTGGTCATCTAAAAATGCTTTTGGTAAATGTTCGTTTAAGGGGATAATAACGCCAGTTCGGGCTGCAAAACCTGCCCATGGGTGGTCTATAATTAGTAAATCGTAGCGTGCTGCAAGCTTATCAATTGGCTCATCGGCAAAAGCTTGTAACGAGCGTTTTTCCCATGTGATTTCTATATTCGGATTTAACTCGTGGAAACGTTGTGCCGTGGCAACTGCCGATGTAAAACCTCGACTATGATCCCAGGTAATCCCTTTTAATTGTATTTTTTCTTGTTTCATTTTTGAAGGAATAAAAAGCTGGTCTGAAAAGTGTGTAAACCTTTCCGGTTAACATTTATAATATTTTCCAGACCGCTTATTTTAATATTAAAATCCTATAGCTCTTGGGATTTGAGTTTCACTCTCGTAACGTTTTCCGTCTTCACCTGTAAACTCTTTAAAGAAGTGGTAATATGAACCATATCCGCCATTTTCGTTTTCAGATTTAAGACGTTCTTCTTTCCAAGCGTTAAAATGTTTCGTTGCTTCTTTTTGATCACCAATTAAGAAGAAGTAATCATTTTTAGAAATTGTTTTGCCGCTTTTATCTGTTAATTCTAGGTTGACAAAAAACTTAGATTTCACCGATTTTAAAACTTTTTCGTTGATAGGAAAGAATGATTTAGCACTGTTTTCTTCAATCTTGTCAATTGAGAAATTTTTGCTTGCGATTACGTTTCCAGAATCGTCTTTCATTTCAAACTTTACATTACAATCTTTGAAAGTTTTATACAAATCATTAATGACCCATATGTTACCTACAAAGGCTTCTTTAGTGTCCCAACGACGTTTTTTAAATTCAAAATTCACTAAAAGTGGTTGATAAGCTTTTTGAACAAAATAATATGAGTTTTTAGGTTTTCTGTAATTGTCCACAATAGCCCATTTCATATCTGGTCCGTAAGTGATGTAATGACACAATGCAATACCGCTTAAACTTGGTTTGTCTCGGCGGAAATGTTCAATTCCATTTTGGAAAATTATCCCTTGTGCATCTTGTGTTGCATTTACAAATTCTTCTAAAGATCCTTTCATTTCACTACCAAAGACATCCCAATTTTGCATGCGTAAACGGGTTAAATCTGCCCAATGATGTCCCCAACTTAAGCCTGGAGGCCACATTTCGTCCTTTGGAATAAATTTCTTTAAACTTTCTACAGAAGGTACAGAAGTAATCGCGAATTCAGGTACTATAGGGTAACCATCTGCTTTGGTTTGGTACCAATCTTCATGTAGCCATTGCCCCATATCGTAAAAGTAACGTAAAGCATGAACCGCTTCTTTTGGTTTAAAGCCTGCTTGTTGTCCAACATGATCAGTCATTGGTGAATCTGGAACATAAGGTAAGTTTACATAAGCTTGTAAAGAATCGCCTAAACGTTCTAAAAATTCACGTCCGAATTTTGGGTCACGAGTACGAAACATCATTTCTTCACCACCTTCCATCATAATTAGGGACGGGTGATTTCTACGTTCCACAACTACTTTAACTCCTTCGTTAAATATTTCGGCTAGGTTTTTTTCATCAGAAGGAATATTACCTGTACCTAATGGAATCATGTCTTGCCAAACAGTCATCCCCATTTCGTCACAATATTGATAAAACTCAGGGACTTCTGGTGGGTGCCATCCAAAAATTCGAATATTGTTCATATTCATTTCTTTGGCCAAACGGATTAATTCTTTGTAGTCGCTTTTTTCAGTTCTACCAACAAAAATGTTTGGTGGTCCTCCCCAACATGCAGAACGAATAAAATGAAATTTTCCATTGATATAAGTTGAACGAGGGAAGGTAACATCTACATCTTTTATAAAACCAGGATTCCATTTTGAAGTCACTTCACGAATACCGAAAGTAGTTTCGTTGATGTCTTGATTTAACTTACCATCCTTAATGGCTATTTTAGCGATGTATAAATTCTGGTCACCTAAGTCCCAAGGCCACCATAACTTGGCATCTTCTAAATGTATTTTCTGAATTATTTTATGAGTTCCAGGTTGAATGGTTTTTTTAAAAGTGACTTTTTTCTCTTTCATTTTGAAGTTTTTACCATTAAGCGCCGCTTCAAAAGAAAATTCTTTAGCAATATTATTGGTGTTCTCAACGGTAATCTCAAGATTAACATCGGCTGAACCATCTTTATTTATAGTATTATTAGCATATACATCTTTAAACCTTACTTTTCCAGTACGTACTAATTTTACTGGAGCTACAATCCCTATTGGAGTAATGTCTCTCCAATAATCTCCAAACCAAGGTGTTTTTTTTCCAGCAACAAAGGCGTTTACCTGTGGTGGAGTGTCTAGTTTTACAACTAACATATTTCTACCTTTAAGAAAATCGGATTTATGAATTCGTAGATATTCGTTTACATTAAATGAAAATTTAGAAAATACACCTTCATGTTTGCCTAAATAATGCCCGTTTAACCAAACTTCGCAGCCATAATCTACACCTTCAAAAACAAGGTTGACCATTTGGTTTTCTACACCTTCAGTAACACTAAATTGTAATGCGTACCACCATTCGTACTGTTGTACCCATTGAGCTTTAACACTATTTCTTCCAAAATGAGGATCTTCGATTACTCCAGCCTTCCAAAGATCTGTATAAACATCGCCCGGTACTTTTGCATTGTTCCAAACTAATGTTTCAATATCCTCTGCGGGTAATTTATGTAGTCCTTTTTTTACTCCTTCGCCAGGAGCCATCATTTTAAATCGCCATCTTGTTCCGCTCAAATCCATTATTTGCTGATTTGAATCTTCAAGAGACAAAGTTGTATTAGGCTGTGCGAATACACTTAATGACACTAATAGTCCTAGTGTGATATTGGTTAGTAATTTTAATATTTTTTTATTCATAATAGATAGTTTGTTGTATTCATATACAAATATATAAATTTATATTTAAAGTTTAAATATGAAATTGGATATTTGTATTTAAATGTTTAATTTTGTTTTATGAGTAAATACAAAACACCTGCCCTTGAAAAGGGTTTAGATATCATAGAATATTTATCGGAAAAATCTATACCTCAATCTCAGATAGAAATTTCCTTAGGTTTAGATAAAACAGCAAATGAGATTTATCGAATGTTAGCTTGTCTTGAGGACCGAGGCTATATTAGTAAGAGTACTTCAGGAAAATATAGTTTAACGCTTAAATTATATCATTTATCACATACGCATAGTCCTATTGATGGTTTGTTGCGTGTGGCAAAACCGTTTATGGAAGACTTGTCAAATGCTACACATCAAGCTTGTCATATGAGTATTATACAATTTGATAAACTTATGGTAGTATCTCAAACAAAAAGTCCTGGCCCTGTATCGCTTTCTGTAGAAGAAGGGAGTTTGTTTCCATTGATAAAAACAACTTCTGGACGAGTTTTATTAGCTAATCTAAATGAGAATGAACGTGATTCTATTTTAAAAAAATCTAAAGATTTTAACGAATTAGATCTTAAAAATCAGAATGAATTATTGCAGGCGCTTCAGCATATAAAAAAAACAGGTTATGATCTTAAAGAGAGTGAGTTGACTTTAGGTGTTACTGATATAGCGATTGCAATAGGTGATGTGTCTTCTGGAATTTATGCTTCAATTGCGATCTCTAGTTTGACTGCGCTTTCTGAAAATAATAAATCTAGAGATTTCTTTATTCAACAGTTACAAAAAACGGCAGCATTAATAAACAATATATTAGGTGTTTAATCCAGGAGTAAATCGACACCTATATCATATAATGAGGTGCCGATTATAGTTTTCTATTAATGCTGAACAATAATACGCTTAATAATTGTTGATTTATTAGACGTTATAGAAGTAAAATAGACACCAGTATTTAAATGGTTTAGAGGAATGATTTCTACAGGTTTTGATTGTTGATAAACTAAAACGCCTAAGGCATTATATATTTTTATACTGTCTAGCTTGTGTTCACTCTTAATGTGTAGTTCTTTATCTGCAGGATTTGGATAGATTTTAATTGAGCTTCCTGAATTAGGCGTTTCAATGTTTAATTTGTTCGAGGGTTTATAAACTCGTAGCCAATCTACTTTCATAGTATTTTTACTTGGGTCGTTTAATAAATCATCATTAGGAGTTCGCCCTGCATCTACATGCCAATTTTGAGATTCTACATTTATAATAATATCTAAAGGTTTGGTAAATCCGTTGCCATTTTGATAATTGTAAGGATCTATAATACTTACTATAGAAGTGTTACTAGCGGCTTCTAAGGTTTTAAAATTATATGACGTTTCTGTAGCATATTCATTTTCTGTTTGATAGCCGTTTGCATCAAAATCTAACTTTCCATTGGTCATACTAGGATACGTATAATACCAAGTACTTCCTTTTTTTGTTGCACTAGCTTTATCGTAAAGTACTCGAACTAAATCGCCATCTACATAATATTCAAAGTGTTTTGGGCCAATCCAATTTACACCAATCTGAACATATTTCCTTTCACCATCGTTCCAGCAATAATCACCCCAAGATGTTGTGATGTCGCTACGTGTGTACCAGGTGTTTTTTCCTCTAGGTTGGTAATCTTGAAGAGGCTGACGGATAAATGAATGATGGCTTAAATGGATGTCTTTTGCAAAGAATGCATTGTTGCTATCGGCGCCACCATAGCATTCCATTATGTCTATTTCTTGAGTGTCGTCAGGACTTAATAACCAAATATCTGTAGCTAGTGAAATGTTTGCAACACTTACACTAGCTTCTACAAATACAGGAAATACTACTGTATTATTAGAAGTGATACATGCAGCATTAATCCCGTCGTTTGGCTTGTTCATTTTATTTGGCCAAGGGGAGACAGGAGCGGCTTCATTAGTTTTATTCCATCGGGAAGCTCTAATATTTACATCAGATCCATCGACCCATACGTGGTTATATTTCCAATAGGTTGTTCCTGGTCCATCCCAACTGTTATGATAGAAATTATACCATTTATTATCTCCGAAATTAGATTTTTCTGAAGACGCATCGAAATTGTAATTAAAATCATCTGAAACATTTTCTTGAAGTTCCCAAATTTTATCTATTCCAGGATCGGCAGGAATAGGAATATCTTTCCAATCTTGAGCATGTATAGAGACAAAAGAAAGTATTGAAATAGAGGTTAAAACGAAATTTTGTTTCATAAGTTTAATTTAAAATTGTTAGAACTTTAATATTACGGACTTCATGTTAATTAGATTCAAAACTAGACTAGACAAGAACTAAACATTTAAAGTTAAGTGAAGCATTGGCTTCTTAAATAGGATTTTTTTTACTTAATAATAAAGGAAAATGACTATTCTGTTTTTTTTGTAATATTAAAATAAATGTAATTAAACGTAATAATTATGGAGGATGTGTATTAATAACAGTGAGAGTGTTAGGTGTTTTTTAGGTTAATACATTTGTTTTGTTTAAAAAATCATTTGTTATAATAACATACGGTAATTAGCTTGAAATTCGTGGAGTTATAATTAAAGTAATATTGCTTATGGTATTTAAAAGTCAATTTCAGAAGATAGTCAAAACAGTAATTTTAAGTTTTATCTTATTGTTTGCTGTAAATATGTATTCTCAGAATCTAAAACAGAAACCAATAAATTACACAGCAGATTGGGAATCGTTAAAACAATACGAAGTGCCAGAATGGTATAAGGATTTAAAATTTGGAATTTATTTCCATTGGGGACCTTATTCGGTTCCGGCTTATCAAACTGAATGGTATTCTAAGTGGATGTATGAAGAAGGGCATCCTGTAAATAAGCATCATATAGAAACATATGGATCTTTAGATAAATTTGGATATAAAGATTTTATTCCAATGTTTAAAGCAGAGAAGTTTGATGCAGATGTTTGGGCAGATTTATTTGTTAAAGCAGGGGCACAGTTTGCTGGTCCTATAGCAGAACATGCAGACGGTTTCGCGATGTGGGATAGTAAATTAACAACCTGGGATGCTAAAGATATGGGACCAAAAATAGATGTGGTTGGTGCAATGGAAAAGGCTATAAAAGCACGCGGATTAAAATTTATTACAACCTATCATCGTCATTGGTTATACGCATGGTTTCCTACTTGGGATGAAAAAACGGATGCTTCAAATTCTAAATATGAAGGTTTGTACGGGCCAAAGGTGCCTAAAGGTACTTTTGTAATGGCAGATACACCCACAAATCCATTACCCAATGCAAAATTTAATCAGGAATGGTTAGATCGATTAACAGAATTAACCACTAAATACGATCCTGATATTGTGTGGTTTGATAATAAAATGGATATTATAGGAGAGAAATATAGACAGCAATTTTTAGCAAATTTTTACAACCAAGGTTTAGAGAAAGGTAAAGATGTTGTTGTAACTTATAAATTTCATGATTTAGAAGTTGGTACGGCTGTATTAGATTTAGAGCGTTCTAGAATGAGTGAGAAAAAAGATTTTACTTGGCTTACAGATGATTCTATAGACTGGAAAGCATGGAGTGATATTAAAGACCCTGATTATAAAAGTACTAATAGACTTATCGATTTTTTGGTAGATGTTGTTAGTAAAAATGGAGCTGTATTATTAAATATAACACCTACAGCTGCAGGAGAAATTCCTTCAGAGGTTGAAAAGAGACTATTACAAATGGGAGACTGGTTACGCGTAAATGGCGAGGCTATATATAAAACACGTCCTTGGAAAATTTATGGAGAAGGACCTGCAGAAGTTGTTGAAGGCCATTTAAGTGAACATAAAAATGCAGATAATTCTTCAAAAGACATTAGATTTACTACAAAAGGAGAGACACTATACGCGATTGTTTTAGATTGGCCAACAGAAGTAACACGAATTAAATCTTTAGGGATAGCAGCAGAGCAAAAAATAAAGAGTATTGAATTGTTAGGATGTAATGAAACTATAAAATGGAAGCAAAAAAATAACGAATTAACAATAGAACCTTTATCAGTGAAAACTGGAGATTATGCCTTTGTGTATAAAATAGAATTTGTAAAGTAAGTACGATAATTTTATACTTTTTTATAACCAGTTTTAATTAAGATGATACTATCCTAAAAAGTGTGTAAGTTCAAAATTTCAGGGTTAGGTTATTTATAACTTAATCCTGTTTTCAAATATAGCTAAAAATTGATTTAGTATCACTCCCCAATTTCTGATTGGCATGGTCCATTTTTTAGTGCTTTCTCTCAAAGCTAAAAACACGGATTTCATAACTGCTTCATCGGTTGGAAACGAGAGTTTGTTTTTTGTGTATTTCCGTATCTTTCCATTTAGGTTTTCTATAAGATTTGTGGTGTAGATTATGGTTCTTATTTCAATAGGAAAATCAAAGAATACTGTAAGCTCATCCCAATTATTTTCCCAACTTTTAATGGCGTAAGAATATTTAGAATCCCATTTAGTTTTGAAGTCATTTAAAGCAGCTTTGGCAGCTTCTTTTGTAGGAGCAGTATAGATTTGCTTCATGTCACGAGTAAATTCCTTTTTGTCCTTCCAGACCACGTAACGACACGAATTTCTTATTTGATGCACAACACAAATTTGAGTCGTTGATTTCGGAAAAATAGTTTTAATAGTATCCGTAAATCCATTTAAATTATCGGTAGCTGTGATAAGTATATCTTGAGTTCCTCGAGCTTTAATATCGGTTAAAACACTCATCCAAAAGGCTGAAGATTCATTTTTACCTAACCATAATCCTAGGACTTCCTTTTTGCCATCTGTTCTCAGGCCTACTGCAATATAAATAGTCTTGTTTATGACTTTAGAGTTTTCCCTAACTTTAAATACGATGCCATCCATCCAAACAATTAGGTAAGTGGCCTCCAAAGGCCTGTTCCGCCAAGCAATAACATCTTCTGTAATCTTATCTGTAATCCTTGAAATAGTGGATGTAGAAATATTAAAATCGTACAGCTCACGTATTTGTTCTTCAATATCACTGTTACTCATGCCTTTGGCATAAAGCGATATAATAATATTTTCGATGCCTTCTGTTGTACTTTCTCTTTTCTTTACAATTAAAGGATTAAAAGAACTATCACGGTCTCGAGGAACTTGAATCTCTGTTTCTCCTAAAACGGATTTTAATTTCTTTTTAGTGTAACCATTTCGAAGGTTGGCTGCTTTACTTTTTTTGTGCTTATCGTAGTCTAAATGGGCATCTAGTTCCCCTTCTAGTAACTTCTCAATACCACGTTTGTGCAACTGTTCTAAAAAGGATGTTAGCTCTGGTGCATTCTTGAATTGTTTTAAAAAGTCTTCGTTTAATAAATCTTCTGGTTTCATAAGTGTGTAAAAGTTAAAATTAATGAATAAAAAAATCTCAGATTAATATTTAACCTGAGATTTTAAAACTTACACAGTTTATGAGATACTGCCATTAAGATATCTTAATTAAAACTGTTTTTTTTGTTTTACTAATATTTAACTTATAAATTGTTTTAAAAGGGTTTTGTTAGTTTTAATTAGGGTTTAAAATCCATTGTTCAACTATTCTTTTTTTTTAATAATTGAACAATAGGAGGGACTTTTCAGACTATAGTGGGGTAATAAGAACTTTTTGGCGGGTAAATCTTACATAACATAGAATACACAAGCTAAGTACCACAATTTATATTCTATTATTAGTTTAATTTCTCTCTTTTTTTTGCTTTAAATTTTTAACAATTAAAATAGCATCGGCTTCGTGACGCCAAGGACGTTGATCCCAAAACCTAAAATCATTTTTATTATATTTTTCTTCTTTAGTAAGGGCGCCTGTCAAGGTATTAAACCATTGCATCGTGGCTTCACTATAATTAAATTCTCCTTCTACAGCTGGGTTGGCACTGACCCAATTATTTTCTTTTGGTGCATACATTAATATTATGCCATCTTTTTTATTGGTTAAATTATAACCTGATCGGTTGTAATGGGGCATAGGCATACAGTTTTCGAAATTAACAATATTCATTAATTTGCTCATATGTTCAAAATATTCAAAATGCGGTTTTTTAAAATCGTTTGGTGTCTCATAGGGATTGTGAATGACAACATTCCATGAGGCTCCTTGCCAATAATAAGTGGTATATCCGCCAGCGAACAAACACATGTAATTTCGGCGTAAACAAGCCTCGGCATCTACATAAGCTCCTGGAAACACAACATAAGGCGACTCTTCATAACCACCATGTTCGATGTTGAAAATAGGTTTATTCGGAAAATTGTTTCGCGCTTGCGTCATTGGAGTGTAAATATCATGTGCCCAATTTTGCATAGAGATAAAATCGACTTCAGAAGGGTGCTTTTTACAAAAGCCATAATCATGCACCGAGATTAATCGGTTGTAAGCGTCGAGTTTTCGAGCTCGGGAAATACGTTCTGAAATATATTCCTCTGTAGCTCTGCCATAATACAAAGCCTCTTTAGAAACATCCCAAACAATATTCGGAAAACCCTGGTAACGTTTAATAACATAATCGTAATACAAATTATCGGCTTTCGATTCCATATCTGGCCAGTTCACTAATTTATTCCATACATAAATCATTAAATGGCTTACAATTTCCTGGTCGTGCATTTCCGAAATCACCCTATCAAAATGTTTGAAAAACTCGATATTTAGGCTTGAAAAATCAGGATTTGCATTAGATCCTAAGAACGGAAATATATCTTGACGACCACCGTATTCGTGCTCTGGGTGTTTTTTTAATCGTTCGTCTTTAGGCCAAGATACATCGTGTGAATATACATTCATAACCACTTGGTTAAAATTATTATCGCTTAAAACTGATAACAAATGCTTTGTTTTAGCTAAGTCTTGTTTACCGTAATCTAAGGCAAATAACCAATCACATTCGAAGGCAAGATTAAAATAATGAGATCCATCTTCATAGAAAAAACGCTGCGGATTATCATCGTGCAATACAATGCCTCCATGACGGTTTTCTTTTTTATTTTCAGTAATTTTAAAGTTTCCTTTATTACCATGTAAACCTTTTACTTCCGATTTAATTTCAAATGTCTTCTGGCCAATCGTTGTACTGGAATATCGAAAAACCCATTGGTTATTTCCATTATAAAAAAGCGGAATATTTTGAGTTCCATTTTCATCTGTGACTACGGCATAGGCTTCAACTTGAAAAGGGGCTATGATGTTATCTTTCGCTGTATACACCAAATCAATAACTTCCCATTGCACAATTTCCACAGGTTTATTAAGTTTTGAACCTTTTAAAACCTGAGTTTGACAAAAACTGAATGGCGTTATTAAAATTGCGAAACAAAATGATAAAATTGAAATTCTCATGGTGTATAAGTATTTTATTTGTTTTAAAGTTATTACAGCCTCTTGAGGGCAGTGTTGCTCCGAGTGTAGCTTTGTTCTCCATGATACCAAATTTGAACACTTGCGTTGCAACTTTCTTCAATACCTTCTAAAGAAAAATCGACTTCTTGAGCACTAATATTTAAGGTGAAAAGACAATCTAACTGCAGCGCTAAGCACTTTAAATTTATATAACATATTATATTTTGTAATGGAATAACAATTTATTTACGTTCTAAAAGTCATATCTTACGGTGTTTTGTTATACAGATTTAAAAGCCTGCTGCTTTTCTAACTTTTTTCGGAAATTTGCTAATAGGTCGTATATTTAAATCTTTATAAAAACAATCGGCTGCTTCCGACTGAATTTGAATTTGTCCAGAAGTTAATGCTCTTCCTTTATGATCTTTGGCATCTTCCAAAGCCATAACGACTTGACCATTTACAACATGAATTGCCGAATCGCCTACAACATATAAATCAATGCGTGTCCATTCGCCATGTGGATTTTCAAAATCTTCCGATCGTTTGGCATTTTTAGAAAAACGTGTTCCGTCCTTGGTCCAATGGTTGGTGTCATCTACCCGTGCCTTAGCATCGGTTCCTGCTAACAGATATAAATCGCCCATATCGGTTTCTTGAACTTGCATCTCTAAGCAGCGTTTCCAAACCTTCCAAAATGCGCCATGTTCCCCATAACAGTGATACAGAATACCATTATCTCTTTTTTGATTTAATCGGGGTGGATACTTTTTATCGCCAAATTTCACTAAAGCAGTAAGATGGTAATTGGCATAATCTTTTTTTGATGTTAAACCGGCATATACATGAGCTTCAATATTTAAAATTGGTTCTCCGTTTTTAACAGCGACCTTATAAATTCCCATAGGATCGCCCAAACCAATTGGTTCTGTAGGTTTTCCCTGGTTTGGCACATTATAATTGGCAGGTAGTCCTAAAACACCAGGTTCTGGAACACCGGTCCAAACATCCCATTTAGACAAACTTGCATCTAAAAGTGGCTCCCAATCTTTGGACTTTGTCTTTTCGATTACAGAGTTGATTTGTGACAATACGCTTAGGTTGTAAAAGCATAGTAAAACAGATAACAACAGATATTTTCCTATTTTAGTTCTATTCTCCATAAGGTTCAATTTATTATAAGTAATTGTTCTATCTCTAAAATTATATCGGTCTTGGCGTAATATCAAAAAAAAATATTGTGACGGGTTACGAACATTCAATATGATTTTACTTAATAGTTAATTCAATGCTTTGACTCGCAAAACCATCAGCTTTAGCGGTAATGGTAACTGTTCCTGATGTTTTAGTAGACTGTATTATTGCTAACGCACGCCCTTTAAAAGTTTCAATTGTATTCGACTGAAAATCTTGATGCTTATTAAAATTAGCACTATCTACTCCTAGAAGTTTTGCACTGCCTTCTATGGTAAATTCAACATTGGAATTTTCTGTTTTTACAGGTAATCCATTTTCGTCTTCTAATTGAACGACTAGGTGCGCTACATCGTAAGCATCTGCTTTAAGTTTAGTTTTATCAGTTTTTAATACTAGACGCTCTGGTTTGGAGGTGGTTTGCAGTGCTGCCTGTTGTTTTTCATTTCCCAAAACAGCACGTGCTTCTAATTTACCAGGTTGAAAAGGAATTGCCCAACGCATTAAACGATCTGGAGATTCAGACATGCTTCGATAACCTAAAGATTTTCCGTTTAATAATAACTCTACAGTTGCGTAATTGCTACATACTTCAACTAAAATGGTATCGTTCTCCTTATAATTCCAATGCATATTAGAATCTCGCCATTTATAAGATGATTTTTTTTCGGGAATAGCAAACCCAGATAAAGAATCAATGGTAAATCCAGATTCTGCAATGGGTAAGGTTCCTATTGATAAATGGCTTTCATCTTTCCAAATACTTTTAAAATAATTAAAACCTTGCAGTTTAAACCCTGCTAAATCTAACATGTCACCCCAAGGCCTTCTGCCTGGCCAGCGTTCGTAACTTTCGCCTAAATAATCGATTCCTGTCCACATAAACATACTAAATACTCCTGGATACTCCAATACTTGTTTCCAATCGTCCCAAGTGCCTGGACATTCATTAATAGTAACCTGTTTACTTGGAAAATGTGTTTGTGCCCACGGAATTTCAATATTTCTATAACTATACCCTACTAAATCTACTGCATCGGCATACCCGCTAACATGACTAATTTGCGGAATAATTAAATTGGCTGTCGTTGGGCGTGTAGTATCTAAATTTTTTACCCAACCGTTTAAACGCTCAGCAGTTTCGGCAAGTATATAGTCACCTTTTTTTGAGGCTTCATAGCGTTTTTTTAATTCTTCAGGAGAATACATTGGGATATTACCCCAAAAATCTCCAGCATCCTGCGGGTTGTCGGGGTTTTTCCAAAAACCTGTACTATATCGGTAATTTAGATACGTCCATTCTATTTCGTTTCCGATACTCCATTGTACAACACTCGGATGATTTCGATCTCTTAAAATAGTGCGTGTTAAATCGCTTTGTCCCCATTTTTGAAAATGTTCGGTATAGCCACGGGAGATATAATCGTCATGTCTGTCATGATAATTTTGACGTTTATCTTTTGGATAGTCAAATTCATCAAAAATTTCATTTTGTACTAAAAAGCCCATTTCGTCGCAGAGGTCTAAAAACTCTTGAGAAAAAGGGTTATGCGATGTGCGAATAGCATTCACGCCTCCGTCTTTTAAAAGTTGTAAACGTCTTCTCCATACACCTTTAGGCACAGCACTACCAACTAAACCAGCATCATGATGTAAACAAACCCCTTTCATAAAGGTAGATTTTCCATTTAAGAAAAAACCTTCTTTAGCCTTAAACACAATATCTCGTATCCCGAAAGGTGTTTCGTAAGTCTCAACTACTTTATTTTTAATTAGTAATGAAGAAACCGTCTTATACATATTAGGATTGTCTGGCTCCCAAAGTAAGGGATTTAAAACGCTAATGCTTTGTGATACTTTTGTAGTTTTTTTTGAAGCTATTTTTAGGTCGGATGCAGTAACAGCAATACGTTTCCCTTGTCCATTAAAGATTTCGGTTTTTAAAGTGACGTTTTTAGTTTTTCCGTAGTCATTCTTTATTGATGTTTCAATATTTACTAATGCTTGGTTTGAAGATACTTCAGGAGTGGTAACAAAGGTTCCCCAAATTGGGATATGTACATAATCTGTAGTAATGAGTTTTACATTTCTATATATACCACTTCCTGTATACCACCGGCTATCTACATAACGTGAATGATCGACGTGAACGGTAATAATATTATCCGTGCCATCGGTTTTTAATTTATCTGTCAAATCGAAATATACCGGAGAATACCCATAAGGATTTTTACCGAGTTCCTTACCATTTAACCAAAAGGTCGCATTATTATATACCCCGTCGAACAAAATGTAAGTTTTTCCATGGTCAGGACTCTTACTAGTTTTAAAATGTTTTTGATATACACCAACGCCACCCGGAAGATAGCCTGTTGCGCCATCCCATTTATCACTAAAAGATGCTTCGACACTCCAATCGTGTGGTAATCTAACATCACGCCATTTAGAATCGTTTAAAGGCAAGGTATTTGGAATTTTATTATCATCTAGTAAGGTAAATTTCCATTCGAAATTAAAATCTTGCTCTCGTTCTTGTGCGTAAAGTCCAGAGCACAATACTAGTGCTACGATTGCAAAACACATGAGTTGATTTTGAATAGTTTTTATATTCATAATTAATTAGTATTTAACAGTAAAAACATCTTGTAATTATCTATAACCGCTTTGAATTTAAGGGGTATAAAATGGCTTCAAATTCTATATTAGTATTTAATTTAACCAATTTCAAAGGTAGATACTAGGTTGTTAAAAATAATCAGCAAATGATTTAGATACTATGACATATGTTTTTTGTCTAGTTTATCTGTACAAACACAATACTATTTATATTCGTAATCTTATTAATAAATAGAGGTGGTAAAAACCCACCTCTATTAACCAAATAAAAAAAACAAACTAATCTAATTAACTACTCATGAAAAATTTCATTTAACTTTATTTTATATTGAAGTTACTATTATAAAAGCAAATTTGTGTGGTGCTTATTTAGAGCTACTGTACATGCTAAAAAGGTTTCTGATAAAGATTTATTCTTTTAATTTTAATACTAATTCTTACAAATTACACTTTGTATTTTTTCTTTAACAAAGTTGACTGTTTTTTAATAAAGCTGTTAAAACTTATGTGTTTTAGTATGCCTCAAATGATTTTTTTTGTGCTTTATGTATTTTAGAGGTATTCACTAAATCTATGTGCTCTTTTAATAAACGACTGTTTTATAGAACTATATATAGATGTAATAAATTTGATTTTTTGCAAGTTTTATCATGATTGGTTAACATTCCTTGTTGCTTTATAGATTAGATTAAAGTTTTTAGCCATATTTCCAATTCTCTTTCAGGTAAAGTCTTCTTAGAAGGTTGTTATAAAGTCGAGTATTATTTATTTTCTTGGCCCATATATATAATGAGGTGTGTTACTATCTAGGTGGCTCTTAGTTGAAACTTCTCGAATAGTTTATTTATCTATTGCTACAGTATCCGATTCATCATTCTTACGAAGGCTAGTTATACTTGAAATATAACTAGACCTAAGACGTAGAAAAACATACAGATAGTATTTTTTTAAGGAATACATTTCAGAAATCACCTTGCTTTCTAAGTTAATCCGGTTTTTAGTTGCTCAAGTAAATTATATCATCATACTCTGTAATTAAGTATAAGGAAGACACCAAAATTAATAACAGAATATAAGACATTACATGTTTGAGAATGCTCTAATCTGCAAGTTGCGAATCGGTTGATGGTTTAAAGTATTTAAAAAAATATGATTGTTGAAATTTGAAGGCGGACGAGATAATATAATTTAATATACATTCCAACATATGTATAAAGACTTGATACAGACTAAAAGTATTGATTTTAACAAGTGAAAAAAGTTAAATTATTATACCTTTTAATACCACCATTATAACCGAAAAATAGTTTTTGTAGGTAGATGATTTAAGCATTTGTTGTACAATTTACAAATAAATAATACTTCACAATCAGACACGACATTTGTAATATTCTTTAATAATATGTATAATTATTAAATTAATCTTATTTTAACCTGTTGTTTTTTAGTTTTCCTATAGACACTGCCGTAACATTACATAAATAAACCATATAAGCTAACAAATAAAACATATGTCTCTCTAACAAACGTTAAATTATTTAACATTTACAGCGATATTAATATGTTAAATTTAAAACTATGCTAATGAAATTAAATTTTAATCAAAGCGTAAAAGTTAGCCTCATTACATTCTTATGTATGATTAGCTTTTTAACGATGCATTCGCAAAACACGAAACCGATAACAGGAACGGTTAAAGATAGTGACCAAATTCCAGTACCAGGTGTTAATGTTTTTGTGAAAGGAACCAGTACCGGAACGGTAACTGATTTCGATGGAAATTATCAGTTGGATGTCTCTAATAATCAAAAACTAACTTTTAGTAATTTAGGTTACAAAACACAAACAATCGCTGTTGGTAGTAAAACAACCATAAATGTAACTTTAGAAACAGATACTTCGGTATTAGATGAAGTTGTGGTTGTTGGTTATGGTCAACAAAAGAAAAAGGAAATTACTGGTGCTGTAGCACAAGTAGACAACGAAGAACTATCAAAATCGGCCACAGCCGATGTCGCTTCGGCGTTACAAGGGCAAATTGCTGGAGTTAATGTACAGGCTAGTTCTGGAGAACCAGGTGCTGAAGCTAATATCCAAATTAGGGGATTAACCTCTGTATTTGGAAATAACAGACCACTATATGTGGTAGATGGGATTCCTTTTGAAGGCGATCCTAAACTAAGTGTTAGTGAAGTTGAAACCATAGACGTTTTAAAAGATGCGGCTTCTGCTGCAATTTATGGTACTAGAGGTGCGGCAGGTGTAATTTTAATTACTACTAAGAAAGCCAAAAAAGGACTTATGCAAGTAAATGTAGAAGGGTATTCTGGTATTCAAAGTATTACTTCAGGAACACCTTTATTAAATCGTGAAGAGTATTTGTATACTAAATTTTTAACAGGAGCTGCATTACAAGATACTTATTATGGAAACACTTGGACTGAAGTAGAACAAAACCCAAACGCTATCACTAGAGATACCGATTTAATGGAAGTGGTGCTTAACGATTTTGCTTTAACTCAAAACTACAGTGTTCGAGTAGCCGGTGGAAAAGAAGATTTGGCCTATAATGTTAGTGCCAATTATTACGATCAGGAAGGTTCGATAATCAATTCAAGCTTCGATCGATTAAACGTGAGGTCGAATACCCAATACACCAAAGGAAAATTAAAAATTGATACAGGGATTTCTTTTCGAGTAGAACATCAAGAATTTGCACCTTGGGGCCTTTTATCTGATGCCATATCATATAATCCTTTACGTCCTGAAGTAGATCCAGATGCAGAACTTGTAGCTGATGCCGGAGACGGAAATGCAGCAGCACAAATGTCTACTTTAGGTTATAAGTTAATACAACAAGACAATCTAGAAAACAACTATTTTGATGGGTATATAAGTGCTACTTATAGTTTAGCTAAAAATTTAAATCTAACTACACGTTACTCTGGAAGTTTTAATAACGGAACTAGAATAACTATTAATCCGCAATTTTTAGCATACGATTTAGATGGTAATGAAGTGTCTAACCAACGTTCTAAAATTAAAAACTTAAGTACTTTAACTAAGAAAAATACTTGGGAAAACATTCTAAACTACAAAAAGACATTCGGAAACCATTCAATTAACTTAACGGGTGTATACTCGTTAGAAAAGTACTCTTATTCTGAATTTTTTGGTGAAAAATACGACATATTAAATAATGATATTACCGTTTTAAACGGAGCAACTTCAGATCCAAATGCTGGATCGGGTACGAATCAATGGACCCAAGATAGAGAAAGCACTTTAATTGGTATGCTAGCCAGAGCACAGTACAATTATAAGGGAAAATATATTTTAAGTGCTAGTGTACGTCGCGACGGATCGTCTAGATTTCAACAAGAACACTGGGGCGTATTTCCTTCCTTTTCTGCGGGTTGGGTAGTATCAGACGAAAACTTCTGGGAGCCAATAAAAAAGACATTTACGTCTTTCAAAATAAGAGCTAGTCAAGGTACAACAGGTAACCAAGGTATACCAGATTATAGCTATACCGCAAATATTGTTTTAGATAGAGATTATGTTTTTGGATTAGACGGAGATCAAAATCTAGCCCTAGGAGCTATACAAGAAGATTTTGCTAATAAGAATGTAAAATGGGAAACCTCAGTATCGACAAACTTTGGAGTAGATATGGGCTTTTTTCGTAACAAACTTACTTTAAGTGCCGATGTGTACAATACAGATAAGAAGGACATGTTATTCCCGGTTTTACTCCCGCCAACAGCTGGTGCAGGTCAAGGAGGTGATGTTATTTTAAATGTTGGAGATATGACTAATCAAGGTCTTGAATTAGCTTTAGGATATAAATCTGCTGGTAAATTTTCTTGGGATGCCAATATCACCTATTCAAGAAATATAAATGAGATTACCAAAATGAGTGGTACTAATAAATTATTATATTTTAACGATAGTACCGTTTCAGGTCATACCAATGACTCTGATAAAGTGTCTGCTCTTGCGGAAGGTTACGAAGCAGGAGCCTTTTTCTTATGGCAAACAGATGGTATTATTAGCAACGACGATGAACTAGCGGCTTACCAAGAAATTGTGCCAACAGCTAAAATAGGAGATTTACGTTACATAGATGCCTTAACTATAGATACAAATGGAGATGGAATACCAGATGTAGGTGATGGTGAAATAAATTTAGAAGATAGACAATACGCAGGTAGTGGAACACCAGAATTCGAAATGGGTTTCAACTTTAATGCTTTCTATGCGAATTTCGATTTTTCTATGCAATGGTATGCATCTTATGGTAGCGAAATTATAAATGGTAACAAAGCTTTAGCTTATAAAAGTAATACTCATAGAGACTTAGTTTACCAATGGTCGCCACAAAATGAAACGTCTCATATTCCAGTTTTTAGGAATGCAGTACACGATAACTTAAGAGGTGCAACAGACCTGTGGTTACAAGACGGGTCTTTTGTAAGATTAAGAAATATTGCTTTAGGATATACAATTCCTAAGGAAACAACTCAAAAGATGGGTATTTCTAAATTCAGAATCTACCTTTCTGCTCAAAACCCACTTACAATTACAGATTATGACGGGTATGACCCTGAAGTGGGTAACAACGGACTAAGTACAAGAGGTATCGATAAAGGGACCTACCCTGTTACGAGACTAACCATGTTAGGTGTACAATTTGATTTTTAATTAAAAACAAGATACAGCAAATGAAAAAAATATATTTCTCACAAATAGTAACAACATTAGTCATATTCTTGACTTTTAGTAGTTGTTCTGACGATTATTTAGATCAAACAAATCCCAATAATATTTCTACAGATATTTTTTGGGAAACCTTAGACGATGTAGATCTTGGGTTAACAGCTCTTTATAAACATTGGAGTAGTGCCAATAATATAATATTAGTTGATGAATTACTTCGATCTGATTTAGCTTGGGGAAGTGGCTATCAGCGCCCTACCAACAGTAATGTATATTACCAGCAAACATTCAATAATGCCGCCCCAGAACTTAACAATAAATGGGCACAGAACTATAAAACCATATTTGCCGCAAATCAGGTTATTAATGCTACCCAAAAATTGTTAGGAACTTTTGATAAGGAAGAAGACGAGGAAGCAGCCAAATTAATATTAGCGCAAGCTCGTTTATTAAGAGGTCACAATTACTTTATTCTTTACCACAGTTTTAACGAGGGTAACATACCTATTTTTAGTGAAGTTCCAGAAGATGAAGCTGATTTTTATCAACCTATCCAAGATGCAGCGAGTGTAAGAGCTTTTTACATGGAAGATCTAAAATTTGCAGCCGAAAATTTACCTGTTAAATGGGAAGGCAAAGATTTAGGTCGTGTTACAGCAGGAGCAGCAGTGGCTTTAATGGGACAAACCCATTTATACAACGGAGAATTCGATGAAGCAGCTACCTATTTTAAAAGTGTGATTAACGATTTCGGTTATAGTTTAACACCTAATATTGGTAGTAACTTTACGACTTTAGATGAGTTTAATAGCGAATCTATTTTAGAAGTAAGTTATTCTATGGATTATAAAAACGAATTAGGTCCTTGGGATAGTCGTGATGTTGCCAATACAGGTTCTTACAATAAAAAATTCACCGGTGTCCAAGGTTGGAGAAACGCCGTTGCAGCAAACTGGTTAATATTAGAATACAGAAATGAAAAACTAGATTATTCAGACAATAGAAACAAAGTGATTGATGAAGAAGGAAACGAAAAGTTTAGAAAATTTAGTTTAAGAACATCGTGGTCTATTGCTTTAGTAGACGATCCAGATTTAGGCTATTACGGTTTTGATACACCTGGACAGGCTACAAACTTTAATGTAAAAATGACAGGCTACTGGAGAAAACATACCAATTGGGATTTGGGAGAAAAAAATGAAGATCTTATTTCTCCAGGTAAAGTGAGATCGGCCATTAACGAGCGTTTAATTAGACTTGCAGAAGTTTATTTACAATATGCCGAGTGCATGATAGAATTAGGTGATGTAGAAGAAGCTTTGCTTTATATTAATAAGGTTAGACACCGTTCTGCAGTACAGTTGTTAGGTGCTAATGGCACAGGAGAATATCCTTCTAGCGATCACGATAACATCTCATATACAGCAGAGACGTTAATGCATCATTTAAGATTTAAAGAGTATCCTTTAGAACTATCAGCTGAAGGTGACGGTAATAGAAACATCGATTTAAATCGTTGGGGCATTAAAAAGAGCCGTTTTCAAGAATTAGCACAAAGACGCTATACAGCAGATAATTATGAAGTAATTATGCCTGATGGTACTAAAATTACGAGATGGGGAACAATTTTAAAAGAACTGCCTACAGATGATCCACTTGTAGATCCAAACTGGAACGAATTTCAAGAAGCATCTCAAAATTACATCGAATCAGAACACGCATATTGGCCACTACCTAATAGTGAGTTAATAACTAACCCTGAATTATACAAATAAGACTCAAAATTTTAAAATATAACAAAATGAGAAATAAATTATACTTAGGTATCATATTACTTTTCGGAGCTTTGGTTGGATGCCAAAGCGATGATATGTATGATGCACCAACAGAACTGTCCGACGTTGGTTTTTATACTAGTAAAGGACAAGCTAAAGAGTTACAGTTAAACATTTACGATTTTATGACATTTAGTGACCTTTCGCAAGGTGCTATAGACCATGAATGGACTCTTGACACGGGTATTTCGATCTTAGAAGGACCAATAGAAAGGAATGATACCGACTACGAATCAAAAATAATACACCCTGGAGCACAATCATCTAAAGAAAAAACCATTAACTTATATTTTCAAGAATCAGGAACTAAGTGGGTTAGACTTTATAACACATTTAAAGATTCGGTAACCTTTAGAGGTAACGATGGTGTAGATAATTATTTTCTTGGATCGGAATGGATTGATAATAAATGGGTAATCGATACGACATTTAGAGTAAAAGTTTATGATACGATTATTCCAGAAATTATAGTAAAACAAAACGACCAAGTTGTTAATCATAAGTCTACCGATACAATATATGTAGAAGCAGGCGAATTTTTAGAGTTCATAGATGTTACTACTATTGGAGAACCAACAGGAAGAAGTTGGAGCATATTTGATTTAGAAACAGAAACTAATTATGCAACTTCTAACGACTCTATAGCGAATATTCAATTTAATAAATTAGGAAACTTTAGAGGTAGTATTAACTCTAATAGGTCTGGAGAGAACATTCCATCAGATGGTGACGTATATAGAATACCTGCACCTATAAAAGTAATTCCTTCTAGCAAACCTTTTGAAATAAACGGTGATATTTATGAGCGTGAAGATGAAACTATTGTTGTTACTTATAATGGCGAATTTGCTCCGTTTACTAATCAAGAGCAGTTTTTCACGGTTATGGTAAACGACATTCAATTTCCTGTGGCTTCAGTAACTATAGACGAAAACGATGGTACGAAACTCAATCTAAAATTAGTAGACCCTATTTATCGCCCAGATGTTATTACAGTCTCTTATATAGGAACAGAAATTTTGTCTACCGATACAAGAACAGCTAGCATGTTTAGCGATATTCCAGTTATTATGGATACAACTAATTTAGTACCAGATAATATTTCAAATTTAGATGCAAACGACGGCACATGGACAAACTATTTTGACAACCAAGGAATAGTTTCTTACTCTACAGATCAAGCCGCTAGTGGCGACTATAGCTTAAAACTTGAAATCGCTTCTGGACAAGCTAACGTATCGGCAGAAGCTGTGTTTAGTCAACCTTTAATTTTCGAAGGCGATAAAACGTATGTTGTAAGTTATAAAATGTTTATTGCTGAAGGAGCTACTGGAATTGCACCACCTTCACAAATAAATCTATTTTTAATCCAAAATTGGGGCTGGCAATTATGGAATAACTTTGAACACCCAATAGGTGAATGGGTTACTGTAACTGCTGAATACAATAGTACAATACCGTTGTCTAAATTCTATTTAAGAGTTTTGTCTAATGCAGACAACACTACCGATGCTACAGTTTATTTTGATGACTTTTCAATTCTTGTTAAAGAAGAGCGTCCTTAAACCGGAATAGCTCAAAGTCAATTAATAATTTTTAAGCGTGTTTTTGAATCTTCAAGAACACGCTTTTTTTATAAAAATCTTTCATTATATTAAGATAATAGACGCTCTTAATAGGTTATAGAATTAATAAATTAACTGGAGAATATTCAGCGATAGTATCATAAGCCCAAATGGATGTATCTATATCCGATGGCGAGGTAAAACTGACGCTATACTTATTTCAAAATTTAATTAATAGAGTTTTTCATTAATGTAGGACTAAAGCTAGTCGATAGTGCTTCAGTTTTAATTTTTAGTCTTTTGTTTTATCTTATTTAGGAGACAAGATTTGTGTATAGATAAGTCTTGATTTTTTGCTAGAATGGTTGTCTGGAATGCTTTAAAAACATCCGTTCTAGTTTCTAAAACATACGTTATTCTTTTATAGTGGTAACAGATTTACATTTGAAAAATATAAGAATACAACACATATATCATTTTTTAACTTTTGGATTAACCTTCCCTTATAAATAGATTTTTATCCGAAATTGAACTGTATTGATGTAAATATTTAACAAAACTCATAACAATGAAAAAAATTAGCATCTTCATATTTTTAATATATAACGTCGCGTTTAGTCAGCTTCCTGAAATTTCTGATGGAAAAGAATGGGTTTTAGTTGAAAACTTATCAGATGAATTTGAGGGGAATAATTTAGATACATCAAAATGGCAAAGTGAACCCGTTGGAAATGATTGGAATTGGGACGGACGACCACCCGGACTATTTAAATCAGAAAATGTAACTCTTAAAGATGGAAAACTAAATGTAACGGTGGGTAAATTAGAACAACCGGTGAATTCAAAAGGAAAAACATTTATATATCAAGGAGGAATTGTTCGTTCCTTATTTCCTGGTAAAGTAGGATGTTATTTCGAAGCAAAAATGAAGGCAAATCAAACGGTTATGTCATCTACATTTTGGTTAATGACTAAATATGATTGCGAGAAAAAACAGGAATTAGATATTCAGGAGTGTGTAGGAAGAATCACTGATAAAACTGAAGACTGGGCTAAAGAATGGGATCAAATATTCCATTCTAATGCAATTCATCGTACCACGACTTGTAATCCCGAAAGTAAACGTGTTCAGAAACAGATTCGACCAAATACTAAAAATCATGAAGCCTTTTATGTGTATGGTGCATGGTGGAAATCACCAACAGAAATCCTTTTTTATCTAGATGGTAAATATGCTTATACCTTAAATCCTACTATAGAATGGGATATGCCTGCATTCATTCAAATGGCTATTGAAACTTACGATTGGAATCCTGTTCCAGAAGATGGTGGTTTGGTTGTGCATGGTACATGGGAGCAGCGAACTACACAATATGAATGGGTAAGAACATGGGAAATAGAGTAGGTTTTCAGTATTAAATAAATAAATAAATAAAAGAGTAATACATTTCAAATGAAAAAACGGTTTCTATTCAGCATAGTTTTGGGCATGGCTTTAAACATGTTTGCCCAGCAAAAACCAAATGTGATTGTTATTTTAGCAGACGATATTGGTGTAGGTGATATATCCTATTACCGGAATATGAATTCAGACGATACCGTTTTAAAGACACCAGCGTTAGATGCATTAGCAAAAGAAGGTATAGTATTTACAGATGCACATTCTCCAGCTGCATTATGTGCACCATCTCGTTATGCATTAATGACAGGAAATAATTGTTACAGAAGTTATGCACCTTGGGGAGTATGGGGGGCTTATCAACCTTCTCCAATAGAACCTAGCCAGTTAACTCTTGGTAAGCTTATGAAGAATGCCGGATATAGCACCGCCTTTTTTGGTAAATGGGGTTTTGGAATGGATTTTCTTAAAAAAGATGATTCTACTCAAATTTATAGATCACCACGAAAAAAGGTTGAATTAGATGTTGATGTACGTAAAATTGCAGGAAAAGGACCAAAGGATAATGGATTTGATTATAGCATTACATTTCCTTCAGGAATTCAAAATGTACCCTATGTGGTCTATGAGAATGAAAGCTGGATGCCATTAAATCCGAAATCTGAAATAGGATATATTTCTCAGGAAAATATGACTAAAATAGGTGTGAAATTAGATAAAGATGAAGGTTTAGGAGATACGTATTGGGACCCACATAATATGGGACCACTTCTTGTAAATAAGGCTGTAAATTTTATTAAAAATAGTAAAGCTAATCAACCTTTCTTTATGTATTACTGTGCACTTGCCGTGCATTTACCACATTCACCTTCTAAAACATTGAATGGAAAAACTATTTCAGGTTCGACACCTTCCCACCATTTAGATATGGTAAAAGAATTAGATGTTCAAATGGAAATGTTAGTGCAGACTTTAAAAGAGAAAGGGATTTATGATAATACAATCATCATATTCACTTCAGACAATGGCGGACTATTAAGAAAAGAAACGATAAAGTCCGGACATCAATCTAACGATATTTATAGAGGCGGAAAAAACCAACCCTACGAAGGTGGACACAGAGTTCCATTTATAGCTTCATGGCCAGGAAAGATTAAAAGTCAATCTCTCTCAAAAACACCTGTTTTAGGATTAGATATTTTAGGCACTTTAGCAGGACTAACCAATCAAAAATTAGCAGAAAATCAAGGTATAGATTCAGCTAATTTATTGCCTATTCTTTTAGGTGAAAACAATAATAAAGTACATCCGTATTTAATAGCACAATCTGGAACAGGAAAAGAAGGCATTATCATAAAAGATGGTTGGAAACTGATTATAAACTTTGATAAAAAAGATAAGTCTGATTTAACACGAACACCTATGGCACTCTTTAATTTAAATGAAAATATTGAAGAACATGAAAAACAAAATTTGATTAATAACTCGAAATATAAGGCAAAGGTTGATCTATTATTCAATTTATACAATGAAACTAGAGAAAGTGGTGTAAAAACTAAAATATAAGTTTCTAAATAATACTATGACTTAGTTTGAGGTCAAAACTTAAATATATAACCAACGAATCGTCCTCAAGTTCGTGTGAAAAATATTAAAAATGAAAACATTAAAATTATCCTTAGGATTACTACTTGGATTGACACAAACTTATGGTCAAAACGCTGTTAAACAAGCTGAGAAAATCAACAAATATGAAGAAAGTTGGGAATCTATAGCTCATGTTAATGCTGCTCCGGATTGGTTTCAAGATGCTAAATTTGGAATTTATGCTCATTGGGGTCCGGTATCTGCAGCTTTCGAAGGTACGAATCCTGATACGTTTTACGCAGGATGGCATGGTATGAAGATGTATGAAGATGGTGTAAAAGTACCAAATAAAAATGGGAAACCGACTTCTAATTATACACATCATTTAGAAAAATATGGAGATCCTGCCATTTTTGGATATAAACATATTATTGAGGAATTTAAGCCAACGGCTTTTAATGCTAAAGAGTGGGCAGATTTGTTTGCTAAATCTGGAGCTAAATTTGCCGGTCCGGTGGCTATGCACCATGATAATTTTGCCATGTGGGATAGTAAAGCTACAAGATGGAATTCTATGAATTATGGAGGCATTGATCCGTCGGCAGAGTTAAAAAAAGAAATAGAAGGGAAAGGGCTTAAATTTATAGGTTCTTTTCATCATGCATTTACATGGAAATATTTTGCACCAGCGCATCAATATGGAGGTGTGGATCCAGAAGATTATGATTTATATACAAATCCGCATAGTTTAGAATCTGATACGCCCGATGCTCAATTTTATAAGGATTGGTGGGCTAAACTTAAGGAATATATAGATGTATATCAACCAGATGTTATTTGGTTCGATTGGTGGTTAGAAAACATGACGGAAGAATCTAGATTAAAGTTTTTAGCCTATTATTATAATAAAGGATTAGAATGGAATAAAGAGGTTGTGGTGTCTTATAAAGAATCTACATTTACAGAAACGGTAGCCATTAAAGATTATGAGCGTGGGAGGCCAAATCAGCCAAAGACATCAACATGGTTAACTGATACATCTCCAGGTGCTTGGTTTTATAGACCGGGTGCAGAATTTAAAACACCAAATGAGTTAGTTGATATTTTAGTAGACATTGTTTCTAAAAATGGTTTGATGCTTTTAAATGTACCACCAAACCCAGATGGCTCTATTCCGCAGGTCATGAAAGATTTGTTAACTGAAATGGGGGCGTGGTTAAACGTTAATGGAGACGCTATTTATGGCACGCGACCTTGGACTATATTTGGTGAAGGGCCAACGCGTTTACCTGAAGGAGGACATAAAGTTGAAAAATTTAAAATTGAATATAAGAACACAGATATCAGATTTACAAAAAAATCAGATAAAGAATTTTATATTATAGTTATGGACACACCGGAAAAAGAAATTGTTGTAAAATCGTTATCTACTTCAATAGGGGTTTTAAATTCAAAAATAGAAAGTATTACACTTTTAGGTAGTGACGAACAACTGAGTTGGGTGCGTAATGAAAGCGGTTTGGTTATTCAGGCTCCTAAACGTTTACCAACAAATTATGCACATGCTTTTAAAGTTATTATGGAAGGTTATAAGGAAAATAATATAGGTGGAGATATTGATACACATGCTGAAAATTAATTTATAAATTGGTGCTTTTTGAGTATAAAAAAAAGTATCTCATAAACTGAGTAAGCAAACAAATCTCAGATTAATTTATAATCTCAGATTTGTTTGCTTACTCAGTTTTTTGTAATTGTGTTTTTCAGTTGTGATTATATTTTTGCTCAAATATTTTATTGGCTTTATAAAACCTTGTGACTAGCATTCCAAATAAAAAGGTAACAACTTCTGTAAAATCTGATTTATCCGATATTTTTTTTGTGATTTAGTAGTTCTATTTTTAATGTTTCTTCTGCCAATCATAAAACTAAACTTAAACTCCAAATGGTCAATAATCCCATTTTTAATTTCTGTGTTATTTGAATTCAAAAAAGCTATAATATTTTATGTTTTAACAATTTTTGTCATCTCATGGTAGGAACTTTAAGATTATAGGGTATTTGGTATTATGAAATACACCTTATTAAACTGTGGTCTATTTTTTTTACACTCATTTACAAACTTAGTAGTATCTACTGAATAGCTAAATTTATTATTAGTTTTTTTAGAATAGTTCGTTTCTAATAGTTTTTAACTAGTCTAGATGTTTTAAACAAAAACTACTCATATTTATAATACTAATTCTCTGTTTGCGTATAGTCTATTCCTAATTGATTCATCCATTCTTTTAGTCTAAGATAGGTGTAATTGACACTCGTAAGACAATAACGTCCTCTCATAAAAGTATCCATGTACCAATTTTCAAAGGGTGGGCGTTCCATACGTTTGGTTTCTTCTTGTAATTTTAATAAGTACCTCATAGCTTCTCTTGCGTACTCCCTTTCTTCAGGTCTACAGTTCCAACAAGAATATAGGGCTTTATTCATAGCTAATGCCGCTTGAGATCCACGATAGTCTATTAACATACCATACATAGCGTTTTCGAAGAAAAACTGAGCTTCCTGCTCGTCCATGTTTTCCATAGCACGATTAGCAATTTTAAAAACGTTATCGTATTTTGCAACCCTTTTAGTCATGGTATTTAACCAATCTTTATTATAATGATTGCGGACAAAAAGATCGCCATACATACGGAATTTCTGCCAGTAAAGTGCGTAATCTAAAGCCAATGCTCCCTGAAATATTTGATCGTAACTGTGCAAAATATCATAATAGTTATTGTAGGTCTTTACCGCATCTGCAGCTGCATCTTTTCCAAAGTACTCATTACTCCACCAATTCACAAATCGATTAGCTGCATCTGGTTTTTCAAATGCTGTTTTTGCATCCCAGCATATATCTGCTATAAAACGAGTTCCCATTACAAATTCTCGCTGCTCCGATATATTGAGCATCATATATTCCGTTGCACCCGATTTCACAATTTTACGAAACTGTTCTTCTATTAGAGATGGTTTAACGGTATGTACTGTTTGTTTTTCGGACACCCCATGAAAAGCAAGATGGTAATATACTCCATGCTTATTATTTTTGATGTTTTTTGGCAACGCTCTCATTTTACCATCTCCATCGTCACTCCAAACAAGAATGACATCTTCGGGAATTTGCATTTGATTTGCTTCATAATATTCTTGAACTTCGTGGTACAGTGTAAAATGAAATATAGGGTCTGCATTTTTAGGGAGGTGTTCTTTTGTTAAGGCTACCTGTGTCTCAATAATATCAGAAAGAATTTTTCCTTTTTCATTTATTGGTGTTCCTTCCGGGAAAAGCATCCCTACATCGTCTGTTCCTCGAAGTCCAACTGGCCAGATACATTCAAGACTTTTATTTTCTATAACACCAGCTTCCCAAAATTTAATCATCCCTTCTTTATTCGTATTCCAGTTATAAGGTCCTTCAACACCACGCTCTTTAGCTAAGCCAAATCGTTCGTAACCCCATGGATTAGATAATAGCATATCGTAATGATGAGAGCTGAAAAATAAACCCCAATCACTCGCCATTTTGTTGACCTCAAATGAGCGCGGTTCACGCACATAAGGAGCAACTTGATTCATGCGTAAGCGAAGTGCTGTTTCAAAAAAACGTTCCCACCATTCCATTCCAACTTCTCCGCATTGCTCTGGGTAACCGGGTTCTAGTTTTTGGATGTGGCTCTCTTTATTAATCGCTGCTACGATGGGGTCTTCAGCAATATAGCCTATGCTATCAATTGGTCTAGGGATTAAATCTTTATCATCGTGATACATACCACGATATTTGAAGGTCGGTTCGTTGACAGAAATATCAACAGCTTTCATAGTAAGATTCTCATGTTTCTCAGGTTTATATCCCGACCATATGTATAGAGGGTCAATTCCTAATCGTTCACACAAAGCATAGGTGGCAAAGGCTGTTCCTCGATAATTTGATCCCATCAGCCAAATGGTATTACCTACTGTTTTTATTTTATACGCTTCCCATTTACCTTCTAATGTTGTTGCATTTAATGATTTTGGAATATTTCCTACACCATAAGTTGTTAGGCGGATGGATGTTTTTCCGCTATTTGCTTTAGGTACAATTAATGGTTTCTTTCCTGATATTTTTTCAATATCCAGGGCTAGGAATTCTGCTGCTTTATGTACAGAGGAATGTTCTTTTTTTGATACTACTATTTCGACTATGTTGTTTGTACTAACAAGCTCTATATCTGCAGCACCTTTATCACCTGATACTACCCAAGAACCACGAACTTGTCCATCCCAATGCTGTGCTTGAATTAAATTACAGGTAAGTACGAAACAGATAATTGCTGCTGTAAATTTTTGAATATTTAAATGTATAAAGGATTCTATTAATATTAGTTTTTTTATTTATAAATTCGATTTTGTATAGTAAATAATTGCTTAGTCTATGTGAAAACTTAGCTTGATTTTATAAAGCTAAACATCTGTTTTTTTAGTTTAAAAAAAAGTAGGTATTATAAGTTAAGTACAAAATCCACACCTAATCAATTTAAATAGGTTTTCCTTTAGAAATAGAAACATTTTTTTGAGGTTGCTAGATTCAATTAATAAAAATCCCAAAAGTCAAATTTTTCACCATCAATACTTTCTTTATTATCTCCAAGTACTGTTGCTTTTTCTTTCATTTCCTTACGCATTTGATTTAAGCGAGATTTATGTTCTGGAAAAAATGAAAGATCTTGTGTTTCCCAAGGGTCCGTTTTAATGTTAAATAATTGAGTTACTTTAGAACCCACTTTAAAGTTACCTTCCGTTTTAGAAACATCATTTGCACGTACGTATTCAATTAATTTATAATCATCTTTTCTGTAAGCACGTTGAAATTGACGGTAAGCGTGGTATGTATAATCGCGAACATTATTCACTTCATTATTTAGTATGGGTAATAGACTTTTACCTGATACAGAAGACGGAATAGGAACATTGGTGAATTGGGAAATGGTTGGAAAAATATCATGAATATAAGCGTAGGCATCATAACGGTCACCTTTATTCTTTATGAGGTTTCCAGAAAAGATAAGGGGTACATGAATACCGTCTTCATCGTAAATATTCTGTTTTCCCATGAGTCCGTGATTTCCAACAGCTAGACCGCTATCGCCTGAAAATACTATTAAAGTGTTTTCATATTGTCCGCTAGCTTTTAATGCAGCAATCACTTTTCCTATTTGTGCATCTAAATGAGTTATTATAGCGTAATAATCTGCCAGTTGTTGTTTCGCTACTTCAGGAGTTCTTGGCCAAGGTGCTAACTTTTCATCTCTTAAAAACATATGTCCATTATCAAACGGATGTTGCGACATATAAGATGGCGTTAATTGAATATCTTTAACATCATACATGTCTTTATAAGCTTGTGGAGCTTGACGTGGATCGTGAGGTGCGTGAAAAGCTAAATACATTAAAAATGGTTTTTCACTGTTGTAATTTTTAAAATATTTAGCAGCTTCAGTAGCAAAAACTTCTGAGGTGTGTGGGCCATTATTTTCAGTTCCAGTTGGCCCTCGTTTTGCTTCTTTGGAAATAGATTTTTTTATGATTTCCCCTTGATCATCATAAACTAATAAATAGGCGTCTTGTTTTTTGAATGCTCCAGCTTTATCCCAATCGTAGTAGGGCATTCTAAAATGATCTTCAAGATAAACACCTTTACCCATAATTTTATCCCCAGTTGTAAAACTACGTTTTAAGGATTCGCTATCTTGATGCCATTTCCCTATAATATGCGTGTTATATCCTACGTTTTGAAATGTTTCACCAATTGTTTTATTGTCTTTAGGGATAGTGAATCCTGAGTCTTGTAATTCAAACACATTAGTACCCGTTAATAGCATTGCTCTACTTGCTACACATGTCGCACCCGTAAATGCTCCCATTAGAAAAGCATTTGTAAAAACGACACCTTCTTTGGCTAAAGTATCTATGTTTGGTGTTCTTACATTCATACCTCCTAAGGCATGCACACCAGTATAGCGATGGTCGTCTGTATAAATAATGAGTACATTAGGTTTTGTCTTTTTTGTTTGACAGAAACCAAAGGAATACTGCATAACAAAAAGAGCAAAGACAATTTTACGAATAATATATAAGCGTGATTGATACATTACTTTTGGTTTAAAACAGCATTGTTTTCTTCAGTAATCCGTTTCTTTTGCTTCGGATTTAATCCTTGTTTAAAATAAGTTTCGGGACGGAGGTATACATGATGTTTTTTCATGTCAGGGTCATTTACATCTAAACTTAAATCACAATCAAAACGGGCTAAAATGGCATGGTTTTTATCCCAAGTTGTAGCATTTGTAAAATGAGAAAGTCCCCAAGTAATTCCTCTTCCGTTTTTAGTGTTTGTATACGCATCCGGAATATAGGGCCCAGCGGCAGCAGGCATCATTTCTACTATAGAAGCAATTTCAAAATTAACCCCATCTTTAGCAAATTGAATGGTGTTATGCTCGTTACCATCTCTAATTGTAAATGCAGCAATACCTTCTTTAAAAGGAAATAAAGTTGTTTCATGACCAGAAGTTAATACCGGGTTGAGGTTGCTTTTTGTAAATGGTCCTAAAGGATTATCAGCTGTGGCAAGACCTTGCATTCGTATTAATTCGGGTTGACCATCAAAATCAGATTTATAGTATAAATAGATTTTATCTTTATAAACTAAAGGGTAGGGATCGTGTATAGAATATTGATCCCAAGTATCTTTTGGCCCATTCGGAATTACAATTTTATTTGTTGTTGTCCAAGGTCCATCTGGAGAATCTGAATACGACATTAATACCGGACAATCATCACCTCGTAATCCGCTAGCTTCACTAAATCCTTGGTAATACATATAGTATTTATCTTTCCATTTTAGAATATCTGCAGTGGATACTGAGCGATGACCTAAATTTGGTTTTGGTGGACGAGGAATAGCCACGCCTTGTTCTTCCCAAGTTATACCATCGGTACTGGTAGAATACCAAATTTCTGCCAAATCCCAATCGGCAGAAGGTATTGTTTCTGTTGCTAATTTTGCACCTTTAGGAGGTGTAGCCGTGTGTCTGTATGTATACCACACATAGTATTTACCATTTTCAAAAATAATTTTCGAAGGATCTCTTCTGCTTATTGTTCCGTCATGATTGTTATAATCGAGACCTTTAAGTTCAGTGTATTTAAATTGCGTGTAAAGTTCGTTGTTTTCAGGTCTTGGAGCCATATAATTATCATAATTACGTGACATCGATGCGCTTAATGGTTGGTTTGGTTTTTCTGCAGGTAAAGTAAATGGAAAAGTTTGGGCAGATACATAGAGCGTACTGACCAAAAAAAATGATAGCGTGGGAAATAGTAATGATGATTTAAGTGTTTTCATAGTTTAATTGTGTTTTAATATTGATTCAAATCTTTCGTCTGTATAGTCTACTTTAAAAGTGAGTTGTGTTGTTTTTAATTCTTTAATATGTCGAGCGTATAATCCATACGCAGGTAAGACATTGAAAAAACTAAATTCTGGGTAACGCGTTTCGTCTTCAGGAATATTAGTGTTAACCGGTTGTGTTCCTCCACCCGGTAATTCAATATGTATGTTTTCGAGTTGAATTGTTCCTATGTTGTGATTTGGAGTTCCTGTAATTAAAATTCCTGAAGGAGGTGAAACTCTTGAGGTTTCTAAAGTTCTTGTTGTTGCTTTTATATTTTTAATAAGCACATTGTCTATAGTCCCAACTTGACGTTGTTCTGCCCCTCTATAAGTGTTTAAGCGTTCTCCTAAACGTATAAAAATAGGCATGTCTACATTGTCCATTTCTATGTTTTCGATTGTGATATCGTAAATATTAGCACCATCAACACTAAGGATTTTTATGCCTCCTCCTTTAGTGTCGTAAATTTTACAATCGCGAATATCAATATTGTAAAAATCTCCCATAGATTCTGTTCCAAATTTTAAAGTTCCCCAATCGCTCTTTAAAATGCAATTTGAGACCTGTACGTTATAAGTAGGTAATGGACTTGTGGATTTTATACAAATGGCATCGTCACCAGAATCTATATTGCAATTTTTTATAATGACATCATGACTAGAATCTAAATCGATACCATCATTGTTTTTATTTGCGTGATTATAAATATTTATATTATCAACCAAAATGTTTTTTGACTGATAAAAATGACAAGCCCAAGCAGCAGCTTCTCGAATATGAATATTTTTAAGTGTAATATTCTCCGATTTCACAAAACGTAGTAAAAAAGGGCGGTTTTTCCCAAAGTTATTATCAGTTATTTGTAGTGCTTTCTTTTTTATTGTAAGATTTTTAGAAAGAAAAGCTGCACCATTTCCATCAATAACACCTTCTCCTTTAATACCAATATTGCTAGCGTTGATAGACCCAATAAGGCAAGTCCCACGTTCTTGCCCTACGGCATCAATAAAAGTGTCTATACTTACATAATCTTGAGGATTAGAACTTCCAACTAATTTTGCATTTTCAGTTATTTCGAGTGTAACATTGTCTTTAAGAATTATAGTTCCTGTTATATAAATACCATCTGAAACCTGCACAAGACCACCACCATTTTTCGAACATTTATCTATAGTTTTTTGAATAGCTATAGTGTTTATGGTTAGACTATCTCCTTTAGCCCCAAACGATTTTATATTGTAAATCTTTTGTTTAGAAGTAAAAGAGAAAAATATAACCGTACAAATTAGAGTTACTATTTTTAAAGTAGAATTCATTTTATTTATCTTTTAGTCTACTAATTCCCAGGATCTCACCCAATTGTAAGTGGTAGTCCTATCTGCTACACTACCAGACATTCCTCCATCTTTTGGAACAGGGTTCCAATCGTAAGTTTCCACTACCATTCTTAAATACATTTCTATATCGTAATCTGCAGGAGGTGTTACTTTTCCTTGAAATTTACCATCTAAAAAGAATAATACTTCATCTTTAGATTTCCACCATACGCCATAAACATGAAAGTCATCATAAACTTTTCCATCAATTTTCGCACTAGATTTGTTAGATCCTTTTTCATAATTACAACCTTCCGGTATATTTCGGCTATGCGTGTTAGAATTCATTTTTTGGTCAAAATTTTCCATCCATTTGGCATCACTAGTAATTTGGCCTACAGTTTCTTGAATATCTAATTCAGTGGTTCTTTTATCGCAACCTTGAATACCTTTGCCTTCATTGATTAACCAAAAAGTGGAAGACATGAATGTTTTGTTGGCTTTCATTTCGCATTCGTAATACCCATAAGTCATACCTTTTATAGAGCCAACATAACCTCCGCCGTGAGTAAATTCTTTATTGTTTTTAGTTATAGGTTTAGGTAATAGAGTGGTTGTTATTTGCAAGCCACCATCTGCAACTTTAATATTTTCCGCCTGAAATAATCCTGGAGCTCTGCCAATCCAACCTTGCCCAGATATTTGCCATTTTTTTTCATCAACTTTTTTACCTTCAAATTCATCAGACATGTTTTTTACTAATTTCCAAGTTTTATTTGCTGGTTTAGGATCTTCACCGGCATTGAAATAAGGTGTGTTTTGTGCAAATGCTATAGATGTTGTTAAGAATAATAGTGCTAGTGAGATTTGTTTAAATCTTTTAAATTTTAATAATGTTTTCATTTTTGTTTATTTATATAATTAAGGCGTTCTTGAATTAATTTATTTTCCCTTACTTGTTTATTCATTTTTGAAGCATCGATAGTAAACGTATTTTTCTGATAAAAATCGCGTTGAAGTACAATTGAATTGAGAATTAAAAGCGCTTCTTTTTCGTTATTAGATTGATATAACAAATCCGTTAAATTATTTGAGACATCTTTATAACCTATAAAACCTAAAAAATCTGCAGCTCGCATTTTATTAATAAGTTCTGAATCTGTTTTCATAATAGTTTCAATTTTTAATGAAAACACCTTTGCTTTTTTCCCAAAACTAGAACAACTTATTAGTGCCCAGTAGCGTTTTAAGGGGTCTTTAGATTCTAAATACTTGTTTAACTGAGATTTTGCTTTTTGAAAAGTTTCTAATTGTAGGTTTGCTATTTGTAAATAGTTAGAAATATCTTTTTTGTGCGTTTTTCCAAATGTGATAGGGTCTGTAAACGCATTATTAATAATAGATGCTTCAGGGTAGAAAGAGAGATCTGGCATAGATTTTAAGATTGCATTTAAACTAGTTCTTAATTGTTTTATGTCCGTTGAATAAGCAGGGTCTTCAGCTAAATTATTAATTTCGAAAGGGTCTTTTTCAATGTCATACAAGGCTTCTGGAGTTTTCGGATTAAAAAAACTAACCTGATTTTCGTTCAATTTTCCCAACTCAAATAAATCTTTCCATTCTTGGTATGCAAGTTGTTTATATCGGTAATTATTCATTAATCCATCGACATTAAAAGGTTCAAAATTCCTGATATATTTAAGATTTTCTACTCTTAAACTTCTCACCATATCATACTTTTCATCAAACCTATCTGCATAACCAAAAGTTTCATTATTATCAATAACTTTTTTATCTACCGATGCTCCTAGAAAAGGTTTTCCATCCATAGTCTTTGGTGTCTCTATATTCGCTAGATTTAAAACTGTTGCAGCAAAATCGACAAAACTTACAAATGTGTTTGTAGATTTACCAATAGAAAAAGGGGATAGGTTTTTATATTTTTCAGGAATGTAAATAACTAGTGGGACATGCAGCCCTGTCTCTAACAAATACCCTTTGCTGCCAGGTAACACACCACCGTGGTCACCATAATAGAAAATAATGGTATTTTCCAGTAAATTATCTTTTTCTAATTGGTTTACGACCTCACCAACTTCTGTATCCATTTTAGTTATAAGATCGCGATAATAGGCGTTTGTATATCTAAATGTTTTGGTGTTTGGATGATTGGGTTGTACAAAAACGGTTTCTAAAGCTGTTATAGTTGGATTTGAAATCATCTGCTCTTCAGAAAAGTGTAAACTTCCTTCATGTGTTGTCCCAATATTATGGACGTGAAAAAAGGGTTGGTCTTGTTGTCTGTTTCTCCAACTAGCTTTTTGAGAAGATTCATCCCAAACCTCCTTGCTTTTAAATATATTATAATCCTCTTTAGCGTTATTACTAGTGTAATAGCCTGCTTCACGCAAATATTCTGGAAACATTTTTATGTTATCAGGTAACGTAATTTTTTGTTCAGATCTGTGGTAATGGCTTGCTATTCTAGGACCATAAATTCCAGTAATTAGGGTTGAACGGGCAGCGCTACATACAGCCGCATTAGAAAAGGCTCTGTTAAATTGAATCCCTTGCTTTGCTAATTTTTCAATATTTGGTGTCTTTACGCCATGTTCATCAAAAAGCTTCATATAATGTTTAGAATTGTCTTCAGAAACAATCCAAACCATATTGGGTTGTTGCGCTTTTAAAATAGAATAAAAGCACAAAAAGAAAATTAGTACGAAGTGTTTTGTATTCATGCTTATTGTTTTTTTAGTACTGTAGTTTTAACTTCTCTATTATTGAGATATAGGGCTTTGCTGTTGAGGTGTTTCACATCATCAAAAACATAAGGGGCTCTAAAATCTTCATTAATTGTTGTTAATTGAAAATTAGTAATGAATAATCCGTCGATATGTCTAGCGAAAATACCAGAAGCGGGTAGTGTGCCAACTTTACTGAATTCAGGCCACCAATCTCCTAAAGTTTCCAAAGTATATTCTTTAAAATCGGTTTTCTTAGCATCTGTAGAAGTACCGCCCCCAGAAACAGTCATTTTAATGTTATTAAGTTGAATATCTGTAATGTATTCATTCGGCATGCCTGTTAAAAAAATAACAGAATTCTTATCTAGTTCACGATTGTCTATTATAAAATTATTGAAAGAAAACCCATGCATAGATTTCATTGGAAGCATGTGTTCAGGACTATCTACACCTGCTCGTTGTTGGCAAAACGTCATGAAAATAGGTCGAGGTACATTTTTCATGACGATATTTGAGAATATCATGTTTTTCATTTCAGCACCTTCATTCATCTGAATTTTTAGTCCAGAGTCTTGTATATCATGAAAAGTACAATTGTTAACCGTTATAGATTCAAAATTCCCTCTAGAAGCTAAGCCAATACGCATAGCAGCCCATTTACTAGTAAATACACAATTTGTAATTACAATATCCTTGCAAGGTTTATCTGGTCTGGAGGTTTGTAAGCAAATGGAATCGTCGCTAGTGTTAAATGAAGAATTTGCAACCCTAACATTTGTACAGCCATCAAAGTCTAAACCGTCTCCGTTATGGTTTACTTGACTAATAATTTTAATTCCATCTACCACAATTTCATCGCAATATAACCAGGCTGACGTCCAAGAAGCAGGATTTATAAGTGTAACATCTTTCAAATGAATATCTGAAGAATTGAGGAATCGCATCATCATTGGTCGACCTCCTTTTTCTTTAGTGAAGTTTTTAGGATGTCCATTAGCATCTATAGTACCGTAACCTTCTATAGCAAATGATTTTGCATTTCGTGCAAAAATTAGGCATCTATCCATATGAGGTTCGTTTTTATAGGTGTTTTTATGAGTGTCTGTAGTATAATCTTCATAATTAGGACTCCCCAATAAAATCGCACCGTTTTCAATATGTAGCGTTACAAAATCTTTTAAATATATTGTACCTATTAAAACCGTTTTTCCTGCAGGAATAATAACCGTTCCACCACCACCTTTAGTACATAGGTCGATTGCTTTTTGTACAGCTTTTGTATCTAAAGTAATTCCATTTCCAACCGCACCAAAATCTAATACATTATAATCTTTTGCAACTAACTGAAACGTTATGCTTGATAATAGTATGAGTAGTATATGTTTCATTCTATAAATTGTATTTGTTATAAATGATTGTTAAGTCGGTTCTATCATCTGTATTTTTTTGCCAGGTTTTTAGTTTCTTAAGCAAGTCTTTAATGATAGGTTCAGAAGTGTTTTTTGCGAGTAGATTATTAGTTTCCCAAGAATCATTTTTTAAATTATATAATTCAAAATCTCCTGTTTTAGGATAAATAATTAATTTGTTGTTGTTTGAAATAATAGCTCTTTGGTCATCAAACATAGCCAAGTAGATAGATTCTCTTGTCGATTCTTTATTTGAAAATAATAGCGGTGTTAAGCTTTTAAAATCTGAAGATTCAGTTGGTTTTAAATTTATTAAATCGAAAAGTGTGGGAACGATGTCCTGTAAATATACTCGAGAAGCTATTTTTTTATTGGTTTCAACTGTTGGTGCTTTAATAATTAATGGAGCTGTAACACTTGGCTCGTATAAGCAGACTTTTCCAGCTACACCATTTTCACCAAAATTAATTCCATGATCAGAGGTGAAAACAATAATTGTATTATCGTAAAGTTTTTGGTCTTTTAATGATTGAATAATATCACCAATTCGAGTGTCCATATGTGTAACCATTGCATTATTTTGTTGCACACGTTGCTTCATTGTTTTAGTTCTTAAAGGATCCTTTGTGTATTGATATTTTACGTTAGTGTTTAAAGATGTATTATCTATAACACTTGGAGGTAAAACAATGTCATCAGTTGGGTATAAATCGTAATAGTTCTGACTGGTTTGTCTTGGAACATGAGGTGCATTAAAGGCTACATAAACAAAAAATGGTTTTTCGTTTTTATAATTTTTGATAAAATGAACAGCTTCATCTGCTGTAATGTCTGTAATATGACCTGCCGGTGTATTATATGTGTCTAGTTGTCCGGGTTGTATACTTCCCGTTTCATCGAATATAGTTTCTGCTTGTTTACCCATAGCATGCCATTTTCCAGTCATGTAAGTGTGATAGCCAAATTCTCGTAGTTGTTCAGGAAAAGATAAGGGCGCATTGTTTTTGTTTATTTTTTGAGATTCCCATAAATATTGGCCATACATGAGCATGGTGCGGCTAGGTACACAAACTGCAGGTGACCAACAGCCCATATTATAAGCAGAAATAAAAGATGTGCCCTCCTTAGCTAGAGTATCGATATTTGGGGTTACCATATCGAGATTTCCATATGCACCTACAGCTTGGTTACTTTGGTCGTCTGATTCTATAAAGAGAATATTTATCTGAGCCGAAGCATGTAAATAACATATAAAGTAGAGAATAAAAAAGCCTGTTTTTTTTTTCATCACTTATTAGTTTTGAAAATAAAGCTCAACGTATTTTTACGCTGATATTTTCATTTAGTTAAAAAATAAAAATATCAATTCATAGGCTAGTAGAGCGCAATAGATAAGTAGAAAACTACCATAAATGATTTATTTAATAAAAATCGAGGTAATAAGGAATGAGTTTAATTGATTGTTTTACAGGTGTTTGTGATGTTTTATTTAATGGTAACGGAAGAGTCTCTAATATTTAGTCTACCATTTAGTATAATTGTTTGTGGAACAAATATGCCTTTATTATTTATTTGATTTAGTAATAATTTTGCTGCAGTTTGTCCAATATCATTAGTAGGTTGCTCAACCGATGTTAACGTAGGGGATGTGTGTTTGGCTACTGCAGATTCAGTAAAACCAACTATAGCGATATCATTAGGAATTACAAAACCATATTTTTTAAAAATGGTCATGGCTCCAATAGCACATGAATCATTTGCGGCAAAGATGGCTCTAGGAATTTCATTTTTATCAATCATTTCTTGTGCAATTCTTTCACCGTCCTCTATTCCAAATCCACAAGGAATTATTTTTCCAACAGGTAATTTATGTTTTCTATGCGCGTCCTCAAAACCTTTTAATCTGTTCTTTGTTAATGTTAAATTTGTTGTGCCAGTTAGGTGAACAATATTATCATAGCCTTGAACTATTAAATGTTCGGTTGCGAAAAAAGCCCATTTATAATCATTAAACAACACCTTGGAAGCCGAAATTTCATCTACTGTACGATTAAAGAATACCATTGGAATATCTAGTTCAAGTAAACTATGATAATACGCGTTATTCTTGATTTCTGAAGTTAAAGATATAATGAGTCCGTCTACCATATTATTCACTAAGGTCTCTATGTTTTTTCTTTCGATTTCCCATGAGTTATTTGATTGCATAATTAATACTTGGTAGCCCTCTTCGTGTAACACCTGTTGAGCTCCAATCATGATTTCTGGAAAATAATTACTACTAAATTCAGGAACTACAATTCCAATAGTAAAAGAACGTTGCTGACTTAACTTTCTAGCAATTGGATTTGGTGTGTACCCCAATTCTTTAGCTGTTTTTAGAATTAAATCTTTGGTTTCTTCTTTAATATCATATTTATCATTCAATGCCCTAGATACTGTTGAAATAGATACATTTAGTTTTTTAGCGACGTCTTTTATAGTGATATGCTTCATATTGTAATATTACCTAATTAATTGATTTTTGGCAAACATCGGAAACGTTTCCGTAAAATAAATAAGTTTTCGGTAACGTTTCCGGAAGGTAATTCTGAATTTTTAAAAATTAATTTTAGCATTTATTATAACTTACCCCTAAATCCAATTTTTAGAAATGCATAATTTAGATATTCTAGTCATATTAATTTTCACCATTCTTGTTTTTTCATGTGGAATGAGTTTCTCCAAGTCTGGGAAAAATATGAAATCTTACTTTTCTGCAGGAGGTGCATTACCTTGGTGGATGAGTGGCTTGTCTCTATTCATGAGTTTTTTTTCCGCAGGAACTTTTGTAGTCTGGGGTTCTATAGCATATAATAGTGGATGGGTTGCAGTTACCATCCAATCCACAATGTGTATCGCTGGACTTATCATAGGATTTTTTATTGCTCCGAAATGGCAAAAAACAAAGGTTATTACTGCAGCAGAGTTTATTACAAAACGATTAGGTTATAAAACCCAAAAAATCTATACGTATTTATTTTTAATGATTTCCATTTTTACTACAGGAGCATTTTTATATCCTGTTGCAAAAATTGTTGAAGTTTCTACAGGAATTCCTATTTATACAAGTATTATTTTCTTAGGCGTAATGATTTTAATCTATACGGCTGTAGGTGGGTTATGGGCTGTAATTGTTACCGATGTTTTGCAATTTGTAGTTTTAACAGCTGCAGTATTAATCGTGGTACCACTTGCTTTTGATAAGATTGGGGGAGTAGACAATTTTATTGAAAAAGCTCCAGAAAACTTTTTCAATTTAACCAATGACGAATATACGCCTATGTTTATGATTGCATTTGGGTTGTATAATCTGTTTTTTATAGCAGGAAACTGGGCATACATTCAACGTTATACTAGTGTAGCAACTCCAAAAGATGCAAAAAAAGTAGGATGGCTTTTTGGAGGGCTCTATGCTGTAAGTCCAATTATTTGGATGCTTCCCCCTATGATTTATCGCATATTAAATCCGCAATTAGATGGCTTAGCAGATGAGGGAGCTTACTTACTCATGTGTAAAGAAGTTTTACCTGTTGGGATGCTTGGCTTGATGCTAGGGGGAATGATTTTTGCCACGTCAAGTTCTGTGAACACTACCTTAAATATTTCTGCAGGTGTACTTACTAACGATATTTTTAAACATTTTAAACCCAATTCTAGCGACCAAACATTAATAAAAGTGGCTCGTATTTCAACTGTAATTCTTGGTGTAATAACCATAATAGTTGCCTTGTTGGTACCATTATTTGGAGGAATAGTAGAGGTTGTAATGTCTTTAGCAGCACTTACTGGAGGGGCTATGTTTTTACCGCCACTTTGGGCATTATTTTCAAAGAACCAAACAGGGAAAAGTGTATTAATTGTAACGTTAGTCTCTTTAATAATTAATGCTTTTTTCAAATTTATAAGCCCTGAATTGCTGGGTGTTCAATTGGATAGAGCTTCCGAGATGGGAATGGGTGTTGGGATTCCAATTGTTTTACTCTCGATTTTTGAATTGTATTTCAAAATAAATCCAACAGAAAATATTCAATACATAGATTACCAAAATAAAATGGAAGTAAACTCTGAACGAGTAGAGGATACTTCTATTTCAGAAAATAAAAAGGGAATTAGAGTTATTGGTGTCGGTATCGCAGCTACAGGGTTACTTATTTTAATATTAGCAATTTTTGCTAAGACGGGAGTGATGCTTGTTGGTATAATGGGATTAGTGGTGCTTTTCTTAGGCGGAGCAGTTATCCTTAAAAATTTAAAATAATTTAATATAGTCTTTAAAATATGTTACTCAAAAACTTTACTTCAGACAATCGTCCTAATAAAACAATTACATTACAAAATGAATTTGTTGTTATAGGAGGTGGTACGGCTGGAGTTTGTGCAGCAATTACCGCAGCAAGAAAAGGTACAAAAACTGTTTTGGTACAAGATCGACCTGTTTTAGGAGGTAATGCGTCTTCAGAAGTACGATTATGGATATTAGGAGCAACTTCTCATATGGGGAACAACAATCGTTGGGCACGAGAAGGTGGTGTAATAGATGAAATTCTTGTAGAAAATATGTATCGAAATAAGGAAGGTAACGCTGTTATTTTTGATACCATACTTTTGGAAAAAGTAATGTTAGAAGAAAATATTACGCTGCTCTTAAATACTTGCGTTTATGATATAGAAAAGAGAGATGAAAATACTATAGAATCTGTAATAGCATTTTGCAGTCAAAATTCTACAAAATATATCCTAAATGGAAAATTATTTTGTGATGCTTCTGGTGATGGAATTGTAGCATTTAAAGCGGGAGCTAGTTTTAGAATGGGAGCTGAGACTAAAGAAGAGTTTGGAGAACTATTTGCTCCAGAAGAGTCTTATGGAGAATTACTAGGACATTCTATGTATTTTTATAGCAAACGCGAGGATTTTCCTGTGAAATATTCGCCTCCTGCATTTGCACTAGAGGATATAACTGCAATTCCGCGTTATAAAGCCATTGGGAAAGATGATAAAGGTTGTCGTTTTTGGTGGTTTGAATATGGAGGAAGAAAGGACACGATTCACGATACGGAAGAAATTAAATATGAGCTCTGGAAAGTAATTTATGGTGTTTGGAATTACATTAAAAACTCAGGAGAATTTAAGGATGTAGAAAATCATACTTTGGAATGGGTAGGTACTATTCCAGGAAAAAGAGAAAGTCGTCGTTTTGAAGGTTTGTATATGTTAAAACAACAAGATGTTATAGAACAGCAAACCTTTGAAGACGCAATTGCACATGGTGGATGGGCGGTAGATTTGCACCCAGCAGATGGTGTGTATAGTAAGTTATCTGGTTGTACGCAATGGCACTCAAAAGGAATTTATCAAATCCCATATAGAAGCTTTGTAAGTAAGGATATTAGTAATTTGTTTTTGGCAGGAAGAATTATTAGCGCAACTCATGTTGCTTTTGGTTCTACTAGAGTTATGGCAACAACTGCCTTATGTGCGCAAGCTGTTGGTATGGCTGCCTCACTTTGTCTTGAAAAAGGCATTAATCCTGCAGAAATTTTAACAAATGGACATCTTAAGGCGTTGCAGAATGAACTGAATATAATAGGGCAAAGTATTCCTGGTATTCCAGTTGAAAAACAAAGTAATAAAATAGTTACAGCAAAAGTAGAGTCTTCGTCTAATTTGGAATTAACCATAATTCCTTTTAATGGTAACTGGATGTCCATAGCTACTGCTGCTGCTCAATTATTACCTTTTTCTGCACATGATAAATATCAATTTAATGTGGAATTAGATGCCAAAGAAGAAACAGAAATAGAACTACAACTTCGAATCTCTGAAAACGCAAAAAATTATTGCCCTGAAATTATTTTAGAGCAACAAACAATTCAACTAAAAAAAGGAAAGCAATATGTTTCCTTCAGCTTTTCAAAAACAGCCAAAGAAAATCAATACGCGTTTGTTACTTTTTTAGCAAATAATAAAGTTAGTATTAGAACTAGTGAAACAAGAATTACTGGGGTCTTATCGGTGTTTAATGGTGTTAATAAAGCTGTTTCAAACAATGGCAAACAAACACCTCCAAAAGGTATTGGAGTCGATACGTTTGAGTTTTGGATTCCTCATCGTCGCCCTGAAGGGAAAAATATAGCTATGGAGATTTTTCCTGCTATAAAAGCTTTCGATGTTGCTAATATTGGTAATGGATTTGTTAGGCCTTGGGGGATCACAAATGCTTGGGTAGCCGATTTAAAAGATGAAAACCCGACCTTGACAATAGATTGGAAAGAAGATACTGCGATTTCTGAAATTAAATTATTTTTTGATACGGATTACGATCATCCAATGGAATCAACCTTGATGGGACATCCCGAAGACGTTATTCCATTCTGTGTTCAAAATTATAAAATAATGGATGCAACGGGTAATGTTTTAGTGGAAAAGAACGGAAATCATCAAACCATAAATACATGGCAATTTAACACACCAATCCTAACCAAAAAAATAGTCATTGAACTAGAACATCCTTCTGCTCATGTTCCTGCAAGTATTTTTGAAATTATATGTCGATAATAATGAAAAGCAGCTATTCTATCTTGTTTCTTTTAATGAGTGTTTTTTGTTTTTCACAACAAGAGACAGTGGTCGATAATGGAGAAGAATTTTCTTTAAATGGCAATTGGAAGTTTAACACCATTGACGGTCAGGGATATAATTATTTAAATGTTCAAGAAAATATTTCTGATATTATTATAGATAATTCTGATATAGAAAACGTTGAGGTAAAAGGAAATTGGAATTCTAAGAAGTTTGGAGAGAGAGACACTAGTTTTTATAAAGATGATTATTTAGTTAGAAATTTTGTAAAAGGAGAAGGTAATGCTAATTATGTCCGTTTTCGTCCAAACTTAGAGAAATCGGGTTATTATGAAGCGTTTGTAAAATACCCATTTTCTAGTCATCTTACCTCTCAATGCAATATAAAACATGCAGGAGAAATAACAACTAAATATCTTAGTCAACGCGTTTTTTGTGGTGAATGGATTAGTGTTGGTATTTATCAATTTGACAAAAAAGATGATAATTATATAGAAATTACTGCCATAACAGATGGTCAAGTTGCAGCAGACGCTGTTATGCTAAAACCTATTTCGGAAGCTACATATGCACAGGCTAAAAAAATGCCAGAACAAGTGTATTTACCTTCTTTTGATGATACTAGTTGGAACGATTTAAAAGTACCTGGTCACTGGGGAATGCTTAATTCTTACTCTAATTATACAGGTTCAGGATGGTATCGTAAAACGTTTAAGTTGCCTTCTAATTGGACTTCAAAAAATGATGAAAGAATTAGAATTCAATTTGGCGCAGTTTATCATTTGGCCAAAGTATATTTAAACGGACAGTATATAGGAAAACATCAAGGTGGCTTAACGCCTTTTGAATTTGACATTACAGATCATGTAAAGTTTGGAGGAAAAAATGTAATTGCTGTAGAGGTTAACAATGCTTTTATAGTAGGAGCTACTTGGAACTGGGGTGGAATTATTAGAGGCGTTCAGCTTAAAAAACAAAAAAATGTTCGCATCCAAAATCAATACATACATGCAGAACCTGATTTAAAAAAGGGAACAGCTGCAGTAAATTTAAAAATTAAAATAGAAAACAATTCAAACAGTAGCAGAAAAGTAGATGTGTTTTCTAAAATAAAAGAGATAAAAAATGTAACCTTAGCACAAAAAGGAGTAGAAATAGCTCCTAATAGTATTACAACGATTGTGTTAATCGCTCATTTAAAAGCAAAAGATGTAAAATTATGGCATTTTGATAATCCGAATTTATACACCTTAGAAACCACTATTTCTGAAAACAATTCTGAACTAGATTCTAATCAAACTGATTTTGGAATTAGAAAAATAGAAGTAACAAATTCGCAACTACTTTTAAACGGAGAACCTGTAAGAACAGGAGGATTTAATAGAGTAAGTGAAAACCGTTACTACGGATCTTCAGAGCCTATAGAAATTTTAGAACGCGATGTAGATTTAATGAAAGAATCTGGCGCCAATTTTATGCGTATCATGCATGGAACACAAAACGAAGAACTAATTAAATTGTGTGATAGAAAAGGGATTTTGTTGTTTGAAGAAGTAAATGTACGTGATTTAACAAATCCTGAATTTACAGCTCCCGAATATCCATTAATAAAATCTTGGTTAAAGGAAATGATAGAAAGAGACAGCAATCACCCAAGTATTATTGGCTGGAGTGTTGGAAATGAGTTGTCTGATCATTACGATTTTGCAAAAAAAATGATGGAGTATGTGCGTACAGAATTAGATGAGCATAGACTGCTTACTTGCGTAAGTAATTCCGGACAAAAGAAAACCTATACAAGAACAACAGATCCTAACACGCATGTAGATATTATTATGCACAATATGTACCGTTGGCAAGGAGAACCTCAAGACATATTAGATACCTTAAGAGAAAAATGGCCTAACAAACCCGTCTTTATTTCGGAATACGGATTTGATCCTTATCCAACAGCTTCTTTAGATGGAGACAAGCCAATTGTATCAGAATGGAACCAACACTTTAGAGGGAAAAATGAATTTGTAATTGGTTCTTCTATGTGGACTTTTAACGATTATAGAAGTGGATATGCCGGTACCTCTGCCGAGGAAAATAGAGTTTGGGGCGTGGTAAATGTTTGGGGACAAAAAAGACGTTTGTTCGATCGTTTTCAAAAAGAAAACAGTCCCATTAAAACCTTAAAAGTAGAAGAGATTACAAAATCTAAAAAATCAATTTCTGTAGAAATCACTTCTAAAGAAGCTTCAGACTATCCTAGTTATCAAATAAACAATTATCAATTGGTAGCTACTTTTTCGAATCACCAAGGAGTAGTACTACACGAACAAAAAATAAAATTACCGGCAATAGAAATTGGTGGTAGTTGGAAAGGTCGTTTGCGTTTAAAAAAGAATTTAAATCCTTATTTGTTAACCGTAAAAGTAATTAATCCTTTGGGGTATCAAAGAGGGAAAAAAGAAATCTTCTATAAAGTACCCAATGCTCCTAGCATAGACAAGGTAATTGCAGGACAAAATAATGCAAGAATTTACTTTACCAAAACTGTAGGAGTTAAAGAATACAAGCTAGCTTATAAAACAAAAGGAAGTGAATATCAATTTACAGAACCAACCATTTCAAGTTTTATAGATGTACAGGGATTGTCTGAAAAGAGTTACGAGGTTGCGTTGGTTGCTATAAACGGCAAAGGTGATAGTGAATTCTCAAAAGCGGTGCCTTTTAATATGACGAATCAAAAATTACATCCCGTTGTTTGGGAATCTTTTATAGATGACACAAAATTAGTGATTGGATATTCTAGCGATTTTATTGATGGTAATTATACTGTTCGTTACGGAACACAAAAAGATAATTTAAACAAAGTGTTTACTACAAATGTTAGAGGAATGCTGACCATTGATTTAGATAACGAAAAAGAAATTTTCTTTCAAATAAAAAGAGAGGTAGCAGGAGAAAGCAGTAGTTGGTCCCCAGTAATTGCGGTAAAATATTAAAAAAAAACTAAAATCCATCGGTGTTTTTTGTTATTAAAAGAACTTAAACAGAAAATGTTGCAAACATATAAATAAAACCAAATGAAAAATAAATTAATAATAGCATTAATCTTAGGAATGACTTTTTCATGTGCTCAAAAGGAAAAGCAACTAAAACAAGAAGAGTTGAAAACATCAGAAGAGGTATTTCCTTTTAAAATGCCAACAGAGAAACCTAACATTCCTTTAAGTGCATCCTCAGAGCGAATGTTCGATTATTTAGCTCCAAGGGCTCAGGACAACGAACTATTTTCGCAATTTAAGTATACTCAATTAAAAGGGTTTGATTATAATAATGGAGATGGTACTATCTCTCGTCGCGATCCGTCAAGACCTATTTTTGTTGATGGGAAATATTATATTTGGTATACAAAACGCCATACAGAAGTTCCTCCAATAGGTTGGAATAAAGCCGCTGAAGCAACAGATGTTATCCCTTCAACGGATTGGGATTTGTGTGATATTTGGTATGCAACAAGTACCGACGGAATAACTTGGCAGGAAAAAGGTCCTGCAGTTACAAGACCTGAAAAACCAAAATCGGGGTGGCGTTCGGTTGCTACACCAGATATACTAGTTTGGAAAGACAAGTATTATCTATATTACCAAGCATTTGATGAGCCTAGTGGACTTAGAGGTGACTTATGCCCAGTTTCTGTTTCCTATTCAGATTCACCTGATGGACCTTGGATACATGGAGGAGACAAAGTAATTCCTTTTGGAAAAGCAGGTGAGTGGGATCAAAACGCTACACACGATCCACATCCCGTAGTTTACAAAGGAAAAATATATATTTATTACAAAGCGGCTTATAATAAGTGGCCAGATAATAGAACAAATTATGCTGTTGGTCATGGCTTAGTAATTGGAGAAAATCCTTTAGGTCCTTTTACAAAACACCCGCTAAATCCTGTAATGCAGTCGGGGCATGAAACTACCTATTTTCCATTTAAAGGAGGAATAGCAGCTTTGGCAATTAAAGATGGAAATGAACGAGAAACCATGCAATATTCTGAAGATGGTGTAAATTTCAAAATAGCAGCAGGTTTATCATTAACTCCTACGGCTGCTGCACCATTTTGTGCTGATGCGTTTACAGATTCAGGTAATGGAAGAGGATTTACTTGGGGATTGTCTCATTTTGTAAATGCTGGAACTCCCAAAAAAGGCTATTCAATTATCGCACGCTTCGACTGTGATTTAAGTTTAGATTATCATGAACCAGCTTTTAAAGATACAGGTGTTTGGCATAAGCCCGAAGTTTATTTCGCACAAGGTGTTGGAAGTATACATGAGCATCCAGAAGGGCGTGGAGTGAAAAAGAAATAATAATTTTTTTAAGTATGAAATAACTTGAAATATGAAATGGCAATTACAAAAAATAAATACACATTAAGAAATGAAAAATACAACATTATGGTTGCTCGTATTAATTTCTATAATACAAATGTCTTGTGCGAAAAAAGTAGATAAATTAAGTCCAGATGAAAGTTTTAACTTTAAAATTGAATTTGAAAAAGTAGCTAAAAGTTCTGTTTTTTCAGAAGAAGGGAAGAGTGTTTGGGGAGGAACTTTGGTAAAAGGTGATGACGGGTTATACCATATGTATTATTCAAGATGGCCAAAAAATATAGGTTGGGAATGGGTGAATTATTCAGAAATAGCGCACGCAACAGCAACGTCTCCATTTGGACCTTTTACATTTAGCGATGTTGCTTTGGGAGATAGAGGATCACAGTTTTGGGATGGAGCGACTACTCATAATCCAACTATATTAAAAATTAAAGGAAAATATTACTTGTATTATATGGGAAATACGGGTAATAAAGACATTGTAAGTGTTCCTGGAAAAGCTAAAATTAATTGGGAGCACAGAAATAATCAAAGAATTGGGGTAGCTGTAGCAGATCATCCAAATGGACCATGGACAAGGTTAGATACTCCTGTTTTAGATGTTACTCATGGAGATGATGAAGCTTATGATGCTTTAATGACATCTAATCCATCTGTCTGTGAAATGCCCGATGGGAAAATTTTAATGGTTTATAAAGCGGTGGGAAAACAATTTAAATTACCCGCAGGCGGACCTGTAGTGCATATGGTTGCTATTTCAGATTCGCCAACAGGACCATTTAAAAAATATCCAGAACCTATATTTGTTTTTGAAGGAGAACGATTTCCTGCAGAAGACCCATACATATGGTATCAAGATGGGAAATATAGAGCCATTGTAAAACGAATTAAATTCGAAGGAGAAAAAAGACTTTTTTCTTTAGTGCAATACGAATCTATAGATGGAATTAAATGGGATAAAGCTAAAAATTTTGAAGTTTCAGATAAAACAGTTATTTGGGAAGACGGTAGTACAACAAAATTTGATCACTTAGAGCGGCCACAAGTTTTTATAGAAAATGGAAAGCCAATAGCTTTGTTATGCGCTGCCGATACTATTGATGTTAACAATGTGCGTCATTCTTTTAATATTCAAATTCCTCTTAAAATCACTAAAGAAAATTAAATAATCATGAAGCAAGTGTTTGTACTTATCTGTATTACTGTTTTGATGTGTACATCTTGTAAAAATAAAGATGTAGTACAGCATGAGAACCTGTTTAACAATAAAATATCGTTAAATGGAACCTGGCAATTTTTGGCCTCTAATACGATGGCTGAAACAGATGTAATAATTCAGGATTACATTCAGTGGGATACGCTTAATGTTCCAGGAAATTGGGATACTAGAAAAAGATATACAGACTATGTAGGGAAAGGATTTTATCAGAAAAACTTTAAACTACCTGTTAATTGGAAAGAAAATCAGATAAGATTAAAGTTCGGAGCGGTTTATCAAACATCTAAAGTGTGGTTAAATGGAGAACTTTTAGGAACCCATGTTGGTGGTTATTTACCATTTGAATTTAATATTACAGAAAAGGTTAAAAAAGATGAAATAAACTCTATCGTTGTTATGGCAGATAATACAATCAAACGTGGAGCTTGGTGGGCTTGGGGAGGTATTAGTAGAGAGGTTTATTTAGAAGCCAATGAAGCTGTTCGTTTAATATCTCAACACATTGCTTCTGTACCCAATTTTAAAACTAAAGAAGTTGTTTTTTCTATAAAGTATAAAATTGAGAACAACGGAAATTCCCCTGTAAAGGTTAATGTTGTTTCTAATATTGAAGGCATTACTAAATTAGATAGTAAGTGGGTAAACGTAAAATCAGGAGAAGTTAAGGAAGCTGTTGTGACGTTTACCAGAAAGCTGTCAGATTTTAAATTGTGGCATTTCGATAGCCCTAACTTGTACAAGTTAAAAAGTGAATTATTGGTTAATGGCATAGCTCAGGATGAAGTTACAGACCATTTTGGAGTTCGCAAATTTGAAGTAGTTGGAGAACAGTTTTATTTAAATAATCAACCCGTTCGATTGAATGGTATAAATCGTGTACATGATCATCCGGATTACGGTAATACAGAACCGGATCACTTAATTGAGCAAGACATGCGAGATATAAAATCTTTAGGAGGTAATTTTTCTCGATTAATGCATGCTCCTCTATCAAAAAATCTATTAAATTTTTGCGATAAAAACGGATTTTTATTGGTAGAAGAAATTCCTGTTTGGGGCGATAACGACCCGAACGCAACGCCTAATAATCCATTAACCAAACAATGGATGAAAACTATGATTGAAAGAGATTTTAATCATCCATCTGTAGTCGGTTGGAGTGTCGGGAATGAACTAAGAAACGCCGATGGAGCATGGAGTGATAAAGCGCTTACTGCAAATCAATTTGGGTATGTAGAATCCATGTTAGACTATGTAGCAGAATTAGACAGCACGCGTTTAAAAACCTACGTAACGATTACTTCTTATAGAAAAGGAGAAATAGGAACAGAACCATATGAAAAAGTAGATTTTATCTCGATGAATAGTTATGGGAATGCTCCTGTTTTAGTAGAAAAAATACATGAAAAATTTCCAGGCAAACCCATTTTTGTTTCAGAAATAGGTTTAAGTCAGATAGGGCCAGCACCAGATGGAACCTTGAGCAATGAGATGGTAGGCTATCTAAAAGAGTTAAAAAAAATCCCTTATGTAACAGGAGTCTCGCCTTGGAGTTATAATGATTATAGAAGTAATTATAAAGGTACACCAGAATCAGGCTTTAGAGAGTGGGGTATTGTAGACGAACGTAGAAATAAAAAGAAAGCTTACTATCAATTAAAAGAGATTTTTAATTATTGGCAGGAATAAGATATTTTGAAGTATCTGTTTGGTATAACGCTTTTAACTAAAGTATTAAGTATAAGTGCATAGGGTATACCTAATGAATTAAAGAAAATTTATACACCTAAACCTTCTGAGAAATACTCGGAGGAGTTTAATGGAAACCAAGAAATATAATGTTTTTGATACCAAAAAAAGGCATTATAGAGAATCTACGAAAAAAGGATTAGGACAAGGTAAAGAGTTTATAAAAGAACCGATGGTCAAGTTTTATTAGCTTATAAATTCATGGAATCACATTCTAAATTTAAGAACGGAAAAGTGGTTCATGTAACTAACATGACTTAGTCTCCAATGGGGCCTTTGTAATAGTGAAAAAAATGAAATTAATACTTAAAAAATACGGGTTCAAAAGTATTTGTTTGTTGTTAGCTTTGATTACCTATCAGGTACAAGCACAACAAAAACGGTACAATATTGTTTGGATTAATGCCGACGACTTGGGAAGAGAGTTGTCTTGTTATGGTCATCCTGCAGTACATACCCCTAATATTGATGGTTTGGCAAAACAAGGTGTGTTGTATACCAATGCTTATGCAAATGCCCCCGTGTGTTCAGCAAGTAGATCGTCTCAAATTACAGGAATGTATCCTACAGCTATAAACTCGTTAGACCATAGAACTTTAAATGTGACTACTTTGCCTGATGGCATACAACCTATTACAGATTTTTTTAAACAAGCCGGTTATTTTGTGAGTAATGGAAATGGGTGGGATTTATTAAAAAGTGAAGGTAAAAAAGATTACAATTTTATTCCAGATATTAAATACGATGGGACAGATTGGAGCCAAAGAAAAAAAGGGCAGTCATTTTTTGCACAAGTACAAATTAAATATCCACATAGAACTTTTGTAAAAGATGAAGTTAATCCAATAAATCCGGATGATGTGGTGTTGCCTAAATGTTATCCAGACTACCCGTTATTAAGAGCGGATTGGGCAATGTATTTAGAGTCAGTTCAACATTGTGATGAGGTTGTAGGACAAATTTTAAACAAGTTAGAAGAAGATGGACTGGCAGAAAACACGGTTGTATTCTTTTTTGGAGACCATGGTCGTCCACATCTTAGAGATAAGCAATTTTTATATGAAGGAGGCTTGCAAATTCCCCTAATTATAAGATGGCCAAATCATTTAAAAGCAGGAGAAATAGATAAGCGTTTGGTGAGTTTGGTGGATGTTGCTGCTACAAGTCTAGCTATTTCAGGAATTAAAACTCCTTATGAATTACATGGGAAAGTGTATTTAGGAAAGCATAAAGAGAAGCGTAAATACATTTATGGATTTAGACAACGCACCGGTGATGCTGTAGAAAACATGAGAAGTATAACAGATGGCCGTTACAAACTAATTTGGAATAGAACCTATAATAGACCTTGGATGCAATTAAGTAGTTATAAAAAACTACAGTACCCAGCTTTTGCTTTATATCACTATTTACATAATAAAGGAGAATTAAAAGCTCCCTATAATCAGTTTATGGCGGCAACAAAGCCAGAATTTGAATTGTTTGATTTGGATAAAGACCCTATGGAATTTGAGAATTTGGCAGATAAAAAATCTTCTAAAAAAATACAGAATAAATTGTTTCAAATCTTAGCATCGCAGTTAAAAGAGTACGAAAAGAACATGGTTTTAGAAGATGACGTAACCATTGCTGAAGCTAAGAAAGGTTCTGAAATCTATTATGAAAAAGCATTGCAACAACAAAAATTAGAAATTTCCGTAGATGCTACTTATGAAGATATTGTAAAAGATTGGGAAAATCGTTTGTTAAAAAAATAAATTCGATATGAAATATATTAGTGTATTGGTTCTATTTGGTGGTTCAGATATTGTAGGCGAAAATGGTGTTTTACAGTCTTTTAATGTTCAGATTTCTTTAAAGTGAAACTTTAATTTTTTTTAAAACTAAAACTCTAACTTATATGTAGTTAATGACCATTTGTTGTTGTTTTAAAACCATTTAAACTGTTTTAGTCTCTTATTGAAGGATAATTTTGAAAACTAAACCAAAATTTATAAATCATGTTTAAATCAAAAATCATTTATATACCTTTTTTATCAATAATTTTTTTACTAATTGCTTGTAGCGAGGATAGTGAAGAAAATGACACGGTTAGTCCAACGCTATCCTGTCCAGAAGCTATGAATGTAAGTGTAGATACTTTTTCTAATGGAGCAGTAGTAACTTTTACAAGTCCTGTTGGAACAGATAATATAGCGGGATCAGTTACAACACAAACAGGTGGATTAGCCTCTGGAAAGGTATTTCCAATAGGAACAACTACTAATACCTTTACAACACGTGATGCAGCTGGAAATACCTCCACATGTAGTTTTAATGTAATAGTAACTAGAAAAGCACCATCAGAGGATCTTCCTTATTTTGTGATTGAAAACCCAACTCCAGTAGGAAAAAAATGGGCTAAAATTGAAAACCTTTCTGATGAATTTAATCAAACTGATGGAATTGATAGAACAAAATGGTATACAAAACCTGATATTGCTTCAGCTGGATGGTTTTGGACAGGTAGACCACCAGGATTATTTATAGAAGAATCGATAACTGTAGCTGACGGAAAATTAAAAATTGAAGCTAATAAATTACCTGCTACCAAAATAATAAATGGCAAAAGTTATGATTATTCAGGAGGGATTGTAAGATCCATAAATCAATGCAAAGTAGGGTATTATTACGAAAGTAAAATGAAGGCAAACAAGACATTTATGTCTTCGACTTTTTGGATGATGACTGAAGAGAATGCTTGTCCAAAAAGATTGGAATTGGATATTCAAGAATGTGTTGGAGAACTAACGCCAGGGGCTGATGCATGGGCGGTAAGTGGCAAATTTGATCAAATATTTCATTCAAATGCTTTTCATAGAACAAGTTGTGCCAACACTGTTGAAACAAGAAAGCAAGGGTCTGTCATTACTGATGTAAAAAACTGGAGTGAGTATATGGTTTATGGTTTTTGGTGGAAATCAGAAACGGAACTTTGGTTCTATTTAAACGGTAAATTAGCATACAAAATCACAAATCCCACAACAACTTTTGATCTCCCGATGTATTACAACCTAGCTGTTGAAACTTATGATTGGAATCCGCCTCACGCTGATGGAAAAGGCATGGAGAAATTCACGAAGGAAGAACGTTCAACACAATACGAATGGATTAGAACTTGGAAATTAGATGATAAATAAAATTAGGTAACGTTATAAATAACTGATACCCATTTTTAGGTTGAAATAGTTTTAACAATTTTGCTTTAGATAAAAAAACATCATAATTATGAAAAAATTAATAGTTGCAATTACTTTTATTTTGTCGGGTTCTAATTTCTTTGCTCAAGAATCAAAAAATAAATTCGACTACACAAAATGGGAATTAAAATGGGAAGATGATTTTAATTATAAAGACAGCCAGTTAGATGAATCTTGGGAATCGCAAAACGGCCCAAACAACCACATACTTTGTAGTAGATGGAGAGAAAATGTAGTGGTAAAGGATGGGGTTTTGCATTTAGAAAATAGAAAAGAAAAAAGAGGCGGGCAAGATTGGACTTCAGGAAGTATTTGGACAAGAAAACAGTTTAAGTACGGATATTTTGAAAGTCGTTATAAATATGCTGGCGCAGGTGCTACAAATAATTCTTTTTGGTTAATGACAAAAGGAGGCGAGCCTTCAGAAGGTAAACGTTTTGAAATAGATATTAATGAAGGACATTACCCGAATGAGGTTAGTACGAATATCCACAATTGGTCAGATTTTACCGTTTTACCTAATGGTAAAAAAACACACCCGAGTTATAATGAAATGTTCTTTTTTGGTACCAAACCAGATTATTCTATTCAATTAGAAATTCCTGTTGAAACTAAAAAAATACGTTTGACATCTAAACATAATTCGAGGTTTAATCTGGGGGAATTTAGAGTTTACGGCGTTAATGAATCCGGAGAATATCCAACCGTATTGTCGGAAACAGCAGATACAGATATTGCTGGTCTGGTTAACTATGCAAGAGCTAAAAATGTAAGCATTACTTCAAGTGGGTCGTATAAAGGAAACGCATCAGAAAACAATTTAGTAGATGGAAATCCTTTTACATCTTGGAGTACTCAAGATGAAGGTGAAAAATGGGTGGAGTTTACTTGGGATCAATTCATAAGAGTAGGTTGTATTCAGTTTACAAATGGCTGGAGAGATGAGAACAAAACGTGGCACAGTTTAGTAAACAATTATAAAGTACAATATTTTAAAGATGGTGAATGGAGCGATATTTCTGTTTTAGATGCAAGCAAAGACAATGATTTTTCAGAAGAATATCATACCTATGGTTTAGAGTGGAATGAAGATGAATTGGTGTTTTACTTTGATGGGAAAGAATTAAGAAGAACAAAGAATGATTTTTGTTTCAGTGAAGCTCCCATCTTTCTAAGTTTAGCCATCATAAAATGGCATGGAAGAGTTACCGATGAAATTGATGGAACGAGTATGAAAGTTGATTACGTGAGGTATTACCAAAAAAAATAAGGCTTAAAAATATCCCAGCTATTGGAACTAAATTCCAAACAGGAGATCACATGGGGCCATATGGAAATTCAGAAAACTATTTTGGAAATGATGACAATCCAATATAAATAGAGTTGACTTTCGACTTTCGATAAATAAAAGTAGATACTTCATTTTAGAATATCAAGCCACTCTAGTCTAGATTTAGATAGAATTGTTAGGGTAATAACACATTTGTTCTACTAGAAAAAACATATGTATGATTACTATGGAATTAACTTAAGTAGTTTTGAGTAAAAATATAGTTTTCATATAAATGAAAAGATTTTTATCCAGTATAGGCCTAGCTTTTTTTGTGCCACTTTTAGCATGTGCTCAACAAACAAAAAGTCAGCAACAGTTTTTTGAAACGATAAAAACAGAACGCATAATTTCTGATCCTTCTGTAATTTGGAAAAATTTTGGACCAGGAATGTCGGGGTATAATGAAGAATTTTGGTGTCATCCTACAGATACAAATGTCATGTTTATGGGGCCAGATATGCATGTTAGTTATGGAACATGGGATAATGGAAAATCGTGGCAAACCATTAAAGATTCTGACGGCGATGGTTTGGATATGGAACGAGTACATGACATCGCTTTCTCTGTGCAAAATCCAGATTTTGGAGTCGCTATTGAACGCGCAGGAGGAGTGTATTCTTCAAACGACAGAGGGAGAACTTGGCAAGAAATTTATAATATTCCTAGAACTCAAGGAAAACATGTAAGTAATGCACATACAAAAATTGCCATTAATCCTAAAAACCATAAAGAATGGTTGATTGGTGCAGGCGATTTTTGGAACGTAAAAGAGAATCATAGAAGCTTGGCTAAGCCGCATGGAAATATGCATCCTAGGGCAAGTTATGGCTATGTTTTAAAAACAACCGATGGTGGTAAATCTTGGACAAAGATTGCAACAGATATTTCTAAAGATTTAGATGTAGGTAGAATTATTTACGATCCAAGAAATACTAAAAACATAATTATAGCTACTAATTATGGCGTGTTTACGAGCAGTAACGAAGGAAAAGATTGGAAAGCAAGTCACCAAGGGTTACCTAATAATTTACCACGTGATTTAACCTCCTATTATAATGAGAAAACAGGTGAGTTTGTATTGTATTTAGTTGAACAAACCGTGTATGACAATAAAGGGAAAACCACTACTGCTAAAGGAGGTATCTATAAAAGTACCGATGGCGGAAAATCTTGGTCTAATATAACAGGAAACTTATTCTTCGATTTAAACGAAATCTCCTTTTCTGCTGAGATTGACAGATACTACAATACCATTGGCTATTGGTTTGGTAAAACTAAAACTAATATTAAGACTACTTTAAACGAATTACCTCAAGAGACCTTACCTGTGTTTAACCGTTTGGTGGTGAATCCTATAGATAAAAATGAAATCTATGTGGTTTTCAATAAAAAACATGACAAGTCGTTTGGGGCAGGCGATGCTTGGAAAACTTCTGATGGGGGTAAAACATGGATTGCTTGTACACGTCAAGGTACCTATTGGAACAGCAAAAAAGACACAGCATATTGGACTGGTAGAAATAATCCTATAGGAGCAAACGTAGAATTTGCTCATCTACAAACTTATATGGATAATGAGTCTGAGCGTTCAGGAAACCGTATGTTAGCTATAAATGTTAATGGTGATGTCTTTATGGGAATTGATCAACAAACCCTAAGAAGTACAGATCATGGAGATTCTTGGCATCAAATAGATGATTTTGAAACAGCTCCGGGAAGTAATAAATGGATTGGTAGAGGAGATAGTGATTTACCAGGGAGATACATGTTACACGAAACTGGAATTAAAGGAAGACGATTGTTAGCTAGTGGTGAGCATGGTTTGTGGCAAACAACAGGCTTAGGGGATTGGCCAGACAGGCAAGCAGTTGCTGTAGAGCAAATTGATGGTCAGGTTCATGATCACAGCGGAATGCATGGGCAACATTCAACATCTACTATTGCTGTACATCCTAAAGATCCTAACATCATTTACTCATTATCTTGGAGGCAAGAACATAGAGGGAAATTACGGAGAACCAAAGATGGAGGTAAAATTTGGGAGAATATTGCAACTATTTTAGAAGCAGACAATCCGTCGTATAGAGGTCTCGTAACACAATATTCATTGACTATAGATCCTAAAAATCCTAAAAACATGTATTTCTGTACGGTTAGAAACCCAATTGCAGAAGTAGGAAATGGTATAGCAGATTTAACCAAAGGGGGATTAGGGTTTTATCGTTCTTTTGATGGAGGTTATACTTGGGAATTAAGTAATAAAGGTTTTCATCCGAAAGCAAGTGTACGAAGAATAAAATTAGATCCTAAAAACCCGAGTACAATTTATGCAGCTTTAAATGATAATTCCGGAGGGTTATACAAATCAACTAACAAAGGAAGTTTTTGGGAAAAAATGAAAATTCCATCAGAAATAAAGGCAGTAAATAATGTGTTTATAGATAGGAATAGCCATAACATCTATATCGCTACGGGAAGACGAACAGGTACTTATGAAGAAGGAGGTGTAAGGAGAAGTAAAAACGATGGAGAATCTTGGGATAAAATTTTTAAAGCACCTTTTGTTTGGCAAGTCGAAACGTCTCCAATAGATGAAGATCTCATTGTAATTAGTGTTGCTGGTCAGGCAAGGCATATCGCAAATGAATTTAAGAATCCGGGAATTTACCTTTCTAAAGATGGCGCAGAAAGCTGGACAAAAATTAATAAAGGTTTAGGGCAACCAAATAAAATGGTAGATGTAAAACCAGATCCTTACAATAAAAATGTATTGTGGAGTGCAGGCTGGGGTTCAGGTTGGTTTATTACTTATCTGAATGGCTATGCAGAAGGATGGATGCAAGATTAAATAAAATAAAAAAACAACACATGAATTCTGAAAAATATACGTTTGTTTTATTAATTTTTATGTTATTTCTTAACATAACACAGGCTCAAGAAAAACCTAATTTTTTAGTTATTGTTGCAGATGATTTAGGCTATGCAGATCTTGGTTTTAATGGTTGTAAAGATATTGAAACACCAAATTTAGATCAACTAGCTAATAACGGTGTAAAATTTACAAACGGTTATGTTACGCATCCGTATTGTGGGCCTTCTCGAGCAGGATTAATCACTGGACGATATCAAGCGAGATTTGGGTTAGAAATAAACTTAACAAATTCTTATTTCGATGCGTATAATGGATTGCCAACTACAGAAAAAACCTTTGGAACAAGACTTAAAACTGCAGGGTATCGCACCGGTATTATTGGAAAATGGCATTTAGGAGGGGCTTATAACTTTCACCCCAATAATAGAGGGTTCGATTATTTTTATGGGTTTTTATCTGGCGGACATATCTATTGGCCTAAAAATGTGAACACTACGATTCCGTTAACGATTGGTACATCTAATAAACCGCATTATTCTGCTAATGAAGGTGGCTTTATGCCTTTGAAAAGAAATAATAATACAGCTGAATTTAATGAATACCTAACAACAGCTTTAAGTAAAGATGCCGCAAATTTTATAAAAGATAGCAAAGAACCATTTTGTTTATATCTTGCATACAATGCTCCTCACTCTCCTTTAGAAGCACCTAAAGAACTTATTAATAAATATTCAAATATTGAGCATAAAGAACGTAGGATTTATGCAGCTATGGTCGATGCTATGGACCAAGGAATTGGTATGGTAATTAAGGCTTTAGAAGAATCTGGTAAATTGGAGAATACTTTAATATTTTTTATTTCAGATAATGGAGGTATTGTTGATAATAAGAGGCAAGAATCGAAACCGCGAAACGAACATCAAGATTGGGGCGACAATAGTCCATATAGAGGAGGAAAAGGGTCTATGCTTGAAGGTGGTAATCATGTACCTTTTATAGCTTATTGGCCAAAAGGATTTAAAGGAGGCACAAGTTATAATTTACCTGTTTCATCATTGGATATTACTGCAACAATTGTCGCTCTGGGTAATGGAGATACTTCTGGGCATAAATTAGAAGGGGTTAATTTAATACCTTATATAAAAGGTGATAATAAAACGGCACCACACTAAGCCTTATATTGGAGAGGGTATAGTGGTAAAGATTGGGCAGTAAGAACACCAGAAGCAAAATATATGAGTAGAGGTGATAAAAATGGAGGCGGGCGTATGTTAGTTGATATGGTAAAAGATCCCTTTGAAAATATAAACATTTTAAATGAAAAACCAGAACTTCAGAAAAAGATGGCCAAATTATGGAACGATTGGAATGCAAAAAACGAACCTAACAAATATTTGCCAGCTGGAGCTTACCAAAAAGCTCGTTTAAATTTTTATGAAGATTTAAGAAAAAAGTTGGATGAAGCAGCGGCAAAAGAGAAACTTTTAGTTATTGACTAAAACCATTATTCAATAGACAATTTATTATAGAGGCTGTATGTGATTTTTAAAATATTTATAGAATTTGCTATTTTCTATTAGGTAAGAATGATAGATGTATAACCAAATTCTAATAATAAATATATATAGTCTTACTGCAGTGCTCTGTTACAAATTTAATTTGTGAATGTAAATGATTAATAAAATGATGAAGTTTAACAGTAATAAAATAGTTAGGGTATTCATCCTCGCTTATTTATTCATATACGCACAAGTAAAAAAAGCTCCTAATGTCATTTTAACATATAATCAAGGAATTGAGGGCTAAGATTGTTGTGTAAATAAATGATTATAAATCAAAATACACAAATGTTCCATGTAAAGAGTCTATAAGATAACTGCTTTTATGAAAGAAATTAATAACTAAATCAAAAAGAATAATAAAGTTCAAAATAAACATACTAACACAATAATTTACATTTATGAATTTCATTAAAACTTATGCAATATTTTTTTTAGGAATAGCACTTTTGGGGTGTAATGAGAAAAAAGAATACACAGACAATATTTATACAAAACCAGAAATTGTAAAAGATCCTGCTATTAATTTTTTATCTCCAGAAGAGAGTATGGAAACTATGCATCTTCCAGAGGGGTATGATATTGAGTTGGTTGCGAGTGAACCTATGATTAATGAACCCGTAACGATTGCATGGGGTCCAAATGGGAAGCTTTATGTTGCAGAAATGTTAACCTATATGCAAGATATTGATGGTACAAATCAAAATGAGCCATGGAGTAGAGTTTCTGTATTAGAAGATCTAGATGGAGATGGTAAAATGGACAAAAGTACAGTATTTATAGATAGTCTTATTTTACCACGTATTCTATTACCGTTAGATAATCGCGTTATTGTAGGGGAAACGTATAATAGGAGTTTGTATAGCTATAAAGATACCAATGGAGACAATATAGCCGATGTTAAAGAACTAATATTAGAAGAACCAAAAAGAGATAATGCTAATCTAGAACATCAGTCGGCTAGTATGCTTTGGAGTATAGATAACTGGTTATATGTTTCTAGCAAGTCACTACGGTATCGTTTTACAAAGCGAGAAATGGAAATAGATACGCTTAGTGATGCACCAAACGGCCAATGGGGATTGACAGAAGATGAAAATGGGCAATTATTTTATTCAAGTGCGGGAGGAGAAGTCCCTGCTTTAGGGTATCAACAACATCCTGTTTATGGTAATTTAGAAATGCCTGGTAAATGGGAAGAAGGTTTCGAGGCAGTTTGGCCAATTATTGGAACACCAGATGTGCAAGGAGGAGAATTTAGACTACGGGAAGATGGTACTTTAAATCACTTTACAGCAAGTTGTGGGCAGTCCATATTTTTGGGAGATCAATTACCTGCCTATGGGGATTTATTTATTCCAGAACCGGTTGGTAGATTAGTTAGAAGAGCCAAGGTAGAGCATATTAACGGGAAAACAGTTTTAAGAAACGCATACCCACAAACCGAGTTTTTAGCCTCAACGGATGCTAACTTTAGACCAGTGGAAACTAAAACCGGACCGGATGGATGTTTGTATGTGGTGGATATGTATCGTGGTATTATTCAAGAAGGTACATGGGTACGAAAAGGTAGTTTTTTACGTCCGGTAGTGGAACGAAAAAAATTGGATAGAAATATTGGAAAAGGGAGGATTTATAGAATTGTCCATAAAGAAATGAAACCCACAAAAATGGAACCTTTGTTAGAGAAATCTTCGGATGAGTTAATTGATTATTTAGCGCATCCTAATGGTTGGTATCGTATAAATGCACAAAAATTATTGGTTCTAAGAAACGATAAAGCAAGCATCCCAATCTTAGTTGGTAAGGTTACTGGCGGCACTCCTCATTTGGGGGCTTTATTTACGTCTACAGATTATGCTTTGGGTAGGTTACATAGTTTATGGACTTTAGAAGGTATGGATGCTTTAGATACAGGTCTGGTTATTAAAGCGATGCAGGATGAGGATGCTCGAGTTAGAATGGCAGCTTTAAGAATTAGTGATCGCTATATAAAAGACAAAAACGCTGAGGTGTTTGCTGCGGTTAAAAGCTTGCAAAATGATCCGGTTGTCGAGGTGAAAGAACAGCTTATTTTGACGCTTCGATCAAGTAAAACTAAAGAGGCAAAGCAAATTGCACAAGCTCTAATGGATTCAAATCAAAACAATGAGGTGATTACCGCTATGGCAAAACAAAACATAGAGGAGGTTCCTTTAGAAGTTGAAAAACTAAAAAAACAATACGTTTTAGAACATGCGTCTGTGAGAGGAAGAATACTTAGTGGGTATCAAATTTTTAAAAATGTATGTTCTGCTTGTCACGGCATGGATGGTAAAGGAATTGAAGGTTTAGCACCAACATTAGTTGGTTCTCCAAGAGTAAATGCAAAAAATCATGAAATTCCTTTAAAAATATTAATGAATGGTTTAACAGGTCCTATCGATGGTAAAGAATATTCTGGTGTTATGGTAGGAATGAAAGAACAAGATAACCAATGGATGGCCGATATTTTAACCTATATACGTTTGCATTTAAATGATGCTAGTGCTGTAGGTCCATGGCAAAATATGGAAAAAGTTAGAAAAGAAGTTGAAAACAGAGAGTCGTATTGGACTATAGAAGAGTTAATGAAAAGTAATTAAAGCTGTTGTTTTAATACAGTCTAAAACATTAATATCAATAAAAAATATTAATAAGTAAAGACATGTAATTTTAAAGTTTATATCAGATTAAGACATCTTAAAGGCGGATAGCTCCGACCTTATTAATTTGGAAGTATAACTTGGTGTTGAAAACGGACATGAGGTTAAAAACCTATATCATTCCGTTATCTATATTCAAAAATATAAAAAAAAGTTGATGCAATTAACGGTTCAGACCGCCGTAAACACTTATAACGAAACTTGGGACATAAACGAGATAATTATAGAATAATTAAAGATAAAACTATGAAACTAAAACTTTTAACCATCATGGGTGCGGTATTTCTGATGGCTTGTCAACAAAATACAAAAGAAACTCAAGTGGCTTCAGATAAAGAAACACAAGGCGCTTTCCCGTTTATACTGCCAAAAGAAAAACCAAACAGACCACTAAGTGCTGCCATGGAGCGTATTTATAACAACTATCAAGGACCGCAACCGCAAGACAACGAGCTGTTCAGTCAGTTTAAATATACCGAGCTAAAAGGGTTTGATTATAATAATTATGACGGTACTATATCTAGACGCGACCCTTCAAAAGTAATATTACATAACGGTAAATACTACATGTGGTACACCTATCGCAATACACCAACACCTCCTCAAGGTGCTCAAAAAAGTAATGATACCATTCCTTCTGCAGACTGGGATTTAGCTGAAATCTGGTATGCTACTTCTACCGACGGGTTTACATGGGAAGAACAAGGCGTAGCCATAAAACGCCCAGAAAAACCATTAGTAGGTTGGCGTTCGGTTACTACAACAGATATTTTAGAGTGGGAAGGTAAATATTACTTGTATTATCAAGGGTTTATGGAGGCAAGTGGAAAACGTGGCGATGACTGTCCGGTGGCTGTTTCTTATGCCGATTCTCCTGATGGTCCATGGACTCCAGCTAATAAAATTATAATCCCCAATGGAGCCGAAGGTGAGTGGGATCAATACTCAATTCATGATCCGTATCCTTTGGTTCATGATGGAAAAATTTATATTTATTACAAATCCGATTTTGGTGAGCAACCACATAAAGTGCGTATGCAAGGTTTGGCCATAGCCGATAATCCTTTAGGGCCTTTTAAAAAGCATCCTTTAAACCCCTTAATTACCTCAGGTCATGAAACCTCTTTATTTCCTTTTAAAGAAGGAGTTGCAGCTTTGGTATATAAAGATGGTCCAGAACACAATACGATTCAGTATGCTAAAGATTGGGTGAATTTTGAAATAGCCTCAATTACAGAGTTAATGCCTTATGCGTCAGCGCCATACGTTCCTGACGCTTTTACAAATACAACTGACGGAAGAGGGATTACTTGGGGTATTGCTCATTTTATTAACGTAACAGGCGATTGGAATAATTTCTGTTCAAAATTAGTGCGTTTTGATTGTGATTTAAGCAGAGATATTCACGATCCAGAAATGAAAGAACATCGTGTAAATCATAGACCAGATGTGTATTACAGGCAAGGGCTAAGTAAAAAACAATTAGAGCGAATAAATAAGTAAACGACTAATTACCTAAGGACTATGAAGAAATTATGTATAAATTTTTTTGGATTTATTTTATGTTCACTTAATTTAATAGCGCAAGAAACTCCCTTAAAACAGCCAAATATATTATGGATAGTCACCGACGATCAACGTGCCGATGCCTTACAATGTTATAACGAAGCCACTACAGGGAAAAAAGAAAGTGCTTTGGGGTATGTTTCTTCACCTAATATAGATAAACTGGCTAAAGAAGGTGTATTGTTTACTAATGCATACAATAATTCCCCTGCCTGTGGCCCATCTAGAGGCTCTATGATTTCTGGTCGTTACCCGTTTAGAACGGGACATTTCGGATTTGAATTAACACACCAAAATCCAGATTTTGTAAAACCGTCTTTCCCACAAATTTTGCAAAAGGAAGGCTATGTTACCGCGCTCTTTGGTAAAGGTGATTCCTATATTTATAAGTGGGGACCAGGACAAGGATATAGAGATGCAGGGCATTATAACTATAAAGTTCATTTTAAACACGATTTACAGAAGCATGATGTTGGAGATTTATGGGCGCAGCCTGTTTACCAAAAAGGATCTTGGCAAAACATTGGAACAGAAGAGCGGGTTAAATTTCCTGATGGTACTTTGGAGCATTATTTCATAAATAAAGAAACAGGCGAACTAAGTGCTGAAGACATTCAAAAACGAAAAGATATAGAAGCTAAATTCGAAATTTTAAGATCCTATACCAGATTCAATAAAGATTTAATTTTAGGAGGGGAAAACCCTTTGCCTTCGGGCCAAACCGTAGATGCTAAAATTGTAGAAGAATTTAAATTGTATTTAGCGAATTCAAGCACTGAATTTAAAACGACTTGGGGCGCAACACACAATGGTGCTGATACTAACAAACCTTTAATGGTTAACTTAGGCTTTCACTTGCCACATACTCCTATTTTACCTCCAAATGCGGTTCGAGATACATTCAAGAAATATAAATACAAGGTTCCAGAATTTAGTGAAAAGGAATTGGAACACATGCCGCCACAAATACATCGACTGTATAAAAATCTTAATTTCACTAACCTAACAGATAATGAAAAACAACAAGCTATTCAAGATTATTATGCTTTTTGTGCTTACGGTGATGCTTTAATTGGCGATGCTGTTTCGGCCTTTAAACAGTATTGCGAAAAAAATAAACAAGAATACCTTATTGTGTTTACAGTTGGCGATCATGGTTGGCATTTGGGAGAGCAAGGTATAGAAGCTAAATTTGGGCCTTGGGATAAATCGACTAATGGTGCTATGATTGTTGTTTCTTCTGATAAAAACAAAGTTCCACAGGGTACGGTTCAAAATCAATTTATTGAATATGTAGATATTGCTCCAACTATCCTTTCTTCAAGTGGCATAGATATTTCTACAGAGGCGTATAATTTTTTAGATGGTGTTAATATGTTTAATGTTATAAAAAATAATGAAGAAGTGCGGGACTACATCGTGGGAGAAATAAATTTAGTGGCAGGCCCAAGGGCATATTTAAGATCAAAAGATTTTGCGTTTTCTATGCGTACAAGACCTTCGGTTAAAAAATTAAAGCCAAACGAAAATGTAGAATGGGCCTTGAATTGTCCTATTGATAAAGCAGAACTGGTGTTATATGATTTAAGGGTAGATCCAAACGAACATAAGAACCTCGCAAACGATAAACGATATAAAGATTTGTCCGCTTGGTTTAGATTAAAATTAGGAAATATAGTTTTAGGTGATGGAAGAATTGAATGTGATTGGTCTAAGCCTAATACCTATAATATTAGCAATTTTGCTAAAGGTGCACACGATAAGGTTTTAAATATTCCACAGCATATTATTCCAAAAATTTAATAGCAACACGTTTAATAAACAAAAAAACAATGTGTCATTTATTCTTTATGTAATAATTTCTATTTCAAACTTGACGAGTAATAATATTTAAGAGGTACATGTTTACTCAATTGGAATACCATGGGTTTAAGATTCTGTATCTATTTAGTAAAATTAGTATTAAACCTATCAATAAACTTTAAAATTTTAAGACCTAAATAAAATATATGAAAAATTTAAAGCCCATTATTTTTTTTACTGTAACGCTATTAATTATAGCAGTTAAAACAAATGCACAAGAACAAAAACCTAATATTTTATACATCTTAACAGATGATCAAAGGTACGATTCTGTAAAAACATTCAATCAAGAAATAGATGGGCGAGAAATGAGCGAGTTGGGTTATATAGAATCTCCAGAAGTAGATAAACTTGCTGCACAAGGAACTACATTCATCAATACGTATGTTCAAGCAGCAGGTTGTGCGCCTTCTCGAGCTGTTATACTGCAAGGGCGTTATACATTTCGCTCGGGTGTTTATGAGTTCGAATATCATAATAATGTAGCAGAACATATGAAACCATCTTTACCAGAGCAAATGGTAACATTGGGGTACCAAACATTTCATGTCGGTAAATTAGGATATCGATTAAAAGAATTAACACCTAGTGGTAAAACCAAGGATTATAAAGTTTTTCAAACAGATATCAATTTTAGGCCTCTAGGAAAAGAAGGTTTTACCGATTATTCTGGTGGTGGCTGGTGGAATGAAGTTGATGGTGTAAAATACGATAAACCGATTACTGATATCCATTTTTTTGTTACGCCTGAGAGAAATTTTGAATATATTTCAAAACAATTAAATGAAAAAACAGACAAATACGAACATGTAGCTCAGGAAGTAACTAAAAAGTATGACTTGATAAGGCATTATAAAGTAGGTAAAAAGGAGTCTATTTATGATGGTATGATTATTTCTGGTGTTAGTCCTAGAAAGGCAGGAGAGACTAGAGATGGTTATTATGCCCATTTTTTTAATGAGTACTTGGTTCATGAGAATCAGCAATTTAATGCAGGAAAACTAAATTTTCAAGGGGTTGATCCTTCCAAACCAGTATTTGCGCATATTGGTTTCGATTTTCCTCACACGCCTGTCTTACCTCCAGCCGATTTTCGCGAACGTTTTCAAAAATACACGTATAATATTCCTGATTTTAGCGAAAAGGAATTTGCAACAATGGCAAAACAAATGAAACGACAAATAACTAGTAAACCGTCTTATCATTTTTCCTATGAAGAAAAGCAAAAAATGATTCAAGACTATTACGCTTTTTGTGCTTATGGTGATCAGTTAGTAGGAAAAGCAACTAAAGATTTTATTGCTTACAGTGAAAAAAATAATCGTCCTTGGCTAATAATCTATGTTTGTGGAGATCATGGTTGGAAATTAAACGAACACGGAGGCGTTTCTAAATTCACACCTTGGAAATGGGATACGCATAATCCGGTTATTGTGGTGTCTTCAGATAAAAATAAGTTCCCCGCAGGTAAAGTGGTAAAAGAATTTACAGAATTTGTAGACATTGCTCCAACGGCATTAGCAGCCGCAGGTGCAGATTTAAACCAAGAGAAATTCAATTATTTAGACGGTTTCGATTTGGCTAAAGTAGTATCAAAAGAAGCTCCTGTTAGAGATTATATCATTGGCGAAAGTCATGCTGTAACGGGGCCAAGAGCATATATTAGAACTAAAGACTATGTACTGTCCCTACAAACAAGACCCTCAAAAAAAGAAGGCGAAAACATGAAATGGGCACTTATTGCTTCTTGGGAAGATTTAGATCCTGCTTTATACGACCTTACAAAAGACCCTAGAGAAGTAAATAATGTAGCATTTAAAAAACAGTATAATGATATTGCAACAAAAATGAAAGAAAAGCTCTTAAATATTGTATTAGGAGATAATCGTGTTGAGGTCGATTGGGAAAAGTGGGGAACCGGTACCAAAGTGTATCGTAGCAATTTTGCTCCAGATGCTCACGACTATAAATTGAAATTATAAATTAAACCCCAAAAAATAAAGATAGTTAAGCTTATTTACGGCATTACCTTTTTAGGTATCGATAACTGTTTAAATAAAAGCGTGCAGGATTTTCAATCTAATAAAGTACTAACTTCTAAAGGATGGGCTTTAGTACTAGTGGAATCATTTAAAGGAAAAACAGGAACTGTAATAATCAATGCAACATCTCCAACTTTTAAAAGTAACTCGGTAGATATCCAGATGCAATAATATTATCAAGTAAAATAAAGTAATGCAATGAGTAGAGTTTAAAGATAGTAATTAGTTGTGCATTGTAAAGTGGTGAATATTTTTGAAAAATTAAATCCTGCTACATTTATATAAAACATATCATCCTAATAAAAAAACATTTGTTCTAACCCTTGGTGTTTTAATGTCTTAATATTGGTTAAATAACTAAACCTTAAACTTATGTATTTGTCATTAAATAGCATGCTTAAATTTCTACTCTTCTTTGCATTAACATCTAGTTCATCTTTATTCGCGCAGCATATTTATGTAGCAACCGATGGAAATGATTCAAACAATGGAACTATTAATAATCCGTACCTCACATTCAATAAAGCGGTATCCATGATGTCTCCAGGCGATGTATGTATAATACGAGGTGGGATTTATAATCAAGAATTAACAATTGATAAAAATGGAACTTCGGGTAATTATTTAACTTTTAAAGCTGCCGAAGGTGAAGATGTTCAAATTAGAGCAACATCGGTAGTTAATGGTTGGCAACAACATTCTGGGGCTATTTATAAGGCGAGTGTGGATATGGCTATTGAAAGTCGTTTTCGTGTAATATATCACAATAGTGAATATATGGATTTGGCGAGGTGGCCAAATAATGTAGATAATAATAGGTGGACTGTAGATTGTGTACCTGTAACGGGGGGAGATGGCTCTCAATTCACACTAAGTGAAATTCAAGATATCGATTGGACCGGTGGTTTAGTATATTATTTAGGTGCACATTCAGGAACTAGTTGGACAAGAACCGTTACATCAAGTTCTACTAGTAGTGTGAATTTTACAGAGGTTGATATCACGAAATGGCCATTCAATCCTCACAATCCAACCGTTTGGAGAAATAATCCTGGAAATAATAGAGGACAATTATACTTGTTTAATAAACTGGAAGCTTTAGATTTTGCTAGAGAATGGTATTATGATGCCTCTAATAAAACCCTTTATTTTCAGGCGGCAGATGGAAATATGCCAGCAGATGGCACAGTTGAATATGCTACCCATAAATATGCCGCTCAACTATACGGCGATTATATACAATTAGAAGGGATTAATTTTTTTGGAGGGAGCATAAAAATTCATAATAATGCCGATAATAATAGTATAATAAATTGCAAAATCACGCATGGAAGTGAAGGTCATGACGACTTAAATAATACTTCTGCTCAGGTTCCCGAGGCTGCAATAGAGGTTTTGGGTGATAATACTGTTATAAGCGGATGCACAATTAACCATAGCTCGGTAAGTGGTATGGCTATAGCAGGATGGGCTGCAGAAAATGGTTTAATTGAAGGTAATTATATTAGTAATATTAATTATGTTGGGATTCACGCGTCTCCAATTCGAACGTCAACTAACAATCTTAAAGTTTTAAAAAACACCATAGTTAACGCGGGAAGAGATGGTATGTACGTAAATGGTAGCAATTGTGAAGTCGCTTATAATGATGTGTCTGCATCTCAAAGAATAAATAGTGATTCAGGAATTTTTTATGTGGTAGGGAATGCTTCCTTAAAGAACACCGAAATTCATCATAATTGGTTTCATGATGCTACAGCACCAGCATATTCTCATGCTGTTAATGAGCCAGCTAAAGCAGCCGGAATTTATTTAGATAATAATAGTAAAGGCTACACTGTACACCATAACGTGGTTTGGAATATTTCCTGGAGTGGTTACCAAGTAAATTGGAATAATACCAATTTAGATTTCTTTCAGAATACAATCTGGAATGCAGAACGTGCTATGGATTCTTGGGTAAATGGCTACACTCAAGAAAACAATAAGATTTATAACAATTTTTCTAGTATTGGTGATTGGTATAGTGGAACACCTACAGATTTTGATATTCAAAATAACCTGATTTCAGAGACTTCTCCCTTTGTAGATGTGGCAAACCAAAACTTTATGCCAAAAGCAGGAAGTGCTGTTGTAGATCAGGCGATGATTATTCCTGGTTTTAATCAAGCATATGTAGGAAGTGCACCTGATATTGGAGCTTATGAATTAGGTGGAACTGCTTGGACCGCTGGTGTTCATGCTATTGAAGATACAGGCGAAGTTCTTAGTGTTGAAGATTTAGATGAAACACAAGAAGTATATTTATATCCTAACCCAGTGAAGCATGGAAGATTGAAAGTTGGTAATTTGAAACAAAGCTCTACTTATGTTATTTGGAATATGCAGGGAAGTATCGTGAAAACAGGGAGAATTTCAACAAATGAAAATGTTGATGTTTCACATTTAAATACCGGTATTTATTTGGTTAAGATAAAGAATCAAGATATTGCTTTAATAAAACGTTTAGTGTTTTTAAATTAATTGTGTTATCTACTTAATAAAACCCTTAAACGGATTTTTAAAAAAAAGCCAACTTAATAAGTTGGCTTTTACAATTGTAGTAATATCAAATATTTAAACCTGTAAATAGTTTATGGTTGCCTTTGCCAATTTTATGAAATATAACTTTAGCTTAGATGGTTGTTATTTAAAATTGAATGTTAAAATCTAATCTTACTCGATTTCCTGTCTCTTTAGCAATATCAAACGGTTTAATCTGATCTACAGTAAAAAATCTCATTTTAAGATTCATGTTTGCGGCAAGTGCATATCCTGCCATAACTTCAAATCCTTTAAAGTTTGTTAATCTACCATCAGGAGAGCCTTGTGAATTATAATCCCATCTTGCCCAATCATTTTGAGCCATAAAATCAACAGCAGCAAATCGTTCTAAATGGGTATAGGTTACTAGTGCTTTCCAATCTCCTTTTTTGTTTAAATGACCAATACTAGCAGTTGTTACAATACCTTTTTTTTGATTTTTGAATTGTTGTGAAATAGAATCATTACTCGAATAGTCTTTTAAATTTTCATAAAAATCCATTGCAAAAGTGATGTTAGGCTTTTTAGCTACTTCTATTTTTGCACCCATATGGATAATAGCATAGTCCACTGTATAGGTTTCGTTGCCATCTGGTATGTTCGAAATATTATTAAAATAATAAAAAGATGGAAATAGCATAAGTTTATTATTCCAATGTGTAGTAACTAATTGAAGTCCTTCAAAATAACTGTCGGCGTCTAGAGATGTGCCCTTAGATTCAATAATAAAATGCCCAGTATTAACTTGTAACGATTCAATAAATTTATTTTCAAATTTGAATTTACCTCGTAATAAAATACCTTCAGGGAAGACATTGTCACTCCAAAATAATTCATTAGTTTTTTCGAAAGGATATGTGTTTTTTCCAACCCAAGCAGAGAACCAATTAAAACTAAAACCAGCAAAAGCTCTTTCAAAACCTATTGGTATCGTACTAAATTCTTTAAATCCATCTCCTAAAGTTAACTGTGGGTCTTGTTGTTTCTTAGGGTCACCAGTACGTAATCGTAGTCCAAATGAAAAGTGTTCATTATGGTTGTAATACGCAGCAATTCGGGCTCTATAGCGCAACCGAGTTCTGTCTTCACGAAAACTACCATCAGGTTTTTTAGAGTCCCAATCTTGTTCTACTCTAAATCTGAAATCTCCTGAAAAAGTAAGCTTCTTTGTTTCAATACTATCTCTTTGAGCGTTTAGGGTAATTGAGAATGATAAACATAGTAAAATTAGGAGGGTGGTTTTTATTGGCATTATAAGTTGTAATGTTTTTTTCTTATACAAATTGATTGAAAAACAGTAAAGATTTTTTGATGTATTCTTGCCAATATGGCCATTCATGAGCGCCTTCAAATTCCTCATAGCTATGATTTATTTGATGTGATAACAAATCTTGGTGCAAGGTTCTGTTATGTGTAATTAACAAATCGTCTTTTCCACAATCGAAACGAATTGGAGGTAAGCTTTCTTTATTTTGAAGCATCAGTTTAAAAACATCTTCAGTATTTCTATCTTTTTGATTGTAATTAGATTCGTCTTCTTCAACAAACAAATGCATCTGATTTGTATTTGTTATCGCTGAATGGGCAGAAATTGCTTGATAGTTGTTTGGATATTTTACACCCAATCGCAACGCACCATAACCCCCCATAGAGAGACCAGAAATGAATAAAGTGGAATTTTTAGATGTACATGAAATATTTTCTGTTACTGCATCTATGACATCATTAACAATCCATTGTTCGTAATTGGTATTATTATGCGGTAAATATGCAGAACCATCGCCCCATAAGCCGTCCGATGGCATTGCTAAAACCATGGGTTGTAACAAACCTTGTTCCATCATTTTTAAAGCAGTAAAATGTACACCTGCTTTGTGTGCCCAAATCCAAGCACTTCCATAAACACCATGGAGCAACGTTACAATTGGAATGTTTTTTAAATTTTTAAAAGGCGGAACAAATACACAAATATCACCTCGTCCATTTAGATTAGACGTTTTTACGGTAATAAATCTCAGGTTATTACTTTCAAATTCGGGATTAGATAGTTCTGTAGTTCTAAATTTTGATGTCATAATAATATTCTAATTAATCGAAAGCGTTTCATTGGTTTCAGTGAAATTTTTAGTGCTAGTTTTTAAGATAACTTTTCCTTTTTCTTTTGATTTTACAAAAATTACCGCCTGCCCGTTAAAGAATTTTCGTGTTGGTTTAGACAAGTTTTGCATATTTGTAGGATCTCCATTTCCTGAGGCTAAAAAGCTTGCTGCACCGCTAACTTCAATATCCATATTTTCATTATAATGTGGGCATAAATTTCCGTCTTTATCTAACACTGAAACGACATAAACGCCAACTTCACCAGTATTTATCGATGTAATTTCGGGTTCTATCTTAATATGATGTGGTGCACTGGCTGTTACTCTTACCATTTCTGCAGCTTTTTTACCTTTTTTATCATAGGCGACCACTTTTACTTCTCCAGGTTCATAAATTACATCGTCCCAAACTATGGCATAAGCTTTGGTTAAATCCCAATTTCCACCACCAGAAGCTTCCACTTTAATATTGGTATTTTCAAAATTTAATGTTTTTAAGCGCTTTTTAGTTTGTACTCCATAACTCTTTCCGTTTACAAACAATTCAGCTTTTTCATAAGAGGTATAGCAAACTATAGGAAAAGATTTTACATTTAATTCGGGCCATGTCCAATGCGGGAAAAAATGTAATACATCTTTATCTTTGCGCCATTGTGTTTGATACAAGTGATATTTGTCTTTTTCTAAGCCAACAAAGTCTACAGGTGCAAAATAAGAGCTTCTTGATTTTGCATCGTGATAAGGTGAGGGTTCACCTAAGTAATCATATCCAGTCCATACAAATTCACCGTAAACCGTTGTGTTTTTTTCTAGAGCAGCAAATTCTTTTACAGGTGGGTAGCCCCAAGGAACTTGGGTAGATTCATAATTTCCAGGATGACCATCAGAAAAAATAAACGTATTTAAAGAAGCTCCTCTTTTATCATGGATGGTATCGAAAACTACCGGAAATTTATAAGCGTTTCGCACACTTACAGTGCCTCCCGTTTCGCTAGCATAGAATTTTAAGTTTTGATATTTTTTACGTATAGCCCCATAAATGCCAGGTTTGTAATTAAAACCAGCAACATCTACAGTGGCTGCCATACCACTTACTAAAGCATTATTAGCCGAATTGAAACCAGCAGTCGTAGCACGTGTGGTATCTAATGTTTTTACTATTTTATTTAAATAATCTGTAATATGATTTGGATCGTGTTGATACTGCTCCATAATTTCGTTACCAATACTCCACATAATAATACTTGGATGGTTTCGATCTCTTAAAATCATGTCTGAAAGATCTGTTTTTGCCCATTTGACAAAATGTTTTGAATATCCATTTGTTACTTTTCCAATTTGCCATTCATCAAAAGCTTCATCTATAGCTAAAAGTCCCATTTCATCACAAATATCCAATGCTTCAGGAGCTGGGGGATTATGAGAAAAACGAATAGCATTAACGCCCATGGCTTTCATTTTTTTCATTTGTCTTATAAATAATTCTTTATGAAATGCAGCCCCGGTAGGACCTAAATCATGGTGCATGTTTACACCTTGAAATTTTATTTTTTTGTCATTTAAATAAAAACCGTCAACTTCAAAACGTATACTTCGAATTCCAAATGGTGTCGTGTATGTATCGATTTCTTCATCACCCTGGAAAATGGAAGTTTTTAAGGTGTATAAATTTGGCGTTTCCAAATTCCATAAATCGGGTTTAGAGATTGAAAATGTCTCAGTTAACTTTTTATTTTCTGTGATTGTAACTTCCTTGATTTTTGAAGTAATTTGAACTCCTTTTGAATTAAAAATTTGGTTTTCAACTCTAAATTGTCCGTTACCAATTAATTCTAGGTCAAGATTTACTGATGCTTTTTTTTCTGAAACGAAAGGCGTAGTTATAAATGTTCCCCACGTTTTAACATGGGTAGGATTGGTTTTAATTATGGATACTTTACGGTATAAACCAGCACCCGGATACCAACGCGACTGACTGTTGTAATTTTCTAATCGTACAGCGATTGTGTTCTCTCCTTGCTTAAGAAATTTTGAAATTTTGAAATAGAAAGAAATGTAACCAAAAGGACGTTCGCCTACATATTGTCCGTTTACATACACTTTAGCATTACTCATTGCTCCATCAAAAAGTAATTCTATATTTTGATTTAAATCTTGTGCAGACATATTAAATGTTGTCCTGTACCAACCTATGCCCACATAAGGTAAAGCTCCACTTCTTCCAGCTCTATACTTTGGTTTGGTTTCTCCATCTTGCACCACCATGGTCAATTGCAAATCGTTTGCAAAATCAAAATCACCTTCTACTGCCCAGTCGTGAGGTACGCTTACAGTCCTCCAATCGGAATCATCGAAATTTTCTTGAAATGCAGCACCAAAATCGTAGTTCGTAAATTTCCATTGGTCTAAATTTTCAACAGTACGGTTTTGTGCTATTAGTAATTGAAAGTTACAAAGGAGTATAAAAATGGAGAGATATGTTTTCATATGTGTCTTTTCAAAAGTTTTTATTTATAATCTACAAGTTTGTATGTTCTTATATAATCTATATTAGCGGTTCTATCTTTTTTGTTTGCACTTGCAACTTTTCCGCCATCTTCAGGTATTGGGTTCCAATCGTATGCTTCAATAGAGAAATGTATAAACATATCTTGATTGAAATTTGCGGGAGGCGTTAATGTATATTGATATTCGCCATTTAAGTAAAAAAGCAATTCGGTTGGGCTTTTCCACCAACAACCGTAGGTGTAAAAGGTTTCTGAGTTTTTAACTTCGGGTATGGTCATGGCCTGGTCTCTTTCAGCTTTATTACAAGAGGTTTCTCTAAAAATAGTGTTGGAATGCATAATTTTATCCCATACTTTACCCCATTCTTCAGCCAATGGAGAAACAGAGCCTACAGATTCTGTAATATCAATTTCATGTTTTTTACCACAAATGTTTTTTGACATCAGCCAAAAGCCACCACCCATTTCAGTTTTACTCATTTTGAATTTACTTTCAAAATAATGACCGTAACTTACAGGTTTTACTGCTCTAATAATACCTCCATAATAGGTGTAGTTTTGTGTGTTTTTATATTTATGGCTTACATAGGTTTCTTTTAATTTACCTACTTCTATGTCCATAAATCCGTTTGTTACATTTATAGAACTTTCCTTAAAAAGGGCAGGAGGTCTACCTATCCAACCAAAATCGGGGTGTCCTTCAGGATCGGCTACCCATTTTTTTGTGTTTAAAGTATTTCCATCAAATTCATCAGAAAGGGATTCTATCAATTTCCACGATTTGCCATTTGGGGCCTCGATTTGAGCTATTAATTTGTTTGTAATTAGTATAGTAAATGCAAACACTAATACTATGTTTAAATGTTTTTTCATGGCATTTTTTATTAAAAAATAATTACACCCTTTGCATTCTTCCCTGTTAACATATCATCAAAAGCTTGTTGTAAGTTTTCTAAAGGATAGGTTCTAGTAATCATTTCATCTAACATTAAATCTCCTTTTTCATACAGACTTACCAATTTTGGAAAATCTACTTGTGGTCTGCACTTTCCGTACAATGGATTAATGTAAATTTTATCCCACTCAAACAAACGCATATCGATGGTGATTTCTTCTTCAATTCCGCTTACTTGAACAGCTGTTCCTGCGTTTCTAATCATAGCTAATGGTGCTGCTCCCAATGCTGGAATTGCGGTACATTCAAAGGCATAATCGGCACCTCTACCATTAGTTAGTTTTTTAACGTCTTCGGAAGCTTTTAGTAATCCAATGTCATTTTTATCGGCTAAAATTGTATGTGTAGCACCAAATTGTAAAGCCATATCTAGCCGTTCCTGATTAATATCGATGGCGATAATTTTAGCTGCACCAGATATTCTAGCACCTTGAATAACATTTAATCCAACACCACCAGTGCCTAAAACTACTGCTGAACTTCCAGCTTGAAGTTTTGCGGAATTTACAACCGAGCCATAACCGGTCATTACACCGCAACTAATAATACTTGCAGAAGGCATGGGCATATTGGTTTCAATTTTTACGCAAGCAGAGGCTTTAACTAAAGTATATTCTGAAAGCGTTCCGATGTTAAAAGAACGTTCTATTGGAGTATCATTCCAAGTTGTGCCTTCTAAATGTGCGTGACCAGGAGTATATCCATTTCCACCGGCCGTTACAGGTGAATTACTTTCGCAAATATGTTGATTCCCTTCTTGACATTGAAAGCAAGTCATACAAGGTGTTGCCCAATTTAAAATTACATAGTCACCAACGTTTAAGTTGGTAACAGCGCTTCCAACTTGTTCAACAAATCCAGCACCTTCGTGTCCCATAACTATGGGTTTACCCCAGTTTAAGGAATCGTGATCTGTGTGACAAAGCCCTGCCGCTTTAACTTTAACAAGAACTTCGTCTGCTTTTGGACTTTCAACCTGTACAGTTTCAATACTAAATGTTCCGTCGCCTTTTGCAATAGCGCATTTTGAAATTATGGACATATAATTATTTAAATAGTTAATTAGTTATTAATCTTTTAGAAAGCTCGTCGGCTTAATAGGAATAGATGAATTTTGTAATTTAGCTTTGTCTATAAGTTGTTTACCTGTTATAAAACGACCACCTAAAACATAGGCTTTTGCATTATTAACAGCATCTACAGCTAAAAGTTCATCGTCTTTAAAATACCAAATTGAAAGACTTCTATCATGGTTGTCTTCAACACGTTTTATAATCTGGTTGTAACCTGTAGAAAGTCCAACCATTTGTAATTTTACATCGTATTGATCAGACCAAAACCAAGGAATGGTATTATAAACCAAGGTTTGTTTGCAAATTGAAGCAGCCGCTACTTTGGCTTGATCTACCGCATTTTGAACTGATTCTAATCGGATAAATCTATTGTAATGTGGATTAAAATGAAACGTACAATCTCCAATAGCGTAAATATTTTTGTTTGATGTGCAACAGGTTTCGTCAACTTTAATCCCATTTTCAATCTCTAAACCAGCGGATTTTGCAAGTTCTACATTCACTTTAATACCAACGCCAACAACAATAACATCGGCTAAATACGTCGTGTTATCATCGCAAATTACACGGTTTGAATGTTCAGTATTTTCAATAGAAATTACATTTTTATTTGATAATATGGATACACCGTTTTCAGTATGTAAATCTTGAAAAAACTCAGACATTTCCGGAGCAGTAATTCGTGCTAAAACCCGAGTTTCACGTTCTAAAACAGTAACATCTGCACCCATTTTTTTTAAGGAAGCAGCTGTTTCCAAACCTATATAACCACCACCGATAATTACAACACGTTTTTGTTCAGTTGCATTTAAGGCTTTTTTTATATGAATGGCATCGGCATAGGTTCGCATTGGGAATAAATTTTTTGCCGTTTCAATACCTGCAATTGGCGGGATAAAAGGACGCGCACCCGTTGCTATGACTAGCTTGTCGTAAGTTTGCACGATACCATCTGATAAAGTGATGGTTTTTTTATCCTTGTTTATGGACGTGATTGTTTTTCCTAATTTTAAAGTAATCGCATCTATTATATAATTTTGTTCAGGAAATAGCGTGTCAATTTGTGAATCTGCTTCCGAAGTAATATATGTTTTAGATAGCGGTGGCCTGTGATACGGAATTTCTGGATCGCTATCGAACACTAAAATGTCGCCTTGCCAGCCGTCTCGTCTTAAATTAAAAGCGAAATTTACTCCAGCATGACTTGCACCAATAACGACACAGATTTTGTTTTTAGAATCCTGTAACATCTTATTGAGCAACTTTTAAAAGGACACCGTCAAGGGCTTCACTAACTTTTATTTGGCAAGATAATCTACTATATTCACTAACGTTATCATCAAATTCAAGCATGTCACTTTCTAATTCACTCGGAGCCCCAGTTTTTTCCCAATCTTCTGGAGAAACATGTACATGGCAAGTGGCACAAGAACAAACGCCCCCACAATTACCTTCAATGCCTTTAACTTTGTTTTGTACTGCAAGTTCCATTACACTTCCAGTAGTTCCTTCAGTGGTTATAGTATCGTTATCCTTTGTTACAAAAATTATTTTAGCCATTTTAATTTAGTTTACTATTAAATTTTACGTTGATTTTATCGAAACCTACTTTACGTTTATAATCGCCAAGGTCTTCTATGTTTTCTTTATAATCTAGAATCTCTATAGATTCAACTTTCTCTATTAATGTGTGTATTAAAATTTTCAAAATTTGTCTGGCATGTGTTGCACCTAAACAATTATGAGTTCCGAATCCAAAAGCGACATGTGGATTTATTTTTCGGTCTATAACCACTTCATTTGCATTCTCAAAAACCTTAGCATCTCTATTTGCAGAAGCCCAGTTTAGAGAAATTCTAGTATCGGCCTTTACAGCATGTTCACAAACTGTAGCATCCTCTGTTGCTACACGTCCCATTTGGGTTAAAGGTGAAAAATAACGTACTAGTTCTTCTATTGCTGTAGTTGTTAATTCGGGTTCTTTACGAAGTCGCTCTAAAGATTCTGGATGTTCTGCGAAATAAGCAATAGAGTTAGTAACGGCATTAATCACGGTATCTCTTCCTCCTGCAAATGTTAAAATAACAATTCCTTTAATTTCTTCTTTAGTTAGCTTTTTACCATTGACTTGAGAAGCTAAAAGTTTAGAATAAAAATCGTCGCCCGGATTGTTTATACTTTTATCAATTTGTTCATCTATATAAGCGTACAGTATATTCGCTTTACTAGCATCTAATGCGGTTGCTTCACTTCTAAACACATGAGTTCCCCAAGAGATCCAAGTTTCGGAAACAGAAAACGGAACATTGAATAATAAGGTAAGAGCTCTGGATTGTAGTTTTAACGAGAAATCATGAATAACTTCTGTTTTGTCCTGCGTTAAAACTTCATCAAACAAAGTGCTAATTTGTTTTTTTAACTCTGCTTCGTATTCTGCTTCTAAAGGGCGTTTAAACCATTGGTCTAAAAGTGCTCTATAATCGCCATGCATTGGTGGGTCTAGCTCAAAAGGAATTTGGCGTGTATCGCGAATATTTACTTCTGAAGGAATAACAATTCGTCCAGGTTCTGCACCAGATTGATATGTTTTCCAATTATGAGCACAACGCCTTACATCTTTGTGTCCCAATACCATAACAACAGGGTCGTTTTGGTCGTCCATTTCTCCAAATCCTTTTTCAAGTCTATCATTTTCAAAAGGATCATTAATTTTACTTTTATCCATTGGGTATTTATTTCATTTAAAAGTTCGTATCGGAATTAACAAAAATGTGAAAAATGTTTATAGAATAAGTAACTGTATTTAGCTTAAAAAGGACTTATATTGACTTGTTAAGTGTTTAAAGTTTAAAAAACATGATAATAATAAGATGTTTTTTTATGTTGAGTCCCTAAGTTTTATATTTTTGATTTTAAATAAAACCTGTTTGAAAGCACAATTCGAAAAAATATCGGCACCAATTCATTCTTCTTTTAAAGCTTTTGTTTACGAGAACGAAAATTTTAATGCGCCATGGCATTTTCATCCAGAATTTGAACTCACTTTTATTGAAAAAGGGGAGGGCATTCGATACGTAGCCAATAGCGTTCAGAAATTTAATGCTGGTGATTTTGTTTTGTTCGGAAGTAATTTGCCGCATTGTTGGAAAAATACTTTGAATTCGGAATCTAGTGTAAAATCATTAGTGTTTCAATGGGATGAAAATTTATTAGGAATCGATTGGATTAACAAAGGTGAATTTTATCATATTAAAAATTTATTAGCAAAGTCATCTAGAGGGATTAAATTTAATGATAACGTTGGGGAGGCATATTATAACGAGATTGTTGATATTATGAATAAGCCATCATTTGAAAAATTAATAAGTTTTATACAATTATTAAATAAGCTTGCTTTAATTAATGATTATGAATTATTATCTTCTGAACATTTTTCAGGTTCCTTAAATATAAAAGCAAATGCGAGGATTGATAAAGTGTACGAATACATCCACGCGCATTACGATAAAAAAATTGTACTTAACGATGTAGCTTCGTTAGTTTCAATGGGAGATGAAGCGTTTTGTCGATTTTTTAAAAAATCGCTTAATAAGTCCTTATTTACATTTGTAAATGAATATCGTATAAATGTAGTTTGTAAGCAACTCATTGAAACCAATAAACAAGTTAGCCAGATTGCGTATGAATGTGGTTTTGAAAGTTTACCTTATTTTTATAAACAGTTCCAGAAATTTATGAATTGCTCGCCTTTACAGTTTCGAAAGAATTATTTAAACCAGTAATTAGGTTTTAATGTTTTCCATCTGGGTATAAATCATTAGTGTATCTATATACTTCTGCTTTTCCAGTACCTCTAGCTTTAGTTATTTCAATTTTCCATTGGTTTCTTAATGTTTCTAAAATATCAGCGTTCTTCTTCTCACTTACTACATTATGAAGCTCGTTTGGGTCTGATTTTAAGTTGTATAATTCCTCGTAAACCGCTAATTCACCAGCTGTAGGAGCATCGATATAACTACGGTATTTAGCGATTTCTGGATCGTGGGTTTTATATAGCATTTCATTAACAGGTATCCCCATCTCTTTAGCATATTTTATTTCTTTTTTAGCTGAGAAGTTATCGTTTTTATAATATCGAATGTATTTCCATTTTTGATTTTGAACAGACTCACACCTTGGGTTTCCAAAATGCGTAGACCATAAGTTTTCGGTATATGCATAATCTCTAATAATATCTTTGTCTCCATTAATGATATTTGACAGGTCTTTTCCTTGATATGTGTTTGGAATTTCTATTCCTGCTAAACTTAATAATGTAGGAGCAATGTCTATAGTTTGTGCTAAAACATTGGTTGTAGAACCTTTAACTTTTTTAGCCATTTGAGGTGTGTTAATAATAATGGGAACATGAGTTGTTTGTTCGTAGCATAAAGCTTTTCCACCTAAACCTTGTTGACCACCAAATAAGCCATGATCTGAGGTAAAAATAATGATGGTGTTTTTGTCCAGTTTTAAATCTTTAAGTTTCTTAACAAGATTACCAACCAATCTATCAATTCCTGTCATAGATTCTAGTTCCCGGATATAACGTTCCTTGATACCTTCAGGTGTATCTACATAATTATAACCTTCTTGACGGTCTTCGGCATGTAAAAGTTCTTTTGGTAATTTCGGCGTTTTTATATCTGCTTTAGCGATATAATTATCAGGTAAAGGAATGTCTAAATTTCTATATAATGTTTTGTAAATTGTATCATCATCAGTCTTCATTTTCATTGTTTTGGTACTCGCACCATGTGGTAAATTAAAGTTGATAGAAAGCATAAAAGGTTTATTGCTAGGTCTGTTATCTAAAAAATGTAATGCGCCTTTTAATTTTCTAGCATTAGGATCTAAAAAATCATCTACACCTTCATTAATAATTTCAGGCTGCGTAAAGGCTATAGCATCGTTAAAAATGGTATGGTTGTCTTTAGGATAAAATCCTAAGTGGCCGTGACCGGCATACCAATAATCAAAACTTTTTTCCATTACACCACTGTTATATCCACCATATCCAATTGGCGCGTGGTTTTTTCCGACCCAACCTGTATAATAACCATTATTACGCATAATTACAGGGTAGGAATTTTTCCATGCTGTATCCGAAACACTTGTTCCTGAGTTAAAATTAACGCCGTGTTTTCTTTCATATTGACTTAGCAAAATTGAAATTCTACTTGGTGTACAAATAGCACTAGTAACATGGGCATTAGTAAAAAGCATGCCATTATTCGCCAATTTATCAATATGTGGTGTTTGCACAATTGGATTTCCTGTGCAGCCCAACAAATTGTAAGATTGATCATCGGTTAAAATAAACACAATGTTTGGTTTTTGTTGCGCTTGCAAAATTCCTGAGAACATTAGAAAAATAAGTGTTATTTTTTTCATTTGTTAGGTGCTAAATATTTTATGGTTATTTCGAAAATAAAACTAAAGTTTTAGTATTGATATTATGGATTTGTAGACCATAACGCAGCACTTTTAAGCATTGCTCGTCTTGGTAGTTTTAAGCCAGCTATTATTAATTCGGCAAAATCTTTGGGTTGCAGAACAGTATTGTGAGTACCTTTTTTTGCAATGCCAGCTTCAATGGACATATCTGATTCTATGGTGCTTGGCGTTAATGTAATGACCCTGATATTGTTTTTTCGAACTTCTTTCATCAAGGATTCAGACATGCCAATAACTGCAAATTTTGATGCAGAATAGGCCGATGTACTTGCACTTCCTGTTAATCCTGCTGTAGAGGAAATATTAATAATATCGCCGGTATTTTTAGCAATTAAGTATGGTAAAACTTCTTTGGTAACATAATACATACCCATAAGGTTGGTTTGCATTATTTGAGTCCATTGTTCAACTGGCATTTCATTAAACGAACCAAAGCCACCAATACCTGCATTATTCACTAAAATATCGACATCTCCTAAATTGTTAATCATATGTTTAATATTAATTTTTACGTCTTCATAATTTCCAACATTAAAAACAGCATATGTCACTTTAACTCCAAGGGCCTCAATTTCAGAAGCAGTTTCTATTAAGTTACTTTCTGTTCTACCAGTAATTGCGACATTAATACCTTGTTTGGCAAAAGCAATTGCCGTAGCTTTTCCTAAACCTCTTCCTCCTCCAGTTATTATTGCATTTTTGTTTTTTAATATTTCCATTTCTTAAAGAATATTAATTATGTTTTGTCCAATAGTCCATTACAAATACATCACCTATAATTGGGCCTACAGTATTAACTAATTCTAAATGCGCTTTATGAAATAGATAAATTTCTCTGTCCTGTTCATTATTAAACGTTATTGTAAAAGTGTGTGTAAAACCTTTGCTAGCGCCTTCTGTACTATCATTTATTCCCCATTCTATATTGGCGATTTCGGGAATTTCATTTTTTAGATCTAAAAACGCTTTAACGGCTGTATCAACTTGTGCTTTGTTGGCAGTTTCTTTATATTTTAAGTTTACTATATGCCTTAAAATTTTGCCGTCTCTGTTAATTTTAGGAGCTATTTTATAACTGACGATTTTACCTAAATCGAACCTGAATGAACCCGCAATTAAGAAATTGGTATCTTCAATTTTATGAGACTTTAAACCGTAGTAGATTGAAAAACCAGTTTCTAAATAATTAATTGGAGTAAGGATACCTTCTTTATTTAATTTTAATAATTGAATGCTAGCATCGTCTCTTGTGCCTACTGCTAGAATAGCTTCATTATTATTTGTAGACACAATTTCAATTCTTGTTTGTCCTTGTAATTTTGTGGTTTCATCATCTTTTAAAACAAAATGTGGAATCAAAGCACCTTTTTCATTGACTTTAAAAACACTAATACCATCACCATGATACACAAAGTCAGTTTTTTTAATAAATCCTGCTCGCTTATAATATTTGTGGTGTCTATGCCCCACAATAACATATTTGTTATCTTCTAAAGTGACTCCGGTTACTGGGTACGTACCAGTTAAAAATCTATCTGTGTCATTATCGCTTATGTTATTGATATTCTTAAACGTACCATCATTGTAAACTCTAAAACTACTAACACCATTATCTTGAAAACCTCCCGTGTATAGATAGGTTTTTCCTTTAATGTTATGCACATACATGCCTATTATGCCATCTGTATGAATAGTTTCGTCGTCTTTCATAGACTGTACATGGGTTAGTTTTCCATCGTTATGTATTTTAAAACTACTTAGACCAGGAGTCTCTTCTAAACCACCAATGAAAAGGTATGATGCTTTTTTCATGTGAACGACCTGCAGGGTAATGGCTGTCCCTAAAAATGTTTTATCGGTATCTTCAACCAAAGCAACACGTTCTAAAAATCCGTTGTTTAAAATTTTAAATGTTTCAATAACATTTCCGTGTTTGTTAGCTACAAAAAGAAAATCTGTACCATTAATATTGTCTGCAACCATACCTCTGGCGGGTCCTTTTTTCATATAAAGTTCATGGTTACTTATTGGAGTTAGTATACCGTCTTCATCTAAACTAAAGACATCAATATTACCAACACCACCTGCAAATACATAATGAGAGCCGTCTTTCTCATAGCTTGTTACAGAAACCGTATTTTTGCCAGATATACTTTTGAAGTCTTTTCGGTAAATCATAGCATTATCTGTGACCTGAGAGAAGCTCATTTGTGATAATACTAAAAGGCTAAGAAGAAATATCTTTTTTATAAGATTCATGATTTTAGTTTTTTAAATGATTTAAAATAGCATTTGCTCCTGCAAGGGCAATATCATGATCTTCTTCTATGGTGCCCCCGCTTACGCCAATAGCTCCAATAATATTTTTGTTTTGATCTACTATCGGGATCCCTCCGGGGAAAGTAATTAGGCCACCATTAGAATGTTCAATATTATATATAATTCCTCCTGGTTGACTAAGTTTTCCTAAATCGCCCGTAGCCATATTGAAATAGCGCGATGTTTTTGCTTTTTTTATAGCAATGTCTATACTACCAAGAAACGATTCGTCCATTCTTATAAACGTTTTTAGGTTTGTGCCAGCATCAACTACGGCAATGTTAACGAGAACATTTAATTCTTCTGCTTTTTGTTTAGCCGTTAAAAGTGCTTTTAAAGCATCATTATGTGTAATATCATTCGATATTTGGGCTTTTGCTAAACTCGATGTTAATGCTACCATAATTAAAATGATACAAATTTTAAAATGTTTTAATGAATTCATTATTCTAATTTTTTATGAATTACAAAGATTAGAAACCACTAAGAGAAAAGAGTTGAACAAGTTCAACACCTATAAAATAAATATAAGATTAAGACTGCTTTTTTATCTTGCTCAAAAATTCGTGTCGGATGCCAAGGTAACCAGCTATTTGTTTATCTGTTAGCTTTGATGCAATGTCTGGATATTTTTTAATAAAATGAGAATATCGTTCTTTTGCGGTGAATGAATGATTATTTATTAACCGCCTTTGCCATGAAACTAAAGCTTTTTGAGACATTATTCTAAAAAGTTTTTCAACCTTTGGAAACCTATCGTATAGCGCCATTTTATCTTGCTTATTAATTAAAAGCACCTTACTATCTTCTAAAGCTTGCATATTTAAATTAGAAGGAATTTGATTCATAAAACTATCAATATCCATTAGCCACCAATCTTTAGCTGCAAAATATAAGGTGTTTTCATTACCTTTTTTATCGATAATAAATATTCTGAAACAACCTTCTAAAACAAAACCTTCAAATTTGCATATTTGACCTTGAGTTAACAAGAATTCCTTTTTTTTAATGGATTTTGAGTGAAATAGTTGGGTGAATTCTTCTAATTCCGTGTTAGAAAATGCTACATTTTTAGTTATATTTTCTATTAATAAATTGTTTGTCATTAAGCGCTTTGTTCTAAAATTTTTATATACACCATGTATTCATTTTATATTTTTTTGATATATGCATAATAGGCCACATTAGAGTTATCATCAGAGGTGCTGAACTTGGCCTCAAATTTTGTTTTTCCAGCTTTTAAATTAACATTGAACTTGGCTTCAAAATCATTTTCTTGAATTGAAATTTCAGATTTTATTTGATTTTCAAACTCAATGGAAGCTTTTACAAAATTCAAATTTTTTCCTTTTGGAATATCGTTTTCCAAACCAGGTAGGTCTTCTTTTGTTATAACAGGCGTGGTTGCATTAATCGCTAAATTTGATTCCTTTGGATAGCGCCTTAAAGAGACCTCGTAATTTCCACTCTTTAAAATATCGACACTCCAATAACCATGAGCAGTAATACCTTCTCTAACGTATATCTGGTTCCACGGATAAGCTCCTGATTCAGCATGTATATCGTGCGCTGTGAGTGTAATTGGATTTTCATGTTCAGAGCCTATTTTAAAGTAAATCTCCTTATCAAAATCTTTTGAAACTTGGGTCCACCAATTTTCATAAAAGGCTTTCATTTCGTTTACTTTTTTAGGAAACTCTGCTGAGATATTGTTTTGCTGTCCTTGATCTGTAGAAACATTATATAATTCTTTCCCGTTAATCAATCTCCAATGGTCTTGCATCACAGCAGAATTTTTCCATTTTTCAGGATGTTGCACGCGTTGGGAGTCTGTTACCAGCATTCTGTTTTTTAAGGAATCTTTTTCTCTTAAAAGTGGTACTAAACTTTGTCCGTCTATAGGTAGATGATTTTTAGGTAAATCGATGCCACACATTTCTGCTAAAGTGGGCATAATATCTAATTGTGCAGTTAAGGTTGAAAAATCTTTAGAAGTTGAAATATTTCCATTTTTCCAGTGTATAAAAAATGGCACTCTATGTCCACCATCATATTCACTTCCTTTTGTACCTCTCATATTAGCATTAAAACCTGTTGTTTTTCCGTTTTTATTATAATACCCAGCAGAAGTGCCATTATCTGTCATGAAAATTAAAATGGTATTATCTGCAACATTTAATTCTTTTAGCTTTTTTCTTAGTTTACCAAAATTGTCATCAATATTAGTAATCATTCCATAAAAACGTTTTTGTGTATCTGCTAATACATCTTCACCTAAATCTTTATATAAATTGTAATATTCCAGAGGTACATTATATGGGCCGTGTGGCGCGTTGGGAGCTATATAGCAGAAAAAGGGTTGGTTTTTATTTGTTTCGATAAAATTTAAAGCTTCGTTAAAAAACACATCGGTACAATAGCCTTGATACTTTTGAGGTTTTCCATTATGAAAATAAGTATCGTTAAAATAGGTGTTGTTCCAATAATCAGGAGTTTGCTGAACACCGCCACCACCATGCATTACCGTTTCTTGAAAACCTCTGTGTTCTGGTCTAAAAGGGTAGTTGTCTCCTAAGTGCCATTTTCCAAATCCACCTGTTTTATAGCCAGCTTCAGTAAACATATTTGCTATGGTTTTTTCGTTTTCTCTCAACAAAGACCATCCGCCAACGGTATGCCAAACACCTGTGCTATTGGCGTATCTGCCAGTCATTAATCCAGATCTTGTAGGAGCACAGGTTGGACCAACATGAAAGTTAGTTAAATGATAACTTTCTTTATGAAAATTATCAATATTAGGTGTTTTTATAATTTTGTTCCCATGTGCCCCAACATCACCATAGCCTTGATCATCAGTAATAATTAGAATTACGTTAGGTTTTGATGTGTTAGCAATTGGCAAGTTTTGTTTTTTTTCTGAACTACAACTCGTGATGATTAAAAAGCAAACTAAAATTTTTATAATTTTCATTTTATTGGTTGTTAATTCATGTTTTCAATATTTAATATCACAGAACTCACAAATCCGCCAGAATCTGGGAATGTTAATTCTATTTTATTAATTTGGGTATTAATATTTCTAATATTTGTAGGAATTGGAATTACTCCAAAAAACTGTTCGCGTCCTGCTTGGTCGTATCCTGCCCAATTGGATGGAACCTCTATAATTTCTCCATTAATTTTAACAGTGGGTTTTTTACTTAAATGATGCGCTCTACCAAGCCCCATTTTTATTATAGCGTTACCTTGTGTACTTGTTTTTACATTTTCAATAGTAAAAGTTATGGGTTGATTTGCTACAATAGGATGTAAACAGGTTTTTGAATAATGATTAGTTTCGGTGATTATGTTGGTAAAATTAACAGCATTAATACAATATTCTAGAATTATAGTTTCGCCGGTTTCTAAAGCGACTTTATCTAAAGGCATTTTGTTTTTTAAAAACTCGAGTTGTGGCGTTCCGTTTTCTGAAATAAAAGAGCGTCTAATTGTTAAGTCAGTAATAGATGACTTACTTTTATTTAAATAATCTAGATGTATAGTTTCTTTCGTATCTGATAAATTATTAAGCGCAACATATGCCTTTTCTTTGGTACTAAAAGCATGGACTTGAATATCGGGATTATTTGATGTTGAATACATTCTATTTCCACTAACATCTTTCCACAACTCCCAAAATTTTAATAGATGGGTGTACTCATAAGTACCGTCTTTAGTTTTTCGTAATAAAACCCAAGGGTAGGGTTGACCTTCTTTATTTTCTTCAGATTTATAAAACCATTCCGCCTTACCCGTAATAAAAGGTACAGCTTTTAATAACCGATCTGGTTTGTCTAGAAGAGACATAAGAATTTTGTTGTAAGACATTAGGCATATGCCATTAAGTTCTGGGGAATAGGGGGTGCCTTGTAAGCCTTTTGCGGTATACCCATATTCAGAAATTAAATGTGGTTTTACTTTACCCCATTTTTGAAAACTATAAGATTCGATTAAATCTAAAATAGCTTCGGAATTACTGCCAGATCGAAAATTAAAATCACCTTCTACGTTTCTCCCATCATAAATATGTGTTGCAAAAAAATCCATATTTTCACCCGCCAAATCCATAAAAACTTTCATTCTTGTATTCCATATGGCAAAATTATTTTTATCGTATTCTGGCCATGCTGCACTATAACCTCCAACAAGTATATTGGGTATTTCTGCTTTAACTTTTTCGGCTACTATTTTATGAAACTTAGACATTTCAATAATAACGTCTTCTGTTTCTTTGTACGTTTTAACAAAGTCTTTTGCGTGAACAAAAGGTTCATTCATTACTTCATAATATTTAGGCATTACCGGATATGCATTTTTAATGTATTCTGCATTAAATGCTGCTGCTTTTTGGTAATCTCCTTTATATTGAAAAGCTTCTCTTGGATGGTCTGTAATGATTAAATCTGTGGTTTTATACTTATTATATAGCAGAGCTTTTCGTGCCTTTCTGAGTTGTTTATACCTAAATTCAGTGCGTTTTCAATGGATAAGTTATTCTTATTTAATTTTGAATAGGGGCGGGGTCCACCAAAGGTTCTTCCAAACTTAATACCTAAATCGTCGAATAAATATTCGGGATTATCTGCTAATCCATTATCAGTATACGACCCGTGGATTGCAAAGTATTTTTCTCTGTTTAATTCGCTTTCAGAACCTATAAATTTTTGAGTTGTAAAATCTATATTTACGATGTTTTTTTGAGAAAAACACACAAGTGTTACTAGGTAGATAACGGAAAATAATAGGTGTTTTTTATATTTAGTTTTTCCTTCTGTTATACGAATAATAGTGTTATTTGCACCATACTGACTTTTAAAAATAATGTTCTTATTCTTCATTATTTTATTTGTTTAAGTATGAAACCATTTAGCCAAAGCGTACCTTTTTGATTGATACTTTTAAACTTCAATACAACCGGATTGGTACCATCAGATTTAAATGTAGATTTAATTGAAAGCGGATTACGTTCGCCACTACTATCATTGTCGTAGTAATTTACAATATGATCATCGGATATTCTGCTAAAACTGCCATCGACATCTTCAACACTAACTTCTATTTCATTCGTTAATTTGATGTCGGATTTTCTTGCATGATGGAACGTTTCTATTGCATATTCCCCCGCTTTTAAGTTTGTTAATTTTAAAGATAATTCTCCACTTTCTATATACACACCATCAGTACCTACAAAACTCAAATCACCAATCATACTCGTACCATTTCCTAACCAATTTATAGTTTGATCTGCACTTATTTCTACTTGAATATTGGTGTCTTTTAGTTTGTGTTTTAATTCATTATTTGAGCTTCCTGTCCATTCTTGCCATTCAAATTGTACCAATTGTTTATCTCCACCAATATCCACACGTTCTATAGGGAAATCGTAAATCGCTTTAGCATGGTTTGCAATTTCGTTGGTATTAAAATCAACGGTATTAATAGATGCTTTTCCTGTTTTTAGTCCATTTGCCTTTGCTGTAATTGTAAGAGTTCCAGGTTTATCTGTTCCTTTTACATAAATGGCAGCTACACCATTATAAACAAGCGCTGGATTTGCATAAATTTTACCATTATCAATTAGCTCACCAGCACCAGATACAGAAAAATGAATTTCATTTTTAGTTTGAGTTACAACTTCGCCATTTTCATCTAAAATAGTAGCATAAACTAATCTAATATCAGATCCACCGGCATAAAATGGCTGATTGTTTATATTAAAATCAATTCTTATATGATGTGGTTTTCCTTCTTTATGTCTTACAAATTCTGTTGCTTTTTCTCCGTTCGAATAACCAACAGCCTTTAATGTGCCATTTTTCCAATTATATTTAAATGTAAATGACGGATGATTTAAATTGGTTTTGGTAATATCATTATCGGGAAATTGTTTAGCAATAAGTTTTCCGTCTTGATATAACTCTACTTCTTGACAGTTACTAAACACTCTAACTTTTCCGTCTTTCGACGCTGTTTCATCTGCAATATGCACTATTGGTTTTTTTACAAGTTCTGATTGATACCAATAATAAACGGGCTTAGGTACTCTATAAGGTGACAATACACCATAGGTTGTCATAAAATCTCGTGACCATTGATCGTCTACAATATCTGGTTGTAAATGGTTATAATCTGCACCTAACCACGTAATGGCTGCAAAATTATTTTTATTGCCTTTATATCTTGAAATGTGAAATTGATTGACTTCGGCATTAGGAGAACTTCCATGTTCCATGACCATGGTAAAAGCACTTTCAGGAAATTCTGTTCTTCTGTAATCCATTGTAGCATGCACGTCTGTAACACCTTCATTTTTTGGTCCATCCCATGGTGCAGAAGCAGAAGCTGTTAATCTGAAAGGATCTTCTTCTTTAGCAACTGTTTGCATTCTAGGAACAGGACCCCTATGATTAATTCCTGCTCCCCATACAATAATTGATGGGTGATTTCTATGATTACGAATCATAGTTCGCGTTGCTTGTTCTAAGTTTTCAAACCACATGTCATCTCCCCATTCAATCCATGTTGAAGGTTCTTCATAAACAAAAATTCCTAATTCATCGCAGGCCTTAATAAAGGCATCATCTTGTGTATAATGGGACAATCTTATAATGTTCATACCTGCTTTTTTGTATTGCAATGCTTCGTTATAATGAAATGAATTAGGAACGGCGTCTCCAATATTAGGATAATTTTGATGGCGATTTGCACCCACTAAAAAAAGAGGTTCTCCATTTAAAACAAACCCTTTGCCTTTTTCTAAAGAAAATTTTCTAAATCCGAATTTGTTTTCTACAAAATCAACAGGTGTTTCGTTATCATAAATTACTGAATTTACACGGTACAAATAAGGTGAATCTGGAGACCATAAATGATAATCGTCTTCAACGGTTGTAGATTGTCTAAACGTATGTGAAGAATTTGCAGCAATGCTTGTTTCTGAAATTAATTTTTTAATTACAAACCCATCATTATTAATAATATTGGTAATTATCTTACTTTTTTTAGCCGTATTATTTTCATTTTTTACAGTTGTTTTAATCGTAACCGTACCATTATTTTTATTTACAGTAGGTGTTGTAATATGTACGCCAGCATCAAAATCTTCCCAATTAAAATTGACATGTAACTTATTAGTAGTTACCAAATACACATCTCTGTAAAGTCCACCAAATTTCACATAATCGGTTCTATGTGGGTCGGGTGCAATAGTTTGGTTATAAGTGTTATCTGCTTTGATAGCAATGGTGTTTTCTTGTCCAAATTGCACAAAATTGCTAATATCGAAATGAAAAGGGGTATAGCCATTTACGGCATAATTGCCCACTTTTTTTCCGTTAACCCATAACTCTGTTGCATTATGTACAGCTTCAAATTCAAGAAATATTTTTTGAGAATTATCAGCTTCAATTTTTAGTTTTTTTCTATACCAACTGACATCACGGAGGTATTTTTCTTGTACCCACGTTTCCTTAATACTATCGAGTTCATAAGAAACTAATTGTGGGGTGTGAGGCACTGAAACATTTTCCCAATTACTGTCATCAAAATTTATACTGGAAGGATGGGGTTCAAGGTCTCCTAAATGAAATTTCCAACCTAAATTAAGATTTGTTTTTGTTCTATTTCCTACTTCAAAACCTGTGGGTAACAAATTACTCTGAGCAAAATTTATTTGACAGAATAGAAGTCCAATAATTAAGAATTTGATTTTCATTTTTTGATGTATAAATTTGATTTACACCAAAAATATTTATTCTTTGCTTTTGCTTTAATTATATATGGTTAGATTGTTATAACATATGGTTAATATTAGAAAGGGCTTTGAATTTTCATTCAAAGCCCTTCTGTTTTAAAGTTTTTTACAATCTATTTTAACTCTAGTTCTTTTATTTCTACTTCTGTTTTTCCTCTTATTTTTTTGTAAATAGCAGTCAATTCATCCAATTTTTCTGGGTTACTTTGAGCTAAATTATTTTTCTGAGCATGGTCTTCTTTTAAATTATAGAGTTGAAATTCGCTAGAAATTCCTAACTCAATATTAACCTGGGTATTTATAGGGTTACCTTTGTAAGGCGGTATCATTACCCAGTTTCCACTACGTAAAGCCGTTTTTTGACCAGCTTCAATTATTAGATTTGTTTTTCCTGTTTTAGAGTTTCCTAAAAGAACATCTATAAGTTGATCACTATCTTCTGTTTTTATGTTACTTGCTGTTAATTTAGCCAAAGAACTTAATAAATCTACTTGGCAAATTAAAGCATCAGAAACCGAAGGGGTAATTTTGCCTTTCCAATATGTAAAAAATGGTACGTGGGTACCGGCATCAAATAAACTATATTTTCCACCTCTTAAAGCGCCTGCAGGTTTGTGATTACCCAATTTTTCTACTGCATCATCATAATAACCGTCATTTAAAACAGGTCCATTATCACTTGTAAAGATTATTAAAGTGTTTTCTAACAATTGTTCTTTTTCTAAAGTCTTTATAAATTCTCCAACTATCCAATCGGCCTCAAGAATAACATCTCCTCTAGGGCCCATTCCAGATTTGCCTACGAATCTTGGGTGTGGTGTACGTGGTACATGAGGTTGTTGTAGTGCATAATATAAAAAGAACGGATTTTCTTTATGTTGCTTAACATAATTTTGTGCTTCTACTAAAAAGTGATCTGCCATATCTACATCACTCCACTTCGCTGATTCACCACCTGTCATAAATCCAATTCTAGGAATACCATTAACAATACTGTTATTATGGCCGTGGTGCCATTTCATTTTAGTTAACTCTGGGTTGTCTTTTCCTGTAGGCTCTCCTTCAAAATTCTTAGCATAATTAACTTCAATAGGATCATTAGGGTCTAAATTATCAACGCGTCCATTTTTAATATATACAGTGGGAACGCGGTCTTGAGTAGCCGCCATAATGTACGAATAATCAAATCCAACTTCGTTAGGGCCAGGAGAGACGTGGTCGTTCCAATTAACATGTCCTGTACCTAAACCTAAGTGCCATTTACCAACAATTCCGGTTGTATAACCTTGTTGTTTTAACATTTTTGGAATTGTTGTTTGTTCAGGGTTAATAATTAAAGGCGCCGTTCCTGGAAGGATTTGAGCATCCTTATTTCTCCACGGGTAAACTCCTGTTAAAAGTCCATATCGGCTAGGAGTACAGGTTGCAGAAGTTGCATAAGCGTTAGTGAATTTTACACCACCATTTGCTAGTTTATCTATGTTAGGTGTACTTAATTCGGTAGCACCATAAGCACTAAGGTCTCCATATCCTAAATCGTCTAAATATATAATAACGATGTTGGGGTTGGATGTGTTTTCTTTAGGACTTACTTCTGTTAGGTTTGTTTTTTTTTCCTGTTTGCAACTAAAAACCGTTAAGAGTATTGTTGTCAATACAAAGCAAAGGTAGATTTTTTTGATTTTTATATTTTGAATCATATTGTGATAATTATTTATGTTTTAATGATTTGTTTCGTGTTGCTTCCCATCTTTGTTCTTCTTTTTTAACATTTTCAGCATGCGGATCGAACCAACCTGGAGCAATGTTTTTTGAATCCCATTGTCTGTATGCTTCTTCTAAATTTGCAATTATTTGAGGATGTGTTTCAGAAATGTCGTAACGTTCTAAATTATCATTTTCTAAATCGAAAAGTAATGTTTTGTTTTTATAAGCACTTTTATAAAGTTTGTATTTCCCTTTTCTTACAGCATATTCAAAATTACCAGAAGACCTCCAAAAGAGAGCATCATGTGGTTTTTTAGTTTTAACATCGTTAATATATGGTAAGAGATCTACCCCATCAAGCTGAACTTCTTTGGATGCTTTTCCATGAGCGGCATTTAAAAAGGTTGGAAATAAATCTAGAGACGAAATAATTTCAGAATAGGTTTGTTTAGCCTTAATTTTTTTAGGCCACGTAATAAAAAAGGGAACTTTTATACCGCCTTCAAACAACATGCCTTTATGCCCTCTAAAAGGCCTGTTATCTGCATGTTCAACTCGCCCTCCGTTATCACTTAAAAACACAAGAATGGTGTTTTCTTTCATTCCGTTTGCAACAAGAGTTGAATCAATCTTACCTACGTTTGTATCTACCGCATTAACCATGGCTGCATATACACTTCTTCCAGCATATTCTATATGCTTTGTTTTATCGAGATAGGCTTTTGTTGCTTGGTCTGGTGCGTGAGGTGCATTATACGCTAAATAAATAAAAAAAGGTTTATCGTCTTTTTTTGTTATAAAATCTATGGCTTCGTTTGTAAAATCGTCGGTTAAATAAGTAAGTTCATCTTCGGGTACTACCTTACGATCTCTGTATACCGTCTGAATTTCATTTTTTGACTCACCCCAATAATTCATACCTCCTCCTGGAAACCCGAACCAATGGTCGAATCCTTGTGCAGGTGGATATAAATCTGGATGATCACCTAAGTGCCATTTACCGATAGCACTTGTTCTGTATCCTTGTTCTTTTAAGGCTTCAGGGATCATTTTTTCTTTTAGAGGCGTGCCAATGGTTGCATCATTTTCTCCATCATAAGGCATATTGCAGTCATGCCCGAAACGTGCTTGATACCGTCCTGTTAATAGCCCTGCTCTAGAAGGACTACAATAAGGATGAGATACATAACCGTTAGAAAAGATTACACCTTCTGCGGCTAAGGCATCTAAGTTTGGAGTAGGGATATCTGTGGATCCATTAAAACCAACATCAGCCCAACCTTGATCGTCTGTTAAAATGACAATAATATTAGGTTTGTCTTGAGAAAACCCCTTATTAGATGCCAAAATAAAAAGTAAAATAATTAAGCTATTTCTTAAATATATATATGTATTCATAATTTATTTGGTTTCTATGGTTAAGCTATCTGAATCTAAAGTTTTTGACGTGGCCTCAATATGAATTTCTCCCATGTCTTTAGTCGATTTTACGATTAATAAACATTGTCCATAAAATGCTTTAATAAAGTTTTCTTGAAATGATTCTAATGAGGCCGAATTTCCATTCCCAACAGCTTCTAAAACTCCAGCTCCTTTTACATGAAAATTTACAAGGTTATCTGCATTAGGGCATAGATTACCATCTTTATCTTCTATACGAACAGTAATAAATGATAAATCTTTACCATCTGCATCAATAGATGATCTATCTGCTATGAGTTTTATTTTTGCAGGTTTACCAGCTGTTTTTATTTCCTTGGAAACGATTTCCTTTCCATTTTTGTAGGCAATAACTTTAATGCTTCCGGGCTGATATGGTACGTTCCAAGATAATCTGTATTTAGATTTATATATTCCTTTTTTAAATTCATAACCTGAATCTTTAAACCCTCTATATTCTGTGAAAACGTCGGTTAAATCTTTACCTTTTATTTTTTTACCAAAAGATTTTCCGTTAACAAATAATTCAACTTCATCACAATTCGTGTAGGCATATACAGGTATTGTTTGTCCTTCTTTGCCTTCCCAATTCCAATGTGGTAAAACGTGAACCATTGGTTCTGTTGTCCATTGACTTTGGTATAGGTAAAATCTGTCTTTTGGGAATCCACATAAATCAACAGGAGCAAAGTAAGAGGCGTGAGAAGGCCAATCGTCATTCCAATAACCATTTGTGGAATTATCTCGTCCACCATAAGGTGTTGGTTCTCCTAAATAATCGAAACCGGTCCAAATAAATTCACCTAAAGAATGAGGATTAGCTTCTTGAGCTGCAAATTCTACATCTGGAGAATATGCCCATGGTGGCCCCACGGTTACATCATAGCTTGAAACTTGACGAGTTTCTCTTTTTACGTCGGAATCTAGAGGTAAATCGTAATATCCTCTTGTGCTTGTTTGTGAAGATGTTTCAGAACCATAAAAAATCATTTCAGGATTTTGCTCTCTAATTTCTCCGTAGTATGCAGGTTTGTAATTTACTCCTACTACATCAATTTGATGTGCTAATTTATTTACAAATGACGCAGGATAGTAGTTAAAACCAGCAGTAGTTGGTCTGGAGTTGTCTTCGTTATGGCAAATGTCGTTTAACATTTTTGCTATTTTCCAACCATCTTTTTTACCCTGCTCTAAGATTTCATTACCAATACTCCACATGATAACAGATGGGTGATTACGATCTCTTTTAATCATATCTCTTAAGTCGGTTTCTGCCCATTGGTCAAAATATTTGTGATATCCGTTTGGTACTTTAGCTTCTTTCCATTCGTCGAAAGCTTCATCTATTACTACTATTCCTAATCTGTCGCATACTTGTAGGAGTTCTGTAGATGGCGGATTATGACTAGTTCTTAATGCATTTGCACCCATTTGTTGCATGATTTGCATTTGACGCTCTGTAGCTCTATAATTTACAGCAGCACCCAAAGGTCCTAAATCGTGGTGCATACATACGCCATTAAGTTCAACCGCTTTTCCGTTAAGGTAAAACCCTTCTTTTTTAAAAGCAATGGTTCTTATTCCAAACTCAGTTTCAAACTCATCAACCAGCACATTATCTATTTTAATTCTGCTAATGGCTTTGTATAGATTAGGTTTTCCAATATCCCAAAGAAGCGGATTAGGGACATTTATGACTTGAGTTTGTTTATCTTGGGCGTTATTTGAAAGTGTTATTTTTTTAGATGAAACCGCGACACTTGTGTTTTTTGTATCTAGAATAGTCGTTTCTAAAACAACCTCTTGTGTTTTATTTGTGGTATTTTTAATTTTAGTTTCGATGTTTACTTCTGCCATATCTGAAGTGACTTTTGGAGTAGTAATAAACGTTCCCCATTGTGGAATGTGAACGTTCTCGTTAATTTTGAGTCTAACATTTCGATAAATTCCCGCTCCTGGATACCACCGTTCTGATAAAATTTCTGGAGCCAGTTGTACAGCAATTACATTGTTTTCTCCAAATTTAATAAAGGGGGTTAAATCGTATTCAAATCCACTATAACCATAATGGCGTTCTCCTACATTATGACCATTAATAAAGACTGTAGAATTGTCCATTACACCATCAAATTCAATAGAGACGTGTTTGTTTTGATATTTTGAGTCAATCGTAAAATGTTTTCTATACCATGCAATACCATCTATTGGTAATCCGCCGTTACGGGCGTTGTTCTTCTTGTCAAACGGGCCTTCTATGGCCCAATCGTGTGGTAGGTTTAGAGTTCTCCAAGAGCTGTCATCTAAAGCAATTGTTTCACCGTTTGGAATAGTGTCTTTTAAAAACAACCAGTTTTCGTTAAAATCTTGATCAGGAACGACTTCAATTTCATTTTTGTTGCAAGAAAAGAGTGTTAAGATTCCGATTAGTGTAATTAAAGAGATGTATTTATAATTTTGCATACTTATTGAATTATAAAGTGTTTGTAAGTTTAATGAGATGGAAAACAATCTGAAATATCTAAAGGGTCTTCCATCTGTTTTTGAAGTTGTTGTAAGTCCTTAAAAAGAGAGATAACTCTGTTTCTTTCTCCTGATAGATTTGCAATGTCATGAATTTCTTCAGGGTCTGTATTTAAATCGAAAAGTAAGACTTTCTTTATTTTAGGAAAAACTAACAGTTTGTAATTATCTTTTCTAATCATGCGTTGTACATCTAAATATGCGCCATATATAGCATCGTATTTGCTTTGGTTTGACTGTGCTTTAGCAAGATCTAGAAAAGTGCTAAATTCAATATATTTTGGTTTATCTATTCCCGCCAAATCAAGAGTCGTTGCCATAATGTCTTGTAAATACACATCGGCATTGTTTTTTTTATTTTTAGGAATATCTGGCCCTAAAATAATAAGCGGAGGTCTTATGCTATGGTCAAACAAACTTTGTTTACCTAGTAAGCCATGTTGTCCCATTGCTAGTCCATGATCTGCGCTAAAAAAGATATAAGTATTGTCCATTTTTCCTGAAGATTTAAGGGCCTCAAGTATGCCACCTATTTGAGCATCTACATGAGTTATACTCGCATAGTATTCTTTTGTGTGTGTTTTTATAGCAAGTTCTGTTCTCGGGAACGGAGCTAATGCTTCATCTCTTAAATTATCGCCATTACCAATATCATTTCTAAAGGTATATTCGGGCATATAATTATTTGGGAGTGTTAATTCGTCAAGATTATATAAGTCTTGGTATTCTTGAGGAGCTTGTCTAGGATCGTGAGGTGCATTAAAGGCAAGATACATGAAAAATGGTTTGTCAGTATTTTTAGCCGTATCAATAAAAGAGATGGCATCGTCTGCAAGTACTTCACTCCAATGTTTTCCTCCATCCCAAAATCCACCTTTAGAGCTATCTGTTGGAGACCAAGATGTATCGCTAACACTCAGTGGTCTATTGTAGCCATTAGGCATTATACTTGCAGAATTTCTGTTTTTTACTTGTGCTAAAGAATCAAACTTAGCAATCATTTTATAGTGATTCCATGCATCTTTAGGCATTCCTGGCCTGATGTGTTTTGTGTGATTAAATATTTTATCGGCCTTTGCATCAACATGCCATTTTCCAGTCATATAAGTTTCGTAACCCTGATTTTCTAGAATTTTACTCCATGTTTTATTTAGTGAATCGTTTTCCGTCCAATGTTTTCTGAAATTATTTGCTCGCCAAACCGATCTCCCTGAGTTAAGCATTGTTCTTGAAGCTGTACATACGGCGCCACTCCATGAGCCCATATTATAGGCATGCGTAAATGTCGTACCGGCCTCGACTAATTTATCTATGTTTGGAGTAATAATTTCTTTGTTTCCTAATGCGTGGATGGATGTATTAGCTTGATCGTCGGTGAAAATAAATACAATGTTTGGTTTGGTTTTCTTAGCTATTTTTTCAGATTTATTATTGCAAGACGAGAGTATGATTGCTAAGATTAAAACACAAAATTGATATTGCATATAATAAGGAATTGTCATAGTTAATTTGCTTAGAAGACCTATTAGTTTACTAAGCAAATTTGAGATTTCTATCCTTGAATACGAATCACAGATGGTTTTTTAAGTAAAACAAATGTTTAAGCGTGTTCTTAATCTGCCGGAGTATCATCATTTTGACTAAGTCTTAAATACTTACTCGGTATAACTCCAAATTGTTTTTTAAAACATTTAGAAAAGTATGAAGCTGTGTTAAAACCTGTCATGTACATGATTTCTTTTACAGAAAGATCACTCTTTTCAAATAACTGTACTGCGCGTTTTAATCGAATGTTTCTTATAAATTCACTAGAAGTAAGACCTGTAAGTTCTTTAATCTTTAGGTACATATTACTTCTACTCATATTCATTTCTTTCACTAGCATTTCTACACTAAATTCAGAATTCATCATGTGTTTTTCAACGATTTGAATGGCGCTTTGAAGAAAGACTTCATCAGGAGATGTTACTGTAACTTCATTTGGTTGAAGCGTAATTTCTCTATTAAATTTTTTGCGAAGTTCTTCTCTATCTTTTAAAATGTTTGAAAGCTTTAATTCTAAAAGTTCTAAATCAAAAGGTTTTCTTATATATGCATCTGCACCTGTTTTTAAACCTTCTATCTCTTTTTCTTGCGATGTTTTTGCAGTTAGCATGACTACAGGGATATGACTTGTCTCTTGCGATCCTTTTAATTTATTACAAAATTCAATACCATCCATTACAGGCATAACAAGATCTGTAATAACAATATTAGGCATAAATTTTTTAGCTAATTCTAAGCCGACTTCTCCATTTTCAGCTTCATACACATAATAGTTTTCTCCTAATCCTTTTTTTATAAAAGATCTGATGTCTGGATTGTCGTCTATAATTAAAAGGAGTGGCAATTTAGATCGCGACCTTGTCATGTTTTGATCTATTATATCATCCATAAAACTTATAGCATGCGACTCTGCATCGACTTGGCTTATAAAGGTGTTGTCTTCAAATACTTCATGAAAATTAAGTTCAGAATTAGCTTCAAAGGTTTCTTTGTCTTTAGGTAGCCAAACTAAGAACGTAGAACCATTTTCTGAATCACTTTTAACTTTTATTATACCTTGATGTAATTCTACTAAGTTTTTGGTGTAAGATAAGCCTATTCCTGTGCCTTTTGTTTTAGCAGCAGTTGTTAGATTTATTTCAGTATAAAAACGCTCAAATATATGTTGAATTCTATGTGCTGGAATTCCAGGTCCTGAATCCTGAACTCTAATTACAATATATTTGGATTGCTCCAAATTAGTTTCGATATCTGTAGGTGTTTCAAAATCGTTTCCATCAAAAATATCAAGTGTAATGGTACCGTTTTCTGGAGTGAATTTAAAGGCGTTAGATAATAAATTATTGGTAATTTTCTCTACGGCATCAGGATCAAACCATGTTAGTATTTTATCTTGTGATGCTTTTATATTGAAGTGAATATGTTTTTTCTGGCTTAAAAATTGGAAGGGTTCTCCAACTTCTATTAAAAATGCTACGATGTCATTTTTACTTATATTTAGGTTCATTTTTCCAGTATCCATTTTCCTAAAATCCAATAACTGATTTACTAAGCGTAACAAATAATCTGTATTCTTTCGCATTAATAAATATTGATCTTTGGCTTCTTTAGTACTAACTTCTGCACCTTTTTTTAGTAAATAATCTAAGGGGCCTTTAATTAAAGTTAAAGGTGTCCTGAATTCATGTGATATATTGGTGAAAAACTCTAATTTTAAACGATGAATTTCTTCGTGTTTTTCTTTCTCTAAATGTTGAAGTTCTAATTTGTGCTTTTCAGTTGAACGTATAATGGTAAATCGTCTAAATGCTAAAAGTAATGCAACAGCTAAGAGTAGGTATAGTACTTTAGCAAGACTAGTTCTCCACCATGGTGGAGACACCTTTATTTTTAATTCTAACGGAGTTTCGTCCCATACTTGATCGTTATTAGATGCTTTAACTTTTAAGGTGTAGGTGCCAGGTTCTAAATTAGTATAAGTCGCATATCTATTGTCTGATGTAGTGTAAATCCAATCGTCATTAAATCCTTCTAACTTATAAGCATATTTGTTTTTTCTAGAAGCAGCGTAGTGTAAAGCTGCAAACTCGAATGAAAAACTATTTTCACTATATTTTAGCTTAATTTCATCGGTAGAATTAATGGATTGGTTTAAGATTACTCGACCATTTATTTGTTCCCCTATATGAACAGGTTTATTAAAGATTGAAAAGTTTGTAAAAACGGTTTCAGCATTTATTTCGTTACTAATAATTTTGTCTGGATAAAAGGCATTAAAACCATTTACACCACCAAAAAGCATTCTATTATCTTGTGTTTTAAAGGCAGTTAGTTCACTGAACTCATTACTTTGTAATCCGTCATTTACGTCATAGTTTTGGAATGTTTCGTGTTCAATATTAAATTTAGATAACCCTTTGTTAGTCGATAAATATAAATTGTTATGGTCGTCTTCTAATATGCCTTTTATTACATTATTAGGAAGCCCTTCATTAGTAGTGAAAGTTTTAAAATGTAATTTTTTTCCATCGTCTTGGGGGATCACTTTATTTAGTCCACCTCCAAAAGTCCCTATCCAGATATCTCCAGATTGACTCTCAAAAATGGTTAAAATGTAATTATGACTTATTGAGGAGTCATCTTCAGGATTATTTAAATATGTATCAAATACAGGGGATTTAGATTGAAGTTGGTCAGGTGTTAAACGAGCTAGACCACCACCTGTAGCGAACCATATATTCTTTTTAGAATCTTGAAAAATGTAACGAATTATATTATTAGGTAAACTACGTTCATCATTTGGGTTAGCTTTTATTTCATCTTTTGTAAATGTAGATTCATCATTATTAATTAACCAACGGTTTATACCACCATTATAGGTTCCAATCCAAATGTTTTTATCTTGATCTTGAAGAATTGAAAAAACACTGTTAGATACGCCAGTTATTGGTTTTAAATCGTCTTCAGTGTAAATCGTTTTCTCTGATAAATCAATTTCAAATAATCCAGGGGTATTTTCACCTCCAACAAATAATTTTCTAGAATCTTTTAACTGAATTTCCTCTATGGCAAAAACTTTATTAATTTTAGAAAAGTGTTCAAATTTGTTGAAACCATTATTTACGTCTTCTTTGTATACTAGATTAAGCCCACTACCTTCTGTACCAATCCACAGATTTTGAGAGCTGTCTTCAAAAATTGATCTAATTTTATCATTACTTAAACTGTTAGGGTCTAAATTTTTCTTAATGTGTAAAAATTGCTTTCTATGTGGGTCAAACTTGTTAATACCACCACCATTTGAACCTACCCAAACAATCCCCGTATGATCTATAAATACAGATTTTACTGTATTTCTACTTAAACTATAGTTTGGGTTTTTTTGATCGTATTTGTATATGCTTACTAATTTTGGAGTTTCGGTTTCAGATAGGTTTGTAAATTCAATTAAACCATTGTCTGTTCCTGCCCAAATATGGTTGTCTGATATCGCAACTGTATTATAAACACCTTCATAAATAAACTGAATAGGGTTGGTTTCATTATTTGGTAAATAACGATATATACCGTTGGCGGTACCTAATATTAAATTTCCAAAACTATCTTCGGTTATAGTTTTAACATTAATGTTTGGTAAATTTATAAGTTGATTTACGGGTTGGAAATAAATATCGCCTTGAGTGTCTCTTGAGAGTTTAGATAAACCATTCACGCCTCCAATCCATACTTGATGCTTACTGTCTTCATAAAAGACATTTACATTATTAGTGCTTTTTATAGGTAAAGCACTGTTTTGGTAAAGATTGTAATGCTTAAAAGTAATTGAATCTAAAGGAACGTTTAAATCGGCCATGTCTATTCCTTTAGAATTTCCTACCCATAACCTGTTGCTGCTATCCTTATATAGAGACGTTATATAATCACTTTGTAAACTAGAGTCATCTGTTTTAAGATGTTTAAAAATTTTAAACTCTTCAGTATTTTGATTAAAATAATTTAAACCACCACCAGTTGTACCAATCCATAAGTTTCCTTTAGAATCGTCGATTATTTTCCAAATTAAATTACTACTAATGCTTTTAGGGTTTTTATTGTCGGGTTTAAAAATTGTAAAATTATAACCATCGTACCTGTTTAATCCATCATGTGTGCCAAACCACATAAAGCCTTTTTGATCTTGAAAAATCGTGTTAATATCACTTTGAGATAAACCATCTTCTGTAGTAAGATGTTCAAATTTTAGAATGTTTTGAGCGTATATTTTAGATGTTAAAATAAAAAATACAAAGAGTAACCTAATTAAAATATAGGTGGATTTCTCTTTTTTATTGGTTTTAATTCTGTTTTTCATCATAAACAAATATATCAAATTAAACATATAAAATTGATGGTTTAAAATACCGTTTGTAAAATGATATTACTCTTTTTTAATATTAAACACTTTGTATTCAGCGGGTTTTGCAGATTGTGGGATTCTTTGTTATTGAATTAAAAATCATATGTTCTAGTTTTTAAAACATTTACTACAATAGAAAGAAAACATATAATCGAATTTTACACATTAATAACTAGCATTCCTATAACAGCAAATTCTGTTAAAAAAAATATAAGATGAAATATATAGTTTGTGAAGAGCCTGGAAGGTTCTTGTTAAAAGAAAAAGAAGCACCTGTTCGTAAAGAAAATGAAGCTTTGTTAAGGGTGAAAAAAGTTGGGATTTGTGGAACAGATTTACATGCGTTTTCTGGAAACCAAGCCTTTTTTACATACCCCAGAATTTTAGGACATGAGTTGGCTTCAGAAATTGTAGAGATTGGTGAAAATAATCGCGGATTAAAAGCAGGGGATAAAGTTGTAGTTATGCCATATGTAAGTTGCGGTAAATGCATTGCATGCAGAAAAGGTAAAACAAACTGTTGTACTAATATTAGTGTTCTAGGAGTTCATTCTGATGGAGGTATGCAAGAATTTATTACGGTGCGTCAAGATTTATTATTACCAGCTAATAATTTATCTGATAATGAAATGGCAATCGTAGAACCTTTAGCTATTGGAGCTCATGCTATTCGTAGAGCAAATGTTCAAAAAGGAGAAATTGTAGTTGTTGTTGGTTGTGGACCAATTGGAATTGGAATGGTGAAATTAGCACAAATAGCAGGCGCAAAAGTAATTGTTCTAGATGTAAACGATGCACGTTTACAATATACTAAAGATGAAATTGGAGCAGATTATATAATTAACGTCAATGATAATCCTGTTGAAAAAATAGCTGAAATTACAAATGGAGATATGGCAACTGCAGTTTTCGATGCAACAGGTTATAAAGGTGCTTTAGAGGTTGGGCCAGATTATATGTCGCATGGAGGTCGTTATGTTTTGGTAGGACTATCTAAAGGTGATTTAGTTTTTAATCATCCAAAGATTCATGCTAAGGAAACTACAATTATGTGTAGTAGAAATGCAACAACAGAAGATTTTGAACATGTTATAAGTGTTCTAAATCAATTTCCAACAGAATCGTTTATTACACATAATGTTGATTTTACAGATATGATAACACATTTTGAGAGTTGGACTAAACCTGAAACGGGAGTCATTAAGGCAATGGTTAAATTTAATTAAACGAAAATGGTTAGTAGTTACGCACAAATTGACCCTAAAGATAATATAATAGTTGCCATTCAAGGATTGGCAAAAGGGACAGAAATTGAAGTTGGGGGAGAAAGTTTAGTTCTTAAAGAAGATATTAAACAAAAGCATAAGTTTGCTTTATTTGATTTAGCAGTTAACGATGAAATTTTTATGTATGGTGTTTTAATTGGTAAAGCAACAAAACACATTCAATCAGGTTGCGCAATTACCATTGAAAATGTAAAACACGCTTCTTCAGATTATAAAGATAGCAAAGAAAAATACACGTGGAGAGCTCCAGATATTTCAAATTTTAAAGGAAGAACATTTAGTGGATATCATAGAAATGACGGAAAAGTAGGAACGGCAAATCATTGGTTGGTAATCCCTTTAGTGTTTTGTGAAAACAGGAATATTGATGTTATTGAAGCGGCACTTTCAGAAAAATTAGGATATCAAACTAAAAAAGATTTTGCAGTAGATACCGATGCTTTAATTCAAAAATATAAAGCTGGAGCATCGGCAGATGAAATTTTTAATACTCCAATAATCACATCTAAAGAGGAAATGGCTAAAAATAGAGTTTTCCCCAATGTAGATGGTATTAAGTTTTTAAAACACGATGGTGGTTGTGGCGGAATTCGCCAGGATTCGGAAACATTGTGTAGGTTATTAGCAGGTTATATTTCGAACCCAAATGTTGCAGGGGCTACAATATTAAGTTTAGGTTGCCAAAATGCACAAATAGAATTGCTGCAGAATGCAATTAAAACTATAGCACCCTCTTGTAATAAACCCGTTTATTATTTAGAACAACAACAAAGTAAAAGTGAACGAAGTCTTATTGAAAAAGCAGTAAAACATACGTTTATAGGTTTAACTGAAGCTAATAAAATAATACGACAGCCGGCACCTCTAAGTAAATTAGTTCTTGGTTTAGAATGTGGTGGTTCCGATGGCTTTTCAGGAATATCTGCAAATCCAGCATTGGGTTATGCTTCAGATTTATTAGTGGCTTTAGGAGGTAGTCCTGTTTTATCAGAATTTCCAGAATTAAACGGCGTGGAGCAAGATATTATTAATAGATGTAATACAACACAAGATGCTAAAAAGTTTTATGATATTATGAGAGCCTATTCTGCAGCAGCAGTTGCTGTAGGTTCTGGTTTTGAGAATAATCCGTCGCCCGGAAATATAAAAGATGGCTTAATTACCGATGCTATGAAATCTGCAGGTGCAGCCAAAAAAGGGGGTACGTCTCCGGTAGTGGAAGTTCTAGACTATACAGAACAAGTAACTAAGCCAGGTTTAAATTTATTATGTACACCAGGTAATGATGTGGAATCAACTACTGGTTTGGTGGGGTCAGGCTGTAACGTGGTGGTATTTACCACAGGTTTAGGGACACCAACAGGTAACCCTGTAGCACCAGTTTTAAAAATGTCTAGTAATACCGCTCTGTTTGAGCGTATGAAGGATATAATTGACATCAATGCAGGTACAGTAATTAGTGGTGAAGACACTATAGAAACAATGGGAGAGAAAATTCTAGACCATGTAATTCGTGTGGCTAGTGGTGAAACTGCTTCTAAAGCCGTACTTCATGGTAATAACGATTTTATTCCTTGGAAGCGAGGAGTTTCTTTATAAATATAGAAGGCGATACAATGAAAAATTTAAATAGAACAACAGTATACGTAAAATCGTATACAGAACGAATTATTCAATTTGGAGAAGGTAACTTTTTAAGAGCTTTCGCTGATTGGATGATTCATGAAATGAATAAAAAAGTAAATTTTGATGCAGGTGTTGTTGCTATACAACCTATAGACCAAGGGCTAGTAAAAATGCTAAATGATCAAGATGGTTTATATACATTATATTTAAATGGTATAAAAAAAGGAAAATCTATTAGTGAACACGAGATAATAGATTGTATTCAACGTGGTATTAATCCTTATGAAAATTATGCAGACTATTTAGCAGTTGCAGAAAATCCTAATCTTCGTTTTGTGATTTCTAATACTACAGAAGCTGGTATTTCTTATGATGTTCAAGATAAGTTAGAAGATGCTCCGCAGTCTAGTTTTCCAGGGAAATTAACAGCCCTATTATATAAAAGGTTTCAAGTTTTTAAAGGGGCTTCAGATAAAGGATTAATTGTGATTCCTTGCGAATTAATCGATAAAAATGGTGATAATCTAAAACGTATTATTTTACAATATGCTGAAAATTGGAACTTAGGCTCCGGTTTTATGGAGTGGATTAATTACGATAATATTTTCTGTAATACTTTGGTAGACCGTATTGTTCCTGGATATCCTAAAGATAAGATGGAATCAATTACTGAAGAATTAGGCTATAAAGATAATTTAGTTGTAGAAGGCGAGCAATTCCATTTATGGGTTATTGAAGGCCCAGCTTCTGTAAAAGATGAAATTCCTGCAGAAGCTTGTGGTTTAAATATTGTGTTTACAGACAATATGGAGCCTTATAGAACACGAAAAGTTAGAATTTTAAATGGAGCACACACTACTTTAGTTCCCGTGGGTTATTTATATGGCATTGATAAAGTGCGTGAATCTTTAGAAGATGACATTGTTGGCACGTACTTAAAGAATACAATTTTTAACGAAATTTGTCCAACCTTAGATTTACCAGAATCAGAATTAAATCAATTCTCTAACGATGTGTTAGACCGTTTTAGAAATCCATATTTAGAGCACGAATTGATGAGCATTTCGTTAAATACAACCTCTAAATTTAAAACAAGAGTTTTACCATCCGTTTTAGAATATATCAAAAGAAAGAATGCGTTGCCAAAAGGGTTGTTGTTTTCGTTAGCCGCTTTAATTGCTTTTTATAAAGGTGACCGTAATGGTGAAAAAATAAATTTAAAAGATGATCAGTTTGCTTTAGATTTTTTCGAAACACAATGGGCGACTGGAGATGTTGAACAAGTGGTGAAAGCAACGTTAGAACATATAGAATTCTGGGGAGCTGATTTGTCTAAGATTAATGGTCTACAAGAAACGGTAACTACTTATTTACAAGAAATTGTAAATAATGGAATGCAAGCTGCCTTACAAGATTTTTTAAAGAATTAAATTCCAAAACAAGATAAAATGACAATAGATTCTCATCAACATTTTTGGAAATACGAGCCTGTAAAACATAGCTGGATAGATGATGATATGGCAAATATTCGTAAAGATTTTATGCCGTTAGATTTAAAACTAATTTATAATCAAAATAATATCGATGGGTGTGTTGCTATACAATCAGATCAAACGCTAGAAGAAACCAATTTTTTAATAGACTTGGCTGCTAAGAATGATTTTATAAAAGGCATTGTTGGTTGGGTAGATTTTAGAGGGAATGACATCGATACAGTTTTAGAACATTATAGTCAATTTGATAAAGTAAAAGGATTCCGTCATATTGTTCAAGGCGAAGCAGACCCCAATTTTTTATTAAGACCAGATTTTTTAAAAGGTATCTCTAAACTTGAAAAAAACAATTTTACTTACGATATCTTGGTGTTTCCACATCAATTAGGAGCGGTTTTAGAGTTTGTTAAACAATTTCCAAACATCAAATTTGTAATTGATCACATTGCTAAACCTTATATTAAAGATGGTTTTTATGAAGGTTGGGCTGTGTTAATGACAGAAATTGCAAAACAACAAAATGTGTATTGTAAATTATCAGGAATGATTACTGAAGCCGATTATAAAACTTGGACTTATGAGGCGTTATTACCTTATATGCGACTGGTTTTAAATGTATTTGGGGTAGAAAGAATCTTGTTTGGTTCGGATTGGCCAGTGTGTTTAGTAGCAGGGAACTATGAAAAAGTAAAAAAAATAACAACCGATTTTATAGCAAAATTAAGTCTCGAAGAACAACGAGCTATCATGGGATTAAATGCTGTAGAATTTTACAATTTATAAATGAAGAAAAGATGATTACAAGACCAACATATATAGAGGGAGATTATAAAAAAAGTGAATTCTTCAATAACGAGAGCAGATTAGTTTGTGGTTGTTCTGGTTTAGGAGGAGTTTGGAGATCTATAGAAGAAAAAGATGCAGTTGGAACTTTAATGTATGCTTTAGAGAATGGAGTTCGTGTTTTCGATACGGCGCCATCCTATAACAAATCTCAAGAATATTTAGGAAAAACATTAAAATTATGGACTGGAGAAAAACCATTTATTAGTACTAAAGTAGGGCGTTTACGCGCAGATAGAGCAGATGATTGTATTGTAGATTATTCTCCAGAAAGTATGAAGAAAAGTGTGTACGAAAGTTTAGAAGTGATAGGAGTCGATAAAATCGATTTATTGTTTTTACACGAACCACATTTAGTGCCGGTAGAACGTATGGACGAAATCATGGAATGTTTGAATGGTTTAAAAAAAGAAGGAATTGTAGGTATGTTAGGCATTGGAGGAAATCCAACAGAACCATTTTATCCTCATATGATAAAAGATAATTTTGATGTGCTTTCAGGCTTTTTAAAAATGGATGCTTGTAATTTATCAGGATTTGAAAGAGATATTCCTCAAATTAAAAATGAAAACATTGCCTATTATGCAGCGTCAGCTTTACATATGGGGCTGTTAGGTAGACGTTTAAAGGAGTACAATGAAGACAGACCGAATAACGAATGGATTACCAATTTAGATGTGGATACCGCCCTTAAAATAAATGATATCGCTCTAAAACATAGCATTCCATTGTCACGATTAGCATTAAGATATGTTTTCTCAATAAAAGAAGCCGACAGAGTCGTTGTGGGGCCTACTAAAAAAGAACAAATGGTAGATTTGTTAAATGCTTGGGATGAAGGGAAATTAGAAGCATCTATTTTCAACGAAATTACAGACATTATTTTAGATAAGTTTTAAGTATTATCTGAACATCCGAAATCATTAATACAGTTAATTGTCATCCTGAATTTAGTTCAGGGGCTCATTGTAGTTATCACGTTAGAGTCAGTTGTGGGGTGCTTAAACAAGTTCTGCATAACGAAAACGGACAATCATAAAGTATTATATAACAAAATAAAATTTATAATGAAACACGTCTTTAGTTTATTCATTTTTTTGATTTCCATTTCAAGTTTTTCTCAACAAAATGATTGGGAGAATCCACTAGTAAATCAAATTAACCGCTTACCAGCACATGCCACGTTTTATAATTTCGACAATGAAACGCAAGCCTTAAAGAACGATAGAGCAAGTTCAAGTTCGTTCAAATCATTAAATGGTGATTGGAAATTTAATTGGGTCGCAAAACCTGCCGATGCGATTTCTAATTTTCATGAAGCTAATTTTGATGCTTCAAATTGGAAAACGATTGATGTGCCTTCAAACTGGGAAATGCGCGGTTATGGAACGCCAATTTATACAAATTCGACCTATCCATTTTTTAGTGATTTTCCTAAAATCAATCATAACGATAATCCAATAGGGCATTACATCAAAACGTTTACAATTGATAATTCGTGGAAAGAGAAAGATGTTATACTTCATTTTGGAGGAGTATCTTCTGCATTTTATGTTTGGGTAAATGGTGAATTTGTTGGATATAGTGAAGACACACGTTTACCTTCAGAATTTGATATTACTAAGTATTTAAAATCAGGAGAAAATAGTATTGCTGTAAAAGTATACCGTTGGAGTGACGGAAGTTATTTAGAAGCACAAGATCATTGGAGATTAAGTGGGATAGAGCGCGAAGTGTATTTACAAGCTGTTCCTAAAGTGAGATTATCTGATTTTACAGTTCGAACAGATTTAGATGAAAACTACGACAATGCTTTACTTCAAATTAGACCTGAATTTGTTGTCAATATCGCAGATAAATATGTGGAGAAAATAGGATATTTTGGAAACAACCCCTTACAGACAACGGTTGATGACTGGACATTAAAAACACGCTTAGTGGATGCAGAAGGGCTTTCGGTTGGAGATGAAAATACTATGCCTTTAGGGAAGTTTCTAGGCGAATTTTATCCGCAACGCGATAATGTCGCATTTGGCATTATGCAAACCGAAGTTAAATCGCCTAAAAAATGGTCTGCAGAACGTCCATATTTATATACATTATTGTTTTCTGTACAAGATAACAATGGAAAAATTATTCAAACTACTAGCACGAAAGTAGGGTTTAGAGAAGTAGATATTGATGATCGTGGTCGTTTCTTAGTTAATGGTAATCCGGTTAAAATGATAGGTGTAAATAGACATGATCATGATATGATTGATGGTAAGGCATTATCTCGAGCAGATATTGAAAAGGATGTACAACTTATGAAACAGTTTAATTTCAATGCAGTAAGAACATCTCATTATCCAAACGATCCCTATTTTTATGAATTATGCGATTTGTATGGATTATATGTAATGGACGAAGCTAATTTGGAAACGCATGGTTTAAGAGGGAAGTTGTCAAACGTTCCTTCTTGGTCGAATGCTTTTTTAGAACGTGGTATTAGAATGGTGCAACGTGATAAAAATCATCCAAGTATTGTAATCTGGTCTTTAGGAAACGAATCTGGTATGGGGCCTAATCACGCAGCCATGGCAGCTTGGATAAAAGAAAAAGATCCTACCCGTTATATCCATTATGAGGGTGCTCAAGGAGATGCTACAGATCCACGCTATAAAAATAATTATTATGATCATGGAAAGGGGAATCCTACCGATCCAAAATGGGTAGATATGTTAAGTAGAATGTATCCACAAGCTAGTGAGTTACAAAGTTTGATAAATGATACAAGTTTCGATAATCGCCCTGTAATTATGTGTGAATATGCACATGCTATGGGGAACTCATTAGGAAATATGCAAACCTATTGGGATGTTATTTATCAAAATGATCGAGCTTTAGGTGGTTATATTTGGGATTGGATTGATCAAGGACTTTTAAAAACAGATGATAAAGGCAATGAGTTTTTAGCTTACGGAGGAGATTTTGGAGATAAGCCCAATGATAATAGTTTTTGTTTAAACGGAATTATTGCATCGGACAGAACACCAAAGCCTGAGATTTATGAAGCTAAAAAAGTAAATCAACCAGCCGTTATTTCTAAGATTGATGCATCGCAAGGGCAATTCAAAATTTTAAATAGACATCATGCTATAGATTTATCGGGCTATGATGTGATTTGGGAACTTTTAGAAGACGGGAAATCTATAGATAACGGCGCTATAGAAACATTAAATACAGCTCCTTTTGCTTCAGAAACTATTCACATTCCATTTAAAACTTCAAAATTAAAAGCAGACAAAACATATTTTGTAAATATAAAGGGTATTCTAAAACAAGCGAATTTATATGCTGAAAAAGGTTTCGTTGTTTTTGAAGAGCAATTTGAATTAGAAAAGAAACAAATATCTGAAAAAATACAGAAGACAAAAAAATATCCAACTTTAAGTGTGAATGAAACTGGATCCAAAATTACTATAAATAATAAAGAGGTTTCAGTAATTATAAATAAAGAGTCAGGGTATATTTCAACATTTAAATTTAAAGGAAATTCTGTTTTAAACTCACCATTGAAATTAAATTTTTGGAGACCAGAAACAGAAAATGATGCAGCTTATAGAGAGGCTAAAAAACAAACAAATGAACGGGATTGGTTAGAAGCAGGTGATCGTTTTAAAGTTACTAAATCAAAAGTAGAGTACTCTGAAAAAGGAAAGGTAGTTGTTAAAATTGAGGGTGGAATTGAAAACCCATCTACACAATTAGTTCTTGTATATACCATTTTAGGCAATGGAGAAATTCAAGTAGACTACGAATCTAATATTGCTAAAGATGCTCCAAATGTGCCTAAAATAGGAATGCAGTTTGATATTTCTAATGCGTATAAAGATGTGGAGTATTTTGGTAAAGGGCCACAAGCCAATTATCAAGACCGGAATACGGGTGCTTTTGTAGGGATTTATAAAAACGATGTAAATACAATGAATTATGAATATGTAGTGCCCCAAGAGTATGGGAATCGTATGGAGACTCGTTGGTTTAAATTGGAAAATGCTAATGGAAAAGGTGTTTTAGTTAAAGGAAAAGATGTGTTAAATTTTAGTGTATTACCTTATAGTACAACCAATATTGAAACAGCAACACATACAAACGAGTTAATTAAGCGCGATGTGTTTACTGTAAATATCGATTTAATTCAAATGGGAGTTGGAGGAGATAACACTTGGTCGTTTAGAGCAGAGCCACATCAAGAATATTTGATTAAGCCAGGTAGTTATAAGTACAGTTTTAGTATAATTCCTTTAAAATAAGGGATTGTTCCTGTAGTTAGGCCATTTGTTTTACTATAAAAAACATATGTCGCATATCCTTTTTTATAAAAAAATAATATTTGTAAACAGGTAAAATAAAAATTAGTGTTAACGGTTCGTTTTTAAGAACCACTAAATTTTACTATTTACTTTTTAAAAATATTAATTAATACATGAAGCATTTGGCTTCAATTAACACAAAATGTATACATGAAAATACATAACAAGATAGTTTTAGTTTTAATGGTGGTTCTAAATGTTGTAACATCATCTTGCGAAAAGAAGAAAGACGCAGTAACACCTGTAGTGGAAAAAAATGATGAACCTCGATTTGAACCTAATTGGGAGTCAATTAAAGCCAATTATAAAGACCCTAAATGGTTTAATCAGAAAAAATTCGGAATTTTTATACACTGGGGAGCATATGCCGTTCCTGCATATAGTTCAGAATGGTATCCAAGACAAATGTACATGGATTCTGCAAACTTTACAGCTCAATTAAAATTGTCTAAAATGGGACCTTCAGATGTGTACTTACATCATAAAAAGGAGTGGGGTGATCAGAAAAAATTTGGTTATAAAGACTTTATTCCAATGTTTAAAGGTGAAAACTTTGATGCCAAAGAGTGGATTGATTTATTTAAAAAATCTGGTGCAAAATATGTTATTCCAGTAGCCGATCATCATGATGGATTTGCCATGTACAAATCTAATACAACACGTTGGAATTCTGTAGATATGGGACCTAAACGCGATGTTCTTGGAGAACTTTTTAAAGAAGGACGTTCTCAAGGTATGATTATGGGTGCATCTTCTCACTTTGCGTTTAACTGGTCTTTCTTTAATAAAAAAGATAAGTTTGATACAACAGACCCTGAATATGCTGATTTATATTCTAGCAAAGGGAAAAACCTAAGAGAACCAGTTTCCGACGCCTTTAAACAACGTTGGTGGGATAGAACCGTTGATTTAATTGATAATTATCAGCCAGATATTTTATGGTTCGATTTCTATTTAGATATTCCAGATTTTAAAGATTTAAGACCAAAAATAGCGGCTTATTATTACAATAAAGGTCTTGAATGGGGGAAAGAAGTGGTGATAAATGATAAGAATTTTGATCACGAAGCATTTCCTGAAGGGACTGTAATTTATGATTTAGAACGAGGGAAATTGCCAGGAATTAGAAAGTTGCCTTGGCAAACAGATACCTCTATTGGTAAGAATTCGTGGTCTTATGTAACCAATTGGCAATCTAAAACAGCTAATCAATTAGTAGATGATTTAGTCGATATCGTTTCAAAAAATGGAAATTTATTACTTAATGTAGGACCAAAAGCAGACGGAACAATACCAGAAGATCAAAAAGATATATTATTACAAATTGGACATTGGTTAGATATAAATGGTGAAGCGATTTATGATACCAACTATTGGAGAGTATTTGGAGAAGGTCCGACAGAAGTAGAAGAAGGTCATCATTCTGAAGGTAAAAATAAAGATTTTACGGGACAAGATATACGTTTTACAACCAAAGATAATCACGTCTTTGCAATAATGATGGCATGGCCTGAAAGTGGAAGTGTAATAATTAAATCAATTACTAATGGTGAAGATGACGTTTTGGATGTGAAGCTTTTAGGTAGCGATGCTACTTTAAAATGGTCGTTAACACCTGAAGGTTTAGAAGTGAAATTACCTAAAGAAAAACCAGGCGATTTTGCTTTTGTTTTAGACTTAAAAATGAATAATAATAAATAGTTTGTAGTTTGTTAATTTAGTTTGATTTAAAAGAGTACACCAAATTAATAGTGTACTCTTTTTTTAATTAGAGAATCTACTTGTGAAAAAAAATATTAAAGAAATGAAAACAAAAATACCTGTGGTTCGTAAAGAACTTCTTTTTCCATTCATTATTATAACATCTCTCTTTGCTCTTTGGGGAATAGCAAATGACTTAACGAATCCTATGGTGTCTGCTTTTAAAAAAGTGATGCCAGAATTATCGAATACTCAAGCTTCATTAGTTCAGTTTGCTTTCTATTTTGGGTACTTTTTTATGGCGTTACCTGCTGCTTTATTCATTAGAAAATATAGTTATAAATCGGGGATTGTTTTAGGTTTGGCTTTATATGCTATTGGAGCATTTTTATTTTATCCTGCTGCAGTAAATGCAGAATTTACTTATTTCTTAATTTCCCTTTGGGTGATTACATGTGGTTTAGCATTTTTAGAAACAACTTCAAATCCTTTAATTCTATCCTTAGGAGACAGAGAAACAGCGACACAGCGTCTAAATTTAGCGCAAGCCTTTAATCCTGTAGGGTCTTTATTCGGAATGATTATCGCGCAAGTTTTTGTGATTAATGCATTACGTTCAGACGATTATACGCGAGAGGCTTATAATGCCCTTCCTGTAGAAGAGATTGCTGTAATTCGTGATAATGATTTAAGTGTAATAAGTTTACCATATATAGGTTTAGGGTTATTAGTTGTTTTAATAATGGTAGTCGTTATTTTTATGAAATTTCCAAAATCTATAGAAGAAGAAAAAATAAGTATCTCAGATTCTTTTAAAAAGTTATTTGCTAATAAAAATTATGTGCAAGGTGTCGTTACTCAAGCTTTTTATGTGGGAGCACAAATTATGTGTTGGACCTATATTTTTCAATATGTAGATAATTTAAATGAAACTCAAGGGTGGAGTTTAACGGCAACTTATTTTAATGTCGCTGCTATGGTTTCTTTTTTAGTAGGGAGATGGATTGGAACAGCATTAATGAAACGTATTAATCCTTCTAAAATTTTAATGCTTTTTGGTATTGGAGGTGTTGTATGTTCGGCAGGAGCTGTTGTTTTGCCAGGAATGGCTGGGTTAATCTCTTTGGTGTCTGTTTCAGTATTCATGTCTATCATGTTTCCTACTATTTATGGAATTGCTTTAAAAGATATGGGCGATGAAGCAAAAATAGGTTCAGCAGGACTTGTAATGGCCATTGTTGGTGGTGCATTAATGCCAGTCTTACAGGGAAGTATTTTAGATTGGGGCGGACCAGGATTTTCAGACGAAAAGATATTAGGTTATATACCTGAGGTAAATTTTTCTTTTATACTACCCTTAATTTGTTTAACTGTTGTGGCGTATTATGGCTACAGTACATATAAATCTTCAAAAATTTAATTGTATTATGATTACTGAAACGACTAGATATTGTTTGACTTGCGATTTAATAAATAATCAGAAACTTATTGCAGAATACAAGGACTTTCATGCTAAAGGAAAAGCATGGCCTGAAATAACAGAAAGTATAAAATCGGCAGGAATTGTAGATATGCAAATTTATTTAACAGGAAATAGAATGTTCATGATTATGGAATGTGATTCGTCATTTAATCCAAATAAAAAAGCAGAAATGGATGCTAATAATCCTAAGGTCCAAGAATGGGAAATGTTAATGTGGAAATATCAACTAGGAGTTCCTTGGGCAAAAAATGGAGAAAAATGGGTTGAAATGGAAAAAATATTTCAGTTAATCTAAAATTAAATCATTAATATAATTTACTCAAAAAAACTAAATCATTATGCTTAATAAAATCTATTCACATATAATTTGCATAGCAAGTGTTGCAATTTGTTTTACGAGTTGTGCTAAAAAGGTTGAAGAGGAAGTTCCGAAGCAAAAACCTAATATTTTATATATCATGTCAGACGACCATACTACTCAGGCAGTTGGGGTTTATGGCAGTCGATTGGCGAAATTGAATCCCACACCAACGATAGATAAAATTGCTAATGAAGGTATGATTTTTAATAATTGCTTCGTTACAAACTCTATTTGCACACCAAGTAGAGCAACTATACTTACTGGACAATATAGTCAAGCAAATGGAGTGTTAGATTTAGAAGGTGTATTACCTACAGAAAATCAATATTTACCTACAGAAATAAAGAAATTAGGATATCAGACAGCATTAATAGGGAAGTATCATTTATCATCTAAGCCGAATTTTGATTATTACAATGTGCTCACCGCTCATGGTGAACAAGGCACTTATTTTGATCCGGTACTCACAGAAACAGGGATGAATTTTGCTTTAGAACACGATCCTGAATTTGAAGGTAAACAATATAAAGGTCATAGTTCAGATGTAATTACAGACATTTCAATAGATTGGTTAAAAAATAAAAGGGATAAGAATAAACCGTTTATGTTGATGTACCAATTTAAGGCTCCACATGATAATTTTGAATATGCACCACGTTACAAGGACTATTTAAAAGACACGCACATCCCGGAACCCGAAAGTCTTTATGATAACGGAAACAATGGATCTATAGCAACCCGAGGAGCAAATGATTCTTTAATTCATGTTATTGGGTCTTCTGTTTCAAGGCGAAATACGATTAGAAGTATGGGGATGACAATGTGGGATAAAAAATCAATTGCAAAATCTGATCCAGAGTTTAATTCAACAAATAAATCATATGATTTATTGTCAGATAAAGAATATACACACGAAACGTATCAAGAGTATTTAAAACGCTATTTACGATGTGTTAAAGGTGTAGATGATAATGTTGCTAGAATGATACAATTCTTGAAAGATGAAGGGTTATACGAAAACACTATAATCGTATACACAGGAGATCAAGGGTTTATGTTGGGAGAGCATGATTATATTGATAAGCGTTGGATGTATGAAGAATCTTTACGTATGCCTTTTATTGTTAGATATCCTGAAAGTATAAAAGCAGGAACACGTAGTGATGCAATTATTAATAATACAGATTTTGCACCAACACTTATTGATTTAGCAGGAGGTACGGCACCAGAACAAATGCAAGGTCATAGTTTTAAAACGATTCTAGAAACAGGAGAAGAACCTGAAGGTTGGCAACAATCTACATATTATCGATATTGGATGCATATGGCACATAAACATGCTAATCCAGCTCATTTTGGATTAAGAACTAAACGTTATAAACTTATTTTCTTTTATGGAAAATATTGGGTAGATACAAAAGATCCAAATGCCACATGGAACAAAAAAAGTTGGGGTAATGCATTTGAAATGGATACACCGGCGGCTTGGGAATTCTATGATTTACAAGAAGATCCAAAAGAGATGAATAATGCTTATAACGATCCTAAATATGCTGAAACGATTGCCGATTTAAAACTGCAGCTCCTTGTAAAACGAAAGGAATTAAATGAAGAAGATGGAGATAAGTTTCCCCATATACAGAAAGTAATTGATGCACATTGGAACGATTAATCCGTGTTGAAATCTTTTATTCATTTTCAATAAATACTCTTTGTTTTGATTATGAAATCTTAAAGATTTAACGTAAAAAATTCATTTTGTTGTTATTAAATTTTAACAAATGAAATGATTTATTCAATTAAAATAATAAGCCCCATATATCATGGGGCTTTATGTTTTTTATCAAGATACTGAGGTAGATTAGATGCCAATTTTGAACTAATTGTTGCAAACCTTTCGTATGGTTTGAAACATATTTTCTGTAGTTAAGTAACGGTATTATTTAAGAATTCCGGATCCAATAAAATGTTTAAATTTTTCGGGTGTACCATTGTCGTCTCCAACTAATAAAAAGTAAAACATTCCACAATCAGAAATATCTGCAACGCCACCACTGTGTGCTTGTATTCTTTTGTACATCCAACGTATGTTTGGATCTTTATGGTCTCTCATCCAATACCAAACTGAAAAATCTTTTCCGGAGTGCCATAAATCATTTGGAACCGTTTTATTGTTTTGATCTTTAATTTTTTTATAATTAATTCTATTGCCACAAAGCTCTTGTACGTCGTTCCAAGTATGATGGTATGTGCGTCTTATTTCATTTTCATTAAAACCGCTATGAGAAAGTAAGTAGACATGACTTAAAGCTTCAATATTTCCTTGCTTAATAACTTCTTCTACTACCAAATATAAAAATTCTGAAAGTCCAGCATGTATAAAATACAAAGGGTTTTCTTTTGTGGAAGTTCCAATTTCTAGAGCCAAATTTTTTATAGCAGGTTCTAAACTGGTTGTAACATCAAAAAATATTTTTGGATTAAAATCCCAACGTTCTATAAGTCCATCACAACTAATTTTGAGTTCATTTTCTTCATCGGGTCCAGAAGGAGCATCGATAAAATTATTATAAGAAAAATGAACTACTTTATCTTGCAAACCTAACTTGGCAATAATTGCTCCTGATGCTACCGCTGCTCCCCAATCATCAGGATCTCCTGTTGGCCATTTATAGGCATTGTCTGGTGCACTATTCCCGTCAAAACTCACAGCCATACGATTATTGTTATATCCCCAAGCTTGAGCAGATATATTAGTATGGCTATGTAAAAGTGAAATAAAAAATATAAAAAATAACTTTTTCATAAATATCATTTTTAAATTAAGAAGTAATATGTGCTTCCATCAAAAATAACCATAAGTATAATTAATTCTGATTTTCAGACTTTAGATTGCTATAATAAATGAGTTAATGAATATAGTAGATGTTTAAAATTTTTAAAACAGGATATAAAGCACTTAATTTTTATTGTATCACTTTAGTTATTCAAATTTTAAATCTGTATAAAATGTAATAACATCAACTAAAAGTGTTTTATAATTAGTGTTTTATTTTATGATACACGTTCGCACCACAAGTATAAATATAAAATATAGAAAGGAGCTGTTTAATTTAGTTGTCAATAGACTTAAGTCTATAGTGGTTTTAATTAAAAATATTACCCCCTACAGGAAGTTTGCTAGGCACATTCTCAGGGATAACTTTGTCGAAAGTGTCATCGTTTAAACTATTAAAAAATGAAATTATAGGTTGCATATCTATAACTTTAATGTCTATTTTTTTTATTTAGTGAGTCTATTTTTTCATTTTCAATATTTGAATTTTTAGAAACTCCAGAAGCGATGTCTTCATAAAACTCTAGGACCTCGAGTAAATTTTCAAATTTACCGTTGTGCATATATGGAGCTGTATATCTTAAGTTTCTTAGCGTAGGTGTTCTAAAAGCATATGTTTTTTCAAATCCGTCATCTGGAAAATTTAGCTTTTCGTTTTCAGGTACAGTTAATACATGCATTTTAAAATCTGAAAACATTGGGCCGCTATGGCAACTATGGCAATTAGCCTTTTTAAAAAGGTTGAATCCTTTTTTTTCTGAATAAGATAATGCAGATGAATCTCCTGCGATATATTGATCGAACCTAGAATTGTTGGTTACTAATGTTCGTTCAAATGCAGCTATAGCTTTTCCTAAGTTTATACTTGAAATTGCTGGTTTGGTTTTAAAAACGTCTTGAAACTTTAATACATATTCGGGAATATTTCGTAATCGATTTACGATAGTGTCTAGAATGATGTCTTCAGAAAAGGAGTGTCCCATCATTTCTTCTAATGTTTTTATTGGTGCCAAGGCTTGTTTTTCTAAGCTTTCTTCTCTAGAATCCCAAAACATTGCGGCCTTTTCAGGAGAATATTCTCCATTAACATTTATACCATTAAAAGCGGTATTTAGTATGGTATGAGCATTTCGTTTTACTATAGGGATATTATTGGGGCTGTTAAATTTCCTATTCATACTTAAGCCTTTACCATTTACTCCAATAGAAAGGTCTTTTAATTCTGCATATCCGAAATCGGGATGATGGCAGGTAGCACAAGCCACATCTTTATTCCCAGATAAGATGGGGTCATAAAAAAGTAGCTTTCCCAAAGCCACTTTTTCAGGTGTTGTAGGATTATCTTTTGGAGATAAAATAGTTTTCGGTAAGGGTATATATACTGCATTGTCAAATAATCCGATTGTCGATTCTTTACTATCGTTACAGCTTAAATACAATAGTGTAACGATATTTATAAAAAAGATTTTATTTAATTTAAAAAGTTTCAATTTGCTATGAACCAAAAACAATATTTAAAGTTTTGTCCGTTTCTTTAGTATAAGGTAATACATCTTCTTTTGTTATCTCGGTTTCCCATATATATACATTTTGAAGATTTGGCATATTATAAAAGGTTTCTAAACTGTTTTTAGTAATGTTCGTACTGTATAGATTTAAACTTCTTATATTTTTATGACTTACAATTTTAGAAATTCCTGTATCGGAAATAGGATTTTTATCAAGCTTTAATTTTTGTAGATTTTTAAATTGATTGATTGTATTTATTTGGTCATCTGTAACCTGATTATCTTCTAAGTACAACCAAAGGACATTATCTTTAATTTTTAATAATTTTTCGAGTTTTTCTGAAATGGCTTCGGGATTACTTTCTGTAACCGTTTTAGATGGTAAAACCACTTCGTAAATATTAGAATCGAAAACCAGTTCTGTAAGTCTGAATCCTTCAGCAATTAAAAGCTTAATATCTGATTGGTCAACTTTATTTACGGTTGGTAAGGCTGTTTTAGTATTATTGCCTCCATCTCCTAAGTTCAAAAAGTTAGATGCAATTTTTATTATATTTTCGGGTGTTTTAATATCGCCTACTTTTGTCTGGAAGCCAGCGTTAGTATTATCAATCCAATACGTTAAAATAGCAGTTTCTTCTTCTGTTAAAGGTGTTTTTCCTTCTGGAGGCATAAAGTCATCATGACTAGGATTTAAAAGAACTCGCTTAATCATTTCAGATTTTAATGCATTTCCTGCAATTAGGATATTTCCATTTTTCCCACCTTCCATAATTGCTAATGAATCCTGAAGCGATAAACCTCCTTTCATCTTACTTGCATTATGGCAACTAAGACATTTATTTTCGAGAATAGGGTTTACTAAATAATCATAAACTACAGCATCTTCAATATTTGTAACAGGAATTAATGCAGCTTTTTCTGTTTTTCCAAAAGGTAAATATTTCGTTAAATAATCACTTCCATGAGTAAGATTTCCTCCATAATGGCCTGTAACACTAACTAGAATAACAAGAAGTGTTAGGGTTGAAATATTGGTTTTAACCTGATTTGTTTTTGGAATTTTTATTTTCTCGATACGAATTAGCCATGCCAAAAAGGTAATAATTGTTGTGGCTATTCCGAACCAAAAATGACTGTCGACCATGTCTTCTTCATAATCCCCACTTAGTGAAAGCATATAGCCTAAAATACATGCTATTAAAGCACTGGCAGCTCCAGCAAACAAAGCTAGAGGTATGGCGTTTGTTAAGGTGTTATCTTTCTTAAACCGACTAAAAATTTCTAAAAGAAATGCAAATACTAAAAAGCCTATTGGTAAGTGAACCATAATAGGGTGAAATCTTCCAAAAAAAAGTACTAAGTCTGATGTATTATCCATGTAAAGTGTGTCTATTCTTTTTTAATCAATTAAAATTATACGCGTTCTAATTTTAATGGCGCAGTTTTGTTTGCATTCCATTGGCAGATGTATAAGTTTTTATCTTCATCTACACACACATCATGTCCGTGTAAAATGGGTTTGTCTTGAAGTTGATATGACTTTTGAAGTATTCCTCCTTTATATTCAGGTGCTGTACCTCCAGGGTTAGAAACAACTTTGTCTCCATCAATTATCGTTACGAAACCAGTATGGTCTTTCCAATTCGTTTTTCCAACTTTAGGTTGAGACCAGCAAACACCGGCATATAAATTATTGTCGTTAAAAACGGGACGACATACTTGCATATTAGGTAAGTGTAATGTTTTTACATATTTGCCATTTAAAGTAAACCATTTAAAAGATTGTTCATTTCTAGATGTACAGACTACCATTGGGTTGTTTTTATCTCTATAATCTATGGCCACACCATGAGCATTAGATAGTTTATAGTTTTCGTCTGGATTATCTGCTCCACCCCAATGTCTAATATATTCCCCGTTATGGTTGTATTGAATAATATAATCCATGCCATACCCATCTGCTACATAAATATCACCGTTAGGACCAACAGCCGTTTCTGTAGGGCAGAAGGAGTCTCCAGGTTTGTATATGCCAATAGTTTGTGGATGACCAATATCGAAAATTACACGACCATCTGTGGTTGTTTTGGTTATACGGCCATTGTGTTTTGTCCATTTTCCGTATTTATTTAAAAACCAACCAGAATCTGTTAGAAATAAAAAATCTTCTTCTCCTTCTTGTGATAATGATAGACCATGGCCTCCAGGATAAGCCGTTCCCCAATAGTCTAATAGTTTTCCAGATTTATCAAAAATTAAAATATTGTTTTTGGGGTTATCTCCCATCATAATTAAACGTCCTTTTCTATCCATTATCATTTCATGACAATTTAGAATAGGGTTTCTTACAGAGCTTACTTGAGCCCAATCGTTAATTAACTTATATTGGTAATCGCCATGACCTAAGATTGTTTCCTGTGGTTGTGGTTTTTTCAAGATATGAAATCCAAAAGACGGTGTTGCTGCAATAGCAGCAGTTGCAAAGCTGGTTTTTTTTATAAAGTTTCTTCTTGTGGTCATAGTGTATTTATGTTAAGATGTCTTTTGCTACATGACCATGTACATCGGTTAATCGGTATCGTCGTCCTTGATGCTTAAATGTGAGTTGTTCGTGGTCGACCCCAAAAAGATGGAGTAGCGTGGCATGAAAATCGTGAACATGTAATGGGTCTTTTACGACGTTATAACTAAAGTCGTCTGTTTCTCCATATTCAAAGCCAGGCTTAACACCAGCACCTGCCATCCACATGGTAAATGCTTTTGGATGATGGTCTCTTCCATAATTTTTTTCGGTTAATTGCCCTTGAGAATAAACAGTTCTACCAAATTCACCACCCCAGACAACAAGCGTGTCGTCTAGCATACCGCGTTGTTTTAAATCTTTAATCAACGCTGCTGTACCTTGATCCGTTTTTTTACATTGATTTTTTAGACCGCTAGGGCAGGCAATGTGTTGGTCCCAACCTTGATGATATAGTTGAACGAACTTAACGCCTTTTTCAAGAAGTTTTCTAGCCATTAAACAGTTTGCTGCGTATGTACCTGGATCTCTACTATCTTTTCCATACATTTCAAAGATATGATCTGGCTCGTCTGAAATATCTGTAACCTCAGGAACTGAAGTTTGCATTTTAAATGCCATTTCGTATTGTGCCATTCGTGCCTGAATTTCAGGGTCTCCATAGGCATCATGCTGGATGTTGTTTAGTTTTCCTAAATAACTTAGCATTTTTTCACGGTCATGACCATCATAATTATCTGGGTTGTTTAAGTATAATACTGGGTCTTTTCCTGCTCTAAATTGTACTCCTTGGTGTTCTGTTGGTAAAAACCCATTTCCCCATAAACTTGATTTTAAAGGTTGTCCTTTACCGTTTTTAGATACAAGTGTTATAAATGTTGGTAAATTTTCATTATCGGACCCTAAACCATAGCTTAACCAAGATCCTATCGAGGGTCTTCCAGGAAGTTGATGTCCTGTCTGAAAAAATGTTATGGCAGGTGTATGATTAATTTGGTCTGTTTGCATCGATTTTATAAAGCATAACTCATCAACAATTTCTGCGGTATGTGGCATAAGTTCACTTACCCAAGCTCTAGACTCTCCATATTGTTTAAAATTAAAAATTGAAGGAGCTATAGGGAGAGTAGATTGGCTTCCGCTCATCCCTGTAAGGCGTTGCCCTCCAATAACTGATTTGGGTAAGTCCTTACCAAACATGTCTACTAATTTAGGTTTATAGTCAAACAAATCCATTTGAGATGGTCCACCACTTTGAAACAAGTATATAATGCGTTTGGCTTTTGGCAAATGGTGAGGAAGCCCTAATCTGTTTTTATTATAGTTTTCTAAAATAGCCTCAGTGTTGTTAGCGTTAGCTATTGAACTCCAGGCTTTTTCAGTATTAAGCAAACTTCCTAAAGCTAATGCTCCTAAACCTAATGTTGTAGTTTTTAAAAAATGTCTTCTGTCAATCTGTTTCTCTAGATCTTGAAAGTCTTTGTTGTTTGATTTTAATATATCATGATGGTTACACATGGCTTAGTTTTTTTAATAATTATCGTTTTGTTATAAAGGCATCTGAATTTATAATGGTAGATGCTACAACCGAATTAGCAGCGATTAATGCTTTGTCGAGTTCAAGAGGCATTATGTTTTCACCCAAGCTTATCCAACCCTCGGCTTTTCCTGGATATTCTTTAAATTTTTCTAATTCAGTTTTTTGTACTGTTAATAGAATTTTTAATTCTTCAGGTTTAATTGTTCGTCCGGTAAGTTTTCGGAATGTATTAGAAATACCGTCAGTTAAATTGTCATATTCAGACATTCGTATACCTAAAACTCTAGAGGCTTCAACAAAAGTTGGGTCGTTAAGTAGCACCAATGCTTGTAGAGGGGTATTAGTTTCTTGTCTTCTAGTTGTACATAAATCTCTAGTTGGCGCATCAAAAGTTGCTAGAGTAGGGTGTGGCACAGTGCGTTTCCATATGGTATACATACTTCTTCTATATAAATCTTCACCAGAACTAGGTTTGTATACATCTCCATTTACTAACCATAATCCTGGGGGTTGATACGGGCTTACGCTTTCTCCTCCTATTTTATCGTTTAATAAACCAGACGCAAAAAGTGCATTATCTCTAAGCATTTCACCAGAAAGGCGTTTTGCAGGGCCTCTAGCTAAGAATTTGTTTTCTTTATCTTCGCTCAACAGTTTTTCACTAGCAATACTACTTTGTTGATAGGTGTTAGACATCATAATTAGTTTATGAAGTGCTTTAACATCCCATCCTGACTCCATAAATTCTATAGCTAACCAATCTAATAGTTTAGGATGACTAGGTAGCTCACCCTGATTTCCAAAATCTTCAGAAGTGTTAACGATGCCTCTTCCAAAAATATTTTGCCAATATCTATTTATAGTAACACGAGATGTTAATGGGTTGTCTTCATGAGTTAACCACTTAGAAAAACCAATTCTGTTTCTTGGTAGACTGTCAGGAAATGGAAAAATACGTTCTGGAACATCTGGAAAAACCGAATCTGTAGGCGAATCGTACTGCCCTCTATCTAGAAGATAAGCTTGTCTAGGGGTTTCCATTTCTTTCATTACCATGATTTCTTTTACAGGCTCAATACTATCAACATAGGTTCCTCTTGTTGCTTTCAAATCTGCTAGATGTTCTTTATAAGAATCAGATTTGTTAGTTAAATAATACTGAGTAAGTAACGTTTTTTCTTTTTCTGAAAGATTATCTTTAGATTTGGATTGTATGTTTTTAAGCAGGTCTACATTAGCTATTTGCATAACTTCAATTTCGCTTAATTCACGATTAAAGACCTTTAGGTCGTCTACTACTCCTCCAAGTAAACCTTTACCTCTCCATATGGCACCAATTCTTAAACCAGGTTCCGTTTTTCCTTTGTAAATACCGATAGACTGATTTTGAAAAATGATGTCTTTATAGAGGTTGTCAACCTCAATATTGGTTTCTAATTTTTTACCGTCTAAATATATTTTAATACCCTTAGCTTTACTAGAACCATCATAAGACATCGTTAATTGAATCCATTTATCTTTTGGAACATCAATTATAGACTGAGTTACAATAGCATTATCTGGGTAAACGTGAGCAAGTAACGCTTCAATTTTATTGTTTTTTATATTTAAATGATATCCACGATAACTATGTAATTCGGGACCTTGCATTTTGTGGAATATTACCCCATTTTCTAAATCTTTAGGAATAAAAACTTTTATACCAATGCTAAAAGGTTCGTTTCTTTTGTAAATACCAATCTTGTCTAAATCCATCCACGTATCTCCATCCATATAAAGACCATATCCAGAAGCTCCTTCTTTAAATACCTGCTTTTGATTATCGCCAAATTGTTGACGCATTTGAATGTTTTGATTTGATTTTTGAGGAACTTTGTTTTTTAAATTCTTTTGATTGAAATCAAAATCTGCTACAAGACCAGACGGTGTACTATTAATATTTTTGTAACCTTCTGATGCAATCCATTTATCAACGTTATTAGATTCTAGATTAACCATATTGTTTACGGTTTTTTCTTTTTCATCTACTAAGGTTTCTAGATAAGCAAGTACTTGTTCTTGTTCTTTTGTAGGGAGCATCATATTTGGAACAGGTGTTGCTAAATCCCAAGGAATAAGCCCTGTTTCATTTATGTTGTTAAAAAAGCTATACATTTCAAAATGATCTTTCTGAGATATTGGATCGTATTTGTGATCATGACATTTAGCACAAGCTACAGTTAATCCTAAAAATGCTTGAGATACGGTAGCCGTTCTGTCTGATACGTATTCGGATCTATATTCTTCATCAATTATACCTCCTTCAAGATTTTGTGGATGCAACCTATTAAAAGTAGTTGCTAAACGTTGTTCTCTAGTAGCGTCAGGTAACATATCTCCGGCAAGTTGCCAAAGCATGAATTCATCGTATGGCATGTTTTCATTAAACGATTTAATTACCCAATCTCTCCAAGGCGAAACATCTCTGTACCAGTCTACGCTATACCCATGTGTATCTGCATATCGAGATAAATCCATCCAGTCTAAAGTACGTTGCTCTCCGTATGCAGGAGAAGCTAATAATCTATCTAACTGTTTTTCAAATGCATTTGGAGATTCATCTTTTAGAAAACTATCTAATTCAGATACAGTAGGAGGTAAGCCTGTTAAATCTAATGATGCTCGTCGTAATAATATTTCTTTATCTGCTTTATTAGATAACTTTAAATCTTGTAATTCTAATTCTTCTAAAACGAAATTATCTATAGGATTTGCTACCTGGTCTTTGTTTTTAACATTTGGGACATCATAATGTTCAGGTTTAATAAAAGCCCAATGGTCTTTATATTCCGCACCATCTTCAATCCATTTAATAAGAATCGCTTTTTCGTAATCACTAAGTGATAAATGCGAACTAGGTACAGGCATAACCATATTAGGGTCATCACTCATAATACGATGAAAGAATTCACTTTCTTCAAGTTTCTTTGGTGTGATAGCAAATTTTCCTGGATTCTCGGAAAGTTCGCTATAAGCTAATTCTGCAGTGTTTAACTGTAAGCCACCTTTAATGTTACCAGCGTCTGGTCCATGACATAAATAACATTTGTCGGATAAAATAGGTTTAACGTGTTGATTGAAATCTACTTTTTTTGGTAGTTTTTGATATTCTACATATACAGGTTCTGGTATATTTGGTCCTCCACAAGAAAAGAGAATTAGCATTCCAAAACAGAGACAAAATAATTTTATTCTATTAATCATGAAAATTTTAATTGGATAATAGCAAATATAGAAGTAGCTACATTTAATTATCATATTCTAATCAGTTAAAAAAATGTGTATTTCCGACATTTTGGTTATTTTTATAATCTTAATGGTGAATAAATAGACAGTTAATTTATAGTTTTAAAAAAAATCATATTAATGAATTCTCTTATTGAAGGTGTGAAAATTGGATTATTGCATGTTGGTTATGCAAAAATAAGACGATATTCGTATTATGAGAATGTTGTGAGTCCGTTTAGTAGATTGATTTATGTGAAAAGGGGGTGTGCTGAGGTTTGTCATACAAATCAGATATTTGTTTTAAAATCTGGGTCTTTGTATTTAATACCAAGTTATGTTTATAATAATTTTAAATGCGAAGAGGATTATGAGCACTATTATATAGATTTTTTTGAAGAAATTAAATACGGTTTGTCTATATATAATTTTAAAGATTTTATTTATGAAGTTGAAGCAATCGCAAGTGATAAAGAGTATTTTGAGCGTTTACTAGAGATAAATCCTAAAATTGCAATTGTTGATACTGAACCAAAATTTTATACAAATCAATTATTCTTTAAGACAAGTAACACTGATGACAATGTTTTTTTTAAAAATCAATATATAGAGACTAATGGGATTATTTCAATTCTTCTTTCTAGGTTTATTAAAAATACATCAGGGTTAAGTGAAAAAGAAACTATAGAGGGGGACTTAAACAGTATAATTATTTATATAGCTAAAAACTTAGATAAAGAAATAACAGTAGAAGGATTAGCAACTTATTGTTCTTTAAATACGGACTATTTTTCTAGAATTTTTAATAAAAGGTTTCATACTAGACCTAGTAAATACATTCAACAGAAACGAATTGAAAGAGCTCAGGTATTGTTATTAACTACACATGATACTTTAAAGCAAATAGCAGTTAAAGTGGGGTTTCAAGACATAGCGCATTTTTCAAAAACATTTAAAAAAATAACAGGTAATTCGCCTGGTAAATACAGGAAAAATTATATCACTATTTAAGTTGTTTAACTCCCTATATTTTTAATACATGAAAGATTATTTACAGCTTTTAAAACTACGTTTATTAAATATTGGTTATGATAAACTGGACGATAATTGGAATTTTGATAATGTAATAAGCCCTTTTTCTAGAATGTATTTTATTACTAAGGGAAATGCGAAAGTTTACCACAATAACCAAGTGTTTTACCTTAAGCCTGGTTATATGTACCTAATTCCAAGTTACACATACAGTAGGTATAAATGTGATTTGTATCATGAACAATTCTATATTAGTTTTTTAGAAGCAGTAGCTAATAATTTGTCGGTATATAATTTAAATAGTTTTCATTATGAAATTAAAGCATCTCAAAACGATTTAAAACGATTTGAGCGTTTATTAGAAATAAATACAGATAGAACACTTATTAATAATGACCCAAAAGTCTATGACAATAAGCCTGTACTTATGGAATTTAATAAAAAAAATGAAGCGCTAACTACAAAGCAATATCTAGAAACTAGAGGAATTTTATTAGTCTTATTTTCAAAGTTTATTAATAACTCTAATAGTGAAGGAAAATTAATAACGAATAAACATATGCGAAACACAATGATTTATATTTCTGAAAATTTACACGAAAAATTAACGGTAGAAGACTTGGCCGCATATTGTTACTTAAGTAAGGATCATTTTTCAAGAAGTTTTAAACAATGTTTTGGTGTTCGCCCCATTAAATATATTCAATCTAGGCGTGTACAAAGAGCACAATTACTATTATTAACTACTTCAGATTCTTTAAAAGAAATATCAGAAAAAGTGGGTTTAGAAAACCTGTCTTATTTTATTAAAATATTTAAAAAGAATACAGGTAAAACGCCTACTGAATTTAGAAATGAAAAATTACACGTTTAAACTAAACTTTAACTTCAGTAGAATTAAATTTTGCTATTAGAATTATGTCTTTTAGAAGAAGATTAAGATTCTATATTTTAAAAAATGTGCAAATTAATTTTTCAGTATAAAAAGCCTATATTTAAACTTATAATTAGAACTTCAATATCGATTTTTGTGAAATATCTTTTAAGTGTTTTTCTGTTACTTCAATTATTTTTTGCGTGTTCAAATAAAAGTGATTCTTCTAAAGAAGTTTATACGCATACCAATGACCTTATTAAAGAAACAAGCCCATATTTATTGCAACATGCACATAATCCTGTAGATTGGAAAGCATGGAATCCTGAAACTTTAGAATTAGCAAAAAAAGAAAATAAATTAATAGTTATTTCTGTAGGCTATTCAGCTTGCCATTGGTGTCATGTTATGGAGAAAGAGAGTTTTGAAAATGATTCCGTAGCCAAAATCATGAATGCTAATTTTATTAATATAAAAGTAGATCGAGAAGAGCGGCCAGATGTGGATCAAGTCTACATGCAAGCAGTACAGTTATTAACAGGTAGTGGAGGTTGGCCATTAAATTGTATCGCGCTTCCAGATGGTCGTCCAATTTTTGGAGGAACTTATTTTGAGAAAGACCAGTGGATTAAAATTTTAAAAGATGTCTCAGATTTATATAATAAAGATCCTGATAAGGCAATCTCATATGCAGAACAACTTACAAAAGGCGTAAAAGAAATTGATTTAATTACTTTAAACGAAACTCCAAAAGTCTTTAACCAACAGGATCTTTCTAATTCTATAGATGCTTGGAAGAGTCAGTTTGATACAGTTTATGGTGGTGCAATAGGGACTGAAAAATTTCCGTTGCCAAATAATTTAAGTTTTTTATGGCGATATGGTATTCAAAATAATGATATAGAGGTTCAAAATCATGTAACTCATACCTTAACTAAAATGGCCTATGGTGGAATCTACGATCAAATAGGTGGCGGATTCTCTAGATATACAGTAGATGAATCTTGGCATATTCCACATTTTGAAAAAATGCTTTATGATAATGCTCAATTAGTGAGTTTGTATGCTAATGCTTATGTAGTAACTAAAAATGAACTTTATAAAAAAATAGTTGTTGAAACGCTACAATGTATAGAGCGTGATTTTTTAGATGAATCTGGAGCATTTTATTCTGCATTAGATGCCGATAGTGAAAATGAAAAAGGTGAATTAGAAGAAGGCGCTTTTTATGTTTGGAATGAAGCCGAGTTAAAGGCTGAATTGGGTGATGATTTTGAAATCTTTAAAACATATTATAATATTAATTTTAATGGCCTTTGGGAAAATGATAATTATGTGTTTTATCGCACTAAGTCTGATGAAGAGGTCGCTGAAATAGCAAATTTAACCGAAATAGAACTGCAAGAAAAGCTTAAAAGATGGAAGGCTCAACTTTTAAAACTAAGAAATAAACGTAAATCGCCACGTATAGATGATAAAGCATTAACGAGTTGGAATGCTTTAATGTTAAAAGCTTACACAGACGCGTATCGTGTGTTTAAGAACCCACATTATTTAGAAATGGCACTTAAAAATGCTACGTTTATTAAAGAAACACAGTTTCGTGATGATGGCGGATTGAATAGAGTTTATATTAATGAAGCGAGTTCTATAAATGGTTATGCTGAAGATTATGCGGTAACCATTGAGGCATTTATTAGTTTATATCAAGTTACTTTAAATGAAAAGTGGTTGTCATCAGCAAAGGATTTAATGACCTATACTATTAATCATTTTTATGATGAAACCACAGGGATGTTTTATTTCACATCTGATTTAGATGCATCGTTAATTTCAAGAAAAATGGAAACTGTAGATGGTGTTATACCTTCCTCGAATGCGGTTCTTGCTCAGAATTTATTTAAATTAAGTTTATATTATTATAATGATGATTACGAAAAAAAAGCAAAACAAATGCTTAATAACGTTTATAAAGATGTGTTAGAACATCCGTCAAGTTATAGTAAATGGTTAGATTTAATGAGCAATTATACAAACCCATTTTATGAGATTGCTGTATCTGGAAGTGCTGCTAAACAGAAGATTTCAGAATTTGGAAAATTTTATATTCCAAATGTGATATTTTCGGGAGCCACCTCAGATAGTAAATTACCTTTGTTAGAATACAAATTTGTCACAGACGAAACTTATATTTATGTATGTACCAAAGGAAGTTGTAAAGCCCCAAAAACAGAGGTTTCAGAAGCTATTCAAGTTGTAGAATATTCCTTAAGTAAGTTTAATAATTAATTTCTCAACTAGAAATAATAAGCAGAACAGGCTATATGGTTTAAACTCATTTTAGATTAAGCATTCTAGAACGGATTAGTAAAAAACTCATTCCGATTACTGTTATCGTTTAAAGAGTTTATAACCATGACTATTACTTAAATAATAGCCATGGTATTATAGGAATATAACACCCTACTAATTATTTATTTTAAATAATTGGTGGTTGCTGTTATTATTTATAACTAATATTAAGTTGCCTAATTTACTTTTTAATTCTAGCATATTTCTAGTATCCATTGGAGCAAAAAATCCAGAATTTTTATCGGATAAGACTTTAAAGCTAGCATCAGAATTCCTTAATAATAATGATCCAATTCCAGCATCAGCTCTTGTAGTTTCTACTTCAGACTGGAAATTGTTTCCAACAAATAATAAATCCTTGTTACTGTCATTATTAAAATCATTATATATAATTCCGTTGATTGGCGATTTCTGTAGTTGGTTAGAAAAAGGTTCGAAACTAAAATTGCCATCTCCATTATTTCTGAATATTCCAGATCGGAATTCATTTACAGAAAAGTGAAGTGCACTTTTAACACCTTCACCTAAAATTCCAACTAAATCTCTACTGGCAAAGTCTCCATACGATTTTATTTTATTTGCCAAATGTGGCATTTGTTGAGCAGTACAGCCTTTACCTCGAATAGGAACTTCCTTGTCATCTACATATTTGGCTAGCATGATATCTTCTACACCGTTAAAATCGAAATCTTTAGTATAAATTTGAAATGGTTTTTCTGTACTTGCATGAAACTTATAATTTAATCCAAGATTTCCAGCGATTATGTCTTGATCACCGTCATTGTCAATATCAGTAATATATAGTTTATTCCACCAACCTGTAGTTTCCGAAAGTGATTTATAAGCTTCACTTTTTACTAATTTATTATTTTGATTTAAAAATACTTGAATCCCCATCCATTCCCCTGTAACAACTAAGTCTAATATGCCATCTGCATTCATATCACTCCAAAGAGCATCTGTAATCATACCAATGTTTTCTAAATCAGGAGCTGTCGTACTTGTTACAATACTAAACCTACCATTGTTATTCTTTAGTAAATAACTAGTAGGGGCATAAGGATATTTATTTGGGATAACGCGACCCCCAACAAATAAATCAAGATCACCATCTTTATCATAATCGCATGCTGTTACAATAGATCCAGCAGAAATCATTTCGGGTAAATTTTCATTAGCTCTTGTAAAGTTTCCGTTACCCTGGTTTAGATATAATCGATCTTGTAATAATTTAGGCGTTTTAGAAAATTCGTAACTTCCGCTAACGACATATAAATCTTGATCACCGTCATTATCCGCATCAAAAAATAAGGCACTCACATCTTCAAATTGCTTATCGGCTTCAAACGCAGCAATTGTTTTTGCTTTAAAACTACCATCATTCTGACTTAATAATAATTGACCAGTTTGAGTATGACCTCCTCCTAAATAAATATCATCAAAGCCATCACCGTTAAGGTCTGTTTTTGCTGCAGCAGGTCCTGTTTGAGATAATTTATGTGGTAATAAAATTTGAGTTTCAAAATCGTTATAATACGGGTCAATATGTTTGTAGTTAAAAGAAACTTCAGTTAATAGGGTAGAGGTGTTTTGTTGAATATTCTCCTGGATTTTAGCATCAGAATATGCAATTTTAAGCACTTGATTTAGGTTAACTTTAGGAATGATTAGTGTTTTACCATCTGGCCAAACAATTTCTAATTTTTCAATTATGGCATCTTTTGCTAATCCGAAATGAATTTTATTAGAAACGGATGAAAGAAATCCTTTAGAGTTTACTAATTGTCTTGTTAAGATAGATTTATCTTTTAAATGAATTGAAGAAGTAACACCATTTCCGAACAAATTATTTTTAGGTCCTTCGAATTCTATTTGTAAATAATTTCCAGAGTTTTGTTCTATAGCATTGTTTTTTAAAAGAGTAACATTGTCGTTAATATTGTTCACTACTATATCTAAATCGCCATCATTATCTAAGTCGGCATACACAGCACCGTTTGAAAATGTTGGTATAGTATCTGCCCATTTTGCAGAAGTATCTTCAAACGTTAAGTCGCCTTTATTTTTAAAAAAATAGTTGACCAATTTTTGTTGTGGAAGCATTTTTGCAAACTTTAGGAAATCTTCTTTTGTTGGTTTTCTTTTATTTTCTCTTAAAATAGCTAATATTTCATTGTTTTTATCTTTATCAATTACATCTCTAAAGACACCATTTGTTACGTATATGTCGTTATACCCATCTAAATCGAAATCGGCAGAAAGTATAGACCAACTCCAATCTGTATTACCAATACCCGCTAGTTGAGATATTTCGCTAAATGTACCGTTACCATTATTTAATTGTAGCATATTATGCATGTACTGGTAATGATAATTACTAGCAACCATTTGTTCAAACATAGGGATGGACGTCATTCCCATTGTTGTTTTAGATCGCACATAATCCTGAGGATTCATGTCTAGAGTTAGGATGTCTTCTAATCCATCATTATTTATATCGGCCATATCACCGCCCATACTATTAAAGGACATGTGTTTTACCGTTTCATTTCTACCTTCTCTAAATGTTCCGTTTTTATTATTGAGATATACGAAATCGGGCATGTTAAAATCGTTACACACGTAAATATCTGGCCAACCGTCATTATTTAAATCACCTACTTGCGGATTTAAACCAAAACCTAAATCGGGTAGTATTCCTGCTGTTATAGAAACATCTGTAAAATGACCATTTCCATCATTTTGATACAATTTGTCGCTGCCTTTCGCTGCAATTGTTTCAGAATTTGTTTGAAGCGCTTTTAAATCTATAACTTCTATTTTTCTAGTCATATCAGGTGTATTGGCGATATACACATCAAGGTCTCCATCTTTATCATAGTCAAAGAAAGTTGCCTGAATCCCTCTGTTAGCATCGGCTAAACCAAATTGTTCAGCTTTTTCTGTAAACGTTAAATCGCCATTGTTAATATATAGCATGTTAGCAAATTTATTGTCCTCAGCATCAGAACCTCCACGAACAATATAAATATCTAAATAACCATCTTGATTAACATCGGCTACAGAAACGCCCGTATCAAAACCTGTTCTTTTTTCAATTCCTGATTTCGTTGTGATATCTTCAAACTTTAAATTTCCTTTATTCAAGTATAGTTTATTATCAAAAGTATTGGAGATAAAAAATAGGTCGACTAAACCATCTTTATTAAAATCTGCAGCAGCAACACCTCCTCCAACATAGGCGTACATATATTGGTAATAGTTTTCATCAAGGGTTTCAATCATTTTATTGTTGAAATCAATACCTGATTCATTAGACGTTACAGTTGAAAAGAGTAACTCTTTAGCGTTGCTTGTAGAGTTTAGTTTTTGCTGCTTACTGCTATCTGAACAAGAAAACAAGATTGTTACAATAGATAGTAATAAACAATTATTAATTATTCTTTTATGACGATTCATATTAAACTTTATTATTTTCAGTAATAAGTTGTAAAATACATTAAATTCACTCAAATTAAGTTTTACAAGTTAAACGTAAAACGGTAAGACTTAGTAGTTAAGGCTTACCGTTTATTGAAAAACTAATTCAAACTAAATTGTTTAGTTGTTTGGATCTAAATTTGGATTCAAATCAATTTCAATTTGTGGTATTGGTGCATAATAATTATCTGTTGATAAGGAGCCTAACACAGGGTTTGCTATTGGAATATTTGGATCTAAAGGTGTTCTAGCCGAATCATTAAGTGCTTCTTCAACTCTTTCCATTCTAACTAAATCATTGTAACGTAAATATTCTCCGGCAAACTCCCATTTTCGTTCAGTAAAAGCCAATTCTGCTAAATTCCCAGAGGTTACATCTATGCTAGGGTCTGGTATGTTGTGTGGTTTTCCTGCGGCTCTTCTTCTAATTTTATTTAAAGCTTCCCATGCATCAGCACCGTTGTTTCCAGATCTTCCAGATGCTTCAGCATAGTTTAAAAGCACTTCTGCATAACGCATGTAAAAATCATTCCTATCTGTAGACCACTGACTAGGAAGGTCGCCAAGAGGTCCTGCAATTTTTGTAAATACAGGCTGTACTTGGTCTTTAAAGTTTTTCCAATCTAAATCTGTTCTATATGTAGCTTCTTTTCGAGGACCTTCAGGAAAGTCTTCAAAAAAGCGTACTTCTGCAAAAGTTTCAGACCAACCTCCTTCAACATCAGAAGGGTAACCTAAAATACCATATTTTCTGTTTCCTAAATTGGCAGGGTTATTATAGGCTATTGTCCATACCGATTCCTTATTAAAACGATTTTCAACTTTCCATAAATTATTTAAGTCGCTTAACAACTCAAAACCATGTGCAGAGTGGTTATCTATCACCTTTTTTGCAACGCTAGCAGCATCAGTGTATTTTGCATTATCTTTTAAAGGGAATCCAGCCCAATTCATATATAGGCGAGATAAAATAGCCTGAGCGCTTCCTTTGTTTGGGCGAGGAGCTCCTTGCTCTACACCAGGGTAAATTTCAGGAAGTAAACTTTCAGCTAGTAATAAGTCTTTTTCTATTTGTACATACACCTCTTCTTGAGAAGCTAATGCTATATCAAAATCAGGTACAGATGTTAAAGGTAAGGGAATTCTACCATGAATTCTTGACATATGTAAAAACAGTGTTCCTCTTAAAAAATAAGATTCACCTAAAAGTCTGTTATAACCATCTTGATCTGTTACGTTCATGCCTTCTGCACTTTCTATTACAGTATTTACTGCGCGAATCATGGAAAAAACATCATTCCAATTACTTAATGATCTTGGATTATCTCCAGAAACATTCATTTGGTCATATTCTCTAAATGGCGCTTTATTTAAAGCTTTATGTGTAGTCATGTCATCTCCAGCCCAACCAAAAACATTAAAAGTTGTCCATTGTGCAGCAGTACGTAGTTTACCATAGACTCCAGTTACCCCCAGGTTAAAATCTTCTAAAGAGGAAAATTGTCCGGGAGCAAGTTGTGACTGTGTTGGATCTTCATCTAAATCGGCACAGCTTTGGAAGAAAAACGCTACAATTAATGCAAGCGCAATTTTAGCTGTACCCATATTTTTTATCTTTTTATTTATTGTATACATATTTTGCTTAATTAAAAGTTTAATTTAAAACCTAAAGTAATAGTTCTTGGATTAGGATACGCTCCTGCATCAATTCCAGCTGCAACATCTCCATTACCTCTTTTTTCTACATCAGGTGCAACAGATGTAAGTTCAGGATCATACCCTGAATAATCTGTAATTAAAAATAAATTTTGACCACTTACATATAATCTTAAAGATTCTATAGAACCTATGTCACGAAGCGTATAACCTAAAGCTAAATTTTGTAAACGTACAAAACTACCATCTTCAATAAATCTAGTTGACCCAATAATACTTTGTCCTCCAGCAGGTATGTCAGTTTCGTTTTCAGGAGTCCATTGGTTTAATTGATCAGGTGACATAAAACTTCTTTGTGGACCTGTAATTGTTCCTCTCATGGTGTTGTAAACGTCAAAACCACTTACTCCTTGTATTAATAGGTTTAAATCCCAATTTTTGTATGTTAGTGTATTATTGAAACCCCAAAATGTAGTTGGTGTTCCATTACCAATAGCTTGATAAACAATATCACCAGAATCATCTCTCAAGTATTTAGGATCTCCAGGTGCTCTACCAAAAACAGCTGCTTCGGTAGCTTCAGCAGTTTTCCAAGTTCCTAGAAAAGTAGCACCTAGAAACTGTCCTAAAGGTTGCCCTTTCTCTATGACATTCCAATAAGACTGCGTACCATCTGTTGCTTCAAAAGAACCTTGTATAGAATTTACTCCTCCAAGATCGATAACTTTGTTTTTAACATAAGAGAAGTTAAAGTTTGAATCCCAATTAAAGTTTTCACTTCTTATAATATTTCCTCCTAAAGAGACATCTATACCATAATTTTCAACTTCACCAATATTTTGAGTAATTACTCCTCCACCGTTTGTACCTGGAACAGGAACATCTAATAATAAATCGGTTGTGTTTTTTTGATACCCATCAACCGTTAAGTTAGCTCTTCCATTCCAAAAAGAAAGATCTAATCCTACGTTGGTTTGAGTAGTTGTCTCCCATGTTAAATCAGGGTTTCCATATCCTAATGGTATAGCTCCAGGGGAGGGGGTGCCTCCTGAAAAAGGATATGATGCATCTAGACCTCCAATTTGCGAGCTTGGATATGTAGAGTATGGTGCTATATTTTGATTCCCTACTTGTCCCCATCCTGCTCGAATAGCAAAATCAGTTAATACGGTTCCGTTCTCTAAAAAGTTCATTTTTTTAAAGCTGTATTTTAATGCCAATGAGGGAAAGTATCCTGTATTGTTGTCGTCTCTAAATCTAGAAGATTGATCCATTCTAATAGTAGCTGTTGCAAATAAGCTTTCGTTAAATACATATGAACCTCTTGCCATAAGAGACTGTATATCTGATTTATTATAAATGTTTGAAGCGGTAAACGACTGTGCTAGTTCTGCTAAATAAAAATTTCCAGAAATGATATAGTCATTTGATGCCCATCCATTTTGGCTATATTCACTTTGAGAAAATTCGTATAATCCTGTTGCTGAAATATTGTGCTTACCATATGTTTTATTCCAAGTTAAAATATTACTTACTTGATAACCAGTAGTTCTGGCTCCACTGTAATTTGCGTCTGGTAATGTCTGACTAACAATATAATTTTGTTGAGAGCTGTTAATTGAACTTGCTCCTACAATTAATGAATATGTAAGGTTATCAGTAAAACTATAATCTGCATTAAAGTTAATATCAACCCTATCTCTTACATTTTGTATGTCAGATTCTAACATATCTGCTATAGGGTTATAGGTACCACTACCTACACTTTTTAAAGAATATAAATTATAATCACCATTTTCGTTATAAATAGGTGTTGTAGGATCCCATGTTAAAGCTTGAAAAATTTTGCGTCCTTCAAATAAGTTGAATTGATCTAAATTATTCTTTGTTTTTGCTCTATTTGCAGATAGATTTAAACCTAATTTTAGCTTATCACTAACTTTAGCATTTATATTTGAACGAATAGAATATTTTTCATAACCCGTTTCTATAACCATTCCTTCTTGTTGTACGTAGTTACCTGAAATGAAATAATTTATATTCCCATTTTCAGACCCCCCACTGGCAGATAATTGAAGGTTTTGTGTTAGCCCTTGTTGTCCTAATAATTCTTTCTGGTAATTAGTACCTCCGTTTCTTTCAAAAAAAGCAATTTCTTCATCTGTATAAATAGCAGGAGAATTCACTCTCGCTCTACTTGAATTTTCTATTCTAGCAAAATCTGCTGCACCTAATGTAGGGATATATTCGCGTACATCGTCAAAAGACACGAAATAGTCTACGCTAATTTTACCTTTTCCATGACCTTTTTTAGTTGTAACAAGTATTACACCATTAGACCCTCTTGAACCGTAAATGGCAGTTGCTGAGGCATCTTTTAATACATCCATAGAAGCAATGTCGTTTGGATTGATGGAGCTCAAATCACCACCAATTACTCCATCCACAACTACTAAAGGACTGTTATTACCAGTGATTGAATTTACACCTCTAATACGGACTTTAATTTCTCCTCCAGGCTGACCTGAATTTCTTGTTACCTTAACACCAGATGCCCTTCCTTGTAATGCATCTTCTGTTCTAGTTACGGGTTGGTCCTCGAAAGATTTAGCGGTGACCTGAGATACAGAGCCCACGACATCGCTTTTCTTTACCGTCCCGTATCCAACGACTATAACTTCGTTTAAACTTTCAGCATCGACAGCCATGCGTATATCGATAGTGGTTTGGTTACCTACTTGTATTTCTTGTGTTTTAAAACCTATGAAAGAAAAAATTAAAACATCTTCCGGAGAGGCTTCTATACTATAATTCCCATCAAAGTCTGTAGTTGTTCCTTGAGAGGTTCCTTTTATTAAAATGGTTGCACCAGGGTTTCCCATTCCAGTGTCGTCTAAAACTTTACCTGTAATTATGCTTTGTGCAAATCCAGATAAAGGAATAAAGATTAAGAGTAGAAAACTAAAGATAAGTTTTTTACACTCAAATCGATTTTTCGTGTGTTTCATAAAGTTTGTTTTAGTTAGTGTTTGTTGTTAAAATCTTGATAATTATCAATTGGTAAGATCGAAATTAGCAATTATTAATTCTGATTTAACATCTAGTTAACTTATTACAACTAGATATTAACTGAACAATTATAAAATGTCTAGTTGAGATGGTGTTTAATTAGTTGATTTTTAGACGTTTGTGAATTTTATTTGCATAAGTGCTGTCAGTAAGTTGTTTAGATGAAACACCCCTAGATACCATAGAATTTATAAAAACACCATTAATTTTTATAATCTAGAGTTATTAAATAATTAAATTTTTATGTAAAAAAATGAAGTTTATTAATTAAATAAGCTTGATTGATAATGAATTTGTAATTTACTAGAATGGTGTTTTTACAGATTGATTTGCACTTCTATTACTATATTATTGTTACTTGAAAAAACTTTTAGTGAGAACAACGTTTTATAAAGGCTATAACTTCTGCTTGAATGACTACTTTAAATAGTATCTTATTTTTTATTTTAATTAACTATAGAGTTTGGGTAAGTACATTTCCTATTTTATAAAGCAGGCTTATTTTTTAAGCTTATTATTTTGGAGTTTACTAAATTGGTGATGAAACAGCACGTTCCTGAATTACCATAGTCATGTCTTTATCCATTTTTAGATTGAATTTTGCCGCATCGTAAAGTGTCCAGCGTCGTGTAGGAATTTTAATGACACGAGCGTAGTAAAACGCACTTTGTGAGGCATCGAAATCTAGGTTTTCAAAAACACCTATAAATTTAGGTTCCCCAATATCATTGATGTATTTGGCAGTTTTTAAATCTACTGTATTTCCTATCTCAGGAAGTTTTCTTTTAGCATCTTTTTTACGATCTTCTGACCATTGTACATCGTATGTTTTTCTTCTCGTTTTGCTTTTTTTCTTCTAGGAAATCGTCCTCTGAATCAAATTTAGGAATACTTAAGTCGACATAATCAAAGCCGACACTATATTCTTTAATGTCTTTCAATTTTTTAGACTTCCAGAATTTATTTTACTTTTTTTGTGCAAAAACATATTAAAATGATAGCAAGTTGTGTTTTTTCATAAAAGCAGTTGTTTATTTAATTTGAATTGCTAATATATAGAACACAACCTTCTATTTTGAGAAAACCAATTGTTTCAAATATATATGAATACAAGTTTTACACCACATTAACACAACAAGCTAAGCAAGCAACTAATTACACCTAATTCTCAGACAATACTTTCCCTATCAAATTTTTATAATCTCCCGATTTTAAATTGTAAAACAGTTTTACAATTTTAGAAAGCCCTTGCATAATGTCCTTGTTTTCGAATAATATAGTCAGAATTAATTCGCTATTCTTTCCGCTTAACTTTTTATCTGTAGCCCAAGAAATCTGATTGGAAATTGCCTGATCGATATCTTTAACAATTCCATTTCGAATGTGCTTAAACGTTTTATAATCTGCTTCGGAAATATGATCTTTTTCTAAACATTTAATAAGTTCGTTTAGATACAATCTTATTTTAGTTTTACTGTTTTCAAGCAACTCTATCTGTTCGTCTTCTAATTTTGGATGTAAATTCTGAACATGCTTTTTAGAGCTAGCAACAATATTTACAAAACTCTCTAATAATTCTTGCTGAATATCATGAATATAAAGCATAGCTTTTCCTCCTTCTCGATATTCTTTAGGAACAGTTTTTATTTGTTGCGTCAGTTTAAACTTATAATTCTCATTAGTAGATTTAATATCATCTACCAGAATATTCATGCGTTTAAGCTGTTCTAAATCCGACTTTAACAGTGCATCGATAGTTTCATGATAAGACTTGTCTAAGCGCTTCATCATAAAAGTTAGTTTTTTTCGTATTTCGTGTTCTATTTTAAAGAAATCTGACTTAAACCAAACATCATCCATTTCAAGATTTACTTCAGCTTTAAACCTATTATTTCGATAAAAGATTAAGCTCTTAAATAATAACACAACCGTTATTATTAGCAATGGAATAAGCGCATATAATTTAAAGTTAATTAGAATTGATGCACATATAATAGAAGCCGCCAATGCCATAATAGCCGTTAAGAACCAACCTCCAACAACCGTTAATACGCCAGACACTCGATAAACAGAACTACCTTGCGACCACGCCTTATCTGCAAGCGACGTCCCCATTAATACCATAAACGATACAAATGTTGTAGAAAGCGGTAGTTTAAAGGATGTGGCTACTAGAATTAAACCCGCTGCAACAATTAGGTTTATTGCCGCTCTTACCATATCGAAAGCTGGACGATCGCTAGGAAGCTCGTATTCTATTTTTGGTGTATCGTCTACGAATCGTTTATTTATTTTATGCCAAGTTGTATCGGGAATCACTTTGGCTACACTATTAGATATTCTTGAAATTCCCGAAACTATGCCTCGTGCTAATTCATTGCCTTCAAATCGTTCTTGTCCCTCTTCTTGTCGGCCTAAATCTACAGCTGTTTTCACCACAGATCGCGCCTTTTTAGAAAACCAAAGTGTTAGCGACATAATAATTCCCGCACCCATTAAAAATAACGGGTTCGATTTTACGGGCTCGGTTAAAGCTGTCATTTGATACTCACTAGCAGGGATTCCTGAATCTAACCAATTTAAATACGCATCGTAACCTGCAATTGGCACCCCTATAAAATTCACTAAGTCGTTACTTGCAAAAGCCATAGCCAAAGCAAACGTTCCTAAAAGCACTACGAATTTATAGATATTGAACGATGTATTTGCGCGTAATACAATTTGAAAAATGATAAATGAGGCCCCAAATGCCAGCAGACTAATCAGTGTTGAACTGTTTTGAATGGTAGCAACAACTTCTTGGCTCACACCAGGAATTCCTGTCAATCCCTTGATCACTATAAAATTCGCAATTAAAGCTACGGATAATGAACCGAATAGAGCTCCGAAACTTTTCATGGTCTTTCCGTAATTAAAAGACACGATTAATCTGGTAATGTATTGCACAGCCCACCCCACAACAAAGGCTATGGCTACCGAAAGAAATATACCTACAATAATTGTTAATGCTCCTGCTGCATTGATATGTTCTCCCCATGAGGCTAGTGAACCATCACTATGTAATACCGAGAAGAATGAAATCCCGATGGCCGATCCTAATAAATTAAAAACGATAGACACCGTAGTCGATGTGGGCATTGCTACAGTATTAAAAAAATCTAGAAGAATAATATCTGTAATCATAACTGCTGCAAAGAGGTACATAATTTCCTCCATGCTAAAAAAGGCCGGATTAAACACGCCACTTCTTGCAATCTCCATCATTCCTCCCGAGAATATAGACCCGAACATAATTCCCATGGTTGCAATAATCATGACCAGTTTAAAAGAACCTGCTTTAGAACCTAATGCAGACGTTAAGAAGTTAACCGCATCGTTACTCACGCCTATTATAAGGTCTGTGATGGCTAGAATGAAAAGAATAATTACAATAAACAAATACAGATTTTCCATTTTATATGATGATATTAAAAGGATTATGGATTTTGAGCACCTACAGGAAACCCAAGTATAATTGAATTATAAATATAAGCTCGAGCATCGTTATTAGACGACAAGCCCGCATTTATTAAACGATCGTAAACTAAATCTGTACCGTCTAACTGATACAATGGTCCAACAACAGTTGCATTGGCAATTTGAGCTCGCGTTATAGGTTCTGTATTCACAGCATCTGAACTACTGATCTCGAACGCATTCGCTCCTGACTCGTCTGCAGCGTACGGATTACGTACAATATACACATATTGTAAGGTTCCTGAAAACCCTGAATCCATATCTAAATCATCATCCAAGGTATTATAAGTTGCGATATAAGACATATTTATTTTTCCTCCAAACCATTCCATAGCATCGTCTCCTGCAGCTGTTATAAGTATATGATGAGCTGTTGTTCCAGACCCCACACTACCATAGGTAATACTATTTACTTCATTTCCTGGAGTAATAGCAATTCCTGCATATTCCACACGCCAAAAACTAAAAGTTCCTGAGCTATCCGTTTCATCGTTTCCTCCAAAAAGTCCATCGTCTGCTTCGTCACCCTGAATTCCTTCAATTAAAATATCATCGCCTTTGTTATTCGGCGCACGACCTAGAAATACAACGCCACCCCATTGTCCTCGGGTCCGCTCACCTGCATCGGCAGTTCCCGTAAAAACTATAGGCTCTTCGGGTGTACCGTTGGCATTAATTTTAGATCCGCGATTAAAAATTAATACCCCAGCTTCGACACCAGTTCCTTTGTTTCCAAAGACCACAGTTCCAGGCTCGATGGTTAATGTTACGCCGTCTTTCACAAACACCTGACCTAAAATTAAATACTGTTTATCTTTAGTCCATGTGGTGTTCTGCTCGATATATCCTTCCACTTTAACGGCCGTATTTTTATCAAAATTGTAGACGACATCTTGCGGATCAAGATTAAACCAATTCGAATCTGAATACCACTTTTCGGACATTGTAGAACCAAAAGCACCAACATAAGACGTGGTTTCAAAAACGGGATCCGTTTTAACAACATCTAAAAAATCTTCGTTTATTAGTAACGGAAACTGATCTAAATCTAAATTGTTTGGTACCGACACATTACTAGGTCTTGCAAATGATGTATTCGAAAAATATTTAGACACATCGTCATCGACCAAATAGGTTTCAGAAGAAGCAGGATCTACAAAAAGTGTTGCTGTTTCATTCAATCCAAAATAGATTCCGAGAGCATCCGAATCGCCTGTACTCGTTTGTACTACATTTCCAGTATTATCTGGCGGATCTAATATTTCTATTTCTTCACAACTTTGGCCTAACACTAAAATAAGCATACAAAGCATGGATAGATGTTCTAATGATTTAAAAGTCATATTATATACAATTATTCTACTTTGCTAATTAAAAATTATAACTCATTGAAATACTGTAACTCTGATAAGACAGTCCGTATAACACCTGCTTATCGACAGCACTATTCAGCTTTCCATCTAAATTAGCATCTTCCACCTGTTCGTAAGGTGTGTTTATAATATTTGAAGCATATAGATTTAGTTTAACTGCTTTATTGAGCGCAACACTAAAACCTGCATTTAAAAAATTCTGAGGTTTTATGTACCACGGAAAGGTTTCTACACCGTTCCCGACAGAAAACAATGACTTCCCTTGATATAAATAATCTAAATTAAATTGAATGGTATTTTTAGGATTAGTATAGACAAGTCCAGATGAAATTACCAATGGAATTTGCCCTTGTAATGGGCGTTCTGCCGCGACTTCGTTAGTTTCAGAACCAAGATCTATTAAACTATAGGTATAGGTTACATTGGCTCTGAAGTTAATCTGATTGAAAATTGAAAACTCGTTATTGCTTAAATGTTTAGCGAATTCTAATTCGAATCCAGTTACATGTGCTCCAGCTGCGTTATCGAAACTAAACAAAGGAGAATCTGATCGAATAATATAAACCATTTCAATAGGATCCGTTATTTTTTTATAGAAGGCATTTATAGCAAAATACCCATCCCGATCGAAGTCATGTTCTAAGCTAATATCGATGTTATCTATAGTTGCAATTCTCAGGTCGGGATTTCCTGAAATATCCGATCTGTAATCAAAATCGTAAAAAGAAAATGGAGACAGTTCTCTAAACGCCGGTCGATTTAATGATTTGGTATAAGCAGCTTTTAAAATAGTTCGTGCACCTAACCTATAGTTAAGATTAAGGTAAGGTAGAACATTATTGGAGTCTGTATCTACATCGACATCTCCTGATGCTAATTGTTGATTAAAACTCTCGAAGCGTAAACCAACAGCACTTTTTAAACGCCCATTTAAAAATGTATTTTCTAATCCGGTGTAAGCACCAAAGGTAAAATTGGATGCATTATAGACATCGTAATCTGTAGTTCCATCTACAAGATAATAGCCATTAGGCCCGTAATTTTCAGGAGCATAAACCGTTCCTAATTCGCTGGCATTTACAAATCGTAAATTGGGCGAAGTAAAATCGTCTTTGGCAGATGTTATAATTCGTGCTTCAAAATCGCGTTCGGTACTTTCGATAATAGCACCGGCTTTTAATTGAAAAACAGCATCTATAACATCATGATTTAAATCTATTCGACCGCCATAAGCATTATCTAATAAATCGCTATAGAATCTAGCACCTTGATCTGCTTTAGAACTTTCTGGAATAATAAGTAGAAACGGTTCGTCTGGATTATCGTAACCACGTTGGGCTGCAGAACGTCTTAAATCCGGTTCTTCACGCCCTGTGAGTGACACCCCAAAAGACCAATCGATATCCGTTTTTTCAGAAATATTATGCGCCCCGGTTAATCGCGATAAAAGTACACTTTTTGTAAGTAACCCATATTGTGCTGCATAGGCTTCGTTTCCTGTATTTAGTGCTACGCGATATCGCGATAATGTAGAATTTGTACCTTGGTGCGAATAGGTGAAATCGAAATTATATTCATTTTTATCATTATACTTATAAAACCAACCCGAATTTAAAGACACATTTGCACTTGTTTTATACACACCATCAGTCATATAATTTTCTAAAGCACTCGCTACGACTGTACCTGTTTCATCGGTTTCGTAACCCGTATACGAGGCTCTATTAATATGAGATCCGCCTTGTTGCCTGGAATATAATATAGAATTAATCGTAGATAATTTTGATGTAGCATTATCACGTAAAACGCGCCCCATACTATAAGCCATTTTAAAACTAGGAATTGCATTTGTTTTTTCTAATTCCCAAGCGTTACGCAACAGTTTACCTTGCTCTGCGGCTTCGTTTCTACTTAGATTGGCAAACTCATCTCGCGATACAATGTCGTTTGTTATTTTCCTACGATCTGCGCCATATCCAAATATGTCGCCAAATTTAGAACCATAATCGGCATCTTTTAAAAAGGTATTAAACGTGAAGTTATGCTGATACCCAATATTCAAAGCGATGTTATTATAATCGTTATCGACCTCTGCTTTTGTTGAAATGGCAACCAGCGCACCAGCCCATTCTGCCTGATTATTATAGCTTCCAGATTTAAAAACAGATAATTCTTGTACCGCAGTCGCGGGTAATAACCCTATAGCAAATGCCTTAATCGTTTGTTCGGTAATCGGAGCCGTAAGCCCATCGATGGTAACTGTAGAATATCTCGGACTCAAACCACGAATAGACAATAAAGAACCTTTATCGAATGTAACTCCAGAAATTCGACTAAGCACACCGATACCCGTTCCACCTTGTTTCTGAACCGCTTTTTTATCTAGGTAAAGTCCGATGGGAATTTCCTCGTAATCCGTATACCGCTGGTGTAATCTAAACAAACTGTCGTTCTGATATAACGTCTTGCTTTTTTGTTCAATGTTTTGTCCATTAACATTCAAAAAATTTAAAAGTACAATTAGAACAATAACACACTTATACCGATTCATACAACTACATGTTTATAATTATCCAGAAGAGAATTCAATGGACTATTAAAATTATAAAATTATGTTAACATAGTTGTTTATCAAATTGTTACTAAAACTTAATATCGAATCTATTAAATCGCATGTTTTTCTCTTCTTAAGGTATTTTATAACATAACTATTAACAATTACATAATCACGGCCCTTTTACTTTTAGTAATTTGTACATAATTATAAGCCTTTACCAACCGATTTAATGACAGCGCTAGATCTGATCTACGAAATCATAATACAATTAGCACAGAACTTATCCAAAACTGTATACCAATTTAAAGATTTACTAGTGGTTATCTCTTTACCATTCACTTCTACAGTTTCTCCTTTTGCAAATTTATAAGCATCTGTAGGCTTTAAGCGAGTACCTCCCAGATAGGCGTCTAAAGAGTAGGATGTATGTACATGAATCTCACCAAAAAAGGCTTCTTTATTTTCAAAAAACAGAATATTCTCGTTATTGGAAATGGTGTCGGTTATTTCAGAAGTAAAAATGTCTTCCGACTTTTTTTGTTTTCTGTACAAGAGAAAACCGTAAGTACAGCAAGGGAAAATATAAGAGATTTCATATATCGATGGTTTTTACCCTAGTAAAGTACTGATTTTTTTTCAATACAACTTGTAATCTGTTTTATATCATTGAGTTGTAAATACGCAGGTGTAATGCATAAAAAATTAAAAAGCAAGCTTCTAAGGCGTTAAGGATACATGTGTTGCTATTGCATTTTTTAAAACGTTTACGAAAAGGTAAATTCAATACTGTTACCCATTCAAAATTTTTTTCAACTAAACATCCTAATATTTAGGGGTAGAATCTTTGCTAGAATTTAGAAATTTAAATTCTAGCAAAGATTGATTTTTATTTCCGTTTTTTATATCTCCTATACTATAATAAAAATTATTATTCCGTTACCTTATAAATTTTAGATAATTGGTTGTAATTAGCTTCCATTTCTTTAAAATAATTGCTGTTTTCTGGTGCTGTATATATAGGGTTTACTACAATGCTTTCTATGCCCATAGCTTCTAAACGTGATTTGGTTTCAGATAAAGGAGCTGCTTCCCAAATCATGTATTTAAAGTTTTCTGCCTTTTTTAAATACTCAATATCTTGTGCTCTATCATGATTTAATTCGTAGTTAGGTTCCCAGTGTAAACTTCTACCTTTTAAGTTATACGCTTTTTCGAAATACTGATAAACTGGAAGAGAAAATATAACTTGTAATTCTAGATTTGTAGCCGTTAGTGTTTTAAACTTGGTGTCTAATTCTATTAATTCTTCTGATAATGTTTTAAAATTTGATTCGTACACCGCCTTATGTTCTGGGAATTTCGAAATTAAATGATTTGCAATGACTTCGGCTTGCTTATTGGCTAAATCCATGTCTAACCATGTCAGTGCTGCTAATTCGTTATGTACGTGTGCACCATCATCACCGTGACTGTGTGTGAATAGGCTACCACTTTCTAATAATCTGTCTTCTAAATTTTTGGTCGTATTTATTACTATAGATTCTGATATTGATGTAGACATGAGCCATTTTTCAAAACCCGCTCCATTAATAAAAACAAAATCCGATTCTTGCATACTTGCAATGGTGATTGTTTTTGGTTTCCAATTGGTAATGGATTTCGAAGTTTTCATTGGGAAACGTAAATCTATGTGTTCACCACCAATGCGTTTGGCAAAGTAATGTAACGGATAGGTCGATACATAAACTATTGGTGTTTTAGTTGAAACTGCAGATTCTGTTTCAGGAGTGTTTTTAGTGTCGTTTTTACAACCGACTATAAATAGGACTGATAATAGGAGTAATGAGATTTTTTTCATAATTAGAAATTATTAAAGTATAAAAGTTTCAATTAAGTAAGGTCCAAATTGATTTAAAAAGACGACTAGAACTACCAATGTGTTTTATGGTATTAATTTCTCCACGTCGTAATTTAATAGACTAACTAAACACAAGAGTTACAATTACCAATGTGGCGAAACCAATGCTAATGGCGGCTAAAATAATAAATTCTTCACAGAGATAACGGTGTCTAGTAATTTCCGCATCACCAAAGTTGGGACTATAACTTGTAGGTTGTCTGTTCGATTTTCAAAACATCCTCTTAAAGTAAGTTCGTCTTTTTTAGACTTCGGATTAACCAAAAGCGCCTGAACAGGAAAGACATCCGGATTTCCATGAAAGTGAAACGAATCGATATTTTCTGGCGTGATTTCATTATAAGTGAACACGGCTATATTTGCAATGGCTTTGGTTTCAGTTTTAGACAGCAATAGACTATCTGCTGTGTTTTCTGTAACATTATCATGACCATGTGCATAACTAGAAATCACTCAAGTGGTTTTTATATCTGAATGTAGTTTTGACAATAAGTATCTTATGAAACAGTGTATTATGAGATTTCGTGTCTCGATTATAAACCCCTAATTATTATTAATAACAAATCCAGCAAAAAATAATTTCGCTGGATTAGTTTCATTTTTTAAATGGTCGACTTATTTAATACCGATTAAAAGGTTTTACATATTCTTAAAAGAATACCACTTAAAACTACACTGTAAAAAGACCATCTATAGACAGGTAGCGCTCTCCAGTATCGTAATTCATAGTTAATACAACTTTCTCGCTAGGTATTGTCTCTAACTGTTTTCTAACGGCAGCCAAAGACGCTCCAGTAGAAATACCTACTAAAATACCTTCTGTTTTGGCAATATTTTGAACTTCAGAAAAAGCTTCTTCTTTTGTGATTTTAATAGCACCGTCAATAAGGTCGGTGTTAAACGTTTCTGGTATAAATCCAGGGCCAATACCTTGTAAAGCATGTGGGCCAGGTTCTCCTCCCGAAATTATAGCCGAGTCTGAAGGCTCTACAGCAAATACTTTTAAGTCGGTATATTTTTCTTTTAAAGCTTTAGATATACCAGAAATATGACCACCAGTACCAACACCTGTAATTACGTAATCTAATCCTTCTGGAAAATCGGCAGCAATTTCTAAAGCTGTAGTTTTTTCGTGAATTTCTGGATTAGCAGGATTTGTAAATTGAGACGGCATCCACACATTTTTGTTGTTTTCAACTAATTCTTTTGCTTTTGCAATAGTACCTCCTAAGCCTAATTCTTTAGGAGTAAGTACAAGGTTTGCCCCGTATGCCGCCATTAAAGCTCTACGCTCTACAGACATGGATTCTGGCATAACCAATGTTAATTTATAATTTTTAACCGCTGCTACCATAGCCAATCCAATACCTGTATTTCCAGATGTAGGCTCTATAATCTCAGTGTCTTTAGTTAAGAGGTTTTTTCGTTCTGCATCCTCAATCATAGCCAATGCAATTCTGTCTTTAATACTTCCTCCTGGGTTGTATTTTTCAAGTTTCATCCAAACATTAGCATTCGGGAATAATTTATTTAATTTCACTACAGGAGTGTTACCAATACCTTCTAAAATGTTATTGATTTTCATAGTCAATTATTTATTTTAATATTTAAAATCGCTCAAATCTGATGTAAGTGAGCTGTATGATTTGCTCTAAAAGCATAATTATTTTGTGATATAAAATTACTGTTTTTTAAGTGGTAATTGTTGCTAATTAGTAATTTATTAAGAATTAGGAAGATAAAAAAGAGGTCGTAAATCTTATAATTTATAGGGATTACTCGAAAATGAATTGCTATAAGTTTACTAAATCTATAGATTTAATCAGTAATTAAAAAAGAATGCTTGTTTTTTTTTAAAATAATGATAAAAAAAGGGATGTGAATTAGTAAAAAGATAGTGTTAATTAATAATGCTATCGGTTAAATTTTTCAATTTAATTTTTCGAACAAAAGATGTGTTTGGGTCTGTTTTTAGAAATCGAATCGGAATTTTATCGCCGACATTCAGTGTTTCAAATTCGTTTTTCTGAACAAAAGCACTGTTTTTATACTCTTTACTTTGATATTCGAATGTATATTTTAAAACGTAATTCAATTCTTCAATACGTTTTCCTTTACTCATTGAATCAACCGCATATGTGTTTTTATCGTAATACGAATTATCTATAATTTCTTTATCAAGTATTGTAGCAGTGGTATATTTTCCATGTTTTTTTACAAGGGCTTTCTCGTAATAATGTATCATACTTGAGGGGATGGTATAGATTAAAAAAAAGAGAGCCACAGAAATAAAAATTCCTCCAAAAACGATTAGAAAAATAATATCAAAACGTAATCCAATATAGATTAAAAGTGTTCCTAGCGTAATAAATAGAAATCCAATGTAAAGGATGCCACGATAGGCTTTAGACGACTCGATTAATAACTTAATTTTTTCTGAAAGAGTTTGCCTAATCATTATAGAATAAAGATGACCTTTTTTAATGTGTTTACAATTTATAGGTCACAAAGTATTACAAACAATTGATAATGGCAAGTGCTATTGTGTGCATTTCCCTAATCTGTATGATAAAAAACACACTTCTATTTACTTTTGTATTGTCTTATTTACGTTTTATAGATGTTGAATAGATAATTTAATTAACTTTATAGATACGATCAAACCAATTGATATTATGAAAAAATACACAACTTTTATTTTTATTGTATTACTCGCTATTCCTCAATTTACTAACGCACAGGCAGCAATAATTGCCATGATTTTTGGTGATAAAGTAGCATCGGAAAAATTCAATTTAAGTATGGAAATTGGAGTGCCATTTAATAGTTTTTCTAATGTAGATAATTTAAAAGCTAAAAATGGAGTCAACTTCGGTATCGCAGGAAACATTCAATTAAATGAAAATTGGTATATCAGTCCTACCGTTTATTTTTTATCGAAACGAACGTTTAAGCTAGAAGATACAGATTTACATTCTAACGACGATTATTTAAATAGTTTATATACAAATACAACAGCTAAAACGATTATAAGTTATACCGATGTTCATGTATTATTTACTTATCAATTAAGCGATTCTAATTTCAGATTTGGATTGAGTCCGCAAGTGTCTTTTTTAAGTAAAGGAAGAGCAACTTACGATGGAAGTGAGGGTGAACTTGAACAAAATATTGGCGGATTTGTTAATAAAACGGACTATGGTGTTATTGCTAATGTTGGATATTTTTTAAGATCAGGACATGAAGGTAAAGGCGTAATTTTTAATTTAAGATACTATCAAGGGTTTACAGATGTATTTAAAAACGACTTTCAGGCGGGAACAAATAAAAGTAATTATGTTGCGTTACATGTTAGTTTACCTTTCTTAACAGACGAATTGGCTGCAAAAAATAAAAAACCAGAACCAATTTCTGAAAAGTAATTACAAGCCGTTTTTAAATTAGTGCGAAAACATACATGTTACATCATTTACCTTGTAATATGCTGTTATTTGTGCTTATTTAAATGTTTTTCCTGCTGTTTTTAAAGAAGAATGAATCGTTTTGATTCTATTCTGTCTTCTCAATTTAGGAGAAGGTTTATTTATTAAGTTTGCAATAACCTCTCCAATTTTCTCCGAAATAGAAGTTAATAATTTTAAAACAGAAGATGTTATTTCATAAGATAGCTTTATTATTAGATACTATCAAAGATGCAATCGTTTAGCCATAATTCAATATTTAAGCGGGGTTTTTCTAATTGTTCAGAACTAATACATGTACTTCAGTGCTTTTGTAAGTAATCTATAATACATATAGATGCGTTTCTAGTGTCTAATGTTTTTTGTTTATAAATAATGGTTGATGTATTTATGATAATAAACATCATTTATAGTGAATTTATATCAATCGGTCGATATTTTTGAGTTATCAGTAGAAAAAGCACAATAGTTGCGTTAAATTTTTATATTTTAGAAGAGTATTATATCGACATCAAATTAACTTTTAAAACCACAGAATTTAATGAGTAATTATCACATTAAACATTTAGAAGAATATTACCAAGTATATAGAAAATCGGTTAGGGAGCCTGAAAATTTTTGGGAAGAAGTAGCCGAGGAACATTTTATGTGGCGTAAGCGCTGGGATAAGGTGTTAAGTTGGGATTTTAAAAAACCCGAAATCAAATGGTTTGAAGGTGCTCAATTAAACATTACAGAAAATTGTATAGATAGACATTTAAGAACAAAAGGAGATAAAACGGCTATAATTTTTGAGCCTAATAATCCAGATGATGCAGCCGAGCATATTACATACCAACAACTTCATGATCGTGTTTGCCAAATGGCAAATGTGTTAAAAGACAAAGGCATTAAAAGGGGTGATCGTGTTTGTATTTATTTACCAATGATTCCTGAATTAGCAATTTCATTATTAGCATGTGCAAGAATAGGAGCGATTCACTCTGTTGTTTTCGCAGGATTTTCTGCAAAAGCCTTGTCGTCTAGAATAAATGATAGCGAATGTAAAATGGTTATTACCTCAGATGGCTCTTACCGTGGAGCCAAAACCATAGATTTAAAAGGTATTGTAGACGAAGGATTAGAATCTTGTCCAACTATAGAAAATGTATTAGTTGTAAACAGAATTGGTTCGGACATTAACATGAAAGAAGGACGTGATATTTGGCTTCAACCATTATTAGATGCAGCTTCTACAGATTGTGAACCAGAGATTATGAATGCAGAAGATCCGCTATTTATCTTATATACTTCGGGTTCTACAGGAAAACCTAAAGGAATGGTACACACTACAGCTGGATATATGGTGTATACAGCGTATACCTTTAAAAATGTATTCCAGTATCAAGATGGTGATGTCTATTGGTGTACTGCAGACATTGGTTGGATTACTGGTCATAGTTACATTGTTTATGGGCCGTTAGCCAATGGCGCTACTACAGTGATGTTTGAAGGGGTACCACATTATCCAGATTTTGGACGTTTTTGGCAAATTGTAGAAAAACATAAAGTCAATCAATTTTATACAGCTCCAACAGCAATTCGTGCTTTAGGAAAACAAAATATTTCATTTGTAGACGATAGAGATTTATCATCCTTAAAAGTTTTAGGATCCGTAGGAGAACCTATAAACGAAGAAGCATGGCACTGGTATAACGATAATATTGGAAAACATAAAAGTCCGATTGTAGACACTTGGTGGCAAACAGAAACAGGAGGTGTAATGATTACTCCAATTCCGTTTGTAACGCCAACAAAACCAACCTATGCAACTTTACCGTTCCCAGGAATTCAGCCTGCTTTAATGGATGAAAATGGAGATGTTATTAAAGGGAACCAAGTAGATGGTCGTTTATGTATTAAATTTCCTTGGCCGTCTATAGCACGTACCATTTGGGGTAATCATGAGCGTTATAAAGACACATATTTTTCTGCTTACGAGAATATGTACTTTACGGGAGATGGTGCATTACGGGACGAAGTAGGATATTATAGAATTACCGGTCGTGTAGATGATGTTATTATTGTATCTGGACATAATTTAGGAACAGCGCCTATAGAAGATGCAATTAACGAACACCCAGCAGTTGCAGAATCTGCTATTGTAGGATTCCCACACGATGTTAAAGGAAATGCATTGTATGGTTATGTTACCTTGAAAGAAACAGGAGAATCTAGAGATCAGAACAATTTAAGGAACGAAATTAATCAGTTAATAACAGACCGTATTGGACCAATAGCGAAACTAGATAAAATTCAGTTTACAGATGGCTTACCTAAAACACGATCAGGTAAAATTATGCGTCGTATTTTAAGAAAAATTGCAAGTAAAGATATTAGCAATTTAGGAGATACAAGTACATTATTAAATCCAGAGTGTGTTCAGGATATTATAGATGAAAGTCTATAGTTTTTAAACTGAAATTAAAATTTTAAATAAAAAATCCCGATGTTACATCGGGATTTTTTTTATGAAAATAGATTGTAAGAACGTCATGATATTTCTATTTCAAAGTCATATAGAATGAGATTTTTGAAATTCGTTTATCAGAACGACTTAAACCTTATTGAATAATTTATTTTTTCTTAGGTGTAAATACAGGAAGTAATTCGGTTTTAACCTCACCAAAACCAATTCGTGTACCGTCGTTTTCACAGAATCCTCGCATGATAACAGTATCGTAATCGTTAATAAAATTACGTTCTGTACCATCCTTTAAAGTGATGGGTTGTGTGCCTTTAATTGTTAATTCTAACATCGAACCTAAAGATTCTGGTGTAGGACCAGAGATAGTTCCACTACCCATTAAATCTCCTGAGTTTACAGGGCAACCATTAATGGTATGGTGAGCCAGTTGCTGAGACATATTCCAATACATATGCTTGAAGTTTGAACGACAAACAATAGTTTCTTTTTCTTTTTTAGGCTGAATTGCCACTTCTAAATTAATATCGAAACTTTTCTTGCCTTTGGTTTGTAAGTAAGGCATTTGTGGTTTAATAGGTTTTGGTCCTTGAACTCTATAAGGTTCTAAAGCATCTAAAGTTACAATCCATGGTGACATAGACGAAGCAAAGTTTTTAGATAAAAATGGACCTAATGGTGCATATTCCCAACTCTGAATATCTCTAGCACTCCAATCGTTAAACAATACTAATCCAAAAATATATTCTTCTGCTTCATTCACAGGAATTGGTTCTCCTAAATCATTCGCATCAGTGGTAATAAATGCTAACTCTAATTCAAAATCAATACGCTCAGATGGTCCAAAAACAGGGTCTTTAGCACCTTGAGGTAAGGTTTGTCCTTGTGGTCTATGAATTGGAATTCCAGATGGAATTATAGACGAACTTCTTCCATGATAACCAATTGGTATATGTAACCAGTTAGGAAGTAAAGGTTCTTCAGGTCCTCTAAACATAGTTCCAAGATTAGTGGCGTGTTCAATATTTGAATAGAAATCTGTATAATCTCCAATCTGCACAGGAAGTTGCATTTCAATTTCATCTAAACGAAACAATACAACTTCTTTATGTTGTTTGTTAAGTTTTAAAGTATCATTTTCATCATCAAAAATATCAGCAATTTTATTACGTACTGCACGCCAAGTTTTTCTACCGTCGGCAATAAAATCGTTAAGAGTGTCTTGAAGGAATATATCGTCTGTTAAAGGGATGTCATTAAAGTAACCCAATTGATGCAAAGCACCAAGGTCGATTGCTGTATCTCCAATACGCGTACCTATTGTAATAATGTCGTCTCGGGTAAGAAATACACCGAAAGGAATATTCTGTATAGGGAAATCCGAATTCTTATCGACATGTAGCCATGTTTTGCGACCTGGATTGTTGGCTGATATTTGCATAACGTAATTTTGTGGTTTGTTTAATAAATTATATTCAAATATATGTTTTTTGGTGTATTTAACTAATCTATTTCCTATTTTTGAGGAATTTTTAACGATAAATATAATGATGCAACGCGACGAACAAATTTTTGAATTAATAGAAGCAGAAAAACAACGCCAATTACATGGTTTAGAGTTAATTGCTTCAGAAAACTTTGTAAGCGACCAAGTTATGGAAGCTGCAGGTTCTGTTTTAACTAATAAATATGCTGAAGGTTACCCTGGTAAACGCTACTATGGCGGTTGCGAGGTTGTAGATGAGGTAGAGCAAATCGCGATTGATCGTGCTAAAGCACTTTTTGGAGCTGCTTATGTAAATGTTCAGCCACACTCTGGAAGTCAGGCAAATACAGCTGTTTTTGCAGCCTGTTTAAAACCTGGTGATAAAATTTTAGGTTTCGACTTATCTCACGGTGGACATTTAACACACGGTTCTCCTGTAAATTTCTCAGGAAAATTATATAACCCAACATTTTACGGTGTAGAGCAAGAAACGGGAGTTTTGAACTACGATAAAATTCAAGAAATAGCAACTAAAGAACAGCCAAAATTAATTATTGCTGGTGCTTCTGCGTATTCTCGTGATATCGATTTTAAGAGATTCAGAGTAATTGCAGATAGTGTTGGTGCTATTTTAATGGCCGATATTTCTCACCCTGCAGGTTTAATTGCAAAAGGTATTTTAAACGATCCAATTCCGCATTGTCACGTTGTAACAACAACAACACACAAAACGTTAAGAGGGCCAAGAGGTGGAATGATTATGATGGGGGAAGATTTTGATAACCCATTCGGAATTACACTTAAAAACGGAAATAAAAGAAAAATGTCTTCTTTATTCGATTCTGCTGTATTCCCAGGAAACCAAGGTGGACCATTAGAGCACATTATTGCGGCTAAAGCGATTGCTTTTGGTGAAGCACTTACAGATAATTACCTAACTTATATGTTACAAGTTAAGAAAAATGCTTCAGCTATGGCTGATGCGTTTGTAGCAAAAGGATATAACATTATTTCTGGTGGGACAGATAACCATATGATGCTTATTGATTTAAGAAACAAAGAAGTGTCTGGAAAACAAGCTGAAGAAGCATTAGTAAAAGCAGATATTACAGTAAACAAAAACATGGTGCCTTTCGATGATAAGTCTCCCTTTGTTACCTCTGGTATTCGTATTGGAGCGGCTGCAATTACAACTCGTGGATTAAAAGAAAGCGATATGCAAACTATCGTAGATTTAGTTGATGAAGTTATTATGAACTTAGAAGACGAAGCGGTATTAGCTGCTGTTGGAACTAAAGTGAATGCACTTATGGCCGACAGACCATTATTTGTATTTTAATTAGAATATAATAGATATAATAAAAGGCTGCCAATTGGCAGCCTTTTATTATTTATGAATAGTTTTTCATAGGAATTGTAAGTGTATATTAAAAAGGTTTTACCCTTTTATTTATACTGACATAAATAAGACGTTTGCTCAGCGACCTTAACTTGAAATGTTTTGTTCGCTTCTATCTGATACGATTCTCCAGCTTTAAACGTTTTCCAATTGCTAGATTCTGGTAATAAAACCGTCATTGTACCTTCAATAACATTCATGGTTTCATGTTTGTCGGTGGCAAATTCGTAGGTTCCTGCTTCCATAACGCCTAAGGTCGATGCACCTGTAGCCGATTGGTAGCCTAAAGATTTTACATTGCCATCAAAGTAAGTATTAGATGATATCATAATATGTGTATTTTTTTAAGAATGAAACTTAAAAGTATAACAATGCTTTGGAAGCAACAAAGGAATTACTAGGGAATCCCAATCTAAGCTGTTGAGTGCCAATAATGAAAAAATCGCCTAAAAATTGCTTTCTAGACGATTTCTCTTATTTAATGACCGATTTGGGAATTAATCATTAAAATAAAATCCGTTTGGAGAAATACCAGTGGTAAATGAATTTAGGTATGTTCCAGAAGTATTATACGTATACACTGCTCCTGCAGAAGCATAGTCTTTAGCGTCTCCAATATATATAATGTTGTCTTCTACTTCAAATCCGTAAATACCAAAAGCACCTTGAGAAGCAACATCTATTAGTGCAGTGGTTGGTAAGGCAGCATTTAGTCCTTTAGTGTATACTTCAGTACCTAGTGTATAGTATACAATATCATCTTCAATTTTTAAATGAGATGGGTGTACACCAACTTCAAAATCTAATACTTCTGCTACAGAATTATCAGACATATTAATTTTTGTAATTGCACCTGGAGTTTCTTCTCCAGTAAACCAATCATATTTTCCTGAAGATAACACATATAAGTATCCGTCTTCTTCTTCCATAGTGTCTGGAATATCTGCAACAGTTATAGTAGTTTCAACAGTGTTGTTAGCTAAATTAATTACAGAAATGGTATTTCCAAAACCATAACCACCTTTATGGGCTACATATAATTTACCATCTTCTTCAACTAAGGCTTCTGGACCTTCAGCAACAGATATTGTAATTTCTACTGTATTGGTACTGCTGTTTATTACGGCTATAAAATCGTCTGTAGAATCGTTAGGGTCTCCCCAGTTACTAACATATCCTTTATCATCTTCAAAAACAATATATCTAGGTGTATAAATACCTTCAGAAATGGTAGTAATATCCATCATAGTATAACGGTCTACCACTTTAACAACGTTAGAGTTGTTAATCGCGATATAGGCTTTATCATCTTCGAAAGCCATACTCTGGGCCACATCACCTAAAGTCTCACCATTTTTAGTAGAGTAAATATCATTTGTTAGTTCGTCAGCCGCATTAATAAATGAGATAGAGGCATTATTTTTTGTAAATGCACCTTCGTTTAATACCAAAGTCCCATAATCGTAATCGCCTTTTGGTAAATCATTATCGTCGTCATCGCTGCTACAAGAGCTAAAAAGTGCGGCACTAGCAAATGCCACGGCAAAAAGTGTATTGATTTGTTTCATAGTTAAATAATTATATATTAAAGTTTAAATAAATTGAATAATGTCGTCCGGGCATAAACCTGTTTTCTACACTTTGGTAATTAACATTCCAAAGGTTGTTTACTTTTCCGCCAAGCGTTAGTGTGTTACAAATAGCATAATCTATCCCTATATTTGAAACCTGATAGGCATCTAATTCATATCTAGACAAATTATCGGTTGTGGTAAAAACACTGCCTACGGCTAACCATTGGTATACGGCGGAAATCTTTTTATAGTTGTATCCTAAACTAGCTGTTGCTTTGTGGTAAGGCACATAAATAAGTTGCTTTTTGGTGTCCTTATTTTCAGAAACGGTATACGCATAGGTTCCGTTAACGGAGATGTGATGTTCTCCAAAATCATGTTTATAACCTGCCAAGGCTTCTAGGCCATAAGTCATAACATGGTCTGTATTAATAGGTCGCCATAAACTGCCATTTGGTACCCAACGAATCATATCACTAATGTCATTATAATAAGCTGTTAGAGATATATTAGCGTTTTTAAACTGTAAATGATTCCCGATTTCTGCTTGATAGGCCGTTTCTGGAGCTAAATCAGGATTTCCGCTACCTTCCCAATACAAATCATTAAACGTAGGAATTCTGAAGTTTTTAGAACCGTTAACTGTAATGGTGTACGGCTTGGCAACTTGAAATTGTAAGCCTACATTATATAGAAACGGACTGTTATAGGTATTAGTCACCTCTTGTCTGATTCCCATTTCATATAAAAACCACGAATTTAATTGATGTTTAAAAAGCAGGTTCGAGCTACCAATATGTCGCTTTTCGTTTGCTATACTAGACCCTTCAGCATTATTTTGGGTATAGTCTATAATTCCGTTTACAGTAACATTATCTGTAGGGACGTAGGTCACATCGTATTTTGCGATAACCGTTTCAGCAGATCCAAATGTATAAGTATCGGTGTTTATATTTCCGAAGTATTTATAGTTTTCACTTAAATAGGCGAGTTTTAATTTGGTGGTAATTGTATTGTAAAAGCTCTGCCATTCGATTAATTGTCGTGTGTTAAAGTCTTTATATTTAGTGGGCGTTTCTGTAGGCAGAATTAAGGACAAATGCCGTTCGCCATCAAACACATAACTGTAAAAATTTAGTAGATGTTTTGGGTTAAGTCGGTAACTCAGATTAGCGGTGAGACTCGTGTTGTAATAATTTCCGTTATGGTTGTAATCATCAGAATTCACAAAATCGTAATCATTATCAGAGCTATTTCTACTGATTCCAATATTAGCGCTCAATCGGTTTACTGTAACATTGGCTTTATAATCTAGCAGAAACGTATTAAAACTTCCGTAGTTAGTCAGTAAGCTGTTTTGAAAACCTTCAGAATAATTGAACCTATTATTTAAATGAATACTGCCACCTATAGCACCGCTGCCGTAAATGACACTGCCACCGCCACTACGCACACTAACATTATTAAAACTAGAGGTGTTTATGGTATTAAAATCGGTTTGTCCATTCAGCTGCGAATTGATATTAATGCCATTCCAAACTACAGCGGTTTGTTGAGCAGTCGTACCCCGAAAAGCAGGTGAGGAGACCATACCTAATCCGTTTTCCTTAAAATAAATTGGAGTGTTGTAGTTTAACAAGGACGTTAGTAGTGGCTGATTGACGCGTAACACGCTATCATTTAGCTGTAACACAGATTGGGTGTCACTAAACAGTTTTAGTTGGCTATCGGTGGTAATTAAAACTTCATCTAATTTCTGGATAGAATCGTTTTGTGCAAGGAGTACCGTAGGAACACACACGAAAAATAAAAAAAATAGGATTAGTTTTTGTTTCATATATCTTAAGACCTTTTGCCCGAAAGTCAGTTATTTATGCTGAATTTGGCAGGTCTCCTGACTTTCGTCTTGTTATTTACCTTCCCAGTTTTAATTGAAACCAGTGGTGTATTGAAGTTTTAATAACAAGCATTTTGCAAAGCAAAACTAAGATTACAGTTGCGGGAACAGTTTGAGATTTACACTCAATTCCCATTTAATCCATCACGTTACATGATATGAACCAAAATTCGATTCAAAAATAAGACATTTATTAATATTCAGTATGCTAAACCTAGTTTATTTGTAGGGTAGTTTTTTTCAAAAATTTAAAGACCTTATTGATATGAACTTTTGAATGTTATTTTGAGTGAAGTAAGTTTTAATTATTCAAAAATAAGAGGTAGAGCTATGTGAAGTATACGAGTGGTTAAGCCAAATTAATTTAATTAAAAAATCATTTATTTTAATTTGTCTAGATTTTATATGCTTACATTTGAAGTGTTTTTACTGTTAAATAAATTAGTAATTATTATTTTTATCAGTTATAAATCGCTCATTTTAAAGATTAATTAAATGAATTCTTTTCAGTTAAAATATTTTATTATCGTCTTTTTTGTGCTCGCTTTTAGTTGTAAAAACGACACTAAATCGGTGGAAATACCTGAAGAACATAGTATAGAACTGGTATTAAAACATGCAAAAGGGTTTTCTGTGAAAACGTTCGAAAATTATAAAATTCTTGAAATTTATAGTCCGTGGCCCAAAGCAGAAAAAACATTTAAATATGCATTAGTCGATAAGACAAACCCTAATAAAGCGTCTTTAAACTCTGATGATTTTGATGCTGTAATTTCTGTGCCATTAGAGCGTGTTGTGGTGACATCTACAACCCATTTACCAAGTTTAGAATTGTTAGATGTGGCATGTACCTTAATAGGGTTTCCGGGTACACAATATGTGTCTTCAGAAAACATAAGAAAAAGAATTGAAAGCAAAGATATTCGTGAACTGGGTAAAAACGAAGGGATAAATACAGAAGTACTTTTAGAATTACATCCCGATGCTGTAATTGCATTTGGTGTAGATGGTAGTAACCGGTCTTTAGAGATGATTAAGAATGCCAATATACCTGTGATTTTTAATGGAGATTGGGTAGAAGCTTCGCCTTTAGCCAAAGCAGAATGGATAAAATTATTTGGTGTACTATTTAATAAAGAAGCTAAAGCCTATAAGGTTTATAACGATATTGAATCTGAATATTTAAAAGCCAAAACCTTAGCCGAAAATGTAACAGAAAAACCAAGTGTTTTTAGCGGAGCTATGTATAAAGATGTTTGGTATATGCCAAATGGAACGAGTCCTGAAGCACAACTTTTAAAAGATGCAAATGCTAATTTTCTTTGGAAAAACACACAAGGCTCAGGAAGTTTAGCTTTAAATTTTGAAACCGTATTTAACAAGGCTAAAATGGCTGATATTTGGATTAATCCTTCTATATATTCAAGTTTAAACGATTTGGTAGACGCCAATGTACACTACACCAAATTTGATGCGTTTAAGCAGCAAAACATCTATACCATGTCTAATACAAAAGGCGCCACAGGCGGGGTGTTGTATTATGAGTTGGGACAGTCTAGACCAGATTTGGTTTTAAAAGATTTAATTAAAATTTGTCATCCAGAACTGCTTCAAGATCATGAATTGTTCTTCTTTAAAAAGCTAAATTAATTGCCAAATTCACAGACATATAGAAACGCGTTTATAGTCTTAATTCTTCTACTGTTTTGTAGTTTTTTTATTAATATCAGTTTGGGATCTGTGTCTATTCCGTTACGAGATGTTTTTCATAGTATTTTTGGTACGTCAAGTAACGAATCTTGGCGTTACATCATTCTAAATTATAGATTACCAAAAGCCATTTCAGCCATATTAGTTGGTTCGGGTTTAGGAATATCTGGACTTTTAATGCAAACGTTATTTCGTAATCCGTTGGCAGGACCATTTGTTCTTGGTATTAGTTCAGGGGCGAGTTTAGGAGTGGCTTTAGTGATTTTAGGTTCTGGGCTTTTTGGTGGAACATGTGCTGCTTTATTAACGTCTAAATGGAGTGTGGTTATTGCCGCAAGTTTAGGGAGTTTTATGGTGTTATTGGCGGTGTTAATTGTATCGTCACGGGTACGAGATACCATGTCGATTTTAATCATCGGACTTATGTTTGCAAGTATAACAGGTGCCATAGTGGGCGTCTTATCTTATTTCAGTTCTGCAGAACAATTACAACGTTATGTCTTCTGGGGCTTTGGTAGTTTAGGGAATTTATCATGGCAAGAATTAACTGTTTTTGGAGCAATTTATAGCGTAGGATTATTATTGAGTTTGGGATCTATAAAAGCATTAAACACGTTATTATTAGGCGATAATTATGCGAAAAGTCTAGGATTGAATTTAAAACAAAGCCGACTGTTTATTATTTTAGCCACGAGTTTGTTGGCAGGAACAATTACCGCTTTTGCTGGCCCAATAGCATTTATCGGATTAGCCATTCCGCACGTTACCCGCTTAGTTTTTAATACCTCTAATCATAAAATACTATTACCAGCGGTGCTTTTAGTAGGCGGTGTTATTATGCTAATTTGCGACACTATTGCACAAATTCCTAATAGCGATTATACGTTACCAATTAATGCCATTACGTCTTTAGTAGGAGCGCCTATTGTAATATGGTTGTTGGTTAGAAAACGAAATTTGATGTTTTAAAATGAAGGGAAATAAGAAACATATCATTTTAAAAACAGAGCATTTAAGCATTGGTTATCGGTCTAAATCCGAAAACCATGTTGTGTCTAAAGACATTAATATTGCTTTAAACGAAGGTGAATTGGTTGGGTTAGTTGGAGGAAACGGCATTGGTAAATCGACTATGTTACGCACGCTTACTAATACGCAAGAAGCTCTTAGTGGACAGGTTTTTATAAATGATAAAGCAGTAAATACTTATGGTGCTTTAGAATTAGCACAAGTATTGAGTATTGTTTTTACAGAAAAATTAACCTCTAAAAACTTATCGGTTTTCGAGTTAGTGGCTTTAGGGAGACAGCCGTATACCAATTGGATTGGAACCTTATCTGATTTAGATTTAGAGAAAGTAACGCATGCCTTACAACTAACAAATATTGAATCTTTAAAAGATAAAAAATGTTTTGAATTAAGCGACGGCCAACTTCAGAAAGTCATGATTTCTCGTGCCTTAGCGCAAGATACCCATCTAATTATTTTAGATGAACCCACGACGCATCTAGATATGTATTACAAAGCATATACATTAAAATTACTTCAAAAGTTGGCTAAAGAAACGGGGAAAACCATTTTGTTTTCGTCTCACGAAATTGACTTAGCGATTCAACTCTGCGATAAAATGATTGTAATGACTCCAGAACACGTGGTGTCCGATTCACCATGTAATTTAATTCAGCAAGGCGTGTTTTCTACTTTATTTCCCGATGATTTAATTCAGTTTGATGCCTCTACGGGAAGTTTTCGTGTGAATAAATAAGTTCTGAAATCTTCTAAATTCCATTCTTTTCCTTCGATTAAAAACGAGTATATTTGAGTCATTTCAAAATAATTTCATGAACGATACTATTATATTATTAGCATCTATAAGTGTTTCAGCTCTTGTAGGTGGATTTATAGGGTTTACCATTTCTAAACTAAAAAGTAAAGGAGAATATAGTCGGATAGAAGAACGCTATTCTCAATTACTTCAACAGTTTTCTGAATTTAAAAAAGAAACAGTATCTCAAAATTTGAAGCAAGACGAAGCGTTTAAATTTCAGTTAGAAGCACTTCAAAAGAACATTTCAAAAATTGAAAGTGATCGCGAAGACATTCGCAGAGAGAAAGAGTTTTTAAACTCAGAATTAGCTCGTAGAAATTCAGAATATGAGAATCTTCAGCAGCAAAATTTTCAGCGAGAAAAAGATGTTATAAAACAGCAAGAACAGCTTCGTAAAGATTTTGAATTGATGGCGAATAAGATTTTAGAAGAGAAGTCTGAGAAATTTACACATCAGAATAAAGAGAATTTAAAACAGATTTTAAATCCGTTACATGAAAAAATTCAAGGGTTCGAAAAAAAAGTAGACGATTCTCAGAAAGAAAGTATAAGCATGCATTCGGCATTAAAAGAGCAATTGCTTGGGTTAAAAGATTTGAACCTGCAAATGACGAAGGAAACCTCTAATTTAACGCGCGCCTTGAAAGGAGATAGCAAAATGCAAGGAAATTGGGGCGAATTAGTTTTAGAGCGTGTGTTAGAAAAATCGGGATTAGAAAAAGATAGAGAATACTTTGTACAACAAAATTTTACGCTTACTGACGGTTCCCGTGTGTTACCCGATGTGGTTTTACATCTTCCAGATGCTAAGAAAATGATTATCGATTCTAAAGTCTCTTTAACAGATTACGAACGTTATGTAAATGCTAATGATGATTTTGACAAAGCTGCATTTTTAAAAGCACATGTAAATTCTATTCGTAGACATGTTGAGCAATTGTCGGCAAAGAATTATCAGGATCTTTACGACATAGAATCTCCAGATTTTGTGTTAATGTTTATTCCTATAGAACCCGCATTTGCTATTGCTTTAAACGAAGATAATGCATTGTATAATAAAGCGTTCGAAAAGAATATAGTTATTGTAACGCCTACAACTTTATTGGCTACTTTACGGACTATAGATAGTATGTGGAATAACGAAAAACAACAACGTAATGCATTAGAAATTGCAAAATTAGCAGGTTCACTCTACGATAAATTTGAAGGTCTTATTAAAGATTTAACTGCTGTTGGAAAGAAAATAGACGATGCTAAAAAAGATTATTCTTCGGCCATGAATAAATTAGTAGATGGTCGTGGTAATTTAGTAACAAGCGTAGAAAAGCTTAAAAGAATGGGGGCAAAGGCAAAGAAGTCGCTTCCTGAACCAATAATTAAACGAGCTTTAGAAGAAGAATAAAAAAAAGCAGCTTTTTAAAAGCTGCTTTTGTGTATATATTTTAAAATAATGACTTCTAATACGGTTCAAAATCTTCTTTAGTGGCTCTTGGTTTTTCGTATTCTTCAACGTGTACTTTATCGTGAGTAAACAAATTGACAACGATTAAAACAAATCCAATTAACAGTAGTGTAATTACTACAAAATTATCCAGAATATCTAGTAATCCACAAATAGTAAATCCTAGTGCGACTGCAACAGTTAATATAAAAGAAGTTTTGTCAGAAAACATATGTATTTCAAGTATTAAATTCCTGTATAATTACTAGGAGTAATATCTTTTAACTCTAATTTTATAGTGTCTGAAACTTCTAAAGTGTCAATGAAATTCGAGATAGATAATTGATTTATTTTTTCGTTTGTTCGCGTTAATCCTTTAAGCGCTTCATACGGATTTGGATATCCTTCGCGACGTAATATGGTTTGAATAGCTTCGGCAACAACAGCCCAGTTATTCTCTAAATCTAGAGCAAATTTGTCGGCATTTAAAAGTAATTTATTTAATCCTTTTAAAGTCGATTCAAATCCAATTAATGTATGTCCGAAAGGTACACCAACATTTCTTAATACGGTACTATCTGTTAAGTCACGTTGTAATCTAGATATCGGTAACTTTCCAGCAAGGTACTCAAAAATGGCATTTGCCATACCTAAATTTCCTTCACTGTTTTCAAAATCGATAGGGTTTACTTTATGTGGCATTGCAGAACTTCCTACTTCTCCTGCTTTAATACGTTGTTTAAAATAGTCCATAGATACGTAAGTCCATATGTCACGATCTAAATCTATTAATATATTATTAATACGTTTAACATTGTCAAATAAAGCTGCCATATGGTCGTAGTGCTCGATTTGCGTTGTAGGAAACGAATGGTGTAAACCTAATGTGTCTTGTACAAAAGCATTACCAAATGCTTTCCAGTCAATTTGCTTATACGCAACATGATGTGCGTTGTAGTTTCCTGTTGCTCCACCAAATTTGGCAGCATGAGGAACGGTTTCTAATAATTTAAACTGTTCGTTTAATCGAACTACAAAAACGTCTATTTCTTTACCTAAGCGTGTAGGAGAAGCTGGTTGTCCGTGTGTTTTTGCTAACATAGGAACATCTCTCCATTCAATAGATAATGCTTCTAACTTTTCTTTTACAGCTAAAAATTTAGGAATGTAGACCTCGTTTAAAGCGTCTTTAATACTTAATGGGATTGCTGTATTGTTAATATCTTGCGATGTTAATCCGAAGTGGATAAACTCTTTAAATTCTGCAATGTTTAAAGCGTCAAATTTTTCTTTAATAAAATACTCAACAGCTTTAACATCATGATTTGTAACACTTTCAATTTTCTTAATGGCTAAAGCATCTTCAGTAGAAAACGATTTGTAAACCTCACGTAATGCTTCAAAAAGACTGTTATCGAATCCTTTTAGTTGTGGTAACGGAATTTCGCAAAGGGCAATAAAATATTCAATTTCTACTTGAACTCTATATTTAATTAAAGCTTCTTCAGAAAAATAAGGAGCTAAAGAACTTGTTTTGCTTCTATAACGACCATCTATTGGCGAGATCGCATTAAGTGTTGATATTGACATGTGTAGTTAATTTTTTTTAAAGGCCAAATATACGCATTTCATAGCCTTTTATAGGAGATATTATAAAAGGATTTCGTTAAATATTTTATAGAAATGTTAATAGTTTAAATTTCTATTTTTTAGACTTTATACGTTTTAAAATTTGGCGGGCTCTTGCTTTATAAGCTGCGCTTTGGCTAGGGAAGTCGCGTTCTAAAATAACGACTAATTCGGGGTGAATCCATGGAAATTCCTTTCCTAACATATATAAAGTCGACATGGCATATGCTTTTGTAGCCACTTTTTCGTCATTAATCATATAATCAAAACATACCGAAATTATACGTTCTTTATGTTGCTTTGAAAACATAAACTCTAATAAGCTATTTTCCGGTATCTTAATATTTTTTGCCAAATATTCGCATATTTTTGCCACAGGACGCACAGCAGAATCTAAATGGACAAGATGTATTTTAGAAGTGAATTCATCTAAATAAGGCAGTAAGATGAGTAAATTTTTTTTACAAACAAATTCTAATACCCATCCAGCACGACATGATCGTTTATCGTCTACCATAAATAGGATATCTAGTAAATTATCAATTAATGATGGGTCATCTAAAATAAGTTGGGTGTACTGCACCCGCTTTTCAAGAGAGTGATTCACATCATTTAATTGTTCGTAAAGTTGTGCTGTAGTCACTTAATTGTTATATTTTTAATTACTAAATTTAAATAAATGAAAGGTATTAAGAAAATATTATTGCTAATTTTAGTAGTGTTTGTAATTGCTCAGTTTTTTAAACCAGAACAAAATATAGGAGACTTAACGTCTATAGAACCCTTTCTTGAAGAAACAAATCCTCCAGAAAATGTTAGACTTATTTTAAAAGAGTCTTGTTACGATTGCCATAGCAGTCATACAAATTATCCGTGGTACAGTAACATAACGCCTGTAAATTATTTTATGGCAGACCATGTAAATGACGGTAAAAAACATTTCAATTTTAGTAAATGGAATGCATATTCTCTGAAGAAAAAAGACCATAAAATTGAAGAGTTAATCGAGATGGTAGAAGCTAAAGAGATGCCGTTGGAGTCGTATACTTGGATGCATGCCAATGCAAAATTATCTGATGCCGACATTGCATCTATAAAAGAATGGGCAGAACATTTGCGTATAAAATTTACTTTAATGCCGCAGCCCGAATAAATGAAAGTAGACGTACTTATTATTGGTTTTGTATGGCCTGAGCCTAAATCGTCTGCAGCGGGAAGCCGGATGATGCAGCTTATTGAAGCCTTTCAATTACAAAATTACCAGATAACTTTTGCGAGTCCAAGTAGTAAAAGTGAGCAAAGCGCCGATTTAAATGCACTAGGAATAAAGGAAAAAACGATTGAACTTAATCATTCTAGTTTCGATGATTTTATTACCGAATTAAATCCTGATATCGTTTTGTTCGACCGCTTTATGATGGAAGAGCAATTTGGTTGGAGAGTAACAGAATGTTGTCCGAAAGCTATCAAAATTTTAGATACCGAAGATTTACATTGTTTACGAAAAGGGCGTCAGCAGGCATATAAAGACCAAGTCGAATTTAGTGATGCTTATTTGTTTAGTGACCTTGCAAAACGTGAAATTGCAAGTATTTACAGATGCGATATAAATATTATGATTTCTGAAGTTGAAATGGACATCTTAACACAGAAATTTAAGGTTCCAGAAGACTTATTGTTGTATGTGCCTTTTATGTTAGAAACAATTTCTGAAAACACACAACAAGGTGTACCAACATTTAATGAGCGTGAAGACTTTGTTACTATCGGAAATTTTCTGCACGAACCCAATTATCAATCGGTCTTGTATTTAAAGCAAACGCTTTGGCCACTTATAAAAAAGCAACTTCCAAAAGCAGAACTTCATATTTATGGCGCTTATGCGTCGCAAAAAGTAAATCAGTTACATCAACCTAAAGACCGTTTTTTTATTAAAGGGTTTGCAGACGATGTAAATGAAGTGATGAAACAGTCCAAAATTTGTATAGCGTCCTTAGTTTTTGGAGCTGGATTAAAAGGGAAATTGGTAGATGCCATGATTAACGGAACACCATGTGCCATGTCTTCTATCGCTGCTGAAGGTATGTTTGGAACACAACAACCAAACGGCTTTATTGAAGACGATGCCGAGGTATTTGCTAAGCAAGCCGTAGACTTATATACCAATGAAACGCTTTGGAATGAAAAACAAGCATACGGATTTAAAAACTATAATTCCCGATTTAATAAGTCGTACTTTCAGCAACAGTTTCTAGAGCGTATTCACAACATTAAAAAGCATTTAGAACGACATCGCTTATCTAATTTTACAGGCAGTATGTTGCAACATCATAGTATGCAAAGCACTAAATTTATGTCGCGATGGATTGAAGAAAAGAATAAACTGAATTAGTTAAATACACCCTATGGATTGGAGTTTAATTTTACAACTTGCTTACATTCTAATTGTACTGTTGGTTTGCTTGCGTGTTATTTACGATACCAATAACATTACAAAAACACTGTCGTATTTACTACTCGTTGTATTTGTTCCATTTTTTGGTATAATATTCTATTTTTCTTTCGGAATGAACTACAGAACACGAAAGATTTATAGTAAAAAACTCTTCAGTAATATTAAGTTCGAAAGGCAATTAGAAGTTCAGTTAAAACATTATACACAGAAAATAATAAAAAATAAAGGCGAACTTCTAGAGTCTAATAAAAGGTTGATTCATTTATTGTTTACTGAAATTTCTAGTCCGTTAACCAATAAAAATGAAGTAGATGTTTTACTTAATGGAGAACAGAAATTTCCGGAAGTTTTTAAAGCTATTGAAGCGGCTAAATATCATATTCATATAGAATATTACATTTTTACAGACGATACCATAGGGCGCAAAATTGAAGCACTTTTAATTAAAAAGGCGAAAGAAGGTGTGAAAATTAAATTTATGTACGATGACTTCGGAAGTAGTTCTATCCGGAAAAGTTTGGTTTATAGATTGCGAGATGCCGGCATAGAAGCCTATCCGTTTTACAAAGTAAAACTCATTTATTTAGCGAATAGGATGAATTATAGAAACCACCGTAAGATTATTGTTATCGATGGTCGTGTTGGTTTTGTTGGAGGAATAAACGTTAGCGATCGATATATAAATAACAACAATAATATAGAACCTTCTACGTATTGGAGAGATACGCATTTAAAGATTCAAGGTCCAGCAGTTTGGTATTTGCAATATCTGTTTTTATGCGATTGGAATTTTTGTGCAAATTGTGAAATAGAACCGCAAGCGCATTTATTTCCCGACCTCGATACTTTTGAAACAAAATCTAATATTGCGGTACAAATCGCAGCTAGTGGTCCAGATTCGGAAACACCAACCATTCTATATTCACTGTTACAGGCAATAAGTTTAGCCGAGCGCGAAATTCAAATTACCACGCCTTATTTCGTGCCAAACGAAAGTATTATGGATGCATTATGTATCGCCTCTATGAGTGGCGTAAAAGTGAAACTTTTGGTGCCACGGTCCTCAGATTCTAGAATTGTAAATGCAGCCGCAAGTTCGTATTACGAAAAATTACTTCAATCGGGCGTAGAAATTTATCGCTATAACAAAGGATTTATTCATGCAAAAACAATGGCTATAGACGATGAAATTGCTATTGTTGGTTCCGCAAATATGGATATGCGTAGTTTCGATTTAAATTTTGAAGTGAACGCTATCGTGTATGATAAAGGTGTAAATAAACAGCTTAAAGAGGCTTTTAATACCGATTTAAAAGATGCAGATCAAATTGATTTAGAACGCTGGCAAACACGTACTTGGTATCATGAACTTACAGAGAAAGTCGCGCGATTATTATCACCTTTACTCTAGGGTTTAGATGTTAATGGCGAAATCTTTGTAGTGGATATGCTAGACCTAAGATGCTAAAACAAGTTCTGTATAACGGCTAAATATTAGCGATGATTACGTCTTTATTCTGAAATACAAATAGTTGATAATTCTTAAATTTCAAGATTATAATTTCAAGCTATGTATTAAAGTTAGGCGTTTGTTCTTGATTTATCAGTTTCCAACTCACAACTCACTAAAACTCAACTTTTCTTCAAGTTTTTAATCCTACTAAATAGGGTAGGATGCGAGTAATGCATAAACACATACGCCGGATGTGGCGTTAAATTGCTCAAACTGGTTTTAGATAATTTCTTAAGTGACGTTATCAAGTCGTTAGCATTATAAGTGTTTTTAGCATAATCGTCGGCTTGATATTCAAATTTTCGCGAGAAGATGTTCATTACCAGACTGGTTAACTCACTTATCGGACTGTAAAGCAATCCGAAGGCGATTAATCCCACGTGGAAACTAGGAATCTCAACACCAATAGCATGAGATAATAACGGGTTTGAAATGAATAGCGATAACACAAAAAGAGTTACGCCTGTAAGTAAAATAGAAGCCAACAGATTAAAAATAATATGCTTCTTTTTATAATGCCCAACTTCGTGAGCGAGTACAGCCACAATTTCGTTTTCGGTTAAATCGTTAATTAAAGTATCGTATAAAGTAACTCGTTTTTCGCTTCCAAATCCAGAGAAATACGCATTGGCTTTGGTACTACGCTTGGAGCCATCTATAACAAAAATATTATCTAATTTAAAACCTACAGTGTTTGCATAATTAGAAATTTTTTCTCGTAAACTACCATCTTCTAAAGGCACTTGTTTATTAAAAAGAGGTACAATTAATTTAGCATAAAACATATTCATTAATAGGCTAAATACAGCAATTAAAGCCCAAGCATAAAGCCAAAACTGTTCGCCTGCTATATCGTAAAACCAAATAATAAGGGCCAAAATTCCACCTCCAATTATGGCAAGCATAAACCAACCTTTTATCTTATCTATTATAAAGGTAGTCTTTGTGGTTTTGTTAAACCCGAATTGTTCTTCAATAACAAAAGTCTGATAATAATTAAAAGGCGTCGTTAAGATATCGCTTCCCATCATTATTATTCCAAAGAAAATAATGGCTATAATAATTGGATTATCACTAAAACTTCTCGCAATATTATCTACAAACTCAAAGCCATCTAGTGCTAAAAAGACTAAGGTTAAAACAATAGAAAAGGTAGATGTTATTAAACCAAATTTATAATTTGTTGCCTTATAGCGTTGCGATTTTTTATACGCTTCGTCATCATATACATCTTGTAGCTCTGTAGGTAATGCATCGTTAAAATGTTTAGCATTTAAGGCATCCAAAACCTTATCGACTATAAAATCGATAATAATTATGGCAATTATAATGTAAAATAAGGTCGTAGAAGTCATAAATTAAAAAGGGAATTTAACTGAAAAATTAAGCGAATTGACGCTGACGTTTAGCTTCGAAAACTAAAATTCCCGCGGCTACAGAAACGTTCATAGAATCGATTTCGCCTTGCATTGGAATAATAATATTTTGTGTGGCCTGATTTCTCCACGCTTCGCTTAAACCTGTAGCTTCGGTACCAACCACCAAAGCTGTTGCTGTGGTATAGTCTTGTGTGTGATAAGGTTTTGAAGCTTGTAATGCCGCACAAAAAATATTAATGTTTTTGGATTTTAAAAACGAAATAATGTCATCGGTACTGCCCGAAGCCACTTGATTGGTAAAGACACAACCTACACTAGACCGAATAATATTTGGATTGTATAAGTCCGTTTTAGGATTCGCTATAATAAAAGCATCTACATTCGCGGCATCGGCAGTTCTTAATAACGCACCTATATTTCCTGGTTTTTCTGGAGCTTCAGCAATTAAAATTAAAGGATTAGGTTTATCGAAAGTCAAGTCGGATAAGTCTAATGTTTTAGATTGAGCTATGGCTATAACGCCTTCGGTAGTATCGCGATAGGCCAATTTTTGGTACACATCTTTAGAGACTTGAATAATTTCGGTAGCGGCCGATGTTAACGTTTCAATTTGAATATTGTCAATATAATCATTGCAGTATAAAAGCGTATCTATGGTATACTGTCCCTTTAAAGCGAGGGAAATTTCACGTTGCCCTTCAATTAAAAATGTTCCCGATTTTTTGCGGTCTCGAGACTTGTCTTTTAACTGAACCAACTGTTTGATGTAACTATTTTGAGTGCTTGTAATATCTTTCATAAACTAAAAAAAACAAAAGTAAATGTTTTAGATGTAATTAATACCTTTTGAATTCGTCAAAGACCGTAAATCATTATAAAATACTATGAAAAACATTTTACTACTTTTATTTATTGTTGCTTTCGCATCTTGTAAGCAATCTACCGAAAAGAAAACCACAGAACAGGCAACGTTAGAAGAAGTCGTTACTCAAGACACGGCATCTAAAAACTACCCAGAGAATATAGCAAAGGTCTTTGAAGCGCATGGTGGTTTAGAGGCTTGGAATGCGATGCAAACTTTAGCATTTACGATGCAAAAACCAGATGGGGCAGAGGTTACGACTACCGAATTAAAAAGTAGAAAAGCGCATATTGAAATGCCAAACCACGTGTTAGGTTATAATGGGAAAGATGTGTGGTTAGAATCTAAATATACTACAGCTTACAAAGGAAAACCTAAGTTTTATTATAATTTAATGTTTTATTTCTATGCAATGCCTTTTGTATTAGCAGATGATGGAATTACATATAGTGATGCAGAACCATTACGTTTTGAAGGTGTGGAATATCCAGGAATTAAAATTTCTTATGGTGCAGAAGTAGGTTCGTCGCCAGATGATGAATACATTATTTATTATGATGCTAAAACGAATGAAATGACTTGGTTAGCTTATACCATGACCTTTTTTGCTAAAGAGAAAAGTAAAACATTCAGCTATATTAAATATGGAGATTGGCAAGATGTAAATGGTGTGAAATTACCAAAGGCGATACAATGGTATAATGTGGTAGATGGAAAACCTGTAGATGTGAAAAAAGAAGTTGAGTTTTCTGATGTAAACATATCTGAAGACAAGAAAGATGCTTCATTTTATGATGTTTCTGAAGGTGCGGAAACGATAGAATAATCTCACTATAAATACCAATAGATTAAAAATGTTAACAGAGCGCTTGATTTCGCTCTCTGTTAACATTTTTTATGTTACACCGGATTTTTCTGAAAATAATTCACCAATAGCGCAACGACATAACTATAACTTTCCATGCCGCCTTTCTGGTTATTTGCTTCTAAATACGAGTTGTAACTCATTTTAAAAAGTGGTTCTAACGGATTCTGATAGCTTTCCCAAAACACACGTGTTTCCTCATAATTCTTTAAAATTCCTATGTTTACTGTTTCTACAATATTTTCATACTGTTCTGGGTCGCGACGGTAAATTTCGTTTAAACAATGGCGCAGTCCAAATGCATACCCGGAGTATTTCATGTAAATATCATCGTTATTTATTGTGGCTAAACACCCAATAAAATTAGCTTCATTTTCGGCCGCATAACCTAATTGATGCGCCATTTCGTGAGCCGATGTGGTTGGGAATTTGTAAGAGGGAATTAAATAATCGACTTGCGCTTCATTAGTTAGTGGATTTAAATAACCACTGAAACCCATATACGTTAACGGTACACTGAATAAGGATTTTTTGATACTTCTTGGATGGTATTCGAGATGCGGATACTGTTCCTCTAGATTCTTATATCCTGATTCAGAACGTTTAAATATTTCCGATTTACTATAAGGTATGTCAACTTTTATCGTGTCGTTTTTAGTAATTCCTAATTGAAGACTGTTTGTTTTTTGAATTAATTCTTGAGTTACAGAAATTAGCTGCTCTGTAGTGTAATCGGCTTCTAAATTTAAATTCTGATGCAGTGGTAGTCGGTAATAATTCATGCCCCAGAACAAATGGAAGGCGAAGTATAATAAGGTTACTGCCGATAAAATATCGATTAGCCATTCTTGTGTATTTCTAAAGAAACCTTTTCTATTTACAATCAGCCACCTCACGATATAAATAATACCGAAAGCATAAACCAAATCGCCAAACGAAAAGGGAATCCAACCTAAGCCGTATCGCAATATTTTAGAAATTATAGGGTATATCCCATTACTATAATAATGTTCTATGATTTCCGGGTAATTCGATAAGAATCTTACTAGAAAATATACGGGAAGCAACGAAAATGCTAGATATGTTTTTGGGTTTTTAAGCATGCCTCAAAAATAGGCAAATGTTTGTAATTGCTTAATGCTAATACGTACCTTTGTGAAACATTATAAAACGAAATTATGAATTCAGAAATAAGAGCATTAGAACCAAAAGCCCTTTGGAACAAATTTGCAGATTTAAATGCTGTGCCAAGAGCCTCGAAAAAAGAAGAGCAAGTCATTGCCTTTATGAAAGATTTTGGAACGTCTTTAGGATTGGAAACTATTGAAGATGAAGTTGGAAATGTTATTATAAAAAAGCCCGCTAGTGCAGGAATGGAAGATAGAGCGCCTATCGTGATGCAATCGCATTTAGATATGGTTCACCAAAAAAATAACGATACCGTATTCGACTTTGCTACACAAGGTATTGAGATGTTAGTCGATGGAGATTGGGTGCGTGCCAATGGTACAACTTTGGGAGCAGATAATGGTTTAGGAGTAGCTACAATTATGGCTATTCTTGAAAGTAACGAAATTGCTCATCCGCCACTTGAGGCTTTATTTACTATAGATGAAGAAACTGGAATGACAGGTGCACAAGGTTTAAAAGGAGGTGTTTTAGAAGGAAACATTCTTTTAAATTTAGATACTGAAGAAGATGATGAAATTGGTGTAGGTTGTGCAGGAGGAATCGATGTTACGGCAACAAGAACGTATGAAGAAGAAGAAACACCTGAATTTAAATTAGGATATAAAATTACTGTTAACGGCTTACAAGGTGGACATTCAGGAATGCAAATTCACGAAGGTTTAGGAAACTCGAATAAGATTTTAAATCGCTTATTATTTGACGGATTTGAAAACTTCGGTTTACGTATTTCTGAAATTGATGGCGGAAGTTTACGTAATGCAATACCAAGAGAAAGTAAAGCTATAGTTGCTGTAGATGCAATTCATCAAGAGGCTTTCGAATTAGAAATGAAACTTCAAGGTGCTACAATTCAAGAGGAATTAAAAACAATGGAACCAGATTTAAAGGTGACTGTTGAAGCTGTAGAATTACCTGAAACTATTATGAACTTAGGTGTGCAAGAAGGCTTAACTAGAGCCTTATATGCCGCGCATAATGGGGTATACCGTATGAGCGCTGATATTCCTGAATTGGTAGAAACGTCTAATAATATTGCTCGAGTACTTGTAAAAGACGGTCATATTAAAATAAGCTGTTTAACTCGTTCTTCAGTAGATAGTTCTAAATGGGATTTAGCAAACACATTGCGTTCTGCATTCGAATTAACAGGATGTGAAGTGGAGTGTACGGGAGATTATCCAGGATGGGCACCAAATATGGATTCGTCTATCTTAAAAGTATTAGATACCACTTACCAAAAAATGTACGGTGAAAAAGCACATGTAGCCGCATGTCACGCCGGATTAGAATGTGGTATTATTGGTTCTAACTATCCAGATATGGAAATGATTAGTTTTGGACCGACAATTAAAGGGGCGCATTCTCCAGACGAACGCGCTAGTATTTCTTCAGTACAGAAATACTGGAACTTTGTTCTTGAAATTTTGAAGGAGATTCCTAAAAAATAGGGAGACTATGATGTCTTAAATTACAAGACAGTTTATAAACATTAAAAAATCTGGTGAAAGTCTTTTTCACTGGATTTTTTTTGGTTAAAAAAGAACCATATATTCTAAGATTTTTAGAATGTCATTGGTCATCAATAAATTTTCTGTGCTAATTATATTTTTTATTGTAATTTTTATATTGACATGTTTGTCAGTTATTTAAGTGTTTGTGTGTTAAGTTGAGATATGATATATGTCATAATTTAGTAAAATGAAAATTCGGATGTTTGTAAATCTTTTTGCTAAAAAAAGAGAAACTAAAAACGATTTTAATGAAAAAACTACATTCTTTCCACATCCCTGTAATGGGAATTGGATTTACCGCAGATACACCACTAAAGGTCTCTCATTTAGGAATAGATTCGGCTATTTCTCTAGTGGATGATATTTTACTTGAAAAACTTAGAAAGATGTATTGCAATATGTTTGAACTGCCATATGATGAAATTGATAATTCTCAATCAGATTTTAGAGCGAAACGCATCACGTCGTATTTAGATATGATACACGACGTTACCGAGGAGAAATTCAATCAGCTTAAAGAAGTGAATAAATCTTACACTGCTGAATTAAAACAGTATCTAAATTTATTACCTAGTACTTCAGAGATGAAATTTCAATTCTTAAATGCCATATCGGGGACACTTAACTTAGATAAGGCGAAGAAGTTTTTAACAGACAATTTAGTTAAAGGTAGTATAGATGTAAACATCATGACTAAGGTCGATAAAGACAACTTTAAGGATAAAAAGAAATTACCTATCGAATATAACGATGCACATGCAGCATTAAGAGGGTATGCAAATTCTAATTTAAGTTCGTCCTTAATACTATCGGCAGGAATGAACCCGAGTTTATTCAGTTATTTAGAAAATTTCATGGATTTTTATCCTGATGCTACGGGATACATTAAGAAAAAAGTAATATTAAAAGTAAGTGATTATAGATCAGCTTTAATTCAAGGGAAAATTCTGGCTAAAAAGGGAATCTGGATTTCAGAATTCAGAATAGAATCTGGGTTAAATTGTGGTGGTCATGCATTTGCAACTAATGGATTGTTGTTGGGACCAATCCTAAATGAGTTTACGACCAATAGAGAAAGCTTAATAAATGAACTTCACGATTTACTTACGAAAGCTTTAAAGGCTAAGGGATATTTTGTTCCTAAATCACCTTTACCGATACAAATTACTGCTCAAGGCGGTGTGGGAACATCAGAAGAGCATGATTTTCTATTACATAAATATAAGTTAGATTCTGTAGGGTGGGGAACACCTTTTTTATTAGTGCCTGAAGCAACTACTGTAGATGATGCTACGCTAAAACAATTAACAAAAGCAAAAGAGGAAGATTTATATTTGAGCAATATTTCTCCGTTAGGAGTGCCTTTTAATAGTATGAGAGGGAATACTAAAGATGCTGAAAAAGATAGAAATATTGAAAAAAACAGACCAGGTAGTGCGTGCCCTAAAAAGTTTGTGGCTCTAAATAAAGAGTTTTCAGAAGAAGGTTTGTGTACAGCTTCTAGACAATATCAGCATTTAAAAATTAAAAAGTTAGACGAGCTTAGTCTAGACAAAATCGCCTATAAAAAGGAGCTTGACAAAATAACGGTTAAATCGTGTACTTGTGTAGGTTTAGGAACATCTGCATTATTAAAGTATAATTTAGATACAAAAACAGAAGGTACTGGAGTTTCAGTTTGTCCTGGACCTAATATGGCGTATTTCTCAAAAATTCTGAGTTTAAAAGAGATGTCTTCTCATATTTATGGTGAAATTAAAAATATAGTAGCGCCTAGACGACCAAATATTTTTGTTAAAGAACTGACTATTTATGTAGATTATATTACAGATAAATTTAATGAATCTCCGATAATCTCTAATAAAAGAGAAGAAAAGTATTTTACGACTTTTATTAATAATTTAAAGTCGGGTGTGCTGTATTATGAAAGTATGTTAGAAGATACAAAAGATTATTTTGAAACCTCTAAGAACACTATTTACAAAAGTTTAAATTTTGAATTAGATCGATTAAAAGCACTACATGATAAGGTAAGTCTAGCCATTCAAGTTGTGTCTTAAATGAGGTTGTTTGTTTACTTGTTATGAGTTAATTTTAAAAAAGCCTTGTAGTTAACAAGGCTTTTTCATTAGAGATTAGCATTCATTGCTTAAAAGTCGATTGTAAGTTTATATAAAGTAGTTAGATTTTGTCTCATAATTTAATAATAAGTTTAGTTCTATATGGTTAGCTTTATCTCGTGATTTATAGATTGTATTTAAAGTATAATTGATTTAGTCTATAAAATTTTACGAGAACCCGAAAGCTATTTTGTATGTTCTTATCTAATTTCTGTAGACGAATACAAAGGTTTAGGAGTAAAAATAAATGCGATTTAGTTAATCATTTTTTAAGAGTTTACTAATTTTGAAATATAATACATAGTACTTAATCAATTGTAAATCAGTTGATTGTTATAAATTAGTGATATTGAGAGTTTTCGGTTGTTTAACTTAAAATTGTATTTTATAATTCGATTAATTTCTTAATATTTTGTAAATTTGATAAGGATTTCGTGGAAACGGAATTATATTTTTAAACCATTAAAAATTATAATTATGAGTAAAAGTGGAAACACCGTATTAGGTCTTTTAGCTGGAACAGCAATAGGTGCATTGTTTGGAATTCTTTATGCTCCAGACAAAGGAAGTAAAACAAGACAACGTTTGTCAGAAGAGGCTTTAGCTGCTCGTGATAAAATGAACAGTGAAGCTCACGACCTGAAAGAAAAAGTAAGTAGTAGTGCTCACGATTTAAAGGAAAAAGTAAATAGCAGCTTAAATACTAAAAAAGGAACTTTAGATGAGCAAATAGAATCTATAGTTACAGATGCCAGTCATAAAGCAGACGATGTTATTTCTAGTTTAGAAAAAAAGCTAGCAAAATTGAAAGATCAAAATAAGAAATATCAAAAATCATAATATATGAATATTTTTGAATCTTTAAATGAGACTTCAAATAAAGCTTCAGATATTGGTGAGACTTATATTAATAAATCTCACCAATATGTAAAGCTAAAAATCTTTCAACAGCTCACTCAAGTCATGAGTTTGCTAGGCAAGATGATTTTAGTAGGTGCCTTTTTATTTATTGCATTCATGTTTTTTGCAATTTCGGCAGCTATTGGTATCGGGTATTGGTTAGATAATATGGCTTATGGAGCTTTAGTTGTTGGTGGATTATTTTTAATTTTTGCTGTTATTGTTTATGTGTTAAGAAAACGAATTGACAATAAATTTATAACAACCATGTCACAAAATTTCTTTGATTAACGTATGAAAAAAGTTTACAATTCTTTTGATGAGATAAATTACGAATTAAAACGCCTAGATTTAGAGCGTAAAATTGCTTGGGAGGAATTAAAAGGTCTTAAAGGCGATGTTAAGGAAGATTTACAACCACTTAATTGGGTTCAAACGGCATTGAGTTATACGGCTAAAATAGGATCTTTCGTAATGTTTAAAAAATTTATGAAATAGCCCTATTGTATTTTTCGGATGCACTATTATTTCAATATTATAACTTAATAGACTTAAGGAATTACTTAAGATATTAGGTTTTTTTTGTTAAACGTTACGGTTTTTAGTTATGTAAAATTCAAAAGCAATTTATAAAATTATTGTTTTTTTGTGTAACTGCAAGATTTGTAGTAAATTAATGAGGGTGAGGTTTTGTGTCGTATTAAAAAAATATTCTTAGTATTCATTGTGGTATTTTAAGAGACTTTGCGAATCTCGAAACACTATTTTCTGTTAACTTCTTTAAAACTGAATACGGCTATAGAATACTTCAAATAGAAATTAGAGTGAAAAATCAACAAATCTATAGTGTGCTAATTAACTTTTAATAGAAGAAGCGGTTAATGTATAGGTAGTTCTTATGTATTGATAATAACTTTTAATAACTTAAACTGTAAGGATTGTTTCAAAAATTCTACTTTTGTATCAATTAAATTATAAGAAAAGTTATGTCTGATACAATTGAGAAAGTAAAGTGCCTAATTATTGGTTCTGGTCCTGCAGGGTATACTGCGGCTATTTATGCTGCCAGAGCAAATATGTTTCCTGTATTATATCAAGGAATGCAACCAGGAGGACAATTAACAACGACTAACGAAGTTGAAAATTTTCCAGGTTATCCAGAAGGAATCACTGGTCCAGAAATGATGATTCAGTTACAAGAACAAGCAAAACGTTTTGGATCTGATATTCGTGATGGTTGGGCAACAAAAGTTGATTTTTCTGGAGACGTACATAAAGTTTGGATTAATGAAACTCAAGAAATTCATGCCGATACGGTAATTATTTCTACAGGAGCTTCTGCAAAATATTTAGGATTACCTTCAGAACAAAAATACCTTCAATTAGGAGGTGGGGTTTCTGCTTGTGCAGTTTGCGATGGATTCTTTTATAGAAATCAAGAAGTTGTAATTGTTGGAGCTGGAGATTCTGCTTGCGAAGAAGCACATTACTTATCTAAACTTTGCAAAAAAGTAACCATGTTGGTAAGACGTGATGAATTTAGAGCATCTAGAATTATGGCAGAACGTGTTAAAAAGACGGAAAACATTACCATCTTATTTAATACAGAAACTGAAGAAGTTTTAGGTGACGGACAAGTTGTTACTGGAGTTAAAGTTAAAAACACTCAAACAAATACTATTACAGAGATTCCTGCAACTGGATTTTTTGTAGCTATTGGTCATAAACCAAATACAGATATATTTAAAGAATATTTAGAATTAGACGAAACGGGTTATATTGTTAATACTCCGGGATCTTCTAAAACTAATATTGAAGGTGTGTTTGTTTCTGGAGATGCAGCAGATCATGTGTACAGACAAGCAATTACAGCAGCTGGAACAGGATGTATGGCGGCTTTAGATGCAGAACGTTATTTAGCATCTATAGAAGTAGAAGCTTAAACTAGAGTTTATATATAAATTAAAAACCCCAAACATGATGAGTGTTTGGGGTTTCTTTTATGAATGAGATTTATTCTCTTAACACAAAATGTCTAAAATTAAGGTGATTATTGCTTTTAATAAAGTTTCCATAAAGGTTGGTTTTTTTTGATTGATGAGTTGCTTTTATTAAGAACTAAAATGCCCGAGAATTTCTCGGGCATTTTAGTTTATTTAATCTGATGTAATATTAATTCCATTTTCATCGATGTTTACATTCACATCTTCAGAGGTTGCTTTAACACCGTCGCTGTCAATTTGAATATCGACATCATCGTTCTTAATTTTCACTCCTTTATTATTAATTTTTAAAGTACCGTTACTATCGTTAATGTTAAGATCGATATAGCCTTCTTCATCAGAATCGTCTTCCGTGTCAATATCAAAACAATCAATACAGCTTGCATCATCGTTTAATATTTTCATGATATGGTTCGAGTCTTTATAGGTGATAATATTATCAGCAGATTTATAAGATTTTAAGTACGAACGCATATTTCTATTTAAATCAACATATGTACCTTCTGGAAGATATAATACAATATCTACATTTTGTTCTCTGTATTTATTCTCATAATCTGTAAGTAAATAGCTGTCCAAAAGCAATTGGTTCCCTGTAAGTGTATAGTTGTACATAATATGTTCTGCACGTGCTTTAGCATCTAAGAAGTCTTTTCCTTTAGATTCTTTTTCAATCTGAATTCTACCTATACTATCTTTTGTAGAACGTACATGTACAGTTACATCTCTAGTGAAAATTACTTTCTCGTCGTTATCGTTGTACACAATCTGGAAATCATCGCTTCTACGAATACTTCTGTTGAATTTGTTATTCTTCACCATAGTAATACGTAACGTGTCTTGCGTGTTATATACAAGTGTATTCTTTTCTGTTACTACAGAATGAAGTGCGTGGTCTGAAGCTTGCTTAACACCTATGGTTATTACAGCGATTAACGAGATTAACCACAGTCCTAATAAGGTGAATTTAGCAACCTTTCCTATAGACTTTAAATTATTGATTAAGATTTTAAGTCCTAGGTATAGCACGAAAAAACACGGAATACCAACAGTGAAAAACACAAGTAAAGACCCTAGCCAAATAGGTAAACCTGTCGTGTTTACGGCATCTGGATAATCCATCCACCACGGGTGAAAAAAGGATGAGCTACCTAAAGATAGTAAACTAATCAATAAAGCGAAAATGGATAAAGCACCAAATAACACTAAAATAAGTCCTATAAATTTGGCAAAGAGTTTCAGGAAAAACATGATAATATCACCAATAGTTTCAAAAAATGACTTTGAAGACGATTTAACTTTGCTTCCGTACTTTTCATAGTCGACACTTCTTACAGTATCTGATACATCTTCAAATCCTTTTTTTATTTTTTTTTCGATGTTACTAATATTCACGGGTTCGCCCGTCATAGTTAACTTTTCTGCAGTGGTAACAGCTTCAGGAACTAAAATCCAAAATAAAACATAGATTAGTATAAATGTACCGGCAGAACCAAAAGTTAATAAAACCCAGATTAGGCGTACCCAAATGGTATCTATTCCTAAGTAATGGCTTAACCCCGCAGCGACACCACCTATGTACGAGTTGCTTGTATCTCGATACAGTTTCTTAATAGATTTAGGATGTGAAGGCGATACTGGCTCATCTTCAAAAATTTCGTCGTCAACCAAATAATCTTCTGGTTGCCCCATAATAGAAATTACTTCATCTACTTCTTTGTTACCAATAACCTGTTTGTCGTGTTTTACGCGTTCGTTAAACAATTCGGCAATTCTAGCTTCAATATCTGCTATAATTTCGGAACGACCTTGAGAATCTGTAAATGAACGTTTAATAGCCTCAAGATAGCGCTGTAGTTTTTGGTATGCATCTTCATCAATATGGAAGAAAATACCTGCTAAATTTATGTTGACAGTTTTATTCATTACTATTATTTTTTTGACGGGTTACTAGGTTTACGGCATGTTGTAGTTCGCTCCAAGTGGTGTTTAGTTCACTAAGAAATAATTGTCCAGTTTCGGTTAATCCATAATATTTACGAGGTGGTCCAGAAGTAGATTCTTCCCAGCGATAATTAAGGAGTCCGGCGTTTTTAAGACGTGTTAGTAAAGGATAAATGGTACCTTCTACAACTAACATTTTAGCATCTTTAAGTGTTTCTAGAATTTCTGCAACATAGGCGTCTTCATCTTTTAAAACCGATAATATGCAATATTCTAAAACACCTTTTCGCATTTGTGCTTTTGTGTTTTCTATTTTCATCTGTTTGTATATTTATCCGTCTCGATTAAAGACAAAGTTCTATGAAATGAATATATTTTTACTTGAGTCATGTGTTGATGTGTTTTAATTTTAAACTGTTCATTTTTTTTGATTGGATTGATGAATGATTAATTATTTGATGAAATGGATATTTAATGGATAACGGAAAAGCTCTCCGTCTTTAGCCTTTAAACTAGCGTTTACAATTAAGGCGAGTTCGATAATAAATCCTAAAACAGCTAATCCCGCTAATGCGCCTCCCAAATACAACAAGGGAGAAGGTTTACTTATATTAATTTCTATATGCTCTAAAAGATTAAAATTTATAAAATCTAAGCCATTAAAAATATTAAATATAAAAAAGGGCACTGTAATTAGTCCTATAATAACAGTGTATAGTAAAATACTTAGTTGAAAGTTGATGGCTTCCTTGCCGTGAACATCTATAAATTGAGATTTATCTTTATTGGTAATCCATAAAATAACAGGGGCTATAAAATTTCCAAAAGGAAAAATGAATCTACTGAAGGTAGATAAGTGAATACACGTGGCTATATTTTTTTGGTGGTTATCAATCATGGTTTTTTGTTTTAAGTAGAGATAGATTAATACATTTTGTATGATTCTGAATCTGTTGTTTTATAGAGGACTTTATTAGTTTCGTTTATAAAAATGAGTTCTCCTGACTTTATTTTAGATGTTTTAATTTCATCTTTTATAGCAAACTGACCAATAGTTTTAGCCATATTATGCTTTTGTTGCGTACTGTAATTATTGAATTTTGTATCTGTAATAAAGATTAGTAAGTCTATATTATTATCATCTTCATTAATTTTTACTTCTATCTGCTCTGTATTATATGTATTCGTTATGTTTTTCTTTAAATGATGTATAAACATTAATTTGTCTTTAGCCTTAGAGCAGTTCATCATAGAAAGGCATCCTAATAATGCGAAAATTAAACCAATCTGTTTCATCTTTTAAAAGCATATAATAGTTTCTTATGCAAATATATATCTTTAAAAAGGTATTATGCAAAACATAGTAGTAAAATTTAACGTAATATTAACAAGTTGAAATCTCGATAATTTTCGATATTTTTACCTAAACAACATCGATAACATGAAAATAAGTCCGTCTAAACTGAATAGTTTTTTAATGCTAAAATTGCCATCTGCTTACTTGTGTGGCGTGCGCACAAAATCTTTAAACGAATCGGAATGTGTGGTTACAGTAAAATACAGTTGGATAAACCAAAATCCATTTAAATCTATGTTTTGGGCGGTTCAAGGGATGGCAGCCGAACTCTCTACTGGAGCGCTTATGATGCAGAAAATAAGAAATAGTGGTAAAAAAGTATCTATGTTAGTGTTAAGTAATTCTGCAAACTTTACAAAAAAGGCAACAGGTCGTATTCGTTTTTTATGTGTTGATGGACATGTAATCGATGTAGCATTATCTAAAGCAATTGAAACAGGAGAAGGACAAACAGTTTGGATGACATCAATAGGTACTAATGAAGATGGGGTTGAGGTTTCTACTTTTAAATTTCAATGGACTATAAAAGTAAAGGCGTAAGGCACAAGCATTTTTATGGTGTTTGTAACATTTTTAAATAATAAACTACATATAATTAAGTATTAATCTTTAAAACCTAAAAAAATGAGAGCACACGAAATAGATTATACCATTTATGGTGAAGAAATGCAGTATGTAGAGATTGAATTAGACCAAAATGAAGGCGTTGTTGCAGAAGCCGGAAGTTTTATGATGATGCATGAGGGCATTAAAATGGAAACTATTTTTGGTGATGGCTCAAAACAGAGCTCGAGTTTATTAGATTCTATTTTTGGAGCAGGGAAACGTCTACTAACAGGAGAAAGCTTATTTATGACCGCTTTTTATAATACATATCCAGACAAGCGTTCTGTATCGTTTGCATCGCCATATCCAGGAAAAATTTTGGCTGTAGACTTGAACAAGTTTGGAGGTAAAGTGATTTGCCAGAAAGATGCATTCTTATGTGCAGCTAAAGGAGTAAGCGTTGGTATCGAGTTCTCTAAACGTTTAGGACGTGGTTTATTTGGTGGTGAAGGATTTATTATGCAAAAACTAGAAGGCGATGGTATGGCCTTTGTGCATGCAGGAGGAACACTTGCAACTAAAGAGCTAAAAGCAGGAGAGAAGCTTCGTGTAGATACGGGGTGTATTGTTGGGTTTACTAAAGACGTAGATTACGATATCGAGTTTATAGGTGGAATTAGAAATACAGTGTTTGGTGGGGAAGGTTTATTCTTTGCTACCTTAACAGGACCTGGAACGGTATATGTACAATCGTTACCTTTTAGTCGTCTTGCTGGCCGTGTGCTTTCTGCCTTACCAAATGGAAATAATAAAAAAGGTGAAGGTAGTGTCCTGGGCGGACTCGGAGACTTACTTAATGGAGATAACAGATTTTAACAATATTATTCTGATTTTAAGAGAATATTAAGATTAAAACCTTTATTTTTAATAAAATTTAAAACGTTATAGTTGCCTATAGAACAAATCTACATTTTAAATATAATTACTAAACCTAAACTCAATACCTATGGCAAGAGCAATGTTCGAGTATACCAAAACTATACTTAGTAAAGTTAGTTTTGATACTACGTTGTTTTGCAAAGAAGTACAAAAAGCCCTTCAAAGATTATTACCTTATGAAATCGAAGAGCTTAAGATTTATATACAATCTATAGTACAGCAAAACCCAGATTTAGATAAATGTTTAGTTTATCTAGATTCATAAAAAAAAGCAACTAGAAATAGTTGCTTTTTTTTATTTGAAATTTTGTCCCGTCCTGAAATAGCGATACACTAAAATAAAAATAGTTTAGTGCTAACTATAAACAAGCCTTATAGTGTACATAAAGTGGTTTTATTTTTTAGTAAGTAGGGGACTTATAATTTTTACATTCTGAAAAGCTATAGCGCCACGAATAACTCCAGAGATTATAGATTGCAAAGCTTCAATAATTTGAATTTTTAATTCACTCTTATGATATATTAAACTCACTTCTCGAGCAGGAGAAGGTTCACTGAAAAACTTCAAGTTTTTTTGTGCCTTTTCATTCAAGTCTAGAGTGTGTAAATATGGAAGTAACGTCATTCCTAAACCTTCGTTAGATAATTTAATTAAGGTTTCTATACTACCACTTTCTAACAGGAAGTCGTCGTCTGTATGCTTTTTAAAGGTCTTACAAATGTTAAGTATACTGTTTCTAAAACAATGGCCGTCTTCTAATAAAAGCATATCGTCTACATCTAAATCGCTAGATTCTATTTTTGTTGCATTATGTAATCTGTGGTTTTGCGGTACATAGGCTACAAAAGGTTCGAAATATAAGACGCGTTCTTTTATGTTTTCAGCATCTAAAGGAGTTGCAGCAATAGCTGCGTCAAGATGTCCTTCATTTAATCTAGAAATAATTTCTTCTGTAGTTAATTCTTCAATAATAAGTTTAACCTTAGAGTGCTTTTTTATGAAGGTATTTAAAAACATAGGTAAAAGCGTAGGCATAATAGTAGGTATAATTCCTAATTTAAATTCTCCGCCTATAAAACCTTTTTGCTGGTCTACAATATCCTGAATACGATTCGATTCATTTACAATATTTTTGGCCTGGTTTACAATTTTCTTACCAACTTCGGTTAATTCAATTGGTTTTTTACCACGATCGAAAATAAGAACATCAAGCTCATCTTCAAGTTTCTGTATTTGCATACTTAATGTAGGTTGTGTTACAAAACATTTTTCTGCTGCTTTCGTGAAATTTTGATTTTCTGCAACGGCTAAGACATAATATAATTGAGTAATCGTCATGGTATAAGTTTAGACTATAAAATTATAAAATGAATCAATATAATTGATTATTAGTTGTGTTAATTATGGGCTAAATTTGTATAAATATAAAAACATAAATTATGGGACTTAATATATTAGGATTAGATTCAAAAAAAACTAAAGATTTAGCAAAAGATTTAAATAGCTTATTAGCTAATTTTCAAACATATTATCAGAATTTAAGAGGTATTCACTGGAATATTAGAGGAAAGCAATTCTTTGAATTACACGTTAAATTTGAAGAATTATATACAGAAGCTAACGTAAATGTAGATGAAATTGCTGAGCGTGTATTAACACTTGGTGAAACACCTCTACATACATTTTCAGATTATACAGAAGTTTCAGAAGTAAGAGTTGGTAAAAATGTGTCTGATGACAAAAAAGCTGTAGAGCTTATTGTAGAATCGTTATCGATTTTATTAAAAATTGAAAGAAGTATTCTAGATAAAGCTGGGGATGCAGGAGATGAAGGTACAAACTCTATGATGAGTGATCTTATAACTGAACAAGAAAAAACAATCTGGATGATGAAAGCGTGGTTAGGAGAAACAACAGTATAACCATCGATTGTATAGAAAAAACAGAACCTTCATTTGTAGAAATACAAATGAAGGTTTTTTTTATTTCGTTTTCTGTATTATAATTCATTCATAAACTAAAATGTAATAGTATATTTGCGCCCGCAAATAAATAATGTCATGTTATATACTATTGATTTATTAGGAGTTATAGCCTTTTCTATATCAGGAGTTTTAGTCGCTTTAAGTAAGCGTATGGATCCATTCGGAATTTTAATTATTGCTTTTGTTACCGCAACAGGAGGAGGGATGATGCGTGATGTGCTTATAGGAGCAACACCAGTTTTTTGGATGATTAACCCAATGTATGTTTACCTTATTTTAGGAAGTACAATTTTTGCAATAATTTTTAGACATAAGATTGATTATTTAAGAACATCACTCTTTTTATTCGATACAGTAGGGATTGGTTTGTACACCGTTATTGGTATAGAAAAAGGAATATCTGCTGGCTTGTCCATGCCTATTTGTATTATATTAGGTACAATGACAGCTTGTTTTGGAGGTGTTATTCGTGACATTTTATGTAATGAAATTCCTGTAATATTTAGAGAAGAGATTTATGCGACTCCATGTATCTTAGGTGGAATTTCCTTCTTTTTATTAGAGTTATTGCCTATAGAAGATAACATGGTTTTACTGTCGTCAGGACTAATTGTTATCGCGATAAGGTTGGTAGCGGTACGTTTTAAAATTAGTTTGCCAAACTTATATGCGCACGAAGACAATGTGTAAATATTTGTTTTTAAGCTGTTTTCTGTATTTAATTTAAATCTTTAGTTAATGCAACTTATGTCTTGTAAAAAAGGGTAGCATATAAAATACGGTATCAAATTGATTAGATGTTTTTTACGGCTTAAGTTTTTGTAAACTAATATTTAATCTTAATCTTGTAGTTTGACCATAACAAAAGTCGTAATACATGATTTATATTATAGATATTTTAGGAACAATCTCGTTTGCTATTTCTGGTGTTTTAGTTGCTTTAAGTAAACGTATGGATCCTTTTGGTGTTTTAATAATCGCTTCTGTCACTGCAATTGGTGGCGGAACATTAAGAGATGTATTAGTAGGTAATACGCCTGTTACTTGGATGCATAACATGACGTATGTGTACGTAATCCTAGCAACAACCATTTTCTCTGTAGTATTAAGGCATAAAATTGATTACTTAAGAACATCGTTGTTTTTATTCGATACCATTGGTATTGGTTTGTATACCTTAGTAGGTATTCAGGTTGGGATGTCTCACGGTTTACATCCAATTATTTGCATTGCATTAGGAACAATGACAGCTTGTTTTGGCGGTGTTATACGTGATATTTTATGTAATGAAATTCCTGTTATTTTTAGAGACGAAATCTATGCAACGGCATGTATTTTGGGTGGAATTTCATATTTCGTTTTACGTAAATTACCAATTGAAGATGATTATGTGTTTATGTTTTCAGGGTTGGTGGTAATTTTAATTCGTTTGTTAGCCGTGCGTTTTAAGATTAAACTGCCTAATTTGTATAAAAGTGAAATTGTTAATTAATAATTTCAACTTTCTCAATATAAATATTATTTAAAGGCCACTCTCTGTTGTCTGTTTCAACGTTAGAAATAGCGTCTACGACATCCATTCCGCGTGTTACTTTTCCGAAAATGGTGTAATTCCCATCCAAATGGTGTGCGCCATGTGGTGCTTGTACTATGAAGAACTCGTATGGAGAGGCGAGTTTGTAAGGGTTCTCGATATCGCTACTTGGCATAGAAATTACGCCTCTGTCGTGTGTAAATCCTCGTTTAGCATCTGTTGGAAGCAAGTATTTACCAATACGATTTCTACGCTTTGCAATTTCTGTATCATCACTACTACCACCTTGAATGATAAAGTTTTTTACAACTCTGTAAAACTGTGTATCTGTAAAATAATTTTGTTTTGTTAAGAATATAAAGTTTGAGCGGTGAAATTTGGTTTCGTTAAAAAGCAATAATTCAATAATCCCCATACTAGTGGTTATTCTTACCTTGTTTTCTTTGTGTTTTTTGTCGTACTGAAGAAAGAATTCCATAACATTATCATCTGTCAAGACAGGGTACTCGCGTTTTTCTTTTTCAGAAGTTGTAATGCTGTCCTTTTCAATAGATTTTTCTATTGTGGATTCAGTAGTGATTTTTGAGGTCTTGTTTTTTTTAGAATTTGTATCTTCACAATTAAATAGAAAAAGGAATAAGCAACAGTATACTAAGAATCTCATAAATGAATTTTGATGATTTTATAAAGTTAAGGTCAAAAATAGAAAATATACAGCTTCCAGCCGAAGCATCTCAGTTTAAAATGTCTCCGCCGTTTCGCAAAGAACTGCTTGAAGAAAATAGAATTAAGATGAAAACCGCTAGAAAAGCCGCAGTAATGGCATTATTTTACCCGAATCAAGCGTATGAAACCATGTTGGTTTTAATTCTTAGAAACACGTATAAAGGCGTGCATTCTGCGCAGATAGGGTTTCCTGGTGGTAAGTTAGAGTTAGAGGACGAATCGCTTAAATCTGCAGCTATTCGAGAAACCTTCGAGGAGGTGGGTGTGCGAGAACAAGATATAGAGGTGTGGCGAGAAATTTCTAATTTATATATCCCACCAAGCCACTTTTTAGTGCAACCGTATATTGGGATTGTAGAAAAAACACCAGTTTTTTTAAAGCAAGATGCCGAAGTAAAAGCTATAATTGAAGTTCCGCTTACCGAATTTTTAAATGAGAACAGTGTGGTTACTAAAACAGTAACAACGTCTTATATCGAAAAAATAGATGTTCCAGCCTTTGTTTTGCAAGACTATGTGGTTTGGGGAGCGACAGCAATGATGTTGAGTGAAGTAAAAGACATTTTAAAAGAAGTGTGTTATCTATGACTTTTTCCTACATTTGCTTAATTATAAAAACTTAGAACTATCATGGGATTGTTTAAACGAAATCCTTTCGGACATATACTTTTAATTAAAAAATGGATCATTCGCTACTTGGGAATCATTACGCATCGCAGGTTTCGAGGGTTTAATGAATTGCAAATAGAAGGTTCAGAGGTTATTAAAAATTTACCTCATAACAATGTATTGTTTATATCTAACCATCAAACATATTTTGCAGATGTAGTAGCTATGTTTCATGTGTTTAATGCAAGTCTTAGCGGACGAGAAGATTCTATTAAAAATATAGGGTATATCTGGAATCCTAAGCTAAATGTGTATTATGTTGCTGCTAAAGAGACTATGAAATCTGGTTTGTTGCCTAAGATTTTTGCTTACGCAGGATCTATTAGTATAGAGCGTACTTGGAGAGCAGAAGGTAAGGATGTGAACAGACAGGTTAAAATGAGCGATATTTCTAGTATTGCTAAGGCTTTAAAAGATGGCTGGGTGATTACGTTTCCTCAAGGTACTACAACGCCTTTTAAACCAATTAGAAAAGGAACTGCGCATATAATTAAACGTTACGAGCCTATTGTTGTCCCTGTTGTTATAGACGGTTTTAGACGTTCTTTCGATAAAAAGGGGTTACGGGTCAAGAAAAAGAATATCCTTCAATCTATGGAGATTAAAGCGCCTTTAGATATCGATTATAAAAATGATTCTATAGAGGATATTGTTGAAAAAATTGAATACTCAATAGAGCAACATCCATCATTCTTAAAGGTGCTTACTAAAAAGCAAATTGAAGATATGGAAGAGTTAAATAAACAAAGGAAATATAACGTATAGGTTAAATATCCATCTTTTTAAGTTCCTTATAATTCTTATTGAGTCGTTTTAAAAGGATACCGTATATTAACCAGTAGAAAGCGAGCAATACGCCTGTAGTAATTGCTAGTATGGCTCCTGTAATTAGTATTACTTTAGTGTAATAGATGAAAATGTGACCGCTAGCGGCTGCTTCGTTTATTTTTGAAACTAAGACTTCGTCTTGTCTAAATTCAATCGTTAAAATTGTTACCGTAGAAATTATAATGAATAACAGATTAAACAAAACATAATTTTTCACAGTTTGTCTTGTTTTTAATATGTTCTTCATTAGTGTTTTAGCATTATCTGTAACAGATATTTTTTTGTAGTTTTTGTAAAACAGATAAAAGAAGTACAGTAATACAGCGTAATTTAACACGATAAGTATATCTAAAATAAGACCAGCATCGGTTTTGTTAATTCTAGTTAAGTGTTCAGGTTCTTTAATGGCTAAAGATATAACGGTCCAAAATAAGAACTCTAAAATGCTAATAATAAAAATCCACTTTACAATAGAAGAAGATTTCTTTAAAATCATTTTATATATATCGTTATAAGACAGTTTAGGGAAGTTCTGATTTTCCTTTTTATTCCAATCTTTCTTTAAAATTTCTAATTCATCCATAAGGTTACGGATTTAAAATGGTTCTTAATTTGGTTTTCACACGGTTCATCTTCACTCTGGCATTTACTTCGCTAATTCCCAATGTTTCACTAATTTCTTTGTAATTTTTATCTTCTAAATACAAGAAGATAAGTGCTTTCTCAATATCGTTAAGTTGTTTTACAGCACTGTAAAGTAATTTTAACTGCTCTTCCTCAGTATCATCATAATCTTCAGCTTTTATTCTAAATTGAACCGCATCAAAATCTTGAGTCTGAATTCTTCTTTTAGATTTTCGGTATAGTGTAATAGCGGTATTTAACCCAATACGATACATCCAGGTGCTAAATTTAGCATCGCCACGAAACTTAGGGTAAGCTTTCCAAAGTTGTATGGTTATTTCCTGAAATAAATCGTTGTGAGCATCGTAATCGTTAGTGTATAATCGGCACACCTTATGTACGATATTTTGATGCTCCTCAAGCAATTCAATAAAGTTATGTTTTTGGTTTTTATTCAAGTCGAGAGGTTAATTAATGTATTAGTGTGTTTTGTTTTCAATTTGTTACAAGACGAATTAAAATTGATTAAAATATTGTTTGTGTTATAGGAATTAAGAGGTGTTGTTAAGTTGGTTTTTGTTGTTAAAAGAAAGTGTGAAATCTTATTTTTTAAGTCATATGAGGTATTTATATGTTTAAGATAATTAAAATTTATAGTTAAAGTTTTTATTTATGTAATCATTTTAACTTGTTGATTGTTAGCTTTTGTTGTGTTGTATATAGATAAACTCTATAATGAGTTTTTAATGCCTAAAACTAAAGTGAGTTGGGCGAGACCATACGTAAGCATAATTAGAATATGACTATAATTTAAAGGAACTAAAAACTTATCAATTGCAAGTATGCTGTCTGAAATTATAAATAGAAAAGCACCAATTAAAATTAAATAATAAGACATTTTAGAGTCTGTTTTGTTTCTTAGATAGGCTGTTGTAACCATCGCCAAAATGGCAATAATATAAATAATTACAGGGGTAAATAACTCGCCTAAATTAGGAGATAAAAAATGAAGTAATATTAATCCGTATAGTGACACAACGGTTAGGAATAATAAGCTTTTTTTGTTTGTTCTTCTGTCTTTTAAGAAGACTAAAATATACATAATATGTGCAATTAGAAACGATGCTAAGCCTAACGGGAAAAATAAAGCGTTCTTGTCTTGAAACATTAATAATATGTCTCCAATAAGTGAAAACACTAAAGCTAATAATGTGAATTTCTTCACGTAGGTCGAGGCTGAAGAGTTTGTTTTATAGAAGAATAATATTAGAGAGATTAGCAATGCGGGCTTCGTGATGTAATGTATCGCCGACAAGTGATTTATGTTGGTGAATATTAATTCGGATAGTAATATTACGAGGTAAATCTTAATGAAATTCCAATCGGTTCGGCTTAGCATATGTTTGCTGATGAGTTAGTTGTGCCAAATATATCTAAAATCTTTCTATTTAATGATCTTTTAAAATATTGGAAGCTCGGTTGTTAAATGTTTGGATTGTTATAGTTTCAATTCATCCTTGAAATATAACAGTTGGGTAGGCTTTAGTTTTCAAACGGTAGTATCTGTTTCATTTTTGTATGACTAATTATAACCAATCAAGACATGAAACAATTACAAAGTCTTCTTATTCTAATGAGCTTACTCACTCTAAACCAAGTGTGCGCTCAGACCTTAATTTCTGGTCGTGTTACAGATGCTAAACAGAATCCTATCGCAGGTGCTAATGTGTATTTAGAAGGGGCTTACGATGGCGGAACTAGCGATGCATCGGGAACATTTAGTTTTAAAACGACTGAAACAGGCGCTCAAATTCTTATTGTATCGTTTATAAGCTTTGAAACCTACCGTAAAGCCGGAGATGTTTCCAATTTTCAAGATGTTGAAATAAAATTGCGGGAAGATGTCAATGCCTTAGATGCTGTGGTGCTTTCGGCAGGAACGTTTTCTGCGGGAGACAATAGTAAAGTCAATGCCTTGTCGTCTTTAGATGTGGTTACAACGGCTAGTGCTTTAGGTGATTTTGTAGGTGCTTTGCAAACTCTGCCAGGAACCACAACGGTTGCCGAAGATGGTCGATTGTTTGTTAGAGGTGGAGAAGCTAATGAAACACAGATTTTTATAGATGGTACTCGCGTTTTTACACCTTATACGCCAACGGCTAATAATGTGCCAACACGTGGGCGATATTCGCCGTTTTTGTTCGATGGTATTACCTTTTCAACAGGTGGGTATTCTGCCGAATACGGCCAAGCCTTGTCTAGCGTGTTGATGTTAAACACCATTGATGAACCGGAACAAAACAAAACAGATATAGGGTTAATGTCGGTTGGAGGCGCTCTTGGTCATACCAAAAAGTGGGAAAAAAGCGCGCTGAGTGTTAATGCATCTTATATGAATTTAGGGCCGTATATCTCACTGTTTCCGGGGAGAAACGATTGGGAAAAACCATATCAGAGTTTCTCTGGAGAAGCGGTGTTTCGCAAAAAAATGAATAAAGGGCTGTTTAAATTGTATACGGCTTACGAGCTTAGTGACTTTGAGTTAACTCAAGAGCATATCGATTATGAAGATGGCGTAGATTATAAGCTGAATAACAAAAACCTATATGTAAACACGTCTTATCAAGGAAAACTGAATGCGAATTGGTCTGTGTTTGCTGGTGGGAGTTATACCAATAACAAATCAGAGATTCATATTGAATCGGATGAGGTCGATAATTTAGAACATGCAATGCATGCCAAAGTAGCCTTGAAATATCGTTTTAATAATCGGTATAAATTAAACTTTGGAGCCGAACAATTGTTCTCCAATTTCGATGAATCGTTTAAGGCGTTTAATACAAATTCGGAGTCGTATGGATTTGATAATTCCATCTCTGCATCTTTTGTAGAGGCCGATATGATTTTTACAAAAAAGTTAGCTTTAAAAGCAGGATTACGCGGAGAATATAGTGCGCTTTTTAAGACGTTCGATGTGACACCTCGTATATCTTTAGCTTATAAGGTAGCGTCTAAAAGTCAGGTGTCTTTAGCTTACGGTTCCTTTTATCAGAATCCGAATAATGATATTTTAAATTTTAATCAAGTTATTGATTCAGAAGAATCTACTCATTATTTGTTAAACTATCAGTTAAATGGTGATGGGCGTCTCTTTCGTGCAGAAGCTTACTTTAAAGACTATCGTAATTTAATAAAATACGATACCGAATATGCGAGTTATAACAGTGTGTTTACCAATAATGGCTCTGGTTACGCCAAAGGATTCGATTTGTTTTTTAGAGATGATAAAACCCTTAGGAATTTTGACTATTGGGTGAGTTATTCCTACTTAGATACGGAACGCGATTATCAGAATTATCCAATAGCATCACAACCTAATTTTGCTAATACTCATAACTTTTCTGTAGTAGGAAAATATTGGGTAGACGATTGGAAAAGTCAGATTGGTTTTAGTTACAGTTTGGCTTCTGGACGTACTTACACCAATCCAAATGAAACGGGTTTTTTAAACAATAAAACGAAAGCATATAACAATTTAAGTCTGAATTGGGCTTACTTAATTAGTCCGCAAAAAATTCTGTACCTCTCAGTAAATAATGTGCTTGATTTTAAGAATGTTAATGGCTACCAATATGCCAGTACTCCAAATAGTAATGGCGTTTATAACAGCAGGGCCTTAACGCCGGCTAGCGATCAGTTCTTTTTTGTAGGCTTCTTTTGGACGATTAGCGATAACGGCACAGACAATCAATTAGATAATTTATAGGAATTTTATTTTGAAATGATGGCATCTTACGGTTCATCATACAAAAACTACAGTTCGGTATTTCGTTTTTTAGAAACCAAGACGTTACATAGATATTTGCTTTATAATAATTAATCAACCATAACAATATGAAACATTTAATTCTTTTAATCGTGCTTTTAGTGAATACAGTAACTAACGCACAGTCTAATTTTGAAACCGGTATGCAAAAGGCTTTTGCGTTATGGCAAGACAATAAGCAAGCCGAAGCAGAACAACTTTTCGAACGTATTGCATCTGCCGAACCCGACCAATGGTTGCCTAATTACTACGTGGCGCAATTAAACAGCTTAAAGAGTTGGACGGAGAAAGATGCAACGGTGCTTAAAGCTAATTTGGACAAGGCACAAGAGTATTTAAACACTGCAAAAGGCAAAAGTCCTAATAATGCTGATATCATGGTGTTACAAGCTCAAATTTACACCAATTGGGTAGCGTTCGACGGTATGACTTACGGGATGAAGTATTCTGCTAAAATTGCAGAACTGTATAATAAAGCATATGCATTGGCTCCAGAAAATCCGATGGTGGTTTTAGGGAAAGCAGAATGGGGTATGGGAAGTGCTAAGTATTTCGGACAAGACACGGCGCCGTTTTGTAAGGATATAGCGCATGCATTAGAACTTTTTGTTAACTTTAAACCGGAATCTGCATTTCATCCTAAATGGGGAGAAGCACGCGCTAAGCACGTGTTAGCATCATGTAAATAATTAGAACGAGGACCTTGAATATGATTAAATCAGTAAAAAGTATAGCGATTACATTTGCAATTGGCTGTGTGGTGTACCTTATCGGAAATTTATGGTTTAGCGGATTTAATTATAATTCGGTTAATGATTTCTTTATCGATTTTATATTCTACCAACTGTATGCTTTTGTGTTAGGATATTCAAACATGGCTTTTTTCGATTATTTATCGAAACGTCCTTGGAAACCTAAGCAACATATCGTAAGAGTTTTAACGGGTTTTGTTGGAGCATCTCTAATAACTATTGCTGGTCTTTTTATCATTCACGGATTTACCAAAATGGTATATCAAGAGGCTACATTTAGTGAGTTTGTTGCAACCGAACGGGTTTCAGATTACATTTTTGGGTTTTGGATGACGATTAGCATTGTTATCGTATTTCATCTAGTGTATTATTACAATGCGTACCAGCAAAATAAACTTAAAGAACAAAAGGTTATTGCAGGAACTGCAAGTGCACAATTCGAGAGTTTAAAAAATCAAATCGATCCGCATTTTTTATTCAACAGTCTCAATGTATTAACATCTTTAATTGAAGAAAACCCAGATAGCGCACAACGTTTTACAGTGTCTTTATCTAAAATTTACCGCTATGTATTAGAGCAAAAAGATAAAGAATTAGTCACAGTCGAAGAGGAATTGAAGTTTGCAAAAACGTATATGAATTTGCTTAAAATGCGATTCGAAAACAGTATCGTTTTTCATTTACCTGAAAACTACGACAATCCAGAAGCTAAAGTGGTGCCTTTGTCCTTGCAGTTGTTGTTAGAAAACACCATAAAACACAATACGGTAAGCGAGCAAAAACCATTAGAAATTAACATAACCATAGAAGACAATGTCTTGGTTGTGAAGAATAATTTACAAAAGAAAGAGGTTTTACAAACCAGAAAAGGCGTAGGGTTACAGAATATTGTAAATCGCTACGGCATATTAACTAACAGAAAAGTATTGATAGACGAAACCGAAACGTATTTCGCAGTTAAATTACCAATACTTACAAAACGCATTACAACAATGGAACAAATAAAACATAATTATAACGAGCAAGAGGCATATAATCGTGCAAAGAAACGCGTAGAAGAAATTAAAGGGTTTTACGGCAACTTAGTATCATACTGTGTTGTCATTCCGTTTTTAATATTTATTAATTACCAAACCTTCTGGGGACATCAATGGTTTTGGTACCCAATGTTAGGGTGGGGAATGGGGCTTATAATTCACGGATTTTCTGTATTTGGTTATGGAAAATCTTGGGAAGAGCGTAAGATAGAATCTATTTTAAAGGAAGAAAAACAACAAAAAAACTGGAACTAATGGACAATTCACACTTTGAACAAGAACGCTACGAACGCGCAAAAAAACGAGTAAGGCGTATTAGTGGTTTTTATAGACATGCTTTAATATATATAGTTGTTAACCTTGTACTGGTATTAATAAATATTAAAAATTTGGATCCAGGAGAAAGCTATTTCCAGTGGAAAAATTTTATAACCTTAGGCTCTTGGGGAATTGGCCTACTAGCTCATGGTGTGTCTGTATTTTTACCAACACTAGTTATTGGTAAAAATTGGGAAGACGATAAGATTAAAGAGCTTATGGAAAAAGAACGGAACCATAAATGGGAATAATTTGGGCGTGTTTTTCCGCAAAGCTCCAAAACCGCGCTTTCCGCGCTACACGGTAGCTTGCTCCAATCCCTCACGCAGTACCAATTAGCATACAGTTTAATATTAGAAGTTTTAAGCCCTTATGAAAGTTATTATAATAGAAGACGAAAAACCATCAGCAAGGCGTTTACAGCGTATGTTAGCACAGTTAAATCTAGAAGCCGATGTGATGTTACATTCTGTAGAAGAATCAATAACGTGGTTTCAAAATAATGAACATCCAGAACTTATCTTTTTAGATATACAGTTAAGTGACGGTTTATCGTTCGAGATTTTTGAAAGTGTTAACATAGAATCGGCTATAATATTTACAACAGCTTACGACGAATACGCGCTTAAAGCTTTTAAATTAAATAGTATAGACTATTTGCTCAAGCCTATAGATGAAGATGATTTGGAGTTGGCTGTCGAAAAATTTAAAACTCGAATCCCAAAACAAGAACAAGTAGTTTTAGATTTTAACGAAATTAAAAATCTGCTAGTAAACCCGTTAGACCGCACCTATAAAAAACGATTCTCTGTACAAGTTGGTCAGCATTTAAAACTTATAAATAGTGATGATGTCGAGTGCTTTTATAGTGAAAACAAAGGGACGTACCTACATACAACTTCTGGTAGAAATTATCTTTTAAACTCTACTTTAGACCAATTAGAACAGGAATTAGAGCCCAATGCATTTTACAGAATAAACAGAAAATTCATTGTAAATATTAATGCCATTAATGATATGGTAAACTATACCAATTCACGATTAGAAATTAAACTAAACTCGTATAAAGACAATCAGGTAATTGTTGCTAGAGAACGTGTAAAATCGTTTAAAGACTGGTTAGAATAGAATTTGCTTGATTTTTAGCGCTTTAGCGTTGAATTAGTGGTGTTTATAGATTATTTTTTAGAAACTTTATATAAACTTCTAATTTTCATAGTAAATCAACCGCTATGAAAACCAACCTAATTACTTTATTACTAGTCAGTTTTGTCTTTTTTTCAACTCAAGCACAAAATTGGAAAACATATCCCTATACGCCAGAAGGTAGCTTAATTTCATTTGCTACAGACGAAGGTGCTCATGCTTCCGAACCTACAGAGTGGTGGTATACTAATGGCGAATTAGTTGGCAAGACCACAGGAACTACTTATACTTATTTACTCATTTATTTTAGAAGCACGTATTCCTATGCTGGATTCGACGGATTTCGAATTATAAATATCATGGACGAAAGTACAGGAATGTTTTATACCGATACCAAACCCGTTAATTATGAGTCTATTTCCGAAACAGAACTAAATATTGTCGCAAATGTGTTTACAGGAGGTCAAGATCAGTGGGCGACAAAACGGAATTCAGAAAATCAATTAATCCCTTTTGAGTATACTATTTCGGCAACATCGCCATACGGAGCGCTTGATATCGAATATACGAGTTCAAAAGCACCTTTAATTTTAGGCGATAATGGATATTTAGAACAAGCCAGTGAAAATTATACCTATTACTATTCGCAAACACATAATACTGTTTCTGGAAATATTTCCTTAAATGGTATTACGGAATCTGTTACAGGAACATCGTGGGTCGATAGGCAATATGGAGATTTTAACCCGTATTTGGGCGAACGATACGAATGGTTTAGTATTCAGCTATCAAACGGCATGGATATTAATGCCTATCATGTGTTTACCGAAGATTATGAAATTCCAGACAATTTAAAATATCGCGTGTTTTCGGCTTATGTAGATGAAACGACACAATATACCACAAGTGATTTTAAACTAGAAAGATTATCTTATCATTGGACAGAAGATGAAGAGAAGTGTTACGCAAACAAATGGCGATTAACCTCAGAACAAAATCAGGTTGATTTAATAATTGCAACACGCCACAAGAATGCGGAAATTACCGTTCCTATTCGTTTTTTTGAAGATGCAACTACAATTACAGGAACAGTAAATGGTAAAGCTGTTACCGGAATTGGTTTTGCAGAATTGATTCATAGCTACGATAATCCTGAAATTACAATTAATGAAATAAGTAATAATTTATACACTTCAGAAACTCCAATTTCATGGAATTTAGAAAACCCTGACGATGCAAGAACTACGCTTTACGATGTTTTATATAGCACAGATGGAGAGGTTTTTAATACGTTAATTGCCAATACTTCCGACATGATTTATAGTGGAGATGTACCCAATTTAACAAGTGGTGATTCCGTTTGGTTTAAAATTATAGCGCATACTGCAGATGATGTGTTACAAAGTGAAACAATTAGCGGAGCCTTAATTTACACGGTATTATCTGTTGAAGATGCGTATTTTAATGATATGAGATTGTTTCCTAATCCAACAAAAAATCAATTGTATTTAAATGGGGTTTCGAAGATTTCAGGTTTACAATATCAGATTTTAGATGTTAGCGGACGTATTGTTTATCAATCAAATAAAATCTTAAATTCATCCAATACTATCGAAATTAATACACAACAATTATATTCTGGATTATACTTTTTAAAATGCCAAGCAGCAGAGGCTGAAAAGAGTTTTAAATTTATTAAGGAATAAGCTAATCTTCGTCTTCAATACGGTTATCATCAAAAGCCGATGGTAATAATTTGGGGATAAACTTAATCACGATTGGTAATAAAATAGCACCTCCAGGAAGTAAAAATATAGCTAAACTCGGAATCGATTTAAAAATATCTAAGAGTTGTTCGTTAACTTTTTTACGTTCTTGAGACGTTAAATCTCGTACTGTAGATTTTGTCAGTAAAACCATAAGTTCCTTACTATCTCGTAATTCTCTCAGTAACCGATGACTATTTCTAGTTATTAGTTTCGTTACAATTTGAGACGATCGGTTATAGAAACTTTTCACCACATTTTTTGCACTTAATAATGGTATTTTATCACGATTCGCATTGAAAAACAAGTTAATCGCGTTTAAAGATTCGTTACGGTCTTCCTTATTAATTTGGAGTGCAGTGCTTAGGTTTTCTAAGAATTCAGCTTCAGCAGGTTCTATCCATGCGTCACTCCAAGCGGCCATACAGGCAATATCTAAATAGTATAAATTATGTTGTATTTTTTTTGCATTCTCTATAGCTTCTATATAAGTTAATTGCCCAACTTGTTCGTAGCGTAATGAAGATTGAAACAATTCAATTAAACTTTTGTCGTAATCACTTTTTTCAGATTTTAAACTTAACGCCTCAATAACTATGGTTATTATGGTCGATTCTAAAATTTCTAAATACGATTTTGTTATCGATTTAGTCTCTAAAAAGTGATCGTAAGCAATAATGTCAATGTAGAGTAATACATTGGTGATGTAGTGGTTGAAATTTTTTGAAATAACGTTTTCATGAATCTGAATTCGTTTATGCATAATTTTTTCTACCAATACTTCCGCAGAGTCTCGTCCTAAAAGGTCTCCTAAAAAAGACGTTTTGTTTTCGTTAATAGCGGTGTAAAAATTAATGATACTGTCAAAAAGACCTAATTCGGTACCACTAGTTTTATGTGCATTTATAAACGCAATGCACAAATTAACCTTACATAATTCTTCTTCGGTAAGGTCTTCATTAATAATATAATCGTTTACAATTTTAATGTTGTAGCCATAGATAAACCCTGAGTTTCGGAATGCTTTATAAAAATCGTAATCTGTTGGATTGTCAAGTAAGGTTTGGTTAGATAGTTCTTTTATCAGTTTTTTTATCCAGCCGTTAGCCGATGGGTTCATACCGTTCAGTTTTATAGTTACAAATGTAATATATCGGAGCTAAATAAATGAAATTTTTAGCATTAACATAATTTTAACAAAACCGACTATTTCTTTTTTTCGTAGGTATGAGTGAGAATCAAAAAATACATTAACTAAAATCTCAACTATTATGAAAACAATGAAAATTATTTTAGGAATCGGAGCTTTATCAATCGCTGGTTTCTTTATGGTAGCAGCCGATCATATCGATGCTCCAGCAGTTAAAGGTGGTACAAGCGATATTACCGATTTTTACGCCTTTCAAGGTGAAGACACAAAAAATATAGTGTTTGTTGCCAACGTACAAGGTTTATTAAGTCCGTCGGCTTCAAACGATGCGATGTTCGACGAGAGTACTTTAATCGAAATTAACATCGATACTAACGATGATAAAATTGAAGATTGGGTAATTCAAGCAATTCCTCGTGAGGGTAAAATGTACTTCTTCGGACCTGTAAAACCTACAGCTACTGGATTAAGTAGCCAGATTGAAACTATGGGAATAACAGCTATGGTTGATATATCTACTTATGGCAATGATGCTGTTATAGCAAACACTAATGGAATGAAATTTTTTGCCGGCCCAAGAGATGATCCATTCTTTATGGATTTCGCGCAATACACAGAGATTATCGCTGGTAACGCATCAAGTTTTAACGAAACAGGTAGCGACACCTTTGCTGGAACGAATGTAATGTCTGTAGTTGTTGAGTTGCCAAAATCTATGATTGGTGGTTCTGGAACGATCAATACTTGGGTAGAATCTAAAACAAAACAATAATTAACTTTTAAAACACACACATATGAAAACTTTAAAATATATACTAATTGCAGTTGGCGTTTCAATACTATCGTTTAACTGCTCGAGCGACGATGATAATATGACTATAGATACAACAGAACCAGATTTTTCTGGAACCTATATGCAAGCGGATCAAATGGGGAGGCCTGCCATAAATACGGTATTTGTATCGCCTTCTGCTAAAGATCAATTTAATGTTACCACACCTTCTAATCAAGCTGCTGCGTTTCAATCTATGTTTCAAACTAATTTAGAAGCTTTAAGTCCTGCATATGCTGAAGAAGGAGATACTAATGCTTTAGGATTAGATGCAGTAACATTTACTGGGCTTTTAGCTACAGATGTGCTTACGGTGTCTTTAGATGGTCCAACTACGTTTTACGATGGTACTAATGTGTTAACCGGTAGAGCGTTAACAGACGATGTAATTACAGTAGAGTTATTATTGATTTTTGGAGGAGAAGATTTTACTGAAAACCCAGGGCTTTCAAACGACAATGTCGATGCTAACGATAAAGCATTTTTAACATCATTTCCTTACTTAGCTTCTGCTTGGTAGACACTTTTATGCAATAGGGTGAATGTAAATTTATCCTATTGTTTTCACTAACATAAAACAAAACACCATGAACACTTTTAAACTTATACATCTTACAGTTATTGTACTAATTTGTTTTAGTTGTACTTCTGAAGATAAACAAATAGCTCAAAAGAGCGATTATATTGCCTATGTAGAAACGGAAGACCAGACCGCGTTGCTTTCTATAGAAGCTGATTATGCTTTTTGGAATGGAAAATTAAAAAACCATCCAAATCAGTTTCCATACCTACTTAAGAAAGCAGCGTCCTTGTCTTCTAAATTTAAAATTACAGGAAACATAGATGATTTAATTGAAGCAGAACATGATTTAATTGAAGCGAATAAAAGAACAAACTATGAGAATTCGGGATATTTAAGAGCTTTGGCCAGAAATTATATTTCGCAACATCGCTTTAAAGCGTCTTTAGAGCTACTTAAAAAAGCAGAATCTATAGGCGAGCACTTAAAAGGAACTCAAAATATGCTTTTCGATGTATATCTAGAGTTAGGAAACACGAACGAAGCTTCTGAATATTTAGTGAAAACTCAAGATTTTAATGATTTTGATTATGTTATCCGATTAGCGAAATGGCAAGATCATGAAGGAAATTTAGACGCTGCTATTAAATACATGGAAAAGGCTTTAGCTATGGCAGAATCGTCAAATAATCCAAGTAAAAAACAATGGATTTATACAAATATAGCCGACTATTACGGTCATGATGGTCAGATTGAAAAATCGTATCAATACTATTTAAAAGCATTAGCATTAGATCCTTCTGATGCATATTCTAAAAAAGGAATTGCATGGATTGTATATTCACACGATAAGAATCCTGAAGAAGCAATGAATATCTTAAATCGAGTTACACAGCAGCATAACACACCAGATTATGAGCTTTTAAAGGCTGAAATTGCTGAATTTATGGGAGACGATAGCTCTAAAAAGAAATATTTAAACAAGTATTTAAAAGCTGTTAATAATAAAAAATATGGCGACATGTATAACGCTTATAATACATTAGTATTTGCAGATGATTTACAAATTTTCGATTCTGCTTTAAAATTAGCATATAAAGAAGTCGAAAATAGACCTACACCTCACTCTTACGATTTATTAGCTTGGAGTTATTATAAAAAAGGAGACTATAAAAAAGCGTTACAAATCGTTGAAACCCATATTAAGGGCAAAAGTTTTGAGCCTACCATTTTAAGCCATATGGCTCAAATATATAAAGACAATGGAAAGCTAGCAGATGCCAAAATATTAAAGAAGGAATTATTAGATGCTGCTTACGAATTAGGTCCTGTAGAGACACAGCGTATTAAAAATATTTAGAAGACTTATAAGTGATTTTGTTGGTGGTTTTTTTGTTTGAAAAAGGGTCTGTTATGTACATAACAAACCCTTTTTAATTTTAAGATTGTATATCTTAATCATATAATAAGCTATAATTTAAAGTCGAATACATTAAAAGTTATAGTGTATTAATTAGATGTAGCTGAATTAAGAATCTACTGTACCTAAAGTATAAAGTTGTTCTAGAGTAGGAGAGGTGCTTCCTCCAGCTGGCTCTAATGTAATTCCGAAAGCTTCTGATGCGTTAGCATTTTGCATAGCAAAAATCTTGTTTTCGTTTGATGTAAAATTATCTAAAGTTCCTAGACTAGTAGGTGTTAACGGATTTAATGTTAAAGACCAGACTTGATATACTTTGCCTTTTGGAGGTTCAGGTAAACCTTGTACATCAATATATACACTATTTTCAGCTTTATCCCAATATACTTTAGCGTAAGCTTCTGGATATACTGCTTGTCCGCCAAGCGGAATTGCTAAAATATCTTTATCGCGTAGAATAGTAATTAAACTTTTAGCTTCTTTTAAGTCGGAATCAGCAATTTGAATTTGTTGTTCTAAGAATTCATTATCCGTTTCTACGACATCAATCTGAGTTTTTAAGTCAGAATTTTGCTGTATAGCCCATAATAATCCACCACCTAATATAACCGCAGCAGCCCAACCAGTAAAAGACAACCAACTTGACCTAAGTTTTTCAGCCTTCATATTGATTACCTTAGACTCGGTGTCTTCGGTATTAATATGTTTTGCAATCGGACTAAAATCTAACACTCTATCTTTAGGAGCTGTGGCTTCGGTTAGTTTTAAAATAGCAGCTTCAATGTGTAATACTTCGGTTAAAACTTCAGGATATTTCTGCATGTTTTCGTAGACAGCCTTGTTTTCCGCTTCGGAAAGTGCGCCAGCAACATACAGCTCTAAAATACCAGAATTTATGTAATTATTAATATCCATATTAGTTTAAGACCATTGTTCGTAATTCATTAATACAATTTCTGTTTCTCGTTTTTATAGTGCCAATAGGCATATCTAGAGACTCTGAAGCTTCTTTTTGTGTATAACCTTTAAAATATAATAACTCTATAACCTCGATACATTTCTTAGCAAGTTTGCTTACAAATTTCTCAATGCCAATAGCATCTGTCTTTGTATTTAGGTTATCTCCATGTTCTAAGATATCTACGAAAAATTGAGCATCAAGGTTTTGCTTTTTATTTTTAAAAGATTTGGAGCGGGTTTTATCTATTGCTGCATTACGAGCTATGTTTAAAATCCAAGTAAAAAACCGACCTTTTTCTGCAGAATAAGTTTCTGCTTTATGCCATGCTTTTATAAACACGTCTTGCATAATTTCTTCTGCAATATCTTTGTCTCGAACTATATTATAAATTACACCATGAATATTTGTGGCGTACATGTTGTATAAGATTTCAAAAGCCTTTTCGTCTTTTTTCTGAAATTTTTCAATAAGAAGTTCTAATTGCATATAGTGTTTTGTAAAGGATGAAAGTAGTTAAATAAAGTCATAAAAAAAAGCTGCACAGAGCAGCTTTTTCAAATATAAATTAATTTAAGATTTTAGTTTTCTCTTAAATATGTGTCTATGGTAATGGCAACTTCTTCCCATGTTTTACTTACACCATCTGCACCTGTATGTAAGACCTCGCATGCTTCATGTAACGTACTTAAAGCATCTAAAGCATTCCAATCTTTTAATTGCATAACTCCAGTAAGTGAAACGCGTCTGTCTTCGGCAACGGTATACGTTAATGGTAAATCGTGAGTTTCACCATTCATTGTAATAGTTGCTACAGCTTCAGTAGCAGAATTTGTTTTAAGTATTCCTTTTAAAAGCTCTGTATCTGCCATAACGTTAAAAAAGAATTTTTGCAACTTTCCATCGCGTATAGAATCTTTAGAGAAAATACTACTCACAGGAATTGAAAATTCAACATTATTCAAGGCTTCTTGTACAGAAGCACCAGAATGAGGTTCAAAATTTAAGGTGGTAAACACACCAGAAACAGGGGTTTTAGCTGTGGTTTTATAAGCCGTCCAATTAACAGTCGTACCTGCTGGCTTTATAACAAATTGTTCCGTTTTTTCAGTTGGAGTTTCAGTGACGGTTGTTTCTTTTTTATCAGATTTACAACTTGTAGCAAATGCTAATGCAAATACTGCCATTAAGAGTGTTATTTTTTTCATGATTGACTTTTTAATTACTAATAATTGACTTCGAAATTACAGAATATTTAACCAAATTCAAATAATAGTCTAATCTAAATATAGATTACATTGAAAATGAAGATTTGTAGGAGAACTGTGTTAAAATTTTAAGGGAATAGTCTCTATGTTTTTAGTTTTTTTTGAATGCTTTAACAGTTGCTGTTAAATAAAATGTAAAGTTGATATACAAGTTTGCCCACCTCTAATTAAGAGCGTAAATTTGAAGTATAAATAGTTAGTTAGTTTTTTTTCAAAAACAATTCTATAATAATTTTGGTTGGTTATACATAGAATTAAAAAGTTTGTTAGTTAATTTTTAGTTTAAGAAAGCAGTTGTTTTATACGTTAAAACAACTGCTTTTTTTATTCTATACATTCCATTGTACTTTCTACAGTATCTGGATTAATTTTTGGAGACATATACGGAATACCTAGACCAAGTCCTCTAATAATGAATAGTATTCCAATAATTATTACAAATACTGGGATTAATTTTTGAATACGCTTTTTCGCTAAATTACTTAGCATATTTCCAAAGTATATGGCTGTAGTCATTAACGGAATAGTACCTAATCCAAATAAAGCCATATATAATGCGCCTTGTAAAGGTTCTGCCGTCGCTATAGATGATAAAACGGCCATATACACTAAACCACAAGGAAGAAATCCATTTAAGAAGCCTATGGTTAAAAAAGTGTCCGCTGTTTTTTTCTGAAGAGCTGTACCCATTCCTTTTTTAACTTTAGAAATGATTTTAAATACAGGTTTCGAAAAATTGTATTTGCTGAAAGTTTTGTAGGGGAGTAGTACAATCACGATTAATAAAACTCCTATGATGATAGATAACTTCTGCTGAAGTCCGAAAATGTATAACCCTTTACCTAAGAACCCAAAAACCAAACCGATGATGCTATAGGCTAGAAGACGACCAAAATGATAAATACATATCTGACTTATTTTTTTAACCGGATTGCTTCTGTCTACTGGTAGCATAAATGCAATAGGACCACACATACCAATACAATGAAAACTACCTAATAGGCCAAATATAAAGGCAGAAATAAACATTTAGTACGTTAAGGATTGCTTATAGATATAGCTAGAACCATTGTTTGTCCAGTCTACTTTTAAATTCCAACGACCATCTACAAGGTTTGCCTCAGGGACTAACAAGGTGTGGTTTTTTAGTGCAATAGGTAATTCAAAATCTAAAGCTTTATTTGAAGGTCTGTAAAGCGATACTATACCTGAAATTTGAGTTTCGTTTATCGATTTTGGAAATTGAATTAGTATGCCTTCGGCAGTTTTTTTCCAAGATACGTTCTCTTCTAAAGTTTGCGAGTTTTTTTCTTTATCGATATCGTCTTGTAATGTTAATTCTTGCTGATAATAGTCTTCGACCACTAAATCGTGATTAAATCTGTCGCCAACCATCATATTTACAACAAAATACATGATAAATGCAATAAAGCATACAAAAGCAATAACAATTCCTGTTCCCCAATTTATTCTCATAATGTTACCTTTTATAATTATTTATAACTTCTTGGTCCTAAGAAACTAACTGTGGTGGTTTCAATTAATTCATCGTGACTATAAACTTCCAAAGTCAGTTCGTTTTTATCACCTTTTAAATCAGATTGTTTAATTTCTATAAACAATGTTCCTTCTGCTAAACCTTGTCCTGCTACAGTAAATGAATCTGTAGTAGATACTAATTTAATTTCGCCAGGATAACCTACAAGTTTAAATGATACATCGTCTATATCATCATTAGTCTTATTGATTAGTTTATAGGTAAATACATTACTAATAACGTTGTTCTCTTTATGTTCGTATAATTGTCCTGGAAGTCTTAAAACAGTTGCTTCTAAAGCATTTCTAGAAAACAGCATGCCTCCCCAAACTATTAATAATATAATAAGAACCGCACTATAACCTTTAAGTCTAGCTGTAAACTTGAATTTTTCTTTCTTTTCAATTTCATCTTCACTAGCATATCTAATTAGACCACGTGGGTAACCCACGCTATCCATTATCGTATCGCATTCATCTATACAGGCCGTACAGTTAACACATTCTAATTGTGTTCCGTTTCTAATATCTATTCCAGTTGGGCAGACGTTAACACATTGAAAGCAGTCTATACAATCTCCATGACCTAGTGCTTCGCGGTCTTCATTTTTACGATATTTTTTTCTTCCATTTTCACCTTCACCACGTTTATGGTCGTAAGCTACAATTATAGATTTATCGTCTAGAAGTACACCTTGAAGTCTTCCATATGGACAAGCAATTATACACACTTGTTCTCGAAACCAAGCAAATACAAAGAAAAATACGGCTGTAAAAATTAATAGTGAAATAAGTGTACTAAGATGGTCCGCAGGGCCTTCTTTTATGTATTTAATAACTTCATCCCCACCAACCAAATAGGCAAGGAAGACATTTGCTATTATAAATGAAATTAGCATGAAAAGAAACCACTTTAAAAGACGTTTTCTAATTTTTTCGGCATCCCAAGATTGGCGGTCTAAACGCATTTGTTTCCCACGGTCTCCATCAATCCAATATTCTATTCTTCGGAAAACCATTTCCATAAAAATGGTTTGTGGACAAATCCATCCGCAGAAAATCCGACCAAAGGCAACTGTAAATAACGATAGAAAGACAACACCAATAAGTAACGAAACGACAAAGAGTTTAAAGTCTTGCGGCCAGAACGGGAATCCGAAAATATTAAATCGGCGTTCTAGAATATTAAACATCATAAATTGATTGCCATTTACTTTTATAAATGGAGCAGCAATTAAAATGATTAATAAGATGTAACTAACAATTTTACGCTTATCGTAGAATTTTCCACTAGGTTTTTTTGGAAATACCCAGGCCCTTTTTCCATCTTCGGTAAGTGTGCCAATTGAATCTCGAAATTCTTCGTGTTCTGGAGTTTCCATTATTTAGGGATAATTAATTACTTAAATGCGTTAAATTTTTATTCGGCAGCAGTTTCCTCAACCCAAATCTCACCTTCGGCAGCTTTTGGTTTAGCTGGTGTTGTACCTTGTAAACTTAAAATATAACTAGAAACTTGAGCGATTTGTACAGGTTTTAAACTTTGTTTCCATGCAATCATACCTTTTCCGTCACGACCACCTTCACTAACTGTATGGAATACATTTTTAATTCCTCCACCTAAAATCCAATGATCATCGGTAAGGTTTGGTCCAATACCACCACCACCATCAGCCATATGGCAAGCCACACAGTTAGTTTCGAAAATTGATTTACCAGCGCTTAAATCGGAAGCATCGGTTAATACGGTAACGGTATTAGCATCTACTAAGTCTTTAGCTGTTTTCTTGTATTCTTCAATAGCTATTTTAGCTTCTGCTAGTTCTGTATTGTACTCATCAATTTGAGAATCACCATCAAATACTTCGTATTTTAGCATATAAACTATAGCAAATACTATAGAAATGTAAAACGCATATTTCCACCATGGCGGAAGCGAATTGTCTAATTCACGAATACCATCGTAATTATGATCTAATACAATTTCACTCTCATCAGCGATAGGTCTCTGACCTAATAACTTGATGTAAGTATCTTTAATCCATTGAATGAATTTAGGTGTTTGTTCGTTATTCACTATAAATCTTGCTTTTTCATCTTCGTTTAGACTTTGGAATAATACATTATCTAGAGCCGAAACAATACCTTCTATAGATATAATAACTACTAAGACCAAAAGTAAGAATAACAAAACAGCTGGGTACTTTATAAAAGCAGGTTCATTACCAGAATCCACAAAGTATTCAACTAATCCCGCTATTAAAAAAAATAGAACGGGTACTCTTATATAGGCTGGAATAAATTTTCTCATAATTGGTTTTCGGTTTGGTGGTTATCGTTTTCAAAAGGCAGGTTGCTTACGGTGTCGATGTAGTCTTTTTTTGCGGTTAATACCCACCAAAAAAGGACAACAAAAAAACCGAAAAATATTAATAGCGATAGTATTGGGTATATTTCTATACCCGAGATACTATCCATGTAGTTTTTTACGAAGCTTAACATAATTAATCGTTTTAGTTTATTCTACGTCGCTTACTTTAATGTCTGTTCCTAATCGTTGTAAATAGGCAATTACTGCCACGATTTCACGATTTCTCATCTCTACAAAATCTTCACCATTTTGGGCAGCAGATTTCTTGTCGTTTTCGTATGTTTCTGCAAAGTCAGGATCGCTGTAAAGATTTTTTTCTATAGCAGTACCTTGTTCTAACATACTTTGTTGCGCATTGGCAATGTCTTCTTCTGTATATGGTACACCTAGGGTAACCATAACTTCCATTTTAGTTTCTGTATCAGACTTATCCAATTCGTCTCTTACAATCCATTGGTAAGCAGGCATGATAGAACCACTCGATGTACTTTGTGGGTCGTACATATGGTTTAAGTGCCAGTTGTCTGAATATTTACCTCCAATACGGTGTAAGTCTGGACCGGTACGTTTACTTCCCCAAAGGAATGGATGATCGTATACATATTCACCCGCTTTAGAGTATTCTCCGTAACGTTCTACTTCACTTCTAAAAGGTCTAATCATTTGTGAATGACAACCCACACAACCTTCACGAATGTATATATCTCTACCTTCTAATTCTAGAGGTGTGTAAGGTTTTACGCTACTAATTGTTGGAATATTTGATTTTACCATAATGGTTGGTACAATTTGAATGATACCTCCAATTAAAATAGCAATCGTTGCTAATACTGTTAATTGAATAGGCTTACGCTCTAACCAAGTATGGAAGCCTTCACCTGCCAGACGTCTTTTAGATACACGCTCTAAAGCAGGGGATTCTGCTAATTCATCTGTAACATCAGAACCACGTTTAACAGTTACATAAATGTTGTACACTAATACAATCATTCCTGTTAAATACAATGTACCTCCAATAGCACGCATTGCATACATTGGGATAATTTCTGTAACCGTTTCTAAGAAGTTACCGTAAACTAAAGTACCATCTGCATTAAATTGTTTCCACATACTCGCTTGTAAAAATCCAGCAACATATAATGGAAGTGCATACATTACAATACCTAAAGTTCCGATCCAGAAATGTAGGTTTGCAAGTTTAGTTGAGTATAATTTTGTTTTGAATAATCGTGGTACTAACCAGTAAATCATACCAAAAGTAAAGAACCCGTTCCATGCTAGAGCACCAACATGTACGTGTGCAATAATCCAATCGGTAAAGTGACCAACTGCATTTACATTTTTAAGTGACAATAAAGGCCCTTCGAAAGTCGCCATACCATAACCTGTAATGGCAACAACCATAAATTTTAAAACAGGGTCGGTTCTTACTTTGTCCCAAGCACCTCTTAAAGTTAATAGTCCGTTAATCATACCTCCCCAAGAAGGCATTAATAACATTACAGAGAATGCAACACCTAAATTTTGTGCCCATTCAGGTAAAGCTGTATATAACAAGTGGTGCGGTCCAGCCCAAATGTAAATAAAGATTAATGACCAGAAGTGAACAATAGATAGTTTGTAAGAGTACACTGGTCTGTTCGCTGCTTTAGGAACAAAATAATACATTAATCCTAAGAACGGAGTAGTTAAGAAGAATGCTACAGCATTATGTCCATACCACCATTGTACTAAGGCATCTTGAACACCTGCATATACAGAGTAACTTTTTACTAAACTTACTGGTAACGATAAACTATTAAAAATATGTAATACAGCTACGGTTACAAATGTTGCGATATAAAACCAAATAGCAACATATAAGTGACGTTGTCTACGTTTTAAAATAGTTGCAATTAAATTCCATCCAAAAACAACCCAAACCACAGCAATAGCAATATCTATAGGCCATTCTAATTCGGCATATTCTTTAGAAGACGTATACCCAAGCGGAAGCGTAATTGCAGCAGCAACAATAATTAATTGCCACCCCCAAAAGTTTATGCTACTTAATAAGTCGCTTGCCATTCTCGCTTTAAGTAAACGTTGCGAAGAGTAATAAATTCCCGCAAAGATGGCATTACCAACAAAGGCAAAGATTACAGCATTGGTATGTAAAGGTCTTAATCGACCAAAACTTAACCACGAAATACCGTCGGTAAGGTTAGGGTATAGAAAGAAGAAGGCAAGTAGTAAACCTACTACCATTCCAATTACACCCCAAAAAATGGTTGCATAAATGAATTTTTTTACGATTTTATTATCGTAGTAGAACTGTTGAATTTCCATAGTGAGAGTTAATTATTCTTTTTTGGTTAGTATGGTTTTGTTAGGTTTCTCAGAAACTAATTCGTCTTCAAAAAGCATGCGTACAGAAGGGGTGTAGCTATCATCGTACTGTCCGTTTTTTACTGCAAAAATAAATGCAACAAAAAATATTAATGCAACGATTACACTCACTCCTAATAAAATATAAATTACGCTCATTCTTTATCAATTAATCGGTAAAAGTAATAGGGTCATTTTGTTCAAAATATGACATTTGTCATGTTTTGAATGTTGTTAAGCTAATTTTCTTCCGGCCCAATTAGAAGCAATGGTTGTAAATACCACAATGCTTATAGAGCTTAAAGGCATTAAAATTGCTGCTACTACAGGAACAAGTTGCCCAGTTATAGCAAAATACAGTCCTACACAATTATATAATAAAGATAATAAAAAACTCCATTTTATAATTTTTATAGCCCTTTTTGAGGTTATTAAGAATTGTTCTAATTTATGAAAAACAGAGGCATCCATAATTCCGTCGCAAGCAGGAGAAAATATATTAATGTTTTCAGAAAGGGCGATTCCAACTTCGCTTTGTGCTAAAGCTCCAGAGTCGTTAAGTCCATCGCCAAGCATGAGAACTTTTGCACCTTCGGTTTGATGGTATTTAATGTATTCTAATTTATCCTCGGGTTTCTGATTAAACAATAGTTTGGTTTTTGTAGGTAATAATTTTTTTAAATTTTCTTGCTCACCTTCGTTATCTCCAGAAAGGATAACCAAATCGTAATACTGTTTTAAGTTGTTAAAAAGTTTAGATAGTCCTGTTCTGTAACTGTTGTAAAATGTATACTTCCCTTTATATATATCGTTACTACTGATATGAACACTTGTTTTTAGCGATTTCTGCAATTCTTGTTGTCCTACAAAATTAGCAGAACCTACTTTTATTGCATTTTGTTTTAGTGAGGCTTGAACACCTTTCCCAATATGTTCTTCAAAAGAATCTAAAGTAACAATGTCGTTCACTTTTAAAATATCGTAAAGTGTTCTACTTAGCGGATGGTTAGAGCCCCGTAAGGTGTTTTTCAATAGACGCTCTTCATCAGATGTTAATGGAATTCCGTCGTATGTGGCGGTACTTTTTTTGTTAGAGGTTATGGTTCCCGTTTTATCGAAAATAATAGTATTTATTGCTGCTAATTGTTCAATAACACTTGCATTTTTTAAATAGAATTTATGTTTTCCGAAGATGCGTAGTATATTACCAAATGTAAAAGGAGCGGCTAGGGCTAAAGCACAAGGACATGCAATAATAAGGACCGCTGTAAATACATTCATGGCTTTGCTAGCATCGTAAAATAACCAAAAAATAGTTGAGATTACCGCAATGCTTAAAATAGAAATAGTAAATCGCTTACTAATGGTATTGGTTAAATTAACAAATGCATCCTCTTTGTTTTTGTTGAAAATATCATGACTCCAAAGTTGTGTCAGGTAGCTTTGTTTTACTTCCTTTAAAGCTTCCATTTCTATACTTCCAGACGTTTGTTTTCCGCCTGCAAATAATTTATCTCCAGAGAATTTACTAATAGTTTCCGATTCTCCGGTAACAAAACTATAATCTATAGCTGCTTTTCCTTTAATTAGAATTCCATCAACGGGAATTAACTCTTCATTTCTTATCAGTAAGCGGTCTCCTTTTTTAATGTCGTAAATCTGAATAGGGATTTCTTCAGTTTCCGACACAATTTTGGTTACCGCAATCGGAAAATAGGATTTATAATCGCGTTCAAAAGATAAAAAAGAATACGTTTTTTGTTGAAAAAATTTTCCTAATAATAAAAAGAATACAAGACCAGTAAGACTGTCAAAAAAACCTTGTCCGAGGTCGAATATAATTTCTATAGTACTTCTTAAAAATAAGACGAGTATTCCAATAGCTATTGGTACATCAATATTTAAAAGTCCTGCACGAAGACCTTTATACGCCGAAATAAAATAATCGCGTCCCGCATAAAATACTACTGGAAGTGAGAAGGCGAACATCATCCATCTAAAAATGGGTTTATATTGATCTAACCAAAATTCGTTAACTTCAAAATATTCTGGAAACGACAGAAACATAACATTCCCGAAAGCAAAACCTGCTACACCTAATTTGTAAATTATAGAACGGTTTATATGTGTTTTACCATCGCTATGATCGTCTAAACTAATATAAGGTTCGTATCCAATTCTACTTAAAAGTAAAACAACGTCTTTAAGCGTTGTGGTTTGAGATTGATATGTTATTCGTACTGTTTTTTTATTAAAATTAACCTGCGAACTTGTAATTTCAGGACTTAATTTATTTAGATTTTCTAAAATCCAAATACAAGAACTACAATGAATATGCGGAATATATAATGTGGCTATTTGAATGGCATCATCATTAAACTCGAGTAGTTTTTCTAAAATTTGTGCATCCTTTAAAAAATCGAATTTCCCCTCATTAATTTTAGGAATAGCACCTGGAGAATTCTGCATCTCGTAATAAGCCGTAAGATTGCTTTCCGAAAAAATTTCAAAAACAGTTTTGCACCCGTTACAGCAGAAGGATTTGTCGTCGAATTTAATTTCGACAGTATCACAGCTATTACCGCAATGGAAACAGGTTTTATCTTCGGAAAGTTGATCCATTTTTTTTAGGTCAAAGGTTTAAAATAGGCGCCTACAAAAATATGATAATTGTCATAGTTTCACTACTTTTGTTTCTAATTTAATATTGATTGAATGGGAGATTGCGAACAATGCATGGTGAGGAAGCTAAGTGCTCTAAAAGTGCTGAAGGGTGAAGAAATAAAATCCATATCGAGCTGTAAAGTAACTAAACGAATTAAAAAGGGTGAAGTTATTTTTAAAGAGGGCGAGATGCTTAATGGAGTGTATTGCATAAGCTCGGGTGTTTGTAAATTAACTAAATTAACCGAAAAAGGAAAAGAACAGGTTGTAAAACTGGTAGTTAAAGGAGAACTTTTAGGACAACGTTCTGTAATTCTTAATCAGGTTGCAAATTTATCGGCTACTGCTTTAAACGATATGGAGTATTGCTATATTCCTAAACAAGAAATTGTAAAAGACTTATTGGAAAATAACGAATTTTCGTTTCAGGTGTTAAGAACCATGGCAGAAGATTTAAAAGAGGCTGAAACAGCCATTATCAACATGGCTCAAAAATCGGTTAGAAATCGTTTAGCTGAAATTATTTTGTATTTAAATGATAATTTTGGTGTCGACGATGCTAACTATTTAAAGGTAACCTTGTCTCGAGATGATTTTGCAAGTATAGTAGGTACAGCAACAGAATCTGTAATTAGAACATTGTCTCAATTTAAAAAAGAGGATTTAATTAAAACTTCTGGAAAGCGTATTCAGATAAAGGATTATGATGCTTTACAAATGATGGAATAAATCACAAATTATTCTTGTTATTATATAATATAAAGTTGAATGGCTATTACAAGTGATTCAACTTTTTTTCATATTATAATATTATGTGAAAGCCTGTAGGTTATAATGTAATTTTATTATTTTTATGATGCTATGAAAAAAACAATTCACAAAAAAGGGTTTGTATTTAAGACTTACGAAGCGAAAAATGAGTCGCCATTCGATAAACTTTTAGATATTTTTAAAGAGCTAATTACACATACTTCAGGCGATTTTGAAGAAGCTATTAGTTGGTTACGTGAATTAGATAAGGAATACAAACTAACCGATGACAAGTATACTATAGACGATTTTCTTGACGACCTTTTAAAGCGTGGCTATATTAAAGAAGATGTAGATCCACAAGGTGGTCGCGGAATGCATATTACTGCAAAAACAGAACGTGCTATTAGGCAGCAAGCATTAAATCAAATCTTCGGAAAATTAAAACGTAACGGTTCTGGAAATCATAAAAGTAAATCTCCAGGAGTTGGAGACGAACATACTGGCGAATTTAGAACGTATCAGTTTGGAGATGCTTTAGATAAAGTGTCTATAACCGAAAGTTTAAAAAATGCACAAATAAATCACGGTATCGGGAATTTTAATCTTAGCGAAGAAGACTTGGTTGTTGAAGAAACCTTGCACAAATCGCAAATGAGTACGGTACTCATGATTGATATTAGTCATAGTATGATTCTTTATGGAGAAGATCGAATAACACCGGCAAAAAAAGTGGCTATGGCTTTAGCCGAATTAATTACGACACGTTATCCAAAAGACACTTTAGACATTTTAGTTTTTGGTAACGATGCGTGGCTAATTAAAATCAAAGAATTACCTTATTTAACCGTTGGACCATATCATACCAATACTGTTGCTGGTTTACAGTTAGCCATGGATGTATTAAGAAGAAAGCGTCATACCAATAAACAAATTTTTATGATTACCGATGGTAAACCTAGTTGCCTACGTATGCCAGACGGACAGTATTATAAAAACAGCATGGGCTTAGACGATTTTATTGTGAATAAATGTTACGATTCGGCACAGCAAGCTAGACGATTACATATTCCAATCACCACATTTATGATTGCTAAAGACCCGTACTTAACACAGTTTGTAAGAGAGTTTACAAAAGCAAATCAAGGAAAAGCGTTTTATACCGGCTTGAAAGGACTTGGTGAAATGATTTTTGAAGATTATGAAGCCAATCGTAAAAAGCGAATTAAAGGTTAGAAAGCGAATTATAAATTAGAAAAAAAAGATAACATTAAGATTACTTTTTTAAAGCATCAACTATGAATATTGAAAATATAAAAACATTGGGAGCCCTAAAAGCTTCAGGATATAAAAGCAAATCGGTTAAAGATGAATTACGCGATAATCTCATTAAAAAATTAAAAAAGAATGAGGTTGCTTTTGAAGGCGTTCATGGTTACGAAAACACAGTAATTCCAGAGTTAGAACGTGCTATTTTATCTAGACATAATATTAATCTATTAGGATTACGCGGACAAGCAAAAACACGCTTAGCACGATTAATGGTGAATTTGTTAGACGATTATATTCCAGTAGTAGAAGGTTCAGAAATTAATGACGATCCGTTGCAGCCTATTTCTAGATTTGCGTTAGAATTAATTGAAGAAAAAGGAGATGAGACTCCAATAACTTGGTTACCAAGAAGCGAGCGTTTTGCCGAAAAATTAGCCACGCCAGATGTAACGGTTGCCGATTTAATTGGAGATGTAGATCCAATAAAAGCGGCACATTTAAAACTGAGTTATGCAGATGATCGGGTGATACATTATGGAATGATTCCGAGGGCTAATCGCTGTATTTTTGTAATTAACGAAATCCCAGATTTACAAGCTAGAATTCAGGTCGCATTATTTAACATTCTTCAAGAAGGAGATATTCAAATCCGTGGATTTAAACTGCGTTTACCTTTAGATATACAGTTTGTGTTTACAGCAAATCCTGAAGACTATACCAACAGAGGAAGTATTGTAACACCTTTAAAAGATAGAATTGGTTCTCAGATTATTACACATTATCCAGTAGATATTGAAACAGCTAAAAAAATAACACAGCAAGAAGCTAAAATAAATCCAGAGCAATCCGCTTTAGTAGAGGTTCCTGAGTTGGCTAAAGATATGTTGGAGCAAATTGTTTTTGAAGCTCGCGATAACGAATTTATAGATTCTAAGAGTGGAGTAAGTGCGCGTTTGGGAATAACAGCACTCGAGAATTTAGTTAGCACCGCCGAACGTAGAGCCTTAATCTCTGGCGACTCTAAAACAATAGTTAGATTAAGTGATTTTATTGGAATTATTCCAGCCATAACCGGAAAAGTAGAATTGGTTTACGAAGGCGAGCAAGAAGGTGCATCAATTGTGGCTTTTAATTTAATTGGTGATGCTGTACAAACCTTATTCCCAAACTTTTTTCCGAAGATAGAAAAATTACAAAAAGAAAATGAAGAATCGCCGTATGACGACATTTTATCTTGGTTTTTCAACTCTGATGATAACTTTGAATTGTTAGACGACTTAGATGAGGTAGCTTATCAATCGACTTTAGATTTGATTACGCCATTAGATGATTTTATTAATACGCATCAGCCCGATTTAAAAGAAAATGAGCGTTATTTTGTGAAAGAATTTGTGCTTTGGGGATTAGTACAGTTTAATAAAATAAGTAAATATCGTTATACAGAAGGTATTCAGTTTAGTGATCCTTATGGGAGCTATATAAAAGGGTTGTAGTATATCATATTTGAGTAATTTTTTTTCTAATATTAATCTCTTATATCCATCAATTTATATAAGGTTTTAGACTTTTAGATGATTTAGATGAGGCTGCTTCCTATAAAGGAATTTTAGATGAAATTATACCTTTAAAAGCGGTGTTGGTGAAATATCTACCTGATTTAAACGAAAATGAACGTTACTTTGTAATGGAGTTTGTGCTTTGGGGCTTAGTTTAGTTTGGTAAATTAAATAAGTTTCGATATACCGAAGGTATACAGTCTAGTGGTTTTTATAGTAGTTATATAAGTGGACTATAATTTAAGATGATGATTTAATTACTCAGGATTGTTATTTTTTTAGAAATAATCCTGAGTATATCTTTTGAAGTTAAACTCTACTAGTAAATTAAATATTTTTCTCTTATTTTTTTGAAAGCGATCAAATCATCTTGCCAATTAGCTTTTATTTGATCGAAAGTTAATCCTTCTTCAATTTGTTTTTTTAATTTATCAGTTCCAGCTAGTTTGTTAAAGAATTCAGTTCTTGAAAAGAATTGGTCTTTATCATCTGTTGCGTGATAAGCATTTATTAACCAATTTAGGTTTAAACTACTAAGTCTTTTTTCTTTAGACAAATCTAAACCAAAGCATATTTGATTTTTGTTCTTTGGATTGTTTGCTCCAAAATTTGGTTGAGGTATAAAACTGAAGGTGTATTTGTCCTTATTTAAAAAAGGAGATCCAAACATTTGTAGGGGGGTTTCTGTTCCTCTCCCGCAACTAACATTAGTGCCTTCAAATAAGCATAAGCTTGGGTATAAATTAATAGATATGTCGTTCGGTAGGTTTGGAGATGGTCTTAATGGAGGTGTGTAGGTTGAATTGTGAGTGTAGTTTTGTAAAGGAATTACAGTTAGGTCGCATTGAACTTTATTCTTAAGCCATTTTTCTCCGTTAATCATTTTTGCATATTCGCCAATTGTCATACCGTAAACAATAGGTACGGGATGAAGTCCGACAAAACTTTTAAATTGAGGTTCTACTATGGGGCCGTCAATATAGTGTCCATTTGGGTTTGGTCTATCTAAAACAATAACAGGAATATTGTTTTCTGCACAAGCCTCCATAATATAATGCATCGTTGATAGGTAAGTGTAAAATCTTGCGCCAACGTCTTGGATATCGAATAGTACTAAGTCAATATTTTTTAATTGTTCTTTGTTGGGCTTGTAATTATCTCCATAAAGAGATACAACTTCAAGTCCAGTTTTTTCATCTAACCCGTTTTCAATTTTTTTGCCTCCATTTACAATACCTCTTACACCATGTTCAGGAGCAAACATTTTTTTTATTTTAATTTCAAGTGATAAAAGAGAGTCAACAAGATGTTCAAACGAATTTATACTATCATTTTTAAATATTACCGAAGTGTTATTTACAGCTACTGCAATATTTTTTCCTTTTAATAATTCTAAATATTTTTCTGTTTGGTTTGCTGCAACAATAATGTTTTCTGTTTTTCGTTCGTCTGTGGTTAGTTTGAAATTTTTATTTTTATTAGAGTTTTTGCAACTTAATGCTAATAAGGAGAAAGAGAATACAATTAATAAAATGCGAGATAATAATTTGTGTGTTTTCATATAATTTATATCAAGTTAATGCCTGCGGATATATAGGGTTTTAGTTTTTCGTCTTTTAAATCAAGGTTTGTTATTATTGTATCAATCTCTGTAGTATTACATACATCATAATTGTGGCTTAAGTTTAGTTTATTGGAGGTTGTTAAATAGACGATTTTTTCGGATGCTTTAATCATAGTTTTTTTTATTAAAGAAACTTCATAACCTTCGTCTGTTACGCCTGTATTATGATGTATTGCGCTTACTCCCATGAAGCATATGTTTGCTCTTATATTCGAAACATATTGAATAACATCAATACCAATGGTAACCATGGAGCTTCTATGTATTTTACCTCCAATAAATATGGTTTCAGCCAGTGGAAGTTCTGTTAATTGCATTGCAATCGGTAGGCTGTAAGTGTAAATTGTTAGTTTAATATCTTTTGGTAATAATTTAGCGAGCATTAAATTTGTGGTTCCTCCACTCATAACTAACACCATATTATTTTTAACTAAAGAAATTGCTTTTCGTGCAATGAGAATTTTTTCTTCTCTATTGTAGATAATATCTTCGTTATAGTGGTATAGCTTTTGAATGTTAGAAATAGCACCGCCGTGAATTTTAGTCAACATCCCTTTTTGGTCTAGTTCTTTAATGTCTCTTCTGATAGTGTCTTCTGATACTTTTAGCTTTTCAGATAAAAAATTTGAACTAACTTTTCTATTTATACTAACTTCATCTAAAACTCTTTGTTGTCTCTCTTTTTTTTTCATAAAGAAAATAATTTGCGTATATATTAGCTAATATATGCATTTTTTTGCGTGATAATGTGTTTTTAAATGCAATTGTTTGGTAAAACTTATATATTTGAAAATAGTTGCGTATTTATAAATTATAAATAAAAAAAACATGAAGGTTTCAAATAGGCTTATTTCTTTAGATGTATTGAGGGGAATCACAATCTCTCTTATGATTTTAGTAAATACTCCTGGAAGTTGGAGTTATGTGTATGCTCCACTTAGGCATGCTAAATGGCACGGTTGTAATCCAACAGATTTAGTTTTTCCTTTTTTTTTATTTATAGTTGGAGTGTCTGTATGGTTTTCGTTTTCGAAATATCAAACTAGTTTATCTAGGGAATCCGCTTTAAAAATCATAATACGAACATTCGTAATATTTTTGCTAGGGTTTGTTTTGAATTTATTTCCATTTTTTGATTTCAGTACAGTTAGAATTATGGGAGTGTTACAGCGTATTGCTCTAGCGTATGGAGTTGGTTCTATTCTTTGTTTGGCTTTCAAAAGAAATCATTTGTTGTTGGTTTTGAGTGTGATTCTTATTGGGTACTGGGCACTGCTGTTATTTGGAGCAGATATGGAACCTTATGCATTAATAGGTAATGTTGTTCGAGAATTTGACATCTTTCTTTTTGAGGAAGAGCATGTGTATAAGGGGTTTGGTGTTCCATTTGATCCTGAAGGTGTATTGTCAACAATACCAGCTGTTGGTACTGTCATTATTGGTTTCTTTATAGGGCAAATTATTGATAAAGAGCGTGTTATTTTGAGGAAAATAAGGAAGTTGTTGATTTATGGTAGTATGTTCGTATTTTTAGGATGGATTTGGAGTTTTATTTTTCCAATTAACAAGGCGTTATGGACAAGTTCTTATGTGCTTTTTACCTCTGGTTTGTGTATCTTATTGTTAGCGCTTTTAATTTTTATTATTGATTATAAGGGGTTTAGTAGATGGTCGAAACCTTTTGTTCATTTTGGTACTAACCCTTTGTTTATTTTTGTGTTTTCTGGACTATATGTTAAGACTATTAGTTATTTAATTAAAATACATGTTGGAGAATCAGGAGACACTATATCTGGTTATAAATATATGTATGAGCATCTGTTAGTTCCTGTCTTTGGTAATATGAATGGGTCTTTATTGTTTGCTTTGATTCACGTTTTTGTTTTTTGGTTAATTTGTCTTGTTCTGTATAAGAATAAGATATTCATAAAAATATAGATTATAATACTTCATATTGTTATTTGATAGTCTATTTTCGAGTTTAATGGGTAAAAACTGCATATTTTTACTGTTATTTTGCGTTTTTGTATTTATTTTTCATAGTTTTAACATTGTAACTAAAATATTAACACGTATGAAAAATTATTATTTTCAATTAATTACCATGGTTGTCTTGCTTTTTGTGCAAAGTGGTTTTTCTCAAACAGGTACTATTTCAGGAACTGTTACGGAAAAAAAGACAGATATGCCTTTAATAGGTGTTAACGTTTCTATTGAAGGAACGAGTAAAGGAGCTGTGACGGATTTTGATGGAAACTATTCTATTAATACAGAAGATGCTGCAGGTAAATCATTAGTCTTTAGTTCACTTGGTTTTAAAATGGTCTCGATTGTTTTAAATGGTGGAACTCAGGTTGTAAATGTATCTTTAGAAGAAGATGCTACGAGTCTAGATGAGGTGGTCGTAACAGCATTAGGTATTAAAAGGGAATCTAAAGCCTTAGGGTATTCATTGACAGAGGTTGATGGAGACGAAATGTCCCAAGTAAAAACTACTAGTGCAGTGAATTCTTTGCAAGGTAGGGTTGCAGGTGTGAATATTTCTACCAGTAGTTCTGGTGCGTCTGGGTCGAGTAGAGTTGTTATTCGAGGAGCTAGTTCATTAACAGGGAACAATCAACCACTTTATGTTGTAGATGGAGTGCCTATTATTAACAATACAAATGGGTCCGTAGTTGGTGCTACCAATACTGGTTCAGGAGATGGAGGGGATGATATATCTTCAATTAATCCTGATGATATTGCATCAGTTTCTGTTTTAAAAGGAAGTTCTGCAGCTGCACTTTATGGTTCTTTAGCATCTAATGGTGTAATTATGATTACTACCAAATCAGGTAAAGGAAGTCAGGGTTTTGGTATTGAATATTCTACTTCATATATGTTTGATGAAATTAACACTGATTTACAAAATTTTCAAACTATTTATGGAGCAGGTACGAATAATTTAAAACCAGGGCATGAATATGATGATAATGGAAATGCTGTTGAAATTGCTGATTCAGCTTTAGCTACCGATGAAGCTTTTACCAATTCTTTATTATCATGGGGGGCTAAAATGGATGGTTCGTTAGTCTATAATTGGGATGGGGTTAAAAGACCATATTCTTATACCGGAAATAATTTAGATAAGTTTTATGATACTGGTTCGACGGCTGTTAACTCTGTTGCTGTATCTAAAGGAGGAGAATCATATAACTATCGTTTGTCTTTTTCAAATTTAGAAAATAAAGATATTTTTCCAGAATCTACATTGAATAGAAAGTCTTTTGGGTTAAATGTTTCTTCAGATATTACTCCAAAATTAAAATCTACGGTGAATGCAAAATATGTTATAGAAAAAGTTCATAATCGAATTAATCTAGGTGATACTCCTGGTAATGCGAATACTGTAGCATATGTTTTACCTACTAGTTTAGATATTAACGATTTAAAACCTGGGATAAATGAAGAGGGTACCGAACTCTTGTTTCAGCCGAGTCAGTTTATTCAAAATCCATATTGGGTAGTGAACAACTTTAATTCAGATGATAAAAAAAATAGATTAACAGCTTCTACAACTCTGAGATACGATTTTACAGATTGGTTGTACGCTACAGGTAGAGCAGGTATAGATACTTATGATTTATCTAGAAAGAAAGTTACGCCTTATGGTACGGCTTATCGTCCCACAGGAGAGTTAACCCAAAGTAAATTTACTTACTCGTTGTTTGATGCAGATATAATGTTAGGAATACAAAAAACGTTAACAGGTAAGATTTCAACCAATAGTATTATTGGGACAAATACAAGAACTAATAGTTTTGAAGGACTAAGTGCTACAGGTAGAGAATTTGTTGTAATTGGTTTAGAGGATATAAATAATACCACACTGCCAGAGCCTGATAATAGTTATTATAAAACAAAAATGAGTTCTATATATGGTTCTTTTGAGTTTGATTATGATAACTTTTTATATCTAACATTTACAGGTAGAAATGACTGGTTTTCAACATTGTCATACCCTGGTAAAACAACACCAAATAATGATTTCTATTGGTCTTTAAGTGGTAGTTTATTGATTAGTGAGGCTTTTGAAATGCCTGAGGCTATTAATTATATAAAATTAAGAGCAAGTTATGCACAGGTAGCAGGTGGAGCAAGTGATGCTTACTCTTTAAATTTAGATTATGCTATTACAGGATCTTTTCAAGGGCAATCGTTCGGTCAATTAAATGGGAATTCTATTCCTAATCCAGATTTAGTGCCTTTTCAAAAAGATGAAATAGAAGTTGGATTTGAGACACGTTTCTTTAGTAATAGATTAAACCTTGATGTTGCTTATTATCAAAATAAAACGCAAAATGATATTGTAGAGGCTTCTGCTTCTCAATCTTCAGGATTTACATCGTCTGTACTTAATATTGGGGAGTTACAGAACAAAGGAATTGAATTACTAATAGGTGGTACGCCGATATATACAGATGATTTTTCTTGGAATACATCTTTTAATTTTAGTTTTAATGATAGTGAAATCGTTCATACTGACGATGAGAATACTCCAATTAATGTTGATGGTAGTGAGACGAGATCAAGAACCGCAATTATTTCTCATATAGTAGGTGAGCGCTACGGGGTAATTTATGGGTCTTCTTATAAGCGAGATGAAGATGGTAATATTATGTATGATGTTAATAGCACAATACCTAAACCAATTCAAGGAGAATATAAAATACTAGGAGAAGGTGTGGCACCATATACATTTGGTTTTTCAAACACCTTTAGATACAAAAGTGTATCACTAGGATTCTTAATAGATGCCAAATATGGTGGAAGTGTACACTCTGGTACAAACAGAGAGTTAATGATTAGAGGATTACATGAAAAAACTTTGGAAGGGCGAGAAACTGGCTTGGTTGTATCTGGAATAGATGATGCTACAGGTGAAGCATTCACTACAACAGTAGCTCCAGAGAATTTACGAACTTATTATGGTCTTATTGCAGCAGAGAGTTCAGGTATATCAGAAGAGTTTGTGTATAGTACAGATTTTGTAAAGTTCAGAGAATTAAGTTTGTCATATAACTTCCCAAAGAAGGCTTTAGATAAGATTTTTATTAATGATATTAGAATCTCATTAATTGCTAGAAACTTGTTTTTCTTTTATAGAGCAATTGATAATGTAGATCCAGAAGCTTCATTAAACAATCTTAATTCACAAGGTATAGAACGATTCGGAGTGCCGTCAACGAAAAGTTATGGTTTTTCAATGAATTTTAAATTTTAAAAATAATATAAGATGAAAAAATTAATAATTATAACAGTACTAGTTTTGTCATTGGGATCTTGCGATAAAGGCTATGAAGAACTTAATGTAAATCCAACTAAGCCTACGCAGCTTGAACCAGCAACGAAATTAACATTTATTCAGTTGTATACAGGAGGTAGTAATTATGTTGCTTGCTTATTTTGGAATGTAATCCATTTAATGCAGAATATTCAACATCTTAATGATACTTCATATGTGTCATTCCTATACCAAGAGGGAAATACACATCAATTTTTTGAAGAACAGTTTTCTAATACTGTAAAAAACATCATTGATTTAGAAGCGCAATTAGAATCGAGTGAGGACCCAACTGCAATTGCAGATTTGGCTATTGCAAGAATACAAAAAGTCTTAATATTTAGTAGAATAACAGACCTTTATGGAGATATTCCATATACAGAAGCCGGTTTAGGTTTTTTAAATGGTATACGGTTTCCTAAATATGACAAACAAAGTGATATCTATCTTGATATGTTAGCAACCTTAGAAGCTTCTGCTTTAACTTTAGAAACAGCTGGATCAAATTCTTACGGATCTGCAGATTTATTATTTGCTGGAGATAATTTTAAATGGCAAAAATTTGCTAATTCTTTAATGTTACGTTTGGCAATGCGTATGGTAAAAGTAGATAATTCTGCTTCAGAATCATGGGCTTCTAAAGCTATTAGTGGTGGAGTTATGACTAGTAATGATGATATAGCATTCACTAAATATGAAAATTCAGCAAATGATGGAGGACCTAATGTTAATCCGTTAACTAAGAGTTTTACTTCAAGAGGGGTTAATCAAATAAAAATTTCTAAAACTTTTTTAGATTTTATGAAAGATAGAAATGATCCACGAGTTTCTGTATTGTGTTCTACAGTAGATGGAAATACAGATCCGGAGCTTCAATTTGGTCAAGATATAAATGAAGCAGCAGGAATTCCAACCAATTCAAAACCAAACATTAATATTTTTGGTGGATCAGGAGTGGTAGTTTATGATGCTCCATATTTTTTTCAAACTTATGCTGAAGTAGAATTTATGTTAGCTGAGGCAGCAGAACGTTGGGGATTAGCTGGAGGAGATGTTGAAGAACATTATAACAATGGAGTAATTGCTGCAATGGAATATTTATCCTTATATGGAGATGGAGGTTATATAGCGCCAGAACAAATAAATGATTATTTGGTAGCTAATCCTTTTGAGGCTTCTCAGGCTTTGAAAATGATAAACGAGCAGTATTGGGTAGCTACATTTGGAAATGGTTTAGAAACATTCTCAAATTGGAAGAGATCAGGTTATCCAGAATTAGTGCCTGCAGATGTTGCGGCAACGCTTACAGGAGGAAATTTACCTAGAAGGTTTATATACCCATCTTCAGAAAAATTAAATAACCCTGAAAATGTAGCATTAGCTATAGAGCAGCAAGGTCCAGATGGGCTTTTAACTAGAATGTGGTGGGATGTTGAATAAAATTAGATTTTATATTATTATGTTCTTTTAGTATTGATTAGAAGTAAAATAATATTCATTTTTTTGAATTGTTTTGAAGTTGATAGCAGGGGTGAGATAAGTTTATTTCTTTACTCACCTCTTTTTTTTAGTATTTGTAATTTAATGTATCGTTTTGAAAAAAGTTATAACAGGTTTAGATGTTCTTGTAAACCATCGGGAATTATACGAATCATTCACTGGAAATGTAGCTCTACTTTGTCATAATGCTTCTATAGATTCAGCTTGTACTCATGCAGCTTTAAAGTTTAAAGAAATTTTTGGTACTAGGTTGGTTAAACTATTTGGTCCACAACATGGGTTTTCTACAGATGCACAAGATAATATGATAGAAACGAATCATTATATACATCCGTTTTTTAAGATACCCATTTACTCTTTATATTCTGAAACGCGTATCCCAACAGATGAAATGCTAGAAGGTATAGATCATATTTTCGTGGATTTACAAGATGTCGGGTGTAGAATGTATACTTATATCTATACACTTACTCTTTTATTAGAAAAATGCAGTAGAAAAGATATTCAGGTAGTCGTTTTAGACAGGCCAAATCCAATAAACGGTGTAGATATAGAAGGTAATATTTTAGACTTAAAATTTGAATCTTTTATAGGTAGGCATAAAATTCCTGTTCGTCATGGATTGACTATAGGAGAGTTGGCATTAATGCATCAAGAATTTTGGACTAAAGAGAAATCACAATTAAAAGTTGTGAAAATGAAAAATTGGAATCGTAACATGTATTTTGAAGATACAAAATTACCATGGATTTTGCCTTCTCCAAATTTAGCAAGGTCACAAAGTGCGCTTACTTTTCCTGCTATTGTAGCGATTGAAGGTACTATATTAAGTGAAGGGAGAGGAACAACACAGCCTTTGGAGGTTTTTGGGATTCCAAAAATAGACCCTTATATGTTTTATAATGATAGATTATTCGATCGTATTACAGAATCAAAATTAAAAGGATTTGTATTACGTCCAATGACATTTTTACCAACCTTCGATAAATATAAAAACCATGTTTGTGGTGGTTTTCAACTTCTTATAACTGATAGAAAAACATATAAACCTTGGCGGGTAGGGCAATTTATACTAAGAGAATTATATCAGTACCTAGGGGGTAGTTTTGCTTGGAAAGACCCACCTTTTGAATATAATTATCATCAAAAACCAATAGATATAATTAATGGTACGGATGCTTTGAGGCATTGGGTTGAAAGTAATTCTAGTATTGAATCTCTTGATGATTTTGAAATATTAAATGAATACAGCTCTCAGGTTAATGAAGTTAAAATATATTAAGAATATAAAATAAATAGTAAAAAATATAAATGAGCGCAACACTTATCTTATTCATTATAGCATCTTACTTTGGAGTATTACTCCTTATTTCTCATGTAGTTTCAAAAAATACAAGTGACGAGTCTTTTTATACAGGAGATCGTAAATCACCATGGCAAGTTGTTGCTTTCGGAATGATTGGAGCCGTACTATCTGGGGTGACCTTTGTATCTATTCCAGGTATGGTAGGGACTAATTATTTTTATTATTTACAATTTGTTTTCGGGAATGTAGTTGGTTATGTGTTTATAACGTATGTGCTTGTTCCTATTTATTACGATTTAAAATTGGTATCTATTTATACGTATTTAGAATCGCGATTCGGAATTAAATCTTATAAAACAGGTTCGCTTTTTTTTCTAATATCACAGTCATTTGGTGCAGCGCTTAGATTGTTGCTTGCAGCAAAAATTTTACAATATGCAGTGTTTGATGCTTTTCATATTCCGTTCTTCGTTACGGTACTTGTTATTCTAGCATTAATCTGGTTGTACACTCATAAATCTGGAATTAAAACTATTGTGTGGACAGATACGTTGCAAACATTTTTCTTGCTACTCTCTGTGGGCGTAACTATTTATGTCATAAAAAATGCTTTAAATTTAAATTTGGTAGAGACGACTTCTGCTGTTGTTAATCATGACTATTTTAAAATTTTTAATTGGGATTTTAATTCAGGAAGTAACTTTTTTAAGCAGTTTATTTCAGGAGTTCTAATCGCTGTAGCCATGGTTGGTCTGGATCAAAACATGATGCAGAAAACGTTAACCTGTAAAAATAAGAAAGAAGCACAGCGCAATATTTTAACCTTTAGTTTGGTATTAGCAGTTACACAATTTCTGTTTTTAGGATTGGGAGTGATGCTGTATATGTATGCCGAAAAATTTGGAATAGAACTAGATGTAGAGAATGGGAAATTTATTAATACAGATACGTTATTCCCTATGTTATCCTTAAACCATTTTGGGACAATTGCGAGTCTAAGTTTTATTTTGGGAATTACAGCAGCTTCGTTTTCAAGTGCAGATTCTGCTTTAACCGCCTTAACAACTTCATTTACACATGACTTTCTAGATATTAAACATAAGAATTCAAAAGAAAAAAAGATTATGAAAAATCGTGTGTTATTTGGTTTTTCAATAGTTGTTTTTATAATAATTATGGTGTTTTCTCAGAGTAAAGGAAATGTAATATCACTAATATTTAAAGTGGCAGGATATACATATGGTCCGTTATTGGGACTGTATTTGTTTGGAATTTTTACTAAAATAAAAGTAAAAGACACGGCAGTACCTTTTATATGTATAGTTATGCCTATGGTAACCTATCTTTTAAACCATTATTTTATTCTTTTGTTTGATTTCGATTTCGGATTTATGAACATTTTTGTTAATGCTTTTTTAACAGTAATATGTTTAATCCTTTATAGAGATAAAAAAAATATAAATTAAATTGAAAAAATGCTGAACATGAAAAATAAGCTAACAACAGAGCAAGAATCAGTCTATAATAATTTGGAAAAAATGAGCACTAATGAGCTGCTCACTAATATGAATGTGGAGGATAAAACAGTACCAAACGCTTTAGAAAAAGCAGTGCCTTCTATAGAAAAATTGGTAGATGTTATTTATGATAAAATGAAAGCAGGAGGGCGCTTATTTTATATAGGTGCAGGGACAAGCGGAAGACTAGGTGTTTTAGATGCCTCAGAATGCCCGCCAACTTATGGTGTGCCAGACGACTGGGTTATTGGACTAATCGCTGGTGGTGATTTTGCGCTAAGAAAAGCAGTAGAAAATGCTGAAGACGATACAGAGTTAGCTTGGGAAGATTTAAAAAAATATAATATTAGCGAAAACGATGTGCTTGTTGGTATTGCAGCGTCTGGAACCACGCCATACGTAATAGGAGGCGTAAAAAAAGCTAAAGAACACAATATCTTAACCGGATGTGTAACCTGTAATCTAGATTCTCCATTATCTTTAGAGGTAGACTACCCAATTGAGTTAGTTGTAGGTCCGGAATTTATAACAGGAAGCACAAGAATGAAAGCTGGAACAGCTCAGAAATTAGCCTTAAATATGATTTCTACAACGGTTATGATTAAGCTTGGTCGTGTAAAAGGAAACAAGATGGTTAATATGCAATTATCTAATAAGAAACTTGTAAAAAGAGGTGTGAAGATGATTGTGGATGAATTGGGTATTGATGAAAAAACGGCTAAAAGTTTATTACTTAAACATAAAAGTGTTAGAAATGTAATTAATGAATTTAATATAATTAGTAATGAATAAGATTTTAGCTATAGGAATTCTAGCGTTACTTTCTCTTGGATTTCTACCACATGATTATAAAATTGAAACTAATAATTCTAAAAAAAAGTGGGTAGATAGTATTTACAACAGCATGTCTTTAAAGGAAAAAGTAGGACAATTGTTTATGGTGGCAGCATATTCTAATAGACCTAAAAGTCATGTAGATTCTATTCAGAATTTAATTAAAACAAATGGAATTGGTGGACTTATATTTTTTCAAGGCGGTCCTGTGCGTCAGGCTAAATTAACAAACATGTACCAATCGTTATCTAAAGTACCATTATTAATAGGCATGGATGCAGAATGGGGACTAAATATGCGTTTAGATAGTACATCTGGATTTCCTTATAATATGACGTTAGGAGCAATACAGGGTGACGCTATAATAGAACAGATAGGAAAACAGATAGGAATTAATTCAAAACGTTTAGGTGTACATCTAAATTTTGCTCCCGTTGTAGATATTAATACCAATGCTAATAATCCTATTATAGGAGTACGTTCTTTTGGAGAAGATAAGTTTAACGTTACTAGTAAGGCTTTGGCATTTACAAAAGGTATGCAAAGTGAAGGTGTTTTAGCTTGTGCTAAACATTTTCCAGGTCATGGAGATACTGCTAAAGATTCACATAAAACTTTACCTACAGTCAGTTTTTCAAAAGAACAAATAAATAATGTAGAGTTTTATCCGTATAAAGAATTATTTAAAAAAGAGGTTGCCGGTGTTATGGTAGCACATTTAAATGTTCCGAGTTTAGAGTCTAAAGAAGGATTGCCTTCTTCATTATCTTATAATATAGTTACCAACATATTAAAAGGACAATTAAGTTATAAAGGCTTAGTGTTTACAGATGCTTTAAATATGAAAGGAGTAGCGAATTATAAAGAGCCAGGCGATGTAGATTTAGCTGCATTTAAAGCAGGGAATGATGTATTACTTTTTACTAATAATTCTACAAAAGGAATTTTTAAAATTGTAGAAGCTTATAATAATAAAGAAATAACAGAGGCACGTTTAGCTCATTCTGTTAAAAAAATATTAGCAGCTAAGTACAATGCTAATTTAAATCTATTTAAGCCTATTAAAATAGAAGGTTTGGTAGATGATTTAACTCCTGATTCTAATGTATTATTAAATGAAGAAGCACTCACTAATTCAATAACAATTATTAAAAATGAAAAACAAGTTTTACCCATTCAAACTAATAACAACGAAAAAATAGCTTTCTTAAAATTAGGCGATGGTAATTCTGACTCGTTTTTTAATGCAATAAAGTTTCATGTTAATATTTTTGATGTTTCAAATATTAATCCTTCTCAATTATTAAAAGAGCTTAAAAAATACGATAAAGTTATAATTAGCTATCACCGATTAAATTATAGAGATGTTAAGAAAATAGATTCTGAAAAAGCCTTGTTAATAGAGGAAATAGCAAATAATAATCAAGTCATTTTAAGCGTTTTTGCGAGTCAGTATAGCTTAAAAGAAATTCATTTTCAGAATATAGAGGGAGTTATCGTATCTTATGAAAATACAGATGTTGCACAACGTATTTCTGCTCTAATTGTTTTAGGAGAAAAAGAAGCATTAGGTAAGTTGCCGGCATCTATTAACAGTGAACTTAAATAAAAATTCATTTAATTAAAGTTTATAATAATGAAGATTTTTAGTCTTATAATTTTAATTATTACATGTTTGTCTTGTAACGGTAATTCTGAACAGATAAATAGAGCTGTTACTAAAGTGAAGATGACTGCGTTGGAAGATAAAGAGGAGTTAATTAGTGTTGGAGCAAATCAAACCGATGTGTATTTACCTTTACTGAAAGGAAAAAAAGTAGGTGTTACTGCAAATCAAACGAGTGTTATTTTTAAAGGAGATAATCAATCTCAGTAAATCCATTTAGTAGATTCTTTAATGCTATTAAATATTGATGTAAAAAAAGTGTTTGCACCAGAACATGGATTTCGTGGTAGAGCAGATGCGGGTGAGCATATAGTTGATGGGGTAGATGCTGCAACAGGGCTACCTATTGTATCACTTTATGGGACAAATAGTAAGCCTTCAAAAGAAAATTTAAAAGATATAGATATTATGATTTTCGATATCCAGGATGTTGGGGTGCGTTTCTATACTTATATATCTACATTACATTATATAATGGAAGCTTGTGCAGAGTTGAATATTCCTGTAGTTGTATTAGACAGACCAAATCCTAATGGACATTATGTAGATGGGCCAATACTTGAAGCGGAACTTAAAAGTTTTGTAGGGATGCACCCTGTTCCTGTTGTTTATGGAATGACTATTGGTGAATATGCAAAAATGATTAACGGTGAAAAATGGTTGAATAATGAGGTTCAGTGTGATTTGACAGTAGTTTTGCTAAATGGATATACACATGATTCTGAATATGCTTTACCTATAAAGCCTTCTCCAAATCTGCCAAATGCAGTATCTGTTAATTTATATCCAAGTCTTTGTTTTTTTGAAGGAACAATAGTTAGTTGTGGAAGAGGTACAGAAATGCAGTTTCAGGTTTTTGGAGCGCCTACGCTTCCAAATTCACCTTTCGATTTTAGTTTTACACCACGACCAAATTTTGGCTCAAAAACACCAAAATATAACGGTGAATTATGCTATGGGATGGATTTGATGAATGAAGAAAAATACAATGTTATAAATTTAGATTGGTTAATGGCAGCTTATAACTCTTCATTAGATAAAGCTTCTTTTTTTAATCCGTTTTTTTCGAAATTGGCAGGAACTAAAAGATTACAAAAAGAAATAGAAAACGGATTGTCTGCTAGTGCTATTAAAGAGATTTGGCAATTGGGATTAGATGAATTTAAAGAGAGAAGAGTAAAATATTTGCTATATAAATAATTAAGGAATTGAAATAGGCTTTAATTATAGCATACACAAAATAGAAATTAGAGTAAATAAATAGAGATACAAATCACAATAAAACAAAATATTATGCTAAAAAGTAATATAGACAAAGCCACAGGATTTGAAAAGCGATTTGAAAATATAGGAACGGTAGTTTACGAAAATTCTAATTCAGGATCAAAGGCAGTAGCTAAGGAGATTGCCGATTTAATTAAGGTTAAACAATCACAAAAGCAACCTTGTATTTTAGGTCTTGCTACAGGGTCATCTCCAAAAGGGCTATATGCAGAATTAGTGCGTCTACACAAGGAAGAAGGATTAAGTTTTAAGAATGTGATTTCTTTTAACTTGGACGAATATTATCCTATGGAGCCAGATTCAGTAAATAGTTATGTGCGATTTATGAAAGAGCTTCTATTTAATCATGTCGATATTTTACCAGAAAACTGTAATATTCCAGACGGTACTTTATCAAAAGAGGAAATCGCTGATTATTGCGATGCTTACGAATCTAAGATTGAAGCTTTAGGAGGTATTGATTTACAAATATTAGGAATTGGAGGAAATGGACATATCGGTTTTAATGAATCAGGTTCACTACAAAATTCAAAAACACGATTAGTAGCCTTAGACCACATTACAAGAGTAGCGGCAAGTAGCGATTTTTTAGGTTTAAATAATACCCCAAGAACCGCAATTACTTTAGGAGTTAAAATAATTATGGAATCTCAGCGTGTTATTTTAATGGCATGGGGAGAAGGTAAATCTAATATTATAAAACAATCGGTAGAAGGTCAAGTAACTAATCTCGTTCCGGCATCATTCTTACAAGAACATGATAATGTTACGTTTGTTTTAGATAAAGAAGCATCATCAAAGTTAACACGTATCAATACACCTTGGTTAGTCGAGAAAATAGTTTGGACAGATAAGTTAATTAGAAAAGCAGTTCTAGGCTTAGCATTACATTTAAAGAAACCGATTTTAATGCTTACAGATGCCGATTATATAGAGAACGGTATGAGTGATTTATTAGCCGATTCAGGACCTGCTTACGATATAAATATTAAGATTTTTAACAGACTACAAAATACCATCACAGGTTGGCCAGGAGGCAAGCCCAATGCAGACGATTCTAAACGTCCGGAGCGTGCAGAACCCGCAAAGAAACGTGTACTTATATTTAGTCCGCATCCAGATGATGATGTGATAAGTATGGGAGGAACCTTTAAGCGTTTACAAGAACAAGGTCACGAAGTACATATTGGTTATCAAACTTCTGGAAACATAGCTGTCTCAGATGATGAGGCATTACGTTTTGCAGGATTTGTATGCGATTATAATGCTAAATTTGGTATTGAAAGTTTAGAGGCCGAGAACATTTATAAAAAAGCAGTTGCCTTTTTAGAGAATAAAAAAGGGAGTGAGATAGATATCCCAGAAGTGCGTTATATAAAAGGGTTAATACGAAAAGGAGAAGCTCATGCAGCAGCAAAATTTATTGGCTTACCAGATGCCCACATCCATTTTATGGAAATGCCATTTTATGAAACCGGAGCAATAGAAAAGAAACCCTTAGGTGATGAAGATATCGAGTTGACAATGGCATTAATCGATAAGATAAAGCCACATCAAATTTATGCAGCGGGCGATTTAGCCGATCCACACGGGACGCATAAGGTCTGTTTAGATGCGATATTTACAGCAGTAAAAGCACTAAAACCAAAAAAGTATATGAAAGACTGTTGGGTTTGGTTGTACAGAGGCGCATGGCAAGAGTGGAATGTAGATGAGATAGAAATGGCAGTACCAATGAGTCCTGACCAAGTATTGGAAAAGCGTCATGGAATATTTAAGCATCAATCTCAAAAGGATGGTGTCGTGTTTCAAGGGGCAGATAGTAGAGAATTTTGGCAACGTGCAGAAGATAGAAATGGCGAAACAGCAGAGATTTATCATTTATTAGGGTTAGCTCATTATGCGGCTATGGAAGCCTTTGTGAGATGGCATTTTTAAAAAATGATAGTAAACAATCTTTCAAAAGACACTATCCTAAAAAGTGTGTAAGTTCAAAATTTCAGGGTTAGGTTATTTATAACTTAATCCTGTTTTCAAATATAGCTAAAAATTGATTTAGTATCACTCCCCAATTTCTGATTGGCATGGTCCATTTTTTAGTGCTTTCTCTCAAAGCTAAAAACACGGATTTCATAACTGCTTCATCGGTTGGAAACGAGAGTTTGTTTTTTGTGTATTTCCGTATCTTTCCATTTAGGTTTTCTATAAGATTTGTGGTGTAGATTATGGTTCTTATTTCAATAGGAAAATCAAAGAATACTGTAAGCTCATCCCAATTATTTTCCCAACTTTTAATGGCGTAAGAATATTTAGAATCCCATTTAGTTTTGAAGTCATTTAAAGCAGCTTTGGCAGCTTCTTTTGTAGGAGCAGTATAGATTTGCTTCATGTCACGAGTAAATTCCTTTTTGTCCTTCCAGACCACGTAACGACACGAATTTCTTATTTGATGCACAACACAAATTTGAGTCGTTGATTTCGGAAAAATAGTTTTAATAGTATCCGTAAATCCATTTAAATTATCGGTAGCTGTGATAAGTATATCTTGAGTTCCTCGAGCTTTAATATCGGTTAAAACACTCATCCAAAAGGCTGAAGATTCATTTTTACCTAACCATAATCCTAGGACTTCCTTTTTGCCATCTGTTCTCAGGCCTACTGCAATATAAATAGTCTTGTTTATGACTTTAGAGTTTTCCCTAACTTTAAATACGATGCCATCCATCCAAACAATTAGGTAAGTGGCCTCCAAAGGCCTGTTCCGCCAAGCAATAACATCTTCTGTAATCTTATCTGTAATCCTTGAAATAGTGGATGTAGAAATATTAAAATCGTACAGCTCACGTATTTGTTCTTCAATATCACTGTTACTCATGCCTTTGGCATAAAGCGATATAATAATATTTTCGATGCCTTCTGTTGTACTTTCTCTTTTCTTTACAATTAAAGGATTAAAAGAACTATCACGGTCTCGAGGAACTTGAATCTCTGTTTCTCCTAAAACGGATTTTAATTTCTTTTTAGTGTAACCATTTCGAAGGTTGGCTGCTTTACTTTTTTTGTGCTTATCGTAGTCTAAATGGGCATCTAGTTCCCCTTCTAGTAACTTCTCAATACCACGTTTGTGCAACTGTTCTAAAAAGGATGTTAGCTCTGGTGCATTCTTGAATTGTTTTAAAAAGTCTTCGTTTAATAAATCTTCTGGTTTCATAAGTGTGTAAAAGTTAAAATTAATGAATAAAAAAATCTCAGATTAATATTTAACCTGAGATTTTAAAACTTACACAGTTTATGAGATACTGCCTTTCAAAATTTAACATTTACAATCAATTTTTATAGTTTTAAAGAGAAATTGATTGTAAATGCTTTTTTATACTATACTACAATTGCTTATAGTCTACATAAAAATCATCATCAATTTTAAAGTTGAATGTGTTTTTAAGAGTTAATGTTTTCCATGCGCTTGTAGGCTGTATCCATTCTGATTTTTCGTCTAAAATTACTTGAATAGGCATGTCAAAACCGTTTACAATATTAGTCCAACGGTATTTTAAAGTGTTATGCTCTAACTTATATTCTAAAGTAGGAATACGGACGTCTCTTAGATATTGATTGAAAAATTCGGTTAAATCAATTCCTGTTTCTTTGCTTAAATAATCTTCAATTTGTTTAGTGCTGACAGTTTGGTGATAAAAGGTTTTGTTCATTCCTCTTAAAATTTGTCTCCATTTTTCGTCATCGTCTATCAACTGGCGTAAGGTATGAAGCATATTAGCTCCTTTATAATACATATCTCCAGAACCTTCATGATTTACATTATATTCACCTATTAATGGTCTATCATTTAGTATTGATTTACGAGTTCCAATAACATATTCTGAAGCAGCTTTCTCTCCGTAATAATAATTCAGAAACAGACTTTCTGAATATGCTGTAAAGCTTTCGTGAATCCACATATCTGCAATATCTATATTGGTAATGTTATTCGCAAACCATTCGTGACCTGCTTCATGAATAATGATGAAATCGAATTTTAGTCCCCATCCTGTATCCGATAAATCACTTCCTAAATAACCGTTTTCAAAATTGTTACCGTAAGTTACAGAACTTTGGTGTTCCATGCCTAAATATGGGGCTTCTACTAGTTTAAAGCCATCTTCATAAAACGGATACGGTCCAAACCAATGTTCGAAAGCTTTCATCATTTTAGGTGCGTCTTTAAATTGCTTCTTCGCTTTTTCAAGATTGTCTCGTAACACGTAGTAATCCATAGTTAAAGGTCCTTTTTCTCCAGGGTAAACTTCAGAAAAATGTACATAATCACCAATATTTACATTTACACCATAATTATTTATCGGATTTTTCACAGACCATATAAAGGTCTTTCTACCATCTTGTAACGTTTTTGTATCGGTAAGTCTACCGTTAGACACATCGGTTAATCCTTTAGGTGTTGTAATGCTAATGTCCATGCTATCTACTTCGTCGTACATATGATCTTTACATGGCCACCACACACTAGCACCTAAACCTTGACAAGATGTCGCAACAAAATCATTTCCATTATCATCTTTTTTCCAAGAGAATCCACCATCCCAAGGGGCTCTAATTGCCTCTTTAGGATTGCCTTCATAATATACATCAACTGTATGCCTACTTCCTATTGGCTGAGGTGTTGTAAGGGTTATAAAATGTGCATTTCCGTTAGTAACGATTTGTAAAGACTCACCATCCTGGATTGCTTTAGTAATTTTTAAGGGCGTCTGTAAATCTATTTGTAATACTTTATTAGGTTTTAAAACCGTGTATTGAATGGTGTTTTTACCTAAAATAAATTTGTCTTCTGGTTTTACTTCCACATTTAAATGGTAATATGTTAAGTCCCACCAAGCACGTTCTGGAGTAATACTTCCGCGAAGTGTGTCTTGAAGGGTAAACTTCTCTTTATCGGATAATAACTGACTAAATGCAGTGGTTGTTAAACATAAAAAAGAAAGTAATAGAATTGTTCTTTTTTTCAAAGTTGAAAATTTTAAAATCATTAGTTCTTAATAATACTGTTAGGGAAAACTACAGGGCTTTCAAAGCCATTTTCGTTAATAGAAGCAACACCAAAATAGAAATTATCAATTACAATACCGTCTAAAGTAAATGCCGTAACATTACCAACAGTTCTACTATAATCCCAAGTTGGAGATGTGGTATCTCGCCAATAAATTTTGTAACCCACAGCACCTTCTACTGCATTCCATTTTAATTTAGCAGCAGCTTCAACAATACCACCAATGGCAACAGTTGTAGGTGCAGGTGCCGCATTGGCTAATGAGGCTAGATTTATGGCATTAACAGTGGTTAATTTTTTATTATATTCAAAATTTACATGTTCGAAAGTATCGCCATAATTAATGCCATTTTCGGTACGAACGTCTTGATGTTGTTGTGTGTAATTTTCGTGAGCTTCCATAATTCGGATTCCCGCAAATCCTAAATCGTTAAACGGACGGTGATGGCCACCTCTTCCAAAACGATCTAATCTATAAATCATCATAGGGTTCATTTCTGGCATATACGTTTTGGTAGTTTTATAGACGTACCGGGCTAATTGTCTAGATATACCATCGACTTCACCACCATAAAAACGACGCATTTTGCGTTCCTGTTCAGTTTCTGTAGGGGGAACTGGTTCTGAGAATATTCTAAACGACCTATTGTCAATAACGCCATCAACACCTTCAATATTACCAATCATATCGTTATTAAATACGCCAATAATATCCCAATTGTTAACTTTAGCATAGGCAGCAAAACCTGCACCTCCAAATAAACCTTGTTCTTCACCAGATAAGCCCAGATAAACTATACTATTTTCAAAGGTATATTGAGATAACACCCGAGCGGCTTCGATGGTTCCTGCCATTCCAGACGCATTATCATTAGCTCCAGGGGCGTCTGTAGTAAAATCCATAGTATCGCTAGCACGAGAATCGATATCTCCACTCATAATAATATAGCGGTTTGGATATTTTGTCCCTTTTTGTACCGCTACAACGTTTACCACCCAGGCATCATGTGGTACTCTCGAGTTTCCTTTTTTAGTCACCAAATCTTTTTGATAAAAAACATTTAAACACGAGTTACAGGTGCTAGAAATAGCATCGAATTCACTTTTAATCCAACGTCTAGCAGCACCTATACCTCGGGTCTTAGAAACGGTATCGCTAAAGGTGTTACGGGTACCAAACTCGGTAAGTGTTTTTACATCTTGTTTTATCCGATTTGCCGAAACAGCATCAATAATATTATAAATTTGCTGCAGGTTCTGACCTGAGACCAATAGGGTATTAATGCCTAAAATTAGACATAAATATATACGGTATTTCATAAATTAATTTAAGATTTCGTAAACATGTTTAATAATTCACGAACTTCATCGGTGTTTTTAATGTGATATTTAGCACTTGTTTTCTTAAAGCCAACTTTTACGGTACAAGCAGTTTCTGGTAATTCTTCAAACATATATTCGTCTGTCCAGTCATCTCCAATAGCAAACATAAAATCGTATTCTTCTTGTGTTAATAAACGCGATGCGGCACGACCTTTATTTACATTACTACTTTTAATTTCTGTAACCTTATTACCTTTTAGAACTGTAAGCCCATGGTTTTCAATTAAACTATTAAGTACCGTATTAAGCTCTATACTTCTAACTTGTCCTAATTCGGGATCGGTTTTTCTGTAATGCCAAGCCAAGGAATATTTTTTCTTTTCAACAAATGTTCCTGGTGTTCTATCTACAAAGGTTTCTAAAACAGGTAGAATGTTTTCCATCCAATCGTTTTTAAGATGTTCTAGCATCATCCAATCCTTGTCTTTTTCTTTAAGCCAAACACCATGATCTGTAACTAACGTATAGTCTTTTCCTGCGAACCATTCTTCGAAAGTTTCACGGTCTCTTCCGCTAATAATAACCAGTTTAACACCTTCTATAGCATGTAATTTATCTAGTAAATTCAATAATTCAGTGTCGGGTTTGCAATCTTTTGGATTATCTTTAAAACCGACTAATGTGCCATCAAAATCTAGTAATAATAGTTTCTTTTTAGCTTTTTTAAAGGTTTTAGAAATGTCCTTTTTTAAAGATTTATCCAAACGCTTAGAAATAAATATATCTTCTTTGTTTTTAGTAGAGTCTAAGGCTTTTAAGAATTCTTCTGCCCATTTTTCAACACTATAACGTTCTAAACGTTGTTGAAGAATTTTGATTCTATTTTGTTGTTCTTCAAGCGGCATTTCAATGGCTTGCTTAATGGTATCAGCAAGTTGATCGAAATTATTCGGGTTAATTAAAAGGGCTTCATTCATTTCTTTAGAAGCTCCCGTCATTTCACTTAAAATTAACACACCATCTTGATTGGTTCTTGTGGCTACGTATTCTTTAGCAACCAAATTCATTCCATCTCTTACCGGTGTAATTAATGCGATATCTGAAGTGGTATATAAATCTATTAAATTTTCGAAAGGCATTGAACGGTAAAAATACCAGATTGGTGTCCAGCTTACTGTTGAAAATTCACCATTAATTCGGCCAACCAATTCGTCTGTATCTCGTTTTAATTTTTGGTATTGAGGTACATTTGATCGCGATGGTACAGCTAATAATATTAAGCGTACTTTTTCCTTAAACTGAGGATATTTATTTAAAAAATATTCGAAAGCTTTTAATCGGTTAGGAATTCCTTTGGTATAATCTAATCGATCTATTGATAATATGATTTTAGCATCGGAAGCAGATTTTATATGCTCGTCTAATCGGCGCTGTAATTCTGTACGTTCTTTTTTTAGTTGGCTATTATTTGCTAAAGCAGCCTTGTAGAATTTATCATAATCAATTCCCATAGGGAAGGAGTCTACTTTAACTGTACGATCTAGATAATCGATATTATTAAAATTGACATCAAGTCTTAAAATACGTTTAATAGAGCTTAAAAAGTGTCGTTCATAATCATAGGTGTGGAATCCAATTAAGTCGGCTCCAAGCATACCTTCCAATAATTCTTCACGCCAAGGAAACGTTCTAAAAATTTCGAAAGATGGAAAAGGGATATGTAAAAAGAAACCTATAGATATATTCGGTTTTTTATCTCTAATTAATTTTGGAAGTAATAGTAACTGATAATCGTGCACCCAAACGGTGTCGCCATCGTTAACATTTTCAAGGACCGCATCGGCAAATTTTTGATTTACTTCTTTATAAGATTCCCATTCCGAACTCTCAAAAGAGGTGTATTCCATAAAATAATGAAACAATGGCCAAAGGGTTTTATTACTGAAACCGAGGTAGAAATTATCTATGTCTTCGGTTGTTAGAGGTACAGTTACACATTTTTCTTTAGTAACCTCTTTTTTTATTTCTTTTTTTAATTTAGGAGTAAGTTCTTCTTCTGTTAATCCAGACCAACCAATCCAAATACCATTGCCTTCGGCATGTACAGATTTCATTCCTGTTGCCAAACCGCCAATACTTGGTTTAATTTCTAGCTTAGAATCTTCTAATTTTACTTGTAAAGGGAGTCTATTCGAGACTATAATAGTCTTATTCATGAAGTTCGATTTTGATTAGCAATAAGTTTTTCGTTAATTTAAAGAAAAATAGGTTGCTAACCATATAAAAAGAAGATTTAATGAATAATTTAGATTATGGAATTATAGGAAATTGCCGAAGTGCTGCACTCATCTCTAAAACAGGTTCTATTGATTGGTGTTGTTTGCCAGAATTCGACTCAAGTTCCGTTTTTGCGAAACTTTTAGATGAAAATATTGGAGGTCATTTTGGGATTTCTGTAGACGACAGTTATACGGTTACACAAGAGTATCTTAGTAATACAGCAATATTAGTAACGTCGTTTAATAACGGTAATGATGCGTTCGATATTTTCGATTTTATGCCTAGATACCATAAAACTGCAGGCGGTTATCAATCGCCACCAGAAATTATTCGATTTATAAAATATAAAAGTGGTAGTCCAAAATTCACTGTAGATTATAACCCGAAACTAGAATATGCTTTAGGAGAAACGAATACCTATATTAAAGATGATTTTATTGTTAGTTTAACCGATAAGGAAAAATTTGACACTTTATTTTTGTACACCGATTTAGACAAAAATGCAGTTGTAAATGCAGATGAAATAGAACTGACTAAAGACGCTTATTTTGTTCTGGGTTATAACGAGAAAATTTTTAAACCCGATGTAGAGAAGGTTTATATTGAGTTTGAACGCACCAAAGTGTATTGGTTAAATTGGATGAGTAAAACTCCAGCTTACGAACGATATACTCAAGAAATTAACAGAAGTGCAATTACATTAAAACTTTTAACTTACGATAAATCTGGAGCTGTTTTAGCAGCAGCAACAACCTCTTTACCAGAAACTATAGGCGAAGTTCGTAATTGGGATTATCGTTTTTGTTGGATTAGAGATGCTTCTATGGTTGTAAAAGTTGTGTCGCATTTAGGACATAAAAATATTGCAAAACGTTATTTAAAATTCATTATTGATTTAATTCCAGATAAGGATGAGAAACTTCAAATCATGTATGGAATTAATAAAGAAAAGAAGTTAACCGAAGAAACGTTAGACCATTTAAGTGGTTACAAAGGGTCTAAACCCGTACGTGTTGGAAATGCAGCTTACGAGCAAAGACAGAACGATATCTATGGTATTTTAATGGATGTGATTCACCAACAATTGGTTAGTTTTAGTACCGATATTGAAAACGGTGAAGAAATTTGGACCATTACAAAAGGTATTGTTTGGGTGGTTAACAAGCACTGGAAAGAAGCCGATAAAGGGATATGGGAGTTTAGAACAGAAGAACGTCATTTTACATTCTCTAAAGTGTTGTGTTGGGTTGCCATAGATAAGGCAATTAAGGTTGCAGAAATTTTAGGAAAAACGGCTAAGTTGAAAAAATGGATTCCTTTAGAACAAGAAATTAAGGCTGATATTATGACGAATGCTTGGAACGATAAAGTTCAAGCTTTTACGCAATCTTATGGTTCAGACGATTTAGATGCTTCTGTATTATTAATGGAACCTTACGGATTTATTGATGCTAAAGATCCTAAATATGTAAGTACTGTAAAAGGAATTGAACGCGACTTAAGCAACGATGGATTACTGTATCGTTATAAAAACAAAGATGATTTCGGATTACCATCATCGTCGTTTACAATTTGTACATTCTGGTTTATAAATAGTTTATATAAAATAGGTGAGGAGCAAAAAGCAAAAACACTGTTTGATCAACTTTTGTCGTATAGTAACCACTTAGGATTGTTTAGTGAAGATATCGATTTTGAAACCAAAAGATTGTTAGGGAACTTCCCACAAGCTTATTCTCACTTAGCGCTAATTGAGACCGCTATTAATTTATCTACAGTAACAGATGAAGAGAAAGTTATGGAGTCTATGCGTGAGCATGTAGACGAAAGTGATAATTTATAAAATTACTTTAATCATATTATATATAGATTCTCATAAGGGCAGTATCTCATAAACTGTGTAAGTTTTAAAATCTCAGGTTAAATATTAATCTGAGATTTTTTTATTCATTAATTTTAACTTTTACACACTTATGAAACCAGAAGATTTATTAAACGAAGACTTTTTAAAACAATTCAAGAATGCACCAGAGCTAACATCCTTTTTAGAACAGTTGCACAAACGTGGTATTGAGAAGTTACTAGAAGGGGAACTAGATGCCCATTTAGACTACGATAAGCACAAAAAAAGTAAAGCAGCCAACCTTCGAAATGGTTACACTAAAAAGAAATTAAAATCCGTTTTAGGAGAAACAGAGATTCAAGTTCCTCGAGACCGTGATAGTTCCTTTTAATCCTTTAATTGTAAAGAAAAGAGAAAGTACAACAGAAGGCATCGAAAATATTATTATATCGCTTTATGCCAAAGGCATGAGTAACAGTGATATTGAAGAACAAATACGTGAGCTGTACGATTTTAATATTTCTACATCCACTATTTCAAGGATTACAGATAAGATTACAGAAGATGTTATTGCTTGGCGGAACAGGCCTTTGGAGGCCACTTACCTAATTGTTTGGATGGATGGCATCGTATTTAAAGTTAGGGAAAACTCTAAAGTCATAAACAAGACTATTTATATTGCAGTAGGCCTGAGAACAGATGGCAAAAAGGAAGTCCTAGGATTATGGTTAGGTAAAAATGAATCTTCAGCCTTTTGGATGAGTGTTTTAACCGATATTAAAGCTCGAGGAACTCAAGATATACTTATCACAGCTACCGATAATTTAAATGGATTTACGGATACTATTAAAACTATTTTTCCGAAATCAACGACTCAAATTTGTGTTGTGCATCAAATAAGAAATTCGTGTCGTTACGTGGTCTGGAAGGACAAAAAGGAATTTACTCGTGACATGAAGCAAATCTATACTGCTCCTACAAAAGAAGCTGCCAAAGCTGCTTTAAATGACTTCAAAACTAAATGGGATTCTAAATATTCTTACGCCATTAAAAGTTGGGAAAATAATTGGGATGAGCTTACAGTATTCTTTGATTTTCCTATTGAAATAAGAACCATAATCTACACCACAAATCTTATAGAAAACCTAAATGGAAAGATACGGAAATACACAAAAAACAAACTCTCGTTTCCAACCGATGAAGCAGTTATGAAATCCGTGTTTTTAGCTTTGAGAGAAAGCACTAAAAAATGGACCATGCCAATCAGAAATTGGGGAGTGATACTAAATCAATTTTTAGCTATATTTGAAAACAGGATTAAGTTATAAATAACCTAACCCTGAAATTTTGAACTTACACACTTTTTAGGATAGTGTCCTAATAAGTAAAAAGGGCTAATTCAAAATAATGAATTGGCCCTTTTAATTAAAAAGAATTTGAATTAGTCAATGCAATATGTTTAGAAACAATATTTGTTTTCTGATTTTACTTTTTCTGCGATTTCGTTTCTTAAATCTACTATGTCTGGATAGTTTACATATTTTGTAAAGCGTTTAAGTCCCATTAACATCATGCGTTGTTCATCGCCTTCAGCAAAAGAAATAATACTTTCTTTACCTTTTTTCTCAATAATATCTACCGCTTGGTATAAGTATAATTTAGACATTGCGATTTGTACTTTCTGAGAATCTTCACCAAAACGTTTAGCATTCTTTTCTGTTCTTAAGATTGCAGATTCTGCCATATAAATTTCAATCATGATATCTGAAGCAGCCATTAATAATTGCTGATGTTCTTCTAGAGCTGGTCCAAATTTTTGAACAGCTGCACCAGCCACCATTAAGAATACTTTTTTGAGCTTGGCAATCATTGATTTTTCTTCCGATAATAATTCAGAAAAATCTGGAGTGTCGAAAGAAGGAATACCCATTAAGTCTTCTTGAACTTTCATTGCTGGACCTAATAAATCTACATGACCTTTCATAGCTTTTTTAACTAACATTCCTACGCAAAGCATACGGTTTATCTCGTTAGTTCCTTCGTAAATTCGTGCAATTCTAGCATCTCTCCAAGCAGCTTCCATAGGCGTGTCTTCTGAGAATCCCATTCCACCAAAAATTTGAATACCTTCGTCTGCACAATGTTGTACATCTTCAGATACAGCTACTTTTAAAATAGAACATTCAATAGCATATTCTTCAACACCTTTTAGCTCTGCTTCTTGATGCGAGTTTCCTGCGGCTTGACGCATAGCTATACGGTCTTCTATATTCTTAGCCGCTCTATACGATGCAGACTCACCAGCGTAAGCATTGGTAGTCATTTCAGCAAGTTTTAGTTTTATAGCTCCAAAATCTGCAATAGGCGTTTTAAATTGTTTACGTTCGTTAGCATATTGTACCGCAAGTGTGGTAATTCGACGTTGCGAATCTAAACAAGCTGCAGCAAGCTTAATACGTCCAATATTTAATGCATTCATGGCAATTTTAAAACCTTCGCCACGAGCTGCTAACATGTTTTCTGAAGGCACTACGGTATCGTTAAAAAATACCTGACGTGTAGATGATGCACGTATTCCTAATTTATGCTCTTCTTCACCAAGAGTGATTCCGTTTGGATTTTCTTTATCATATTCAACAATAAAACCAGTAATATTTTTATCGTCTTCAATACGCGCAAACACAATCATTAAACTACAAAAACCAGCATTTGAAATCCACATTTTTTGTCCGTTGATTACGTACGATTTACCATCGTCAGATACTTTTGCGGTAGTTTTTCCAGCGTTGGCATCGCTACCAGCACCTGGTTCTGTTAATGCGTAAGCACCAAACCATTCACCTGTAGCTAATTTTGGGACATATTTTTGTTTTTGTTCTTCTGTTCCGTAAAGGGTGATTGGCATTGTTCCAATTCCTGTATGTGCACCAAAAGCTGTACTAAAAGATCCTGTTCCACTAGAGATATAATCGCAAGTAAGCATAGTTGATACAAATCCCATTCCAAGTCCACCATATTCTTCAGGTACCGAAACACCTAAGAAACCAAGTTCTGCGGCTTTGCGCATAACGTCTTCGGTAAGTGCATAATCTTTAGCTTCGAATCTTGCCTTATTCGGAATTATTTCACGGTCGTTAAATTCTATAACGGCCTCTTTCATCATGTTTTGTTCTTCAGAGAAATCCTCTGGAGTAAACACATCTTCACTTAAGGTTTCTTTTATAAGGAATTGCCCGCCGCGAAGGATATCTTTTTCTGTAGTTTCCATGTTTAGTAGTTTGTATTAGAGAAAATAGATAATAGAATAAAGAGTATAGATTATTGACTTAAGCCGTTTTGAAAACTCATTGTCATTCTCTGAAATTCTTCTAATTTATTTTCTAATTGTTTTAATTTTTCTTGTTTTATATATTGTCTGTGATGTCTTATTAATAATTGCGTTCCTAATTCAAAAGATGAGCCTAAAGAAATGTTTAAAAAATGACCAAAAGATTTGTTTGTTCTAGACGAACCTTCTGCAATGTTGCTTGGTATTGATATAGAACACCTGCTTAATTGAGAACTTAAATTGTACAATTCATATTTTGGAAAATCTATCAATAAATCAGAAATATCATTAGCAATTTCCAACCCTAGTATCCAAATTTTTAAATTCTTATAATTATGACGAGTACTCATCTATTGTGTCCTTTTTTCAATTTTCTATGCTCTGTTATCTTTCATCTTAATTAAGGAATTCAAAAATTCCACAAGCACCTTGCCCAGTACCTACGCACATGGTTACAGCACCGTATTTACCTTTCATATCACGTTTACGCATTTCGTCAAAGAGTTGAACAGATAGTTTAGCTCCAGTACATCCAAGAGGGTGTCCTAATGCAATAGCACCACCATTTACATTTATAATATCTGGATTTAAATCTAATTCACGAATAACCGCCAAAGATTGAGATGCAAATGCTTCGTTTAATTCAATAAGGTCTAAATCGCTTTGTTTTAAACCGGCTTGTTTTAATGCTTTTGGAATGGCTTTAACAGGGCCAATTCCCATAATACGAGGTTCTACACCTGCAGCAGCATAATTTACTAAACGCGCAATAGGTTCAAGATTTAATTCTTTTACCATATCCTCACTCATAACCATTACAAAAGCGGCGCCATCACTAGTTTGCGAAGAGTTTCCTGCCGTTACGCTTCCGCCTGCTGCAAATACTGCTTTTAATTTAGATAAGGCCTCAATGCTTGTTCCTTTTCTTGGACCTTCATCTTTTGTCACCGTATAGGTTTTAGTTGCTTTTTTACCATTGGCATCGATATAGGTTTCATCTACTTCTATAGGAACGATTTGATCTTGAAAACGATTTTCCGCTTGTGCTTTTAAGGCTTTCATATGTGAATTGAAAGCAAATTCATCTTGGTCTTCGCGTGAGACATTAAATTGATTTGCCACCGCTTCAGCTGTATTTCCCATGCCCCAATAGTAATCTTCGTGACCTGCTTTTACGATATCGTAATTTAATTCAGGTTTAAAACCTGTCATAGGTACAGCGCTCATACTTTCGGCACCACCTGCTATGATACAGTCGGCCATTCCAGACTGAATTTTTGCTGTTGCCATTCCAATGGTTTCAATTCCAGAAGAACAAAAACGGTTTACGGTAACTCCAGGAACATCTACAATATCTAATCCCATAAGAGAGATTAAACGTGCCATGTTTAAACCTTGCGAGCCTTCTGGCATGGCGTTACCAACAATAACATCGTCTATACGTTTTGGGTCCAATTCTGGCAGTTCTTTCATCATATATTTGATGGTTTCTGCTGCCAATTCATCGGTTCTTTTAAATCGGAACACGCCTTTAGGAGCTTTTCCTACAGCGGTTCTATATGCTTTTACTATATATGCTTGTTTCATAATCCTCTCCCCAGCCCTCTCCGAAGGAGAGGGAGTTTGTTTGGAGTTTTATTTAAATTTTAGACTTCATTTTATATTATACCGCTCTTTTTTCTCCCCTTTGGGGAGATGCCTTTAGGCAGAGGGGATTTTAGTTTCTTAAAGGCTTTCCGGTTTTCAACATATGCTGAATTCGTTCTAAAGTTTTACGTTCAGTACATAGACTTAAAAAGGCTTCACGCTCTAAATCTAATAAGTATTGTTCGTTGACTAAAGTTGGTTCAGATAAATCACCACCAGCCATTACGTATGCTAATTTATTAGCTATTTTCTGATCGTGTTCACTAATGTAATGACTCGCTTCCATAGAATCTGTTCCTACTAAAAACATTCCTAAGGCTTGTTTTCCTAGAACTTTAATATCGGTACGTTTTATAGGTTGGGTGTAACCTGATTCAGCCATTAATTTAGCGTGCGCTTTTGCTGTTGCTATTTGTCTGTCTCTATTTACTACAACCACATCTTTTCCGTGTTGAAGTAAACCTAAATCGAAAGCTTCGTAAGCAGAGGTAGATACTTTAGCCATACCTATTGTTAAGAAGTATTCTTGAAGTGTGTTTAATTCTACATCACCTTTCTTAAAAGTGTCTTGTGCTCTTAAAGTCATTTCTTTAGAACCGCCACCTCCAGGAATCACACCAACTCCAAATTCTACAAGTCCCATATAGGTTTCTGCAGCAGCAACTACTTTGTCGGCATGTAGCGATAATTCGCAACCACCTCCTAAAGCCATGCCATGAGGTGCAGAAATTGTTGGGATAGATGAGTAACGCATACGCATCATAGTATCTTGGAAATACTTAATTGCCATATTAAGCTCGTCGTATTCTTGTTCGGCGGCCATCATGAAAATCATTCCGATGTTGGCACCAACAGAGAAATTCGCACCTTGATTTCCGACAACTAAACCTTGGAAATCTTTTTCAGCTAAATCTATAGCTTTATTAATTCCGGCTAGAACATCGCCACCAATGGTATTCATTTTCGATTGGAATTCGCAATTCAAAATACCATCACCTAAATCTTCTATAACTACACCTGAGTTTTTGAAGACTTCATTTGATTTTCTAATGTTATCTAAAATAATGAAGGCATCTTGACCAGGCACTTTTTCTTGTTTTTTAGATGGGATATCATAAAAATAAGATGCGCCATCTTTTATAGCATAGAAGGATGATACTCCAGAAGCTAACATATCGTTAACCCAAGCAGCAGGTTCAAAACCTTCAGCTTTCATAATTTCAATTCCTTTTTCAACACCAATAGCATCCCAGATTTGAAACGGACCATGTTGCCATCCGAAACCAGCTTTCATAGCATCGTCAATTTTATAGAGTTCATTTGTTATTTCTGGAATTCTGTTAGAAACATAAGCAAATAAGGCCGCGAAGTTTTTTCTATAAAAATCTCCAGCTTTATCTTTTCCTACTACTAAAACTTTAAAACGGTCTACAACCTTTTCAATCGTTTTCGTTAATTCTAAAGTTGCAAAATTTGCTTTTTTGTTTGGACGATATTCTAAAGTATTTAAGTCTAATGACAAAATATCTTTAGTGCCATCTTTATGACGTTCTAATTTATAGAATCCTTGTTTTGTTTTACTTCCCAGCCATTTATTTTCCATCATTTTACTAATGAAATCTGGCAATTTAAAGAGGTCGTGACGTTCGTCTTTAGGAACATTTTCATACAAGCCGTTAGCGACGTGAACTAAAGTGTCAAGTCCGACAACATCTACCGTACGGAAGGTTGCGGATTTTGGACGACCAATTACTGGTCCTGTTAATTTGTCGACTTCTTCTATGGTTAAATCCATGTCTTTAACAGCATGAAATAAACTCATTATACTGAAGATTCCAACGCGGTTTCCTATAAAAGCAGGCGTGTCTTTAGCAACAACAGATGTTTTTCCTAAAAATTGTTCACCATAACTATTTAAAAAGTCTAAAACGTCTTGACTCGTTTCTGGTCCAGGAATAATCTCGAATAATTTTAAGTAACGTGCAGGGTTGAAAAAATGCGTCCCGCAGAAGTGTTTCTGAAAATCTTCTGAACGTCCTTCACTCATAAAGTGAATTGGAATACCCGAAGTGTTCGATGTAATTAAAGTTCCTGGTGTTCTGTGTTTCTCGAGCGTTTCGAACACTTGTTTTTTGATATCTAGGCGTTCAACAACCACCTCAATAATCCAATCTACGTCTTTAACCTTCGCAATATCGTCTTCTAAATTCCCAGTCGTAATACGGCTTGCAAATTTTTGATGATAAATAGGAGAGGGTTTAGATTTTAAAGCAGCGGTAAGCGAATCGTTTACCATTCTGTTTCTTACAACTTTATCTTGTAATGTTAATCCTTTTGCTTGTTCGGTAGCATTAAGTTCGCGAGGTACAATATCTAGTAATAGTACGTCCACACCAATATTGGCGAAATGACATGCAATACCACTACCCATAATACCGGAACCAATAACGGCTACTTTTTTTATTCTACGTGTACTCATTTTATTTTAAAATGCTTTCGTTAGTATATATTTTTTTGTTTGAAATTAAATCGTTTATAACTTCTGCCACTTCATAAAAATGGTTAATTTTCTCGGCAGAAATGTTCTTTTTAATTGCTTCGTTAAAAATTAAAACGCGATCTCTAGAGAAATCTCTTTTTTCTTTACCCATTTCGGTTAAGTAAATTAAAACGCCTCTACCATCTTCGGGGTTTGGCTTACGTTCTATAAGTCCTTGTTTTTCCAAGTTTTTAATAATTCTGGATAAACTAGTCGCTTCCATTCCCATTTTAGGTCCCAACGATGTCGATGGTGTTCCTTTTTCGGGATCGATACTTAGTAATGCGAAACCTGTGGCCATGGTGCTGTCAAATTTTGCGCCTTGTTCATTGTACATTTTTGTAACAGCTAACCAAGTAGTTCGTAAAACATAATCGATTGTTTTATCTTTCATTTCCAATTTTTGTCTAATCCAAATATAGGAAATAATATTATGCATGCATAATAAATAGTATAATTTTAACTAAAATTAATCACAAAAAAAACTCTCTAAATAGATAGAGAGTTTAATAATTTAAGGTCGATATATCGATTCTATTAAATTTTTGTAGATTTCTTTGATGTTTTTTCGTTTTAACTTCAAAGTAGGAGTAAGGTGTCCATCTTCTATAGACCAGAGTTCTGGTGTTAATTTAAACACTTTTATTTGTTCCCATTTTCCAAATTTCTTATTGGCATGATCAACCTCCGATTGAATACGATCTAATAAACGTTCGTCTTTACATAAGGCTACAATATTAGTAGAATCGATATCATGGCGTTTAGCCCATTCTTTAATAAAATCGAAATTAGGTTGAATTAAAGCTGATGGCATTTTCTCTCCTTCACCAATTACTATAACTTGTTCTATAAAACGAGATTGTTTTAATCGGTTTTCTAATACTGCTGGTGCTACATATTTACCTCCACTTGTTTTAAAAATTTCTTTTTTACGGTCTGTAATTTTTAAGAAGCCTTCGCTATCAATTTCTCCAATATCTCCAGTATGGAAATACTCTCCTGTCATAACTTCTGCAGTTTTTACCGGATCTTTGTAATAGCCTAACATTACATTTGGACCTTTTACAAGAATTTCACCATCTTCTGCTATTTTAACATCAACTTTATCGATTAGTTTTCCAACAGTTCCAACTTTAAAACCAAAATTTCTTTCATCGTTTACAGATATTACTGGGGAAGTTTCTGTTAGGCCGTAACCTTCCATTATTGGCATTCCTGCTGCTGCAAATGTTCGTGTTAATCGCGATTGTAAAGGTGCACTCCCAGAAACCATTAATTGTATATCTCCGCCTAAACCTTCTTTCCATTTACTGAAAATTAGTTTTCTGGCTAGACTAAGTTGCTTTTCGTACCACCAACCATTCTTACCATAAGGTTCGTATCTAAGTCCTAAAGAAATTGCCCAAAAGAATAAAGCTTTCTTTATACCTGTTAATTCACCGCCTTTAGCTACAATTTTATCGTATACCTTTTCGTATAATCTAGGTACAGCAGTCATGACATGAGGATGAACTTCTTTTAAGTTATCACTCATTTTTTCTATAGATTCTGCAAAATAAATTTCTACGCCACAATATTGGTATAGATATAAAAGCATACGTTCAAAAACATGGCAGATAGGTAAGAAGCTTAATGCTCTTGATTTTCCGTAATCGAAAGGCACTCGTTTTTCACTACTTAAAACATTACTTACAAGATTGTTATGTGATAACATAACACCTTTTGGTGTACCTGTAGTTCCAGAGGTATATATTATGGTAGCTAAATCGTCTGGCTTTACATTAGCCTTTTTAGCTTCAACTTCAAGCTGATTAGATTTATCTTTACCTAATTCTAAGATTTCTTTCCAGTTCTTTTCGGTTTTTATGTCATCGAACGTGTATACACCTTTTAAATGTGTATTTCTTTTAATTGCATTAATTTTATCTACAACATCTTGGTCTGAAACAAAACAATATGTAGACTCTGAATGATTTAAAATATATTCATAATCTGATTCTGAAATTGTTGGATAGATTGGTACATTTTGCGCACCAATTTGAAGTATACCAATATCCATAACATTCCATTCAGTTCTGTTATTTGTTGATATAATTGCAATTTTATCGTTTGGTTTAACTCCAAGTCGAAGTAAACCTCTACTTATAGCGTTTGCTTGATTTATATACTCTTGTGTAGAAATGGATACCCATTTATTTCCGTACTTAGTAGATAAAGCTTTATTTAAATTATACTTTTCCAACTGATAATAAGGAAAGTCAAATAGTCGTGTTATGTTTATCATGTATTGTTTAGTGCATCAGTATTACAAAATCTTCTTTTTGAAAGACATTGCGTTTACTGAATTTTTAAGGGTTGAGTAACTATTTAATTGTTAATATTATTATTTTAGTGGTAATATAGTAAGAATTTAATAATTGAAGATTGTTTTTTGATAACTTTCAATCTTCAATTTAAAATATTTAGCATTTTTTTATGAATTCGGATGTTTTTTTTAAAGAATCTGCTCTAATTCTTGTAGATATAATTAGTGCAAAAAAAAGACTGTCTATATAGACAGTCTTTTTTTGAAATTTATTAGTATTAGGATTTACCTCGCCCTCGGCTGAGAACTTTGTATTCTTCATAACATCCGCTTATAGCATCAAGTATTTGAAGATCCGTTGCTGTATTAATAAAGTCTTTAGAGTAGTTGCACTGTCTTACAATTTCATCTAAATCGACTCGATCTACTTGTAATAATACCATTAACATTTCGCGGTCGAATCTGGAGGATAATAAGTTTCGAATTTCGTCGCTCTGTTTCATTTGCTTCAGCTTTTTCATTTCCTGAGGCTTCTTTCCGAAGGTATTATATAAGAAATCGGCAGGATTAAATATAGAACTTAAAATTTTATTAACACCTGTACTTTTACCAGCTTCATATCCGTTTTGTAATCCAGAAATACTATACTGATAATTATTGTTTATAGGTACTTGTGCAATATCTACTTCTAAATAACCTGTTAATCTAAATTGATTTACAATAACTTCTTCTAATGCTAATGCTAATTCTGTTAAGGCAATTGTAGAACTTCCGAATTTTATCCAGTCGTTTGTTACTCTTACTTTAATAGATTTAAAACCTAAATAAGATAGGTGAAGGGTGTCGTTTGCTCGCGCAGCGATTTGAAATTCACCTTTAGTATTTGTTGTGCTTCCAGAGACTTGATTTATGTTTACAATATTTACACCTTCTAAAGGTTCATCGTTAGAACCGTTAATAATTACCCCCATTACATTAGTGTTAGCCTCTTCTTGAGCGAAGACAGCAGTAGACATTAATAATAAGGTAAAAAGTAAAAATGTATATTTCATTATAATATTGTTAGACGTAAAAGTAGCAAACTAAAGCACAATTTAGAAAAAGACCTATTCTTTTGACTAAAAATTAACAGAAAGTTTAGCGTCTAGAACGTCTAGGTCTTGATGAAGATGATGAATCACTTCTTCTTTCAGAACTAGTGCTAGAGTTAGAGCGTCTTGGTTTAGAGTCTGAATCAGAATTTCTTCTTCTTCCTTCTCCTCCAGATTTTGAACGTCTGTCGCCTCTAAATCCACCATCTTTTCTATCTCTACGACCACCGCCGCCACCACGACTTCTGTTTCCGCCGCGACCACCGCCGCCGCCTTTGTTTTCTGTTTCTTCAACATTAACAAAACGACCATCGTGCTTGTAATCTGTAAAGAATGCTAAAACCTTTTCTTTAAGTTCTTTTTCTGTATTAAAGAAAGAGAAACTCTCTTTAACATCTACTTTAAAGACATCGTCACGACCTAATTCTAAAACTTCTTTTAAGAAATCTTTTAGTTTCATCCAGTCGAAACCATCACGGCTACCTACGTTAATAAAGAAACGAGCAGCATTATCGTTACCTACATGTTCTCTTCCTTCTCTTTCTCTAGAGTTTCCTTCAGCTACATTTAAATCTTTAGATTTCTGGTAGTAGTTAAAGAATCTTGTAAATTCTACAGAGAAAAATTTCTGAATTAATTCGTCTTTAGTTGTATCTGCAAATAATGTATTAATACTATCTAAATGCTTATCAATTTCAGGATTGATTTCGGTACTGTGTATTTTGTTAGCAAGAGACATTAATTGAACTTCACAAATTTCCATTCCGTCTGGAATTTCTTTTTTGATGAAATCTTTTTTAATGATACGCTCTATACTTTTAATTTTTCTAACTTCACTTTTAGACACAATTACCATAGAGATTCCTGTTTTACCAGCACGTCCAGTACGACCACTACGGTGATTATACGTTTCGATTTCGTCAGGTAATTGGTAATTGATAACGTGAGTAATATCGTCTACATCAATTCCACGTGCAGCAACATCTGTTGCAACAAGCATTTGGATTTGCTGATTTCTAAACGATTTCATTACTAAATCACGTTGGTTTTGACTTAAGTCACCATGAAGTGCTCCAGCGTTATAACCATCTTCTATAAGTTGTTCTGCTACTTTTTGAGTATCACGCTTCGTTCTACAGAAAATAACAGAGAAAATATCTGGGTTAGCATCTGCTAAACGTTTTAAAGCTTGGTAACGGTCTCTAGCGTTCACTAAATAATATTCGTGAGATACTTGAGTACTACCTTCGTTTTTATTTCCTACAGTAATTTCGGTAGGATTATGCATGAATTTTTTAGCTATAGTTGCAACTTCTTTTGGCATAGTTGCAGAAAATAACCATGTGTTTTTATCTGTAGGTGTATGCGATAAAATATCTGTAATATCTTCTTTGAAACCCATGTTAAGCATTTCATCTGCTTCATCAAGTACGCTATAGGTAATCTTAGAAATATCAACCATGTTACGGCTAATCATATCTTTCATACGACCTGGCGTTGCAACAATAATTTGTGCACCACGTTTTACTTCTCTTGCTTGGTCTTGGATACTAGATCCACCGTAAATAGCAACAACGTTTAAACCTTTACAGTATTTACCGTAAGCTTTAAGTTCGTTAGTAATTTGTAAACAAAGTTCGCGAGTAGGCGATAAGATTAATCCTTGAGTGGTTCTACTATCGATATCAATTTTTTGAAGCATTGGGAAACCAAACGCAGCAGTTTTACCTGTTCCTGTTTGTGCTAATGCAACTAAATCTATTTCACTTTCTAATAATAATGGGATGGCTTTGTCTTGGACTTCACTTGGAGTTTCAAAACCCATATCGGTAATAGCACGCAATAGGTCGTCATTAAGACCTAAATCTTGGAATGTGTTCATTCTTGTAATAAGTATTCGATTAAACTATGTAAGTGTTACATAAGAAGGGAATCGACATACTTAACCTTAAACTTCCAAGTAACACATCCTCTCTCTGAGGAATTTCAAGCTGCAAAGGTAGTGTTTTATTCCGAATAAACTAATTTTGATTAATTTATTGTAAATCAATGGTTTAATTTATGCTTCTAAACTGTTTAAATATTTAACCAATAAAGAAACTGCTTTTCCACGATGACCAATGGTGTTTTTTTCGCTAAGTGGCATTTCTGCAAAGGTCTGTTTCAATCCTTTAGGTCTAAAAATAGGGTCGTATCCAAAACCATCTGTGCCATGTTGGGTTTTAGTAATTTCCCCTTCGCAAATGCCCGTAAATGTTTGAATATTATTTTGAAGAGATAATGCGATTACGGTTTTAAATTGCGCATTTCTATAAGTGGTATCTTTTAAATCCTCTAAAAGTTTGTTCATATTGTCTTTGGCATCGCGTTGTGGTCCAGCAAAACGTGCCGAATACACCCCAGGAGCGCCATCTAAAGCATCGACTTCTAAACCTGTATCGTCTGCAAAACAATCGAAACCATACTTGTCTTTTACATATTCTGCTTTTTGCTTTGCATTGCCTTCTATAGTAGGTTGTGTTTCTGGAATATCTTCTAAACAGTTAATATCTTCTAAACTTAAGAGTGTGATATAACTAGGAATTAAGCCTTGAACTTCCTTTATTTTATTTTTATTGTTGGTAGCAAATACAAGTTTCATGACTTTAGGTTTAAGTTTTGGAATGCTAAAATAAGCTTTTAAAACAATTTTCAGAACTCTTAATAAAAGACTGTTCAATTTGTAATACACCAGTTTTTGATTTAAAATTGATTAATAGTTTGGTATTTAGTTAAATAGATTATTATTTAAAAATTTACGGGCTTAAAACTGATAATTTCACAATTATTTATGATTAAAATCATATGATATAATAGGCTTTATTTTTAAATTTGGAATAGAACATTTAAATATTAATCTATGACTATAAACATTCAATACATTCATATGACGACTAGCGAAGCAATGAATGAACACGTAACCGAAAAACTTAATAAATTAGCTTTAAAATACGATTGGATAATTTCTGCACAGGTTATTTTTGAAAATATTCAAAAAGAGAAAGAAGAAGGTAAAATATGCAAAATTGAATTGAGTGCACCTGGGCCTAGAATTTTTGCTTCTTCTCAAGAAAGAACGTACGAAGGCGCTGTAAAAAACACGATTAATGATTTAGAAATTCAACTTAAAAAACGTAAACAAACATTTGCCCATTCTTAGGCTATAAGAATTTATAATTTAAACGGATGATACAATTTTAAAGTGTATCATCCGTTTTTTTATAAATGCTATAATAGACTTAAAATGCTTATAAATTAGCATTAATTGTTTGTTTCAAGAATTAATGTATTTTTGGCAAACTCCAATAATACTTTATAACCAAGTCAAGTGTGTAGGCGAAAATTACATGGTAAAGAAAACGATTATTTTATTTATATTTTTCACGGTTTCTTGGACTGCACAATCTCAGATTATCAAGAATTTAGATACTTTAGATGTTATTAAACTGATTGATAAAGTTTTTATAGACCATGATATAGATAATTATTCCCTTCGTTTTTTTAGTAATTATAAAGTAAAACAATTCCGAATCAAGAATGAAGATGATTTTAAATCTAAATATTCCCCAAATAATAAGTTTGGTTTAGGTTTTGGTTTTGCCAGCAGTAAGCTGTTAATAGATATTGCTTTTAATTTAAAAACCAATAAAAAACACATTACGCATAGGTTCGATATGCAGGGCACATCTATAGTTGGTAAAAAAAATTATATAAATTTTTATGTACAGACCTATAAAGGTTTTAATGTGAGAAATAATTTTGATGAACCTTTTGTATTTCGAGACGATATTAGATCTGTTACCGTAGGTTTTAATTATTTACGTACCATACCAGATATAGAATTTTCGTATTCTATGTTAAAAGCTGGTGTAGATAATTTAAATCGTAAAGTGTATATAACGGGTGGTTTTGGAGCTTTTGGTTTTTATGATTATTTTTCTGCAGATGACAATATTTTAGAAGACCCATCTAACATTTACTTTAACGAACAAGCGCATGTTAAACGGTATAACAGTAGTGCTTTAGGTATTTTAGGTGGTCTAATGTCTGTGTTTAGGTTGCCGCAAAACTTTACAGCCTCGTGTAATATTATGCCTGGAGTAGGGTTAATGTACAAACATGTGACTTTAGAGGATAATACTTATAAACCGTCTAATCCTATGATTTATAAAATGGATTACACTTTTGCTTTAGGGTATAATGTTCCGCAATATTACGTAAGTTTAATATATGGAGGAGGAGTGTATTCTAGCGATTTAGATTTCGACAATACTTATAGTTTTAATCTAACAAAAGCTAAGATTGCATTCGGATATAAGTTAGGAACCATAAAACCTAAACCTACGAGATAGCATTAAGGTTTATCTATGGTGATAAGGTTCGTTTTTAAGTATAGTAAAACCGCGATATAGTTGTTCGATAATAAATAGTCGAATCATTTGATGAGAAAATGTCATTTTAGATAATGATATCTTACCTAATGCCTTTGCATAAACTTCTTGCGAAAATCCGTAAGGTCCGCCAATAACAAATACTAATTGTTTAATCCCCGAATTCATGTGTTTCTGAAGGTAATTAGAGAAGCCTACAGAATCCATTTGCTTTCCGTTTTCATCTAATAAAATTAACGCATCTGTAGAGTTTAATTTGCCAAGAATAAGCTCACCTTCTTTTTGTTTTTGTTGTTCTTCACTTAAATTTTTAATCTTTTTTAAGTCAGGAATAATTTCAAATTCAAACTTGATGTAAAACCCTAAACGTTTTTGGTAATCATCGATTAAACCTTGTAAAAGTTTACTATCTGTTTTTCCAATGGCCAATAGTTTAATGGTCATAATGTTTCAATTGGATATTAAATAGATAATTGGATTATCTTAGTTTAGGATACTTATTAGGATTTGCCTCGTGCATAATTTTGTAAACAGTTTCAAAAACATCTTCTAAAGAAGGTTTAGAGAAATAATCGCCATCTGTACCATAAGCAGGTCGGTGCGCCTTAGCGGTAAGCGTTCTAGGTTTACTGTCTAAAAATTGGTAAGCATTTTGGTTATCTAAAATTTCATTTAAAATATATGCTGAAGCACCACCAGGAACATCTTCATCTATAATTAATAAACGATTTGTTTTTTGTACACTTTTTACAATATCATGATTAACATCGAAAGGTAAAAGCGATTGAACATCGATAACTTCTGCTTGTATACCAACTTCCATTAAATCTTTAGCAGCTTGCTCTACAATACGTAGTGTAGAACCGTACGATACTAAAGTAATATCTAATCCTTCACGCAGTTTCTCGACAACTCCGATAGGTGTTTTAAATAACCCAAAGTTAGCTGGCTTCTTTTCTTTTAATCGGTAACCGTTTAAACACTCTATGATTAAAGCAGGCTCGTCAGACTCTAATAACGTATTATAAAACCCTGCGGCTTTAGTCATGTTTCTTGGCACTAAAACATGTATCCCTCGAACAAGATTAATTATACCTCCCATTGGCGATCCAGAGTGCCAAACACCTTCAAGACGGTGACCACGTGTTCTTATAATTAAAGGAGCTTTTTGGCGCCCTTTTGTTCTGTACTGTAATGTTGCTAAATCATCACTTATAATTTGAATAGCATATAATAAGTAATCTAAATACTGAATTTCTGCAATTGGACGAAGCCCTCGCATTGCCATTCCTATACCTTGACCAAGAATAGTTGCTTCACGAATACCAACATCGGCTACTCTTAATTCGCCATATTTTTCTTGCATGCCTTCAAGACCTTGGTTTACATCTCCAATGGCTCCAGAGTCTTCACCAAAAATTAATGTTTCAGGATATTTACTAAATATCGCATCAAAATTATCTCTTAAAATTAAACGTCCGTCTACGCTTTCAGTGTTTTCTGTATAGATAGGTTTAACTTCGGCTATATACTTTACAGATTTATTACCTTCACTATATAAATGCGAGCTGTATTGTGGTTGTACTTTTTCGAAGTATTTTTCAATCCATTGCAGCAGTCTGTCTTTTTCTGGAGAATTATCATTAATAATGTAACGTAGCGCTTTACGAGCAGCTACAATAATATCTCGTTTTACAGGTTCGTCTATAGCTTCAAGATCTTGTGCTAATTTAAGAATAAATGCCTTGTTAGGACTTTTGTTAGCTACAAGTTTTAATATGTTTAAGGCTTCTGTTTTATCTTTATTAATAGGGTCTACAATAAGGGACCAAGATGTTTTTTTACCAATTCTAACGACCTTTTTAATGCTTTTTTCGAGTTCGGTTAGTTCTTCATCGGTAGCAAAACCATTTGCAATAATCCATTTTCTCATTTTGGTATTACAATCGTTGGCAATTTCCCAAGCTAGACGATTCCCGTCTTTATAGCGTTCATGAGATCCTGAAGTCGAGTGTCCTTGTGGCTGAGTAATTTCGTTTACGTGTATTAAAACAGGTACATGTTCTTCTCTAGAAATCTTACTTGCTTTTTGGTAGGTTTCAATTAGGGCAGGATAGTCCCAACCTTTAACACGTAATATTTCGTATCCTTTAGTATGTTCATCTCTTTGAAACCCTTTTAAGATTTCAGAAATATTTTCTTTAGTTGTTTGGTGTTTAGCGTGTACAGAAATACCGTATTCGTCATCCCAAACGCTAATAATCATTGGTACTTGTAATACACCTGCAGCGTTTATGGTTTCGAAGAACACACCTTCGCTAGTACTAGCATTTCCAATGGTTCCCCAAGCCACTTCATTTCCGTTATTCGAAAAGTTTTTGGTGTAAATTCCTTTTACATGTCTGTAGATTTTAGAAGCCTGAGCTAAACCTAAAAGTCTAGGCATTTGTGCAGCTGTAGGTGAAATATCTGCACTAGAATTTTTCTGTTCTGTTAAGTTTTTCCAATGTCCATTTTCGTCTAAACTATGTGTTGCAAAATGACCACCCATTTGTCTACCAGCAGACATGGGTTCTATTTCTATGTCTGTATTGGCATATAAACCAGAGAAAAATTGTTCTACAGTAAGTTCGCCTATGGCCATCATAAAGGTTTGGTCGCGATAGTAACCAGAACGGAAGTCTCCGTCTTTAAACGCTTTTGCCATTGCTAATTGAGCAACTTCTTTTCCATCTCCAAAAATTCCGAATTTTGCTTTTCCTGTAAGTACTTCTCTTCGTCCAAGTAAACTACACTCCCGAGAGGTAACTGCAATTTTGTAATCATTTAAAACTTCGGCTTTAAAGTCTTCAAAAGAAAGTCCTTTCATAGTTTCAGGTTCTATTTGCATGTTTTTTTGGGATTGAATTTAAGTACAAATTTATGGAATTTAAATGGTTTTAACAATTGAAAAAGGACTTAATAGAATATACTATTTCTACGAAAATCAATGATTATGAGTGTTTTTATATTGAATTAATAAAAAAAATAATTCTACTGATAATCTAATAAATAAAATTGGGTTTTTAATACCAACGTCTTTTAAATAGTCCTAATAAGGTTTTTGGGGAAAGAGTGACTATAAACCTAATTTTTTCAGCATATTGTGGTTGCGAAATTTCCCATCCTAAATTAGAGTAAACAGGAAAATATAACTCGAAGTAATCGGCAATCAGGTTTAAACGGAATCCTGTATCGTAAACAAACTTAGCAGATTGTCCATGGTTTTTCACTAAACCAAGGTCTCCATAAAGCTCGATATATTTCCAAATGGTTGTTCCTCCATTTAAAGTGGTCATCCACTGATTGGCAAAGGCAGGATCTAATTTCGATTTAAATCCACCCTCAGCAATTACTAATTCCTGACTTAAAACTCCGGACTCTTCCGAACGTCCCAAGTAATTGTAATCGAATAAATAATCTGTTGGTCTATCTAAAGCAAAGCTAAAATAGTCTGAAGTTTCGTAGGTGTTATTGTATAGAAATGTACCAGCAAATAAACGAAGGTTGTAATTTCTGTTGTTTTCTGTTAGCTTTCTATATTCAAAATTTACAGCTATTTTTCCAAAGTTTTTAGCCAATTGAAAATCTGCAAATCCGGTAATATGGTTTTTTAAATTTGGGTCTGTATTTCCATAACGGATATTAAAAACATCGTAATCCGGTTGGGTTTCTTTATTGTAAATATTTGAAGGGTCGTCTTCTCTAGAAATACTAATATATCGTAACGTTAAAGATTGTTTTTTGTTATCTCTAAAGTCGTCGCTATTTCTAAACCCAATATTTACATATGGTGTATATGAGGTGTAAGATAGGTTAGGAGCGTAATTAGAATACTCTCCAGAAAATCCGTATTTAATGTAATATAAATTTTTATTCTCGAATTGGTGAGTATAGCTTAAACTTACATTTCCAATAAGCTGTTTACTTTTTATAGCATATCTAGGTCTTAAACTGTATAAAAATTCTTTAGGGAGCGCTGTTTTGTTATATAAACGAATTCCAGGAGCAAAACCATCGTAATAATTATAGGTAAAATCGGGCATAAAAAAGACCTGATTGTAATACGGGTCTTCAATATCTTTAAATAATCTAAATTGTAAGGGTTTGTTGTTGAAAATAAATCCTTTTAAAGATTTCCAATCGTCTCTTAAATTAAATTCAGGAACACGCATATCGTAGTTTAAAACGAGTTTATCTATGCCTGCTTTTGGAATGTTTACCTTTTCAGTTTCGGTAATGTTATTAATCCACGTTTTATATACAATGCTGTCGTTCTGAATACCAAATAATGAGATTGGCATATTGTTTTTTCGCTTGTTTTTTATGGTAACTTCTAGTGAGTCTCCAACAACGTCGTAGCCTTTAATTTTATAATCTATTTTTTTACGGGTCTGTATGTAATCATTAAAAAACCAATCGACATCTTTAGTGGTGTTACAGCGTAAAAGCGTTTCGAAGTCTTCTGTAGAAGTTTGCTTTAATTTGTTTAATGAAATAAAGCCATCTATAGATTCTTGTACGACATTATCATCTAAATAATCTTCTAAATATTTTAAACCCAGTCCTGCCTTATATTTATTCGCAATATTTGAATTGAATTTTAGTAACGAATCTTTAGGCATAGCTAATGGCTGATCTAAATTAGAGCGTGCCATATGCATGTATAAAAAAGTGTATTGGTTATTAAATTGAAGCTGTGTGGCGTGAAAAGCACGAATTCCCCAAATATTTGAAAGTGTTCCGAAAAGTTTCATATTCGGATAATGTTCGTCTACATATTTCATTAAATAATAGACTTGTAGTCCGTCATTCAACCAATAATCATCCCTTGGGTTAACTAACAATATGTTTTCAAAATAGTTGTTTAAAGCGGTTTTTATAAGTTTTAATTCGTATTGAAAATGATTTGGAAACGGTCGTATAAAATTAGGCAATTGATTAAGACCATAAATGGGATTCTTTCTATAATCGATTTCTGTTAACAGTAGTTTTTCATGTGGATATTCGCCAAAATTATCGGTTATGAACGTGATGATTTTATCGGTGATTATAATGCGTTCTATTTCATTTAAATTCTCTTCATTAATATTGGTAACTATCGAAAAGGATTCGTTTCCAGTTGAATTAAAATCGGATTTAGTTTTTAGAAATAATTTTGAATTTATACTGTTTTTACCTTGTAAAGTCACAATAGTATTTCCGTCTTTAACTTTGGTGTCGGCAACCGATAACTCTGAAATAAGTGAGTAATAGCTTGGAAATTCGATTTCTAAATTTAAATCGGCTACAGGTATAAATAAATCATCTAAATCTTTATTGCTATAGTAGTTCCAGGTTCCGTTGTAAACTGCAGGTGTTATGTACCAGTACCTTAAGTTGAAATCGTTGTTGCTAGTCCAACCATACCGTGTAAAATTATCGTTGGGAACTTGAACAATATATTGAAGATTTATGGTGTACGTTTCGCTTCCTTGTAATGGTTTAGGAAGTTTGACTTTTATAACATCGGGATGATTTTTAACACGACTAAATTCTAGTTCGTCGTTGTTTTGCGTAATACTGGTTACAGCTGTAAAACCACGGTCTTCGCTTTTTGCGAAATGAAAATTAGTTTTATATTCTTCGGTAAAACGTTTTGCAAGAGGTGTAGATTTTGTAGAAAAACTATTTGGCCAATCGTTTAAATATATGGCATGAAGCGTGTCTTGCGTCGTGTTTTTATATTGAATGGTTTGAGAAATTTTAATTTGTTTAGTCGCAACATCGAAGGTAGCTTTTAGGTCGGTTTTATTCTGACCAAAAGTAACCATATGTATTAATAGAAAAAGAATGTAGCAACTATGTCGAAATCTCAATGTGGGTGTTCAAATTTTGTATTTTACAATATTCTAAAGTCAAACGCTATCGGATTAGCTTGGTGTTGGTGTTTATTGCGATAGCGTTTGAAAGATAGATTTTTAAAGTAATTTTCTCACTTTAATTGTGTTAAAAATTTAGACTAAAATTAGATTCGTTATAGAACTTATTTAGCACGTCAACAACTTCATCTTCAGTGTCTACAATGTTGATTAAGTCTAAGTCTTTTGGACTAATGGTACCGTTTTTAGCTAGCATGGTCGATTTAATCCAATCGAATAAACCTTCCCAGTATTCTTTTCCAACTAAAATAACCGGAAAACGTTCAATTTTTCCAGTCTGTATAAGTGTTATCGATTCAAACAATTCGTCTAAAGTTCCAAATCCTCCAGGAAGGACAACAAAGCCTTGAGAGTATTTTACAAACATTAATTTTCTAACAAAAAAGTAATCAAAATCTAAGCTTTTATTATGGTCTATATATGGATTGTCGTGTTGCTCGAAGGGTAACTCTATATTTAATCCAATAGAAGTTCCACCAGCTAAATGTGCACCTTTATTTCCGGCTTCCATAATTCCAGGACCACCACCTGTAATAACACCAAAACCAGCGTCTACAATTTTATGCGCTACGCGTTCTGCTAATTTATAGTAAGGGTCTTCTGGTTTTGTTCGTGCTGATCCAAAAATTGAAATACAGGGACCTACAGTACTCATCTTTTCAAAACCACTAACAAATTCACCCATAATTTTAAATATGGCCCAAGAATCGTTTGTTTTTATTTCATTCCAACCTTTTGGATGTTGTTCTGTTTTCATGATAATTTAATCTTCTATTATTAATGTAATTCCTTTTTTAGGAATTGTGCTGTATAACTTTTTTTGTGTTTTGCGACTTCTTCAGGAGTGCCTTCAACAATCACTTTTCCACCACCTTTTCCGCCTTCGTAACCAATATCTATAATGTGGTCTACAGTTTTTATAACATCTAAATTGTGTTCTATAATTAACACTGTGTTGCCTTTGTCTGCAAGTTTATTTAATACAATCATAAGCACACGTATATCTTCAAAATGAAGTCCGGTAGTAGGTTCATCTAGAATATAAAATGTGTTTCCGGTATCGCGTTTACTTAATTCTGTTGCTAATTTAATACGTTGTGCTTCTCCTCCGGAGAGGGTTGTACTTTGCTGTCCTAAGGTGATGTATCCCAATCCAACATCTTGGATGGTTTTTACTTTTTTATGAATTTTAGGAATATTCTCAAAAAACGGAACGGCATCGTTTATCGTCATGTTAAGTACATCACTAATCGATTTTCCCTTATATCTAATCTCTAAAGTTTCTCTGTTAAAACGCTTTCCTTGACATGTTTCGCACTCCACATAAACGTCGGGAAGAAAGTTCATTTCTATTACGCGTAAACCTCCACCTTGGCACGTTTCGCAACGTCCACCTTTAACGTTGAAACTAAAACGACCTGGTTTATAGCCACGAATCATGGCTTCGGGAATCTTTGCAAACAAACTTCTAATTTCTCCAAAAACACCAGTGTACGTTGCCGGATTACTACGTGGTGTTCTACCAATTGGCGATTGATTAATATCGATAACTTTATCTAAATGTTCTAAACCTTTTATGCTTTTATAAGGCATTGGTTTTTTTACGCCATTAAAGTAATACGCATTTAAAATAGGGTATAAGGTTTCATTAATTAATGTGGATTTACCACTTCCTGAAACACCTGTTACACCAATCATTTTTCCTAAAGGAAATGAAACGCTTACGTTCTTTAAGTTATTTCCTGTACATCCTTTTAAGGTTAATAGGTGTCCGTTACCTTCACGACGTTTTTTAGGAACTTCAATTTCTTTGGTGCCGTTTAGATAATCTGCAGTTAAGGTATGTTGTTTTAATAATTCGGCAGGCGTACCTTCACTAATTATTTCACCACCATAACGCCCTGCTTTTGGTCCGATATCAATCACGTAATCTGCACGTTCTATCATGTCTTTATCGTGTTCAACTACGATAACAGAATTCCCAACATCACGAAGTGCAACTAAAGAATTTATTAATTTTTCGTTGTCACGCTGATGTAACCCAATACTAGGTTCGTCTAAAATATAGAGTACACCAACCAATTGAGAACCAATCTGGGTTGCTAATCGAATACGTTGTGCTTCTCCACCAGAAAGTGATTTAGAACTTCGGTTTAATGATAGATAATCTAAACCAACATCTAATAAAAACTGAAGACGTGTGGTAATCTCTTTTATAATTTCTTCTCCAATTTGTAATTGTTTAGAAGATAAGTGTGTGTTTAAATCTTTAAACCAAACAGATAAATCGCTAATATCTTTATTTGCTAATTCAGCTATGTTTAAGCCATTGACTTTAAAATAAAGCGATTCTTTTCTAAGTCGTGTGCCATGACATTCGCCACAATCCACTTTGTCCATATAGTCTTTAGCCCAACGTTTTAATGATGTGGTTTGAGCATTTTCGTACTGACTTTCAATAAAATTAGCAACACCTTCAAAATCTATTTTATAATCGCGTGTAATTCCCAAAGTTTTACTTTCAACAGAAAACTTTTCTTTTCCGCCGTATAAAATCATGTGTTTAGCAGCCTCAGGAATGTCTTTATACGCATCGGTTAAATTAAAATTGAAACGCTGCGCGATAAGTTGCAATTGCTTGAAAATCCAACTATTTTTCTCGGGACCGTGTGGTGCTAACGCTCCAGATTTAATCGATAATGTTGGGTCTGGAATAATTTTAGATTCATTAACCTGATACAATTGACCAATACCATTACATTTTGGACAAGCACCTTTTGGGGAATTAAATGAAAAATTATTAGGTTCTGGATTTGGATAAGAAACTCCGGTTGATGGACACATAAGCAAACGACTAAAATAACGTGCTTCTTGGGTGTCGTGATCAATAACCATTAAAATATCATCGCCATGATACATGGCTGTTTTTATGGTTTCGGAAAGTCTTTTGTCATTGTCGGCAGTCGTATCGATTTTTAAACGATCGATAACAATTTCTATATCATGTGTTTTATAGCGATCTAGTTTCATGCCTTTTACTAGGTCACGAATTTCCCCATCTGTTCTTACTTTTACAAAACCTTGTTTGGCAATTTGTTCGAATAATTCGCGATAGTGTCCCTTTCTAGAACGAATAACAGGAGCAAGTATATTAATACGTTTTCCTTGATAGTCTTGTGTAATTAAATCTTTGATTTGCTCATCACTATAACTTACCATTTGTTCACCAGTGTTGTAACTATAAGCATCACTAGCTCTAGCATATAACAAACGTAAAAAATCGTAAATTTCTGTAATTGTTCCTACAGTAGATCGAGGAGATTTACTGGTTGTTTTCTGTTCAATAGCAATTACAGGCGAAAGTCCATCGATTTTATCAACGTCAGGACGCTCTAATCCGCCTAAAAACTGACGGGCATAGGCCGAAAATGTTTCAATATAACGGCGCTGACCTTCGGCATAAATTGTGTCGAAAGCCAAAGACGATTTTCCACTCCCCGATAAACCAGTAATTACAACTAGCTTGTCTCTAGGAATAGAAACGTCAATGTTTTTTAAGTTGTGCACTCGGGCACCTTTAACTTCAATATATTCTTCGAAATTGCTCATAGAAATGCAAAGTTTCAAATATACAGATTTTAAGATGAAAAAGGAAGCGAGTTGTGTCTTAGTAAACTGTTAAATATATTGCTGTTTTTTAAGGAGAAATTAAAGCCTTAACAAATACTTAATTTAAAATTAAGACAAAAAAAAAAGCTGATGTTTACACATCAGCTTTAGAATATATATTTAAAAAAGTGATTATTTACTTGTTACACGCATAGCTATTCTTCTATTTTGTGCACGTCCTTCTTCTGTTTCATTAGTGGCAACAGGGTGTTGTTGTCCGTAGCCTTCTGCTGATAAACGACCTGAATCAATTCCTTTAGCTACCATTTCTGCTACCACACTTTTAGCGCGATCTTCAGATAATTTTAAGTTAGCAGCAGGGTCTCCAGTATTGTCTGTATATCCGCCAATTTTAATAGCAACATTTGGGTATGCTTTTAAAATTTCTACAAGGTTAGATAATTGATTTTCAGATTCTGGTAACAAATTTGCAGATGCTGTAGCGAATAATAAATTATCGAAATCGAACCACGTGTTTTTATCTAAAACATTATCTGTGTTTGCTAACCACGTTGTTAACTGACTTTCTAATCCGTTAGCCGTTGCGTTTAAAGTTGTTCCATTTGGAAGTGTAACATCTACTAAATCCACTTTTGGTTCTATAACATCCACTTTAGTTTCTTCTACAACAACAGGAACATTGTTACGTACCACAGGAGTTTCTGGTTCTCCTTCGCAATTTCTAAGTAAGTAAAATATTAATAAAGCGGCAACAGCAATTAAAAATGGTAAAATCCATTTGTTTTTTTGCTTTGCAGGCGGAGGTGTTGGAGTAACAGGTCTTTTAATGTCTTTAATTTTTTCTTTCACTTCAGGTTTTAACTTGGTACCGTGACCAAGTAAAGCTTGTAATCCAGTAGGCGCAGCTTTTAAAATGTCGTCTTTCTGAGAAAATAAAGTTTTAACTAAACTTCCCGCACTAAATCCAGATTTACGAATATATCCTAAAATCATTGGTGCAGCCATCATCATTAATCTAGAAACAGAAGATTTTTTAACACCAGATGTACTACCTAATAGGTCAAATAACCCAGATTGTTTATTTCCAAATAACATGTTTAGCATACCAGAACCTGCTGCGATGGCAGATTTGTTTCCAGAATCGCTAAGTAAGGATGGTAAACTTGAAAGCACACTAGAGGCATCAAAATCTTTGCTATTGGCTAATCCTATAATGCCGTCTATTACATTGGTGTCGTTGGCATTGGTTAATAAGCCAGACAATAATGTTGGTATTGCACTCGACATAGCACTAGAGATTCCGGTTTCAGACTCTCCTAAAGCACTAGAGGCTTGAGAAATTAATTCGGGAGTAACATAATTACTTAATGATTTTAATAGATTGGTTTCCATGGTTTTATTGATTAAATTGTTTACTCAAATTTAACAAAATAATTCAATGAAAATTAAATATTATTAGATTTTACATAAAAATGATGTAAGAATAGCATTGCAAATTACAGAAATAATACTTTTTATACATATTCGGTATTTCTTAAATCATAATTATATAGGCTAAAACTATAGCTTTAATAGGGTTTGAGCTTTTAATACCAATATAGATAATGCTGAAATTTAAAAAACAGTAATTGTTAGTTATGTAATCTTTAAATTGAAAACAATAGTTTAGACATCTAGATTGCAGTTTTAATATCTGTAATTTCTAACCCGAGGAATAATAATTTATGAAATTCAGGAAGTTGAGCCCCTGTCTCAGTAGTCTTCCAGTTACTCCATGTTGCTTCTAAACCTTCTATAGGTAAAATTGAAACCCACATTTTAAATGCCGTAGGTTTATAATCGTTATCTAATAGCCACATATACGAATCTCCAGGTGTACTTCCTCCAGAGGCATACGAAATTAAAAGGCCTTGTTGGTTATTCTCCAACGGAATTAAACTACGTGTTGTGCCTGCATCGAAAACTTTGTACGGGGCAATTAGCCAAAAAGAATCGTTGTTAAAATATTCAACAGCCTTGTCAATATACTCCTTTGCATCAGCTGTTTGTAATGTATCGTTACTTATTGTAACCATACTTGAATGCGGTGCATTTATGTTTAAGTCAACTTTAATGTCTTTCCAATACACTTCACAAAAGTTTTCATTTTTTTTCCATTTAAAATGATGACGTTTGTTAAAGGTCCATTCAATATAATTGGTGTTTTTATATGCTTCATAATCTAAAGCTTCGAGCATTTTATTAGCTACAGTATCTGCTGCTTCCGTAGGTGTACCTTGTGGTAAGTCTTCGTTGTATTTAAAATAGATATACCCGAAAAATAATAGAGTGGGAAGCGTGAAGAATACAATAATTCCAGCAACGATTTTAAGAATTTTCTTAGGAGACATAACTATGATTTTATGACAAAATTACGGTTTTAAAATCCAATTGCGGTATCGTCTCCACGATAATCTGCACCAGCTTCTAAAGTTCCGTTTTTCAATTTTAAAATACCATCAACACGTCCAATAATAGGCGCATCTTTTTCATTAATCGGGTAGCCTTTGGCTTCCAGTTCTAAAATGGTATTTCGGTTAAATTTATTTGGTTCCATTAAAATTTCATCGGGCAACCATTGATGATGAAAACGTGGTGCATTTACAGCTTCTTGCATGCCCATATCGTATTCATGTACATTTAATATGGTTTGAAGTACACAGGTTATTATGGTTGAGCCACCAGGAGTACCAACAGACATGTATAAATCGCCATCTTTTTCTACGATAGTCGGTGTCATTGAACTTAACATGCGTTTTTGTGGTGCAATGCTATTTGCTTCAGCACCAATTAAACCGAACATATTGGGTTCGCCTGGTTTACTGCTAAAATCGTCCATTTCATTATTTAAAAAGAATCCCAATTCAGAGCAATACAATTTAGAGCCATAAGCACCATTTAAAGTGGTGGTGACTGAAATCGCATTTCCAAATTGATCGACAATAGAGTAGTGGGTGGTTTCATCGCTTTCTACAAGTTCTACATTACCATGTGTTAAAGACGATGATGCTGTGGCTTGATCGAAGGATACATTAGACATCCTATCTTTTAGATACGTATCACTTAACAGGGTTTCGGTTGGAATGGCAACAAAATCTGGGTCACCTAAATAGTAGCTTCTATCGGCATAAGCACGACGTTCTGCCTCGGTAATAATCTGAATGGCTTTTGTGCTGTTATGACCATATCTTTTTAAATTGTAAGGTTCTATCATTGTCATAATCTGACCCAAACAAATCCCGCCACTAGATGGTGGAGACATGGATATGATTTTTAAATCGTCGTAGTTAAAAACCACAGGAGTTCGCCATTTGGCTTCGTAATTTGCTAAATCGTCTTCAGTGATAATACCGCCATTATCTTGGATAAAATGGGCTAGAGTTTTTGCAATATCCCCTTTGTAAAAGCCATCTTTTCCAGTGGTCATAATTTTTTCTAAAGTAGTTGCTAACTTAGGATACTTTATAGTGTCGTTTGCTTTCCAATCGGCATCAAAAATAATAGTGTCTTTATTGGCTTCTTGGAATAAAGAACGTTTTGATTGAATATGAATGGCTTGCTTTTCGGTAACAATTACTCCGCGTTTCGCTAAGGCTATTACCGGTTCTAAAATTGTAGATACAGGTAACGTTCCAAATTTTTCATGCGCTGTGAACACACCAGCAACGGTTCCTGGAACTCCAATGGCTAGACTTCCAAGTGTACTTTTGTTTGGAATGACATTGCCAACTGAGTCCAGATACATGGTTTTTGTGGCAGCCATTGGTGCTTTCTCGCGATAATCTAAGGCTCCAATATCTCCGTTGTTTAATCGGTAAACCATAAATCCGCCACCACCTAAATTTCCAGCATAGGGATATGCTACTGCCAGTGCAAGTTCGGTTGCCATCATGGCATCGAAAACATTTCCGCCTTGTTTTAATATAGATGTTCCAATTAACGAGGCTTCCTTTCTTGCCGATACCACCATAGCTTTTTCGGCAATAACACCTGTTACTTTTGGTGTTGAGCTAGATTTTGATTCTTTACATGATGTTAGAATAAGTAATAGTAAGAGCGTATAGTAAATAGACTTCATATGGTATCTAAAAGGGAATTTAATTTATGATGAGAAAAGGTACGGAGTTCTTCAAAAAATGTTGTGAATTCGGCTTCAAATTCATCGTAATACATGCGTAATTCTTTAGTTGCTAAATGCATGTGAGACAGATTTTTGGTACGTTTGTCCATCCCGACAAGTACATCCTCAATGCCTTTAATATTCGAATAACTTACCAGCCAGTTTGCCTTTACCATATAAGGGAGAAGGTATTGCGTACGTTCGGGTAACGTATCGAAATTGTTTTGTAAAAGGGTATAAAACCATTGGGCTTCATCTTCTAAAGAGATTTCTGAATATTTACTCCAGTTTTTAGCTAAAAAGTGGTCGTAAAAAATATCAACTATAATCCCCGAATAATGGCCGTAATTTTTATGTAATCGTTTAGTGCTTTGCTTTACAATAGGATGAGCATCTGTAAATGTATCGATTTGGCGGTGAAGTAAAATGCCAACTTGAATGGCTTTAGGGAATTTTTTATAAGATTTTCCGGTAATCCCATTTCCATCAGCAATAAAATTTCCAATGGTGACCTTTTCTTTGGATTCTGAAAGATAAATGTGGGCTAAATAATTCATTTGGGGAATTTACAAATTCAAAATATAAGATTACCATATTGAAATATTATATTTGTTGAAACTTAAATTATTTTATGACACTAATTAAATCAATTTCAGGAATACGAGGTACCATTGGTGGTGCTATAGGAGATAATTTAACTCCAATTGATGCCGTTAAATTTGCAGCAGCTTATGGAACTTGGATAAAAAAACAACGTAACAAAGAAGATTATCGCGTGGTTGTTGGTCGTGATGCCCGAATTTCGGGAGAAATGATACAGAGTTTAGTAATGAATACCTTAATAGGGATGGGGATTCATGTGATAGATTTAGGTCTGTCTACTACACCAACTGTAGAGGTTGCTGTGCCGTTAGAACATGCCGATGGTGGAATTATTTTAACAGCAAGCCATAATCCAAAACAATGGAATGCTTTAAAATTATTAGATGCAAAAGGTGAATTTTTAAATGCTGAAGAAGGCGCAAAAATTTTAGAATACGCTGAAGATGATACTGTAGAATTTGCTGATGTTGATAATCTTGGGGAAATTTCTATAAATGATGCGTATATCGATATCCATATCGATGAAGTTTTAGATTTACCATTAGTAAACTTAGATGCCATAAAAGATGCTAAATTTAAAGTGGTTGTTGATGGTGTAAATTCTACCGGAGGAATTGCGATTCCTTTACTTCTAGAACGTTTAGGTGTAGAGCCTATAAAATTATTCTGTGAGCCAAACGGACATTTTCCTCATAATCCAGAGCCTTTAAAAGAACATTTAACAGATTTATCTGAGGCTGTTGTAAAAGAGCGTGCTGATTTCGGAATTGTAGTCGACCCAGATGTAGATCGTTTGGCGTTTATGGACGAAAATGGTGAGATGTTTGGAGAAGAATATACGCTTGTGGCCTGTGCCGATTATGTGTTGAGTAAGAATCCAGGAAACACGGTAAGTAATATGAGTTCTACACGTGCTTTAAGAGATGTTACAGAAAAACATGGCGGAACTTACGAAGCTAGTGCAGTTGGAGAAGTCAATGTGGTTACCTTAATGAAAAAGAACAACGTTGTAATTGGTGGTGAAGGTAACGGTGGTATTATTTATCCAGCGTTACATTACGGACGTGATGCTTTTGTTGGTGTAGCTCTATTTTTGAGTTTATTAGCAGAGAAAAAAATGTCGGTTAGTGCTTTAAAAGCATCCTACCCACAATATTATATGAGTAAAAAGAAAATTGCATTAACGCCTCAATTAGATGTTGATGGGATTTTAAAAGCAATGGAAGAAAAATATGCTTCTGAGCAAATTACGACTATAGATGGTGTGAAAATCGATTTCCCTACCAATTGGGTGCATTTACGTAAGAGTAACACAGAGCCAATAATTCGTATTTATACGGAAGCAGGAAGTCAAACAGAAGCCGATGCTTTAGCAGATCGTTTTATTGCTGAAATATCAGAAATTGCAGGTTTGTAATTTTTTAGAATAACAGATAAATTAAAGACCTCACAAGTTATAGAACTTTGTGAGGTCTTTTTTTTATTTAATATGGACGTCATACAGGACGTTTTTCAGCATCTCGTTCCGATTGATAAGCAATAACGATGTGAACCTGAAACAAGTTCAGGTTGACGAAAATTCAATTTTTTAGATAACTTTTTTACTGAAATTCCGCTGGTACCTTATCCCGATGCTTCCAACGCTTGTGTGTCCATAAATAATATTGCGGAGCTTCATAAATTTGTGCTTCAACCTTTCTTAGGAAGGTGTCTGTAATATCGTAATTATCGTATTCTTTAGCATTTTCGGCTATAAGTTCAAAAGTCGTTTCGTAATATCCGCGCTTTATGCGTTTTGTTTTAAAAAATACTACAGACATATCTATGCGTTTAGATAGCATTTCGGCACCCGTATACACAGGAACTTTTATACCCATAAATTCGGTCCAGTAATGAGCGCTTTGTATTTTAGGGGATTGGTCCGATACAAATCCGCAGATATTTAAATCACCGTTAACCTTAGCGCGCATTAGCGTAGGAACGGTTTCTTTGGTTGTAATAAGGTAACTGTCGTATTTGGCTCGTATTTTTTTAACTAATTTGTCAAAATAAGGATTTCGTAGTTTTTTATAAACCGCATAACCTTTAACATTGAAATAGGATTGCAACACGAAAATCCATTCCCAACTTCCGTAATGGGCACACATTAAAGCGATGCTTCTGTCTTTGTCTATCAAATCTTGAATAACATCTAAGCTCTGAAATTGGAAGCGTTTTTTCATTTCAGCATCAGAAATGGTTAACGATTTCATGGCTTCAACAGTCATATCACATAAATGATGATAAAATGCTTTTGTAATGCGTTTTTTTTCAGCTTCAGATTTATCAGGAAAAACTAAATCTAAGTTTTCTTTAACTGTTTTTTTTCTATAGCCAATTATATAATATAAAAGCACATACAAAAAATCTGAGAAAGCATACAACAGCCTAAATGGAAGTATAGATATTAGCCAAATAAATGGATAAATAAGAATATAAGCGAGAAATTGCATTATTTAGTTTTAGTTTTGCTGTAACAAATATATAGTATATTTGAATGATAAGATTATAGTTTATGGGTAATTTAAGTTTAGTGACTATTGTAATTATTGCAGCCAACGTTATTATTTCGTTGAAAGGGTTTAATGATTTTGGTTTTTTTGAGAAATATAAATTTAATGTAGGAGCTATAAATCGTGGTGAAAAAATTAGAATGTTTAGTTCTGGTTTTTTACATGTAGATACGTCTCATTTATTTTTTAATATGTTTACGCTTTATTTTTTCTCTGATGTAGTGGTAGCGTATTTAGGCAATTTCGGATTTATAGTTGTATATCTAGTGAGTTTAATTCTAGGTAGTTTATTATCGCTATACTTTCATAAAAATGAATATCAATACAGTGCTGTAGGAGCGAGTGGGGCAGTAACAGGAATTTTATATTCTGCTATTTTATTACAACCAAATATGAGTTTGTATATGTTTTTTATTCCCATTCCAATTCCTGCATATGTCTTTGGTATCGGATACTTATTGTATTCCATTTACGGGATGAAAAATAGGGTTGGTAATATTGGTCACGATGCCCACTTTGGAGGAGCTATTGGTGGTTTTGTAACGACTTTAGTATTATCGCCAATCTTGTTTAAAACTGATTTGTTAATGATTGGATTATTAATGATTCCAATTATTGCTCTTTTTGTACTGCATAAGACGGGGAAGCTTAATTGAGACGTTAATTTTGAGCACATAGTACTTAGTATTTAGAGAATATGCCAAGATATAAGAAGTAGGATTACGCTCAGATTATATTTAAATTTTAGTTTAAAATTGGTGGCAATTCGTGCTGATTTTTAACTTTCTCATTTCTCATTTCTCATTTCTCATTTCTCATTTCTCATTTCTAGCTTAATAGCTTTAATTATTAACGCTATCGATGCTGTTCGTTTACATTTTATTAATTTTTTCTATCTTAGAGTTTGATTAATAATGTATTATGAATCCGCTATAAGGTAAATGCGCTTTAAAACTGTAAATTACAATCAGAACTATCCATATGTTTTATGTGGTATATTTTTATTGTTTTTTAGTTGTTCTCCCAAATTTTCAGAGATACCACTTCCCATTGAAGATGTTAAAGAATTTTCGACTACCGGAGAACGGGTTTTAGAAGATAAATGGTGGATGGCCTTCGAAGACGAGCAACTCAATACGTTAATAGATAGTGCCATGCAGCGTAATTTCGATTTGGCTGCAACTTGGCAACAATTCTTAGCTGCGCAAGCAACAGTTTCCATAGAAACTTCAAATCTATGGCCTCAAATTGATGCTGGTGCTCAAACTGCGGAAAATTTTCCGCTTAATGATTTTACTGGAGGTGAAAATACACAAATAGGATTATCTGCATCTTACGAAATAGACTTATGGGGCCGACTACGAACGGCCGTTCAAGCGGAAAAATTTAGGGCAGAAGCCAACTTGTACGATTACCGAGCGGCAGCCATTTCCTTATCTGCCGAAATAGCAACAACATGGTACGAGTTACTTGCTGCTAAAAAACAATTACAAATTACCGACGACCAAATTCAGACGAATCAAGACATTATTAAACTGATGCGATCTCGTTTAGTTGGCGGACAAATACGTTCGGTAGATATTCTTAGGCAAGCGCAATTATTAGAGAGTACTAAAGAACAACATATAATTTACAGTACGAATTTACAAATTTTAGAAAATCGCTTAGCTGTACTCTTGGGGAGACAACCACAAGAATCCTTAGTGTTTTCAGAACACTTTTTTCCTAATTTACCAGAACTTCCGGCAACAGGATTGTCTTTAGAGCTGGTTCGTCGCAGACCAGATTTACAACAATCTTATGCTGTTTTACTTTCAGCGGACCGGGATATGGCTGCTGCTGTTCGGAATAAATATCCGAGAATTTCTATAAACATAGACGGACAACTACGCTCTAATAATTTCGCTAATCTTTTCGAAAACTGGGCCTATTCTCTAGCAGGAAATATATTGGCTCCGATTTTTTATGGCGGACAATTACAAGCAGAAGTCGAACGAGCAGAAGCCATCAAACAACAACGTTTATTTGAATATGGACAAACAACATTGGTCGCGTTTCAGGAAGTTGAAGACGGCCTTGTTCAAGAGGTAATGCAAAAGAAACGTACGGAAAATATTAACCGTCAGTTAGAACTATCCCAAAAAAGCAACAAGCAATTACGAATTGAATTTTTAAATGGATTTAGCCCGTATTTAGATGTGCTAATCGGTTTAAACCAAGAACAGCAATTGCGCCGTGATTATGTAGATGCACAATTACGTCAAATTCTCATGCGGATTAGATTGTATAGAGCTTTAGCAGGAAGTTTCGATACAGGACGAACACTTGAAGATTGATATAAAAGAACAGAACATTATGAATACTAAAAAAATACTTTGGATTTGCCTGGCCATTCTTGGGCTTGGTATACTCATTACTGTACTTATCTTTTCTACCGAGCCCGAGGCTAAACAAGAAGGTGCAAGTATTGAGACTGCTATTTTGGTAGACGTTGTCCCTGTAAAAAAAGGAACATTCAAGCCTACAATTGTGGCTACAGGAACTGTTCAGGCTGTAGAAGATATTAATTTAAGTCCGCTAGTTTCCGGTCAAGTTGTTCGTAGAGCCGCCGCTTTTACTCCGGGAGGATTTGTGAAAAAGAATCAGGTGCTGTTGCAAATCGATCCTTCAGATTATAGAAATACGTTAGCATTACGCCAGAGTGAACTTATGCAAATTCAGACCACGCTACATACAGAAATGGGACGCCAACAAATAGCAGAACAGGACTTAGAACTTATTGCCGGAGATTCTCTTTTTGGAGACAATCCTCTGTCGGAAGAAGAGCGTCAATTAGTGCTTAGGCAGCCACAGCTTAATGCGGTTAAAGCAAATATTTCGGCTGCTGAATCTTCTGTAAATCAAGCCCGATTAAATCTAGACCGTACGACAATTCGGGCGCCTTTCGACGCTCATATTTTAAGTCAGAATGTAACCCAAGGATCATTAGTGACACAAGGCGATGATTTAGGACGCTTGGTAGGGACAGATTTTTATTGGATTATGGCCACAGTGCCTGTAGGCAAGTTAAAATGGCTGAGTTTTCCAAATGAAGCAGACGAGCAAGGAGCTCTAGTTCGCATTGAAAATTCATCAGCCTGGAGTAAGGGCGCTTTCCGAGAAGGCTATTTAGATAAACAAATTGGAGCGCTTGATGGGCAAACACGATTAGCACGGGTTTTGGTAAAAGTTAGGGATCCTCTGGCAACAACATCAGAATTAAAAGGACAACCCAAACTCATGATAGGCACCTTTGTAGAGGTAAGTATACAAGCCGACCCCATAGAAAATGTAGTGAAACTGAGTCGAGATTATGTAAGAAGTAACGAAACGGTTTGGGTGATGAAAGCCGATAAATTAGAAATACGAAAGGTTGAAATTGTGTTAACAGATGATACACACGCTTATATAAGCGACGGATTAAAAGATAATGAACATGTGGTAATTACGGACCTAAGTACTGTAAGCGAAGGTATAGCATTACGAACAGCAAAGGAAGGACAGTAATCCAAATGCGATTATAAAACAATGGAAGAGCAGGACGATATACATAAAGGAAAGGTGAGACGAAAAGAAGGTGCCATAGCATATATGGCTCGGAATTCTATTGCGACTAATTTATTAATGTTGCTCCTTCTTGTTGGTGGTTTGTTTACCATGTACAACATTCAAAAAGAAGTGTTTCCTGAATTTCAACTTGATTTTGTAGAGGTTTCTGTAGCTTATCCGGGAGCCTCACCTGCCGAAGTCGAGCAAGGTGTATTGCAACCGGTAGAAGAAGCCGTAAGAGGCGTGCAAGGTATTAAAGAAATTGTGTCTGAAGCCAGTGAAGGTTCAGCAGAAATAAGTATTGAATTGGTGGCTGGATCAGAGCGTATGCAGGTCTTCCAGGATATTGACCAAGCGATTAATCGTATTCGAACGTTTCCAGACGATATTGAACGGCCCGAAGTGAGATTACAATCACGGCAACGCGATGTGCTTCAAATTGGACTTTATGGCGATGCCGATATTTGGACATTAAGAGAAGTTGCAGAACGGTTGCGGACTAGATTATTAAGTAATTCTGAAATCACTCAAGTCGAATTAGGAAATGTGCCGGAATACGAAACGCGCATTGAGATCCCAAGACAAACACTTCAGAAATATAATTTGACGCTAGGGCAAGTTGCAGCAATTATTCAACAAAGTAGTAACGATGTGCCTGCTGGAGCAATTCAAACGCAGAGTGGGGAGATTTTACTTCGTATGCAAGAGCGTAAGCAATGGGCTAAAGAATATGGAAATATTACCATAATATCATCGGAAGATGGTGGGAAAGTGACGTTAAATGATATCGCTACAATTACCGACGGTTTTGAAGAAACGGGCTTCCACGGACAATTCAATCAGCAGAATTATGTAGAACTTCGCATCTTTAGAATCGGAAATCAATCACCTTTAGATATCGCCGATATCACGATGGAGATTATGGAAGATTTTCAATTACCTCCAGAAATAAAATACCGAACAGATAGTAATCGCGCAGCCGACTATAAAGAACGCTTAACTTTATTAACAGAAAACGGTGTGCTAGCGGTAGTAATTGTGCTTATTATCTTGACACTGTTCTTAGAGTATCGTTTAGCCTTTTGGGTGATGATGGGAATGACTGTTTCGTTTATAGGAGGAATGATATTATTACCGTTAATAGGTGTTAGTGTGAATATGATTTCCATGTTTGGGTTTCTTGTTGTACTCGGAATTGTGGTCGATGATGCGATTGTAGTGGGTGAAAATGTGTACGAATATCGGCAGAAAGGCCTAAGTCCGATACAAGCTGCAATTGCGGGAGCAAAAGACGTGTCATTGCCTGTAACATTTAGTATAGTAACAACAATTATAGCGTTCGTTCCTTTATTATTTATGCCAGGCGAAACAGGGAAGTTTTGGCAACCACTTCCAGCTGTTGTTATTGTGATTTTAGCCGTGTCTTTACTTGAAGCGCTGTTTATTTTACCGTCTCATTTAGGTCATCTTAAAAAGAAAAAAAACAAAAATAAGTGGGTCGAAAAACTAGAAGGTTGGCAACAGTCTTTCGCAAAAGGTTTCGATAAACTTATCGATAAGCATTACCGACCATATTTGGATATCTGTTTAAAATATAGATATATCACGCTTAGTGCAGCCCTAGCTCTTTTATTAGTTGTGGGTGGTTACGGACTTAGTGGCCATATGGGAATGATTATGATGCCTGAAGTGGCGGCCGACGAAATTGAGGCAGGAGTGCGTTTGCCCGTGGGAACAACGCCAGACCAAGCTGCTAAAGTAGCACATAACATTTCGGAATCGACGCAGCGTATGTTCGAAGAGCATAATCTTTATGAAGTTGCTGAAGGGATAAAAACCAACGTGCGCGGTCAGAATTTTATTGATGTAGAAATAGTGATGTTACCGCCTGATGAACGTGATATTACTGCAGCTGAAATGATTGCTTTGTGGCGCGATAATATTGGTGATATCGAAGGTGTAGATCAAATTACATTTGAAGCCGAACGTGGGCCAGGTGGCGCACGTCAAGATATTAGTGTCGATTTGAGTCATTCGGATATTGATGTTTTAGAACGGGCCAGTAAAGCTTTTGTAGAACGTATGGATGCCTTTACAAATACTCGAGATGTTACAGATAATTACAATAAGGGTAAAATGCAATACGACTTTAAATTGTTGCCACAAGGTCGGAATTTAGGACTCACATCAGATGAAGTTGGGCGTCAGGTTCGGAATGGTTTTTTTGGTGCTTTAGCGTTGCGGCAATTACGTGGAATGAATGAAATTGAGATTCGTGTAAAATTACCCATAGAAGAACGTAAGGATATTAAAAATCTAGAAAAATTTCTCATACAAACGTCTGATGGTGTTGAGGTGCCTTTAATGGATGTGGTCGAAATTGAAGAACATGAAGCCTTTAGTACCATTAATAGGAGAGATGGTAGACGCGTTGTAAATGTAGGTATGGATGTCGAACCAGCCAATGCCGCTGGACGTGTTATTGCCTCCATTCAGAAGGAAACCTTACCACAACTACGAGCAGATTTCCCGGGTATTACGTGGACTTTTGAAGGGAGCCAGGCAGATATGCGGGAAAGTACCGGTACGTTACGATTAGGATTTTCGATTGCCATGTTGCTTATTTATGCGTTGCTAGCCATTGCGTTTCAAAGTTATATTCAACCTATAATTGTTATGACAGCTATTCCGTTTGGAATCGTGGGTGCTGTTATTGGTCATATTTTATTGGGTTACGATTTGTCTTTGGTGAGTTTAATGGGGGTAATTGCCTTGTCCGGTGTTGTAGTAAATGATTCTTTGATTATGATAGATTATGCAAATAAGCGACGGAAAGAAGGAGATAGTATTTATGAATCCATTCACGAGGCCGGTTTGAGACGATTTCGTCCTATTATTTTAACCACAATGACCACATTTGGAGGGTTAGCGCCAATCATTTTAGAATCGTCAAGTCAAGCGATGTATTTAATTCCGATGGCCATTTCATTAGGATTTGGGATTGTATTTGCCACAGCGATTATACTCGTTATTGTGCCGTGTTTATATTTAATTTTAGAAGATATCCGCTTGCTGATACTAAAAGGAGAAACGGTGAAAGAGGTTGACGTAATGGAAGAGTAGGGCATAGATTAAAGCTAATGTGGAGAGATAATTAGGCGTTGGTATGGAATCCTAAACCAAGAATTGAGACTGCGGCATACAATACATTTAGATTATAAAATAAAAATGCTGTAAATATTATTTTATAACATCCTTAAACCCATAGAAAAAGCCTCCACATTTAAATAAACATGAAGGCTTTTAATCGGATTAGGAATTATACATCTAGTTTAATAACTGTCCAATTTTATCTTCTAAAGCTTGTCCTCTTAAACCTGAAGCAATAATTCTACCTTCTGCATCAAGAATGTATGTTGCAGGAATAGCTTGAATATTAAATTGCTTAGCAATTGGGTCGTTAAAATAGTCTAAGTTAGACACTTGGTGCCATGCTAAACCATCTTTTTCAATTGCAGCAATCCATTCTGCTTTTGCGTCTTTTTGTCTAGGCGTTCCATCTAAAGATACCCCTAAAATTTCTAAACCTTTCTCGTTGTATTTATTATAAACCTTAACTAAGTTCGGATTTTCTTTTCTACAAGGTCCACACCAAGCTGCCCAAAAATCGATAATAGTTACTTTTCCTTTTACATCGCTTAAAGCAATTGTTTTTCCTTCAGGGTTAGGAGCAGAGAAGTCTTTAACTACACTACCAACAGCCGTTGCACTTTGTGCAGCTAAAGATTCAGCAATTGTTTTACCAACACGTGTGTTTTTTATATCGTCTGTGAAATTATCGTAAATAGATTGTTTTTCTTCAAAACTTACTTTCTGATTCGCTAAATGACGTTCTAATATTAATACTGAAACTACAGCATCATTATTTTTTTTCATAAAGTCTAAATCGTAAGCTAAGTTATCGTCTACCATAGACATATAACGTGCTTGAATTTCTGCAACTAATGCTGTATCTTGACTTTGTTGTGCTGTTCTAAATTCTGTACTTAAGGCTTGGTTTTGTTTTTGAAGCCCAACCATATATTCTTGGTAGGTATTAAATACTTTATTTTCTTTACCTCCTTGAACGCGAGCATTAAAAATACTATCGCTGTTAATGTCAACCGTCATGGTTTCATTTTCAATAATTACAGGCACAGCACCTCTAACTTGATCAATCTGAATAAAATAGATGTCTGGAGAATCTACAGATCCTTCAAAAACAGCTTTACCATCTGTAATTGTTGTAGAATCGATTACTTCTTGTTTCTGACCTTCAACTTTTAATAATTTTACAGCTTTACCATTAGAGGCATCGTTAAACGAGGCATTTATAGCAAACCCATTTTTTTCTTCAGCACAAGAAAATGCTAAAGCTACTAGTCCTAGTAGAGCAATCTTTTTAAACATATTAAGTTTTATTTATAATTTCGCACAAATATAACAGAATTAATACTGAAATTCTGTTAAGATTAAGATAAGACTATAATCATATAATTTTAATGAATATGTTTACTTTTGCAGTATGAACTATAACGATACAATTATTGCTTTAGCGACACCTTCAGGTGCAGGTGCTATTGCTGTTATACGCTTATCTGGTAAAGATGCTATACGTTTAGCAAGCGAGTCTTTTAAATCTGTTAGCGGAAAAACATTAGGAAATCAAGCAACACACACCATTCATTTAGGACATGTTTTAGATGGACCTCGTGTTATTGATGAGGTTTTGGTGTCTATTTTTAAAAATCCAAAATCGTATACAGGAGAAGATGTTATTGAAATATCGTGTCATGGTTCGCAATATATTCAGCAAGAAATTATTCAGTTATTTCTTAGAAAGGGATGCCGTATGGCAGATGCGGGAGAATTTACTTTACGTGCCTTTTTAAACGGAAAATTAGATTTAAGTCAGGCAGAAGCTGTAGCCGATTTAATTTCGAGTGATAATGAAGCTTCTCACCAAATCGCGATGCAACAAATGCGTGGCGGATTTTCTTCTGAAATTGCAAAACTTCGTGAAGAACTTTTAAACTTCGCCTCGTTAATAGAATTAGAGTTAGACTTTGCTGAAGAAGATGTAGCCTTTGCAGATCGCACACAATTCAGGGAACTTATTACGCGAATCACGTTTGTCTTGAAACGTTTAATCGATTCGTTCGCGGTTGGAAACGTGATTAAAAACGGAATTCCAGTCGCCATTGTTGGAGAACCCAATGTTGGAAAATCGACATTATTGAATGCTCTATTGAATGAAGAACGTGCTATAGTAAGTGATATTGCTGGAACTACACGAGATACCATAGAAGATGAATTGAGTATAGGCGGCATCGGGTTCCGTTTTATAGATACGGCTGGTATTCGAGAAACTACAGATGTTGTTGAAGGTTTAGGAATTAAGAAAACCTTTGAAAAAATTGAACAATCTCAAGTCGTTGTGTTTTTAGCAGACGGAACGAAATTAGATTCAGAGACAAAAATTCATGTCTTTAAAATTGAAATTGAGAAAGTCAAGAATAAGTATCCTTTAAAACCTATGGTGATTATTGTGAATAAAGTTGACCAGTTAGATGATTCAACGATTTCGCATTTAAAAGACGTCCTTCCAGAACTTCATTTGTTATCTGCAAAAACAGGTTTAGGAGTAGAAGAATTAAAAACAAAACTTTTAGATTTTGTTAATACAGGCGCTTTAAGAAACAACGAAACCATAGTAACTAACACCAGACATTACGATGCCTTATTAAAAGCATTCGAGGAAATTCAGAAAGTTCAACACGGCTTAGATACCGATTTATCTAGCGATTTAATGGCGATTGATATCCGTGAGGCTTTGTATCATTTTGGTGTTATTACTGGTCAAGTGACTAACGATGAATTACTAGGTAATATTTTTGCTAATTTTTGTATCGGGAAATAAATTACGTTTCTTATGGTTTACTTTAGTTTCTTTTTGTTGATAATCAGCGTGTTATATGGAATAGTATTTTCTTTATAATTCCTTTATTATTATATTTGGTACCTCACATGTACCGCATTTATAAAATATGTAGTACAAATGTACCACATTATGAAAATATCGCTTATAGAAAGGAAATTATCGAGTGGCAAAATTAGCTTACTTATAGAATACTATAAAGGTTCGGAAATATCTCCAGAAGGAAAAAGGAAACACATAAGAGACCGAGAAAACTTAAAATTGTATTTATTTAGTGATCCTAAAAATGCTATTGAAAGAAAAGAGAATAAAGAGACACGGTTATTGGCCAAAAAAATTCTGGCTATTCGGGAAGCAGAATACTACCAAGGTAAGTTTGATTTAAAAAACACAACAAAAGGTAAAAGACGATTTTTAGACTTCTTTAAAGAGAAGGTGGAAGAACGGTATGAAAGTCCTAAAAACTATGGTAACTGGACTGCTGCATTCATTCATTTGGAGCGTTGTGTTTCGACGAATACTGTGTTCGACGACATTGATGAAAATTTCGTGAACAACGTTCGTAAATATTTTGACAAGAAAGCACACACTAAAAGTGATTTACCGTTATCCCTTAATTCAAAATATTCATACTTCAATAAATTTAAAGCTGCTTTAAGAGCTGCTTTTGATGAAGGTTATTTGTCAATTAACTATGCTACAAAAGTAAAATCTTTCGAACAGGCAGAAAGTCAGAGAGAATATCTTACATTCCAAGAATTACAAAATTTGGTTAATACAAAATGTAAATATGAAGTTTTAAAACGGGCTTTTTTATTTTCGTGTTTATCCGGTTTAAGATGGTCAGACATCAATGCGATGACTTGGTCTGAAGTACGTGATGAGGATAATACGAGCCGTGTTAACTTTAGACAAAAGAAAACGGATGGCGTAGAATATCTATATATCTCAAAACAAGCACGCCAATTGTTAGGTAATCGTCTTTCGTCTAATGATCGCGTATTTGTAGGTCTCAAATATTCAGCAGTTTATAATAATGAAATTGTGAGGTGGTGTAATCGCGCAGGAATTTCCAAGCATATTACATTCCATAGTGCGAGGCACACAAATGCTGTTTTACTATTAGAAAATGGAGCAGATATCTATACAGTATCTAAGCGTTTGGGACATAGAGAAATTAGGACTACAGCCATTTATGCCAAAATTGTAGATCAAAAAATGAAAGAAGCTTCTAACCTAATTCCTGAATTTAATGTAGAGTTCTAGCTTTATGTTTATCATTTCTAGAAGAAATTCTGTCGATTTTATTAATATTTTACTGTTAATATATTGATTTTGTTGTTAATAACTTTTTTTATTCAAATTTCTATAAATTTTATTGAATGGTAAAAACCCACATTTAATATCAAATAAAATTTTATCAAATATTATTTACCTATTTATACGAGTTTTTGTTATAATTAATTAGTAATCAGTAATTTGTTAAGAACTAATCGTCTTAATAAACCTCCTTTGTTTGCTTGTTTTATACCTTTATTTCTATAATCTCATAAGAGAAAACAAGTGCGCTCTTGTTCATTTTATTAATTCTTAAACCTAAGAAAATGGACAATATTTTAATATTAGAACGATTAGCTCGTTTAGAGAAACTATTAGTAGGACATAAGGAGGTGTTAACCTTCGAGGAAACCTGTGACTATACAGGTATATCTAGAAGTTATTTATATAAATTAACGGCTTCTGGCACAATTCCACACTCAAAACCCAATGGTAAGATGATTTTTTTCGAAAAGGATAAAGTCGTAGAGTGGTTACTTCAAAATAAACGAAAATCCAAACAGGAAATTCACGAACAGGCTTTAGAGTATGTACTCAAACATAAACTAAAGTAATTTCTACTTCATAAAACTAATTATTCATGCTTAAAATACTTTAAGCTAAATACCTCTTATTATGATAAAGATACCATATGTTCGTGTGGGGACTTCCTATTACAAAATGGTTAAAGCACCCACTATTGCTGGTCATTTTAATGAATTTCTTGTGCATTGGAATATGGAAACCATAAAACAAGATCACGGAAAAAATTATTTAAGTAAAATCTCTAAATATGATGGTTTTACTTGTATTCCAAATCACATCGATTTTAAACCGGAATATTTAGGATTCTATAACACTTATTCGCCTTTAAGTAACATTCCAAAAGCTGGTGATTGTTATGAGACACTCGGTTTTCTGAAACATATCTTTGGAGATCATTTTTCCTTAGGGTTAGATTATCTGCAGCTCTTATATCAAAAACCTGTTCAAATCTTACCCATTTTATGCCTGGTATCCAAAGAACGTGTTACAGGAAAAAGTACGTTTCTAAAATGGATGAAAGCCATCTTTGAAAACAACCTAACTTATTTAACTAACGATAGTTTTAGCAGTCAGTTTAATGCCGATTGGGCAAACAAATTATTGATTTGTATAGATGAAGTACTATTCAATAAAGAAGAATTAACAGAGCGTATTAAATATTTAAGTACTACAAATATAAATAAATTGGAAGCCAAAGGTAAAGACAAACGTGAAGTTGAGTTTTTTGGAAAGTTCATTTTATGTAGTAATAATGAAACCAATTTCATAAAGATCGATGCCAATGAAACCCGATTCTGGGTTTTAAAAATTCCTGTTATAAAAAAGGAACGTATTGATTTACTACAAGGACTTATTGAAGAAATACCAGCCTTTCTAAATTTCCTAAATACTAGAGAACTAGAATCTCAAAATATCACTCGCATGTGGTTCACGCCTAGACAAATAAAAACTCCTGCTCTTTTAAGGTTAGTGCAAAATAATAGAAATCGTGTAGAAAAGGAATTGGCCAGTATTCTGTTCGGAATTATAGAAAAGTTTGAGTTAGAAGAAATTCAGTTGTGTCCAATGGATGCGTTAAGTGCTTTAAACAGAACACGAGTAAAAACCGACTTGACTCAACTTAGGCGGCTACTGAAACACGATTGGAATTTAACCAATCAGCCGAACTCTAACAGCTATCAAAAATTTATGATTTTACAGGATGGTACTGAGATTTTAACCGAAAATAAGGGGCGTTATTTTACCATTACAAAAGAGTTTTTACTTGAAAATTTTGATGAAACGATGACAGGATTGTAAAACCCTAGTATTTACAAGGGTTAAGCTGTCATCAAAATACTCATCAAACGGTCATCAAAATAGAAAATGATGACAAGAACTAAAAATTAAAATATAAAAATGATGAAACGATGAATTATTGATGACTTGATATTTCTTGGTATAGATAGAGATTCAAGGGGTTGTCATCAATTCATCAAAAAAAATCTAAAAACATATTGCCTTATGAAAACAAAAAAACTAACCTGTGAAACTGCCCGATCATTATCTATAATGGAAGCCTTAGCTATGCTTGGCCACTTTCCTTCTCGAGAACAACAACAAGACGCCTGGTTTCTTAGTCCATTTCGTACAGAAACCCACGCGTCATTAAAGGTGTCAAAACAATTAAACCGTTGGTATGATCACGGCATAGGTAAAGGCGGAAACATCATTGATTTGGTATGTGCCATTTTAAAAATTTCTGTAGCAGATGCCTTGCTTATCCTAGCCAAATTAAAAACAGTGAATTATGAAATAAGGCCACCAATCCATACTAATAAAAATCAGTCCTCTAAATTAAAAATTTTAGAAACAAAAGAGATTCAGCATGGAGCACTAATTACATATCTGAAGAAAAGGAAAATCCCTTATGCATTGGCCAAACAGTTTTGTAAAGAAGCCCATTTTCAATTGGGATCAAAACATTTATTTTCAATTGGTTTTGAAAATATTTCAGGAGGCTGGGAATTACGTAATCCCTATTTTAAAAGTTGTACTTCTCCCAAAGATATTACGCATCTCCAAATTGGAAGTAAAGCACTTGTGATAACTGAAGGTATGTTCGATTTTCTCTCCATACTAACAGCATTCCCAAAAATGAAAACTTCAAGAGACTTTTTAGTATTGAATTCCCTAAGTCTCATAAAACTGACCTGGCCCATTTTAGAAAACTATGATACGGTTGAACTTTATTTAGATCGCGATCAAGCAGGACGAAAGGCAACAGCTCTGTATTTAGAAAAACATTGTAATACAAATTGTATTGATAAATCAATTATTTATAGTGGTTATGGCGACGTAAATGATTGGCTTATAAAACGAAAACTTGAATTGAAGTAGAGCGTAAAGCAAGATGTGTGGCTGTGGCCACAAACCTTGCTTTACTCCCGATGGTCGCAAAGAAAATAAATAGAACAAAACAAGATGAAACGAAGTCTAATCAAATTTAGGTGTAGCGTTTACGAAAAGAAGTTTTTAAACGCAAAAGCAAAACATGCGGGATTGACTTTGAGCGCGTTTTGCAGACGAGCCTTATTAGAAAAAGAGTTAACCCAGCGGATGACAGAAGAACATATTATGATCTATAAAATGTTAGTTACCTACCATAACAACTTTAAAAGGATTGGGAACATGTATCGTGTTGCGAATCCAAAATTAGAAGAAGAAGTGTTGGTTGTGGCTAGAGAAATCCAATCTCATTTAAAAAAAATAACATCATGATAGGTAAAGCTACTGCTATATCGAGTACTAAGGCTGCCATTGGTTATGGCAATGATCATGAAAAGGGAGCGGAAACTGTATACACTCATTTAATTACAGGAGAACATCCAGATGAAATAGCTAAAGAATTTAGAGCCATTCAATCACTTAACGACAATTGTCAACGAAACACTTTTAGTTTTGTTTTGAGTCCAACTATTGAAGATGGAAAAACATTAGACAATAAAGCGCTTGGAAATATAGCCTCTAAATTTCTTGAAGATATGAAATTAGCAGACCGGCAAGCCATTGCCTTTGTGCATCATGATAAGGCGCATAAACATATTCATTTGTATGTTAATCGTATAGATTTAAATGGAAAGGCTTATAACGATAGTTTTATTGGAAAACGTAGTCAAATTGCCGCAGAGCGTGTAGCAAAAGATCTCGGAATGCAAACAGTTAAAGATATTCGCCAGCAACGTCTTCTTCAGTTAAAAAGTATCCGAACAGAAATCAAAACCCTTCATTCCGAAGTCCTTTTAAAGCATAAACCTAAGTCTATAGATTCTTATATGAAATTGATGCAAGAAAAGGGCGTTAATGTGATTCCTTATATTAATAAATCGAATCAGTTACAAGGATTCCGGTTTGAGTTTAAATGTTATAATTTAAAGGCTAGTGAGGTGCATCGTTCGTTATCTGGAGGGCGGATTATTCAAAGTCTGGATGCACAGAACTATATGACAATTATTAATAAAAAAGATAATAGTATTCTAATTCAGGGCGCCAAATTGGCCCTGTCTGGAAATTTATTGCAGAGCCTGACAAAGAAAGTATTAAAACAAGCGATTAAAAAGGTAATTGAAACAGGAATAGGGATATGACAAAATTAGAAATTATATCAGAATTATTGGTTGAAGAATTACAGGAATTCAAGAACCAAGCACAGCGTGTGGAACAGGTTTCAAAGACCTTAAAGGACGTTAGAATTAAAGCGGATAGCACAGAAATTATACTGATTTTACAGGAATTTATCAAAAAACAGGAACACGTTCAAACCTTACAAAAGGAACAACACAATGAGCTTTTTATAAAACTAAAAAATGCCAGGGTTATCCCAAATTGGCTACTAATTCTTGTGACTGTATTTTTTATTTCATTAGCTCTTATTATAGGTTATTTACTAATCGTAGTATTGAAAATAGAAGGGTTTTGAAAAAACGTTGATTAGAATTATCCATTAAATAAGACTGTAAATCTAATGTTGCATCGCATACTTGTATTATTTGATGCAACATTAGCATCGGTTAATTTTGATATGCGACGAATAAAGTTTATTTTCGTTGCAAATACTGCATCGAATGAAAGCATTTATACATCAAAAAGATAATTGGCCAGAATTTTCATGGGAAAGTAATGAATTTATGAGTCTGTTAAGTGAAGCTAGAAATCTTCAAGGTAGACTTATAGGGAAAATGGAAACGTTAGGTTTCGATTTAAGAAATGAGGCTTTGCTTGATACGCTAACTTTAGATGTTATAAAAACTTCAGAGATTGAAGGAGAAATTCTGAATCCAGGCCAAGTGCGTTCTTCAATTGCTCGTCGGTTAGGAATGGAAATCGTAGGATCAATTGAATCCGATAGGCATATTGATGGTGTAGTAGAAATGATGCTCGATGCCACCCAACATTGTTTTGAACCACTAACAAAAGATAGACTATTTGATTGGCATGCGGCTTTATTTCCTACAGGTAGAAGTGGTATGTATAAAATTACCGTTGCAGACTGGAGGCAAAATACCACGGGGCCAATGCAAGTCGTATCTGGAGCTATGGGAAAAGAGAAAATTCATTTTCAAGCACCAAACTCTGATGTGTTGGATGAAGAAATGACACGATTCCTTGATTGGTTTAATACCTCAAAAACTGATTTAGTTCTAAAGGCAGCAATTGCACACCTATGGTTTGTGACTATCCATCCGTTTGATGATGGAAACGGAAGAATAACCAGAGCATTAACAGATATGCTTTTGGCACAATCTGATAAAAGTACCCAGCGATTTTATAGTATGTCTGCACAAATACGATTAGAAAGGAAGCAATATTACGAGATACTCGAAGAAACACAGAAAGGTGATTTGGATATAACACCTTGGATTATCTGGTTTTTAAATTGTTTAATTAACGCTTTAAAAGCTACAGATTCTGTATTGACACGAGTCTTGGCAAAAGCAGAGTTTTGGCAAAAACATTTAAAAACTCCAATTAATGAAAGACAAAGAAAACTATTAAATAGATTAATGGATGGATTTGACGGGAAACTAACATCCTCCAAATGGGCTAAAATAGCGAAATGTTCTAAAGATTCTGCCGTTCGTGATATTAATGATTTAATGGAAAAAGGTATTTTACAAAAAGAAGCTGCAGGGGGAAGAAGCACTAATTATGAACTGATAGGAATGTCTTCTAATAACGATCCGAAATAGCCAACTTCATACTTACTTTGATTATAATTAAAATGAAATACTAATTGTAATTTCGAAAGCTCCCCATGCTGTTTTTACTTTACGTTTATCTAACGGAACACTATAAAAACAGCATCGGATCCACGCGCAGTTAAGTTATGGGAGATTTGGGGTGATCCAAATTTAAAAGAGAGTTATAGATAATAAGCCGTTCAGCCCATTCCCACTTCATTCCGCGAAAAGCTTCATTACGGGAAAAGCGCTTCCTTGAAAAGTCTTGAACACAATATTAAGGCTTCCTACTTCCACTCCACTTGCTCGCTAATTCCCGAGAAAAACGGGAAGCAATCAAATTCCATTCCTACCTACAGCATTTACGTTATGTTCGATTGATTTTCTTCCATATTTATAATTTGAATTACTTAAAGCACCTCGTATGTAATATTACTTTCCATTTTACGGTTAACTGTACTCTTATTTCTATAGAAAGTAATATATTTAGTGATTAAATCAATGATATCACTTTGTTTATTCTTAATATATGAATATTTAGCAATGATGAAAACAGGTATAATACAATCAACTAGTACTTGATGACAAAATTAGATAAATTCAATATCCACTTTGATAGTAGCTTAAAAGATTTTCACCCAGATATTGATTTTAAAATAATTGGAGGTAGAGAAGTTTTAAGTATCGCAAATGATTTTTCCGATGAGAATTGGCAATTTCAAAAATTTATTTGAATAATATTGCACAAACTGGACTTTCAACAAAAATCTGAACAATTAGTTGAATGACTATGCAGCTAGTTCAAGGTTATACATATCTAATTCAAATTCTTTAATATTTTTGTTTCCTAGAAAGGAATGTCTTCTTTTCTTATTGTACCAAGTTTCTATCCACTGAAAGATTGGAATGTCTACTTTAGTTTGTACAGATTTATGTGATAAACTTAAATTTGTAATATGAATAAAAAGAATTACGATTAGGAATTTAAAATAACCATTGTAAAGTTGTTAAATACAGGGGAAATAGTTAAGTATTTGTCTGAAGAATACGGAGTTAGTGAAGCCTCTATAAATAGATGGAAAAAGGATTTAAAAACAAAAGGGACATCCCAGGATAAGACAACTTCTCAAGAGAGGCTTCGCATCAAGGCTTCAGAGAAGGAGTTAAAAGAAATAAGATTAGAGCGAGATATTCTAAAAAGGGGGGGTAAGCATCTTTTCCAAGAACGACAGGTAAAATATGGTTTTATAAAAAATCATACAGGTAAGTACCCTGTTGAAAAGATGTGTTATTGTATGAAGGTAAGTAAAAATGCTTATTACACTTGGTTAAGAAATAAAGATAAAAGTCTAAGCAACAATTTTTTAGAGTCTGTGAGATAAAGTGTAAAGGAAATATATTACGATAGTAATCGTATTTACGGGAGTTTAAGAGTTCAGAAAATGTTAGAAAGACGAGGGGCGTTTTATAGCATATCTTATACAGCTTATTTAATGAAACAAATGGGGTTAAGAAGTATTTTAAATAGAAAATTTAGGGTAGTCACAACAGATTCTAATCACACCTTCCCCATTGCAGAAAACTTGTTAAACAGGGATTTTACCAGCGACTTCCGTAACAACAATATTAGATTAAGCAGATAGAAAAGTTCTGTCTTGGGTTTTAAGTGAAGATATGACCACCGAAAACACTGTTTAGATTGCTTGGATTTTAGCAAGAAAAAAGAGGGAAATCACAGAAAACCATATTATTCATTCAGATAGAGGAAGCCATTATGCTTCACAAAAAATACCAGACTTACTTAGTTTAAGTTGTAAATCCACTCAAAGCATGAGTCGTAAAGGAAATTTTTGGGATAATGCTGTAGCCGAAAGTTTTTTTAAGACTATAAAATACGAAGGTATTTATAGACATAATTTTAAGCTTACCAAATTATTGAAAACTATATAAAATGGTATAATAACGCTAGAATACACTCTGCTTTAGACTTTAAAACTCCAGCGGAGAAGGAATTAGAATTAAAAATTAAAAGCATGTATAATGTCGTATAAAAAATAGTACCAAATTTATTAGGTAGTCCAAAATTATTTGGTTTGATTAATGCTTGCCTTTACAGAAAAATTTAATAAGGCATAAATTTTTGTCAATATTATTTATGATTTTTTGTAGAAATCAGTTGTAAGTGTACATGAATCATGTTGTTAGTAGAAAAAGAGAAACATAATGATGGATTAGAGAACGTGTTTTTTTTGTTGACAAGATATCTTTGTTGAAAATTGATTAGTTATTATGCGGTATTCAATAGAGTTAAAACGAAAGGTAATATTCCTTGCAGTATTCCTTTTATCCATTAGTTTTTGTAATGCACAAGATATTCCAAAGGTTGCTTTTAAAAACCAAAAAGATTATTCGTTTATGTGGTGGGAAAAAACCATTAAAACAGGTAATAAAATTTTTGCGATTAAAACCAATCGTTATCGATTGGAGTTTGATTATCCAAACCTGTCTATTAATGATTTTAGTAATCATAAAGATCTTACATCAGAAAATATAGTTTTAAGAGAAACCAATGCAGAAAGCTTTCCTTCTAAAGAACCTATAACGTTTAGTTTTGGAGTTAAACGCGATGGAGTTATGAATTGGTGCCAAGAAACGAGCGGTACCGATGATGACTGCCAATTAATAGAAACGGGAAAATATTTTCAACGCAGATTTATTACTAATTTACCAGATTTAAAGGGGGTTATTTCTAATAATAGCGGATTGGAAATTTCTTCTTGGCCAGACCGAATTTCTTTTATTTTGAAAACAGTTCCGTCTACCAATTTAAAAAATATAGAACTGCATACGAAACTCACATTTCCTTCTGAATACAATACAATTATAGTGGAAGGCGAGGTGAAAGCATTAAAAAATCCAAAGAACGGTAGTGGTTATATTTTTCTCAAATCAAGCCAATCTAATCGTATAGTTGTTAAAGGAACAACAGTAGAGGTTACGCTTAGTAAACAAGAGTTTTACCAAGGTGTAGAAGAAAACTCAGGAATTATAATCTACCCAGTTTCAGAAGATATTGATAAAAAGATTGTCGAAATTTCAAATCAAGAAAATCAACCTGTAGTAATAATCGCTAATCAAGTTGCTCCAATCGAAAAATCTCTAGATGTAAATTATAATCAAGATAAGGGTTGGCATGAAATTACCCTAAGAAGTGATAAGATTAAAAGTGAGAGTAGCCCAGCAGAACCAGGTGAAGGTAATCCGGGGCCACAGGATAGAAATAATGAAAGAATGGAGCAGGTGCAATTCACCATTACTAATAGTTCTGATGTGGAAAAGGTTGCGCGATTAAGTTTTGCTAAGGGCAGGATTTTTGACAATGGAGCAGATGTATTTGCCATTCCAGGTATTTCAGCAGTACTCCGTGATATGGAGGGCAATCCTATTGGTATTCCCATTCAGTTGTCAAAAAACTGGCATACAGAAGGAAGAACAGGTGTGGATGATGATTATTTTCGAGGTTCATGGTATCATGGATTAACAATGCTTACCGTTCCTGCAAATACAACTTTAAATCTTGAGTATACTAGTGTGAATTCATTGTGGGGTGGAGTTCCTGCAGCTTCACATGCTCAATTATGTTTGGTTGGCTGGGGTCACAATCAGCAGTGGGATGAATCTGCCATTGGTGCATGGGGGGAAACCATTACTTATGAGCCCGATTTAGATCAGACAGGAGCTCCGGTATTAGACTTTAGACCTCTTCTTGTATCAACGCCAAAAGATAAAAAATGGGGTTGGACGGGCAATTTGGGTGGTGCAGACTTTTTCGATTACACTAAATTAGATGGTAATCGTGGTTGGCACAGTAGAATTCGAACACAGTATAAAAGGTATAGTCCAAATTTTACGGAAGTTACTTATGCTGGTACTATGGACGATAATGCTATGGATTTTGAATATCAAGCTTCAATTGGGCGCTCAGACGATATAACAAGAGGTATTTATAAAATTAAGCTCAAAGTGTTAAAAGATGTCACGTTTAAAGATTTTTCAATTATTGAGTTTGCATCGTCAAGATATCATCATGTAAAATCTAAAGATTTGGCATGGGGTAATGAAACAGGCGTGAAAAGACAATGGCAATCAACAGTGGGAGGCGTACCTAGATATACTACCGAAAAGTCTGCTGCAGAGGGGGAGTTTATATGGTTTTCATTTAACGATTCAGAATACACTAGCCCCCAGTTAAAGCGTTTTAGACTTGCAGAACGTGGGTTTGTTGTTCGTGATTGGAAAGCAAAAATAAATGGAGATACCAATGTTTCCCCATGGTTTGCAGAGTATAATACTGCAAGTGGAGATTATGGTGATCAGAGTGCTATAATAAAAATTGTGCCTCCAAAAAATTGTACATCTTTTAAAGCCGGTGATTTTATTGAAGCAACAGTAGAACTTATACTTATTCCATCGGCCTTAGATGATTATTATGGTCCTAACAAAAATTTGAAAAACGCATTGAGGAATAATGCGCTTACTTGGGAATTAATTTATCGCGAGGCTCTTGGTAATGATCTTGCCGTGGATGTAACTAAAGGAGAATTGGTTGATAATTATCCCATAAAGATCAGGACAGAAAATAACAAAGCACAGTTTTCGGTCATAGGAGGGATTGGGTATGTTCCATTGACTTTAACCAATGTAGGGAGTTATAAAAAACCATTTCTTTTTGTAAAGGAAGATAGCAAATGGAAAAAGGTAAATCAGGAAGTTCATGGAAATGACTTTTGGCAAACCGAGTTTAATGCAGAAAATGAAACATGGGATGTTACATTTAATGTGAATCTTGATTCCCCTAACGATATGCGTCAGAAAACAGAATTTAAGTTTGTTGGTATCCCAAATTAGATTTATAACTAAATAAGTCATCATATTTTTAAATCTCATTCTGTTTTTTTAGATTCAAATGGCTGGGGACGCTAATAAAAACTTATAAATTGGAAGTTTTTCTTTATAATTCAACAATATTATCTTTATAGTATCCTTTGGAACTTGTAAAATAGAGAAGGTACTTGAGGAGGGGGTGATTGATAAAAAAGTAATAAAAATAATAAATAATTATTATATTGTTTTTTATTTTGCTGATTTGTAGTGATTTGTGTAAAAATATGTCGTTTTTAAGCAATGATTTGATTGATTTGAGCAATTGGTTTCACTGACTTGTATCTAATATTGCTAATGAAATTAATCAATAGTTAAGCTAAATTGAAGTGTTCAAAATTAAAACTCTAAACCATTCATCTTTTTTGCTTTAACCATTATCCTGTTACAGATAACGGCTAATTTGATTAAACAGTATTTTACTAACAAAATAAACAAACCAATGAAAAAAACTATTTATTTAAGAAAGTGCCCGAAATTTGGGTTATGTTGTTTTCGAAACCAAAACCAATTTATTTTATTATTACTTTTATTACTCAATACTTTATTTAGTTATCAAGTTTATTCCAATGAAATCTATAAAGATATTATTCCTTCACTCCAAGGTATTACTATTCGGGGGAATATTATTGATTCCGAAGGTATCCCAATGATAGGTGTAACTGTTTTGGTGCAGGACACAACTAATGGGACACTTAGTGATTTTGATGGGAATTATGAAATTAATGTAAATACTGGAGATGTTATTTTATTTTCATACGTTGGTAAAATTTCAAAAAGTGTTACAGTAGGAGCCCAAACTACAATCGATATCGTAATGGAAGATGACGCTAGTGAGTTAGACGAAGTTATTATAGTTGGATATGGAACACAGAAAAAATCTGATTTAACAGGATCTATAAGTTCTGTTTCGGGAGAAGAGGTTACAAGTTATGTCTCAGGAGATCCTAGCCAAGCTTTACAAGGTAAAATGGCAGGTGTAAGAGTTCAATCTAATGGAGGTGGGCCTGGTGCTTCAAACGATATCGTGATTAGAGGTGTTTCTAGTTTTGCAGGATCAACCCCTTTATTTGTAATCGATGGCATGTTTTCAGATACTATGGATTTTGTAAATCCATCAGACGTAACTTCTATAGAGGTGTTAAAAGATGCTTCTGCAGCGGCTATATATGGTTCTAGAGCTGCTAATGGAGTTGTGATTATTAGTACAAAAACAGGAAGTACTACAGAGGGAATTAGAGTTGATATTGAATCAAGTGCTGGTTTTCAGTCAATAACCAATGAATTGGATTGGATATCTGGAGTTGAATATGCCAATTTAAGAAATACATTGGCAGAAGTTAATGATACTGAAAAATATCCTGGATTTAATGAAAATTTAGATCCTAGTGTGAATACAATTGTAGATGAACTTGCGATTTCTTCAGCGCCTCTTATGAATACTTCAGCGAGTATTTATGGGAGTAGTAATAATATAAATTTCAATGTTTCAGCAAATTGGTTAGACCAAGATGGGATAGTTATTGGGTCAAGTTTTGATAAGAAAACCATGCGAACAAATATTGGTTTTAATAAAGGAAAGTTTAAAGTGACTGAATCATTTGCAGTAACTAGAACTTTAGAGCGGCCAAATACAATTTGGAATTTAAATAATAATATTTTACCTACCATACCATTTTATAATCCAGATAATGAAGGCGGGTATGGTGGTGCTACATTAGAAGAACATGGTGTAAATGGTAATAACCATGTCGCTAGGTCTATACTTATGGATAAATATATTGAAAGAGATAATTTGATTGGTAGTTTAGCAATGGAGTATGAGATAATTGATGGATTAGTGGCTAAGGTAAATACGGGTTTAACATATAATACAAATCTAGATTACACATTTATACCAACATTCTTTATTTCGGAACAAATTGGAGCTAATCAAGAAGAAGCAGAATTAAGAGAGTATTCAGGAAAAAGTGTTAGTAGTCTAATAGAAGGAACTGTAAATTATGATAAAAGTATTAATAAAAATAGTTTTAGTCTTTTGGGAGGTATAACGCGTCAGAAAACAACTACCGATACTCGAGCTAGTATTGTATCTGGATTTCCTTCAAATGATGTGAATCAAATTAGTGCATCATCAAATGTGATTCGAATAACAGGTGAACAATATGTTAATACCTTAAGTTCTTTGTTCGGAAGACTTAATTATAATTATGATAGTAAATATTTTTTTAGTGCTACAATAAGAAGAGATGGTTCTTCGAGATTTTCTGAGGAAAATAGATATGGAACCTTCCCATCTGTAGCCGTTGGATGGACAATTTCTAAAGAAAACTTTCTAAATGATAGTGATTTTATTAGTAACATGAAATTAAGAGCCAGTTATGGTAAACTAGGGTCACAACAAATAGCCGATTATGCATATATACCAGTTTTAAATATAAATAGTGATGCTGTTTTTGGTACTGGACAAAATAGATTACCAGGTATTTCTCAAACCGTTTTTGCTAACCCAGACCTTGTATGGGAAACAACAAAATCGAGTGATATTGGGCTTGATTTAGGATTTATGAATAATAAGCTAACGTTTACCATGGATTATTATAATAAAGTTTCTGAGAATGTACTTGTATCATTAGAAATTCCACCTACATCAGGAACTTCAGTTCCAGTGGCACAAAATGCTGCATCCATAGAAAATTCAGGATTTGAGTTTTCTGGAACTTATAGAGGTGCCGTGGGAGATTTTACTTTTAATGTTAGCCCAAACATCACATTTTTACATAACGAAGTTTTAGATTTAGGAGACAATATCGCCCCTATTATTGGAGGTCAGTTTATGGTGTCATACTCAACGAGAACAAGTGTAGGTGAGGAGGTTGCAAGTTATTATGGTTATAAAGTTTTAGGTATCTATCAATCACAAGAAGAGATTGATAATGATGGAGCAATGGCTGATGCAAATGCTGAACCAGGTGATTTTAGATATGCTGATACAGATGGAGATGGCATTCTTTCTGCCGAAGATCAAACCGTTTTGGGGAGTTATATTCCGGACTTAGAGTATGGTATTTCTTTAGCGTTTACATTTAAAAATTTTGATATGAATCTTGATTTTAATGGGGTTTCGGGAGTAGAAATTTATAATTATGGAAGAAGAAAAAACTTATTAGATATAGGAAGTAATATGACTACGGAAGCGCTTAATTACTGGAGACCTGACAATACAGATACTGATATTCCTAGAATTGGTGGAAATGCTCAAAATGAACGCGCATCATCCTTTTTAGTAGAAGACGGTGATTATTTCCGATTAAGAAGTATGCAAATTGGGTATTCATTACCTCAAAGTGTTTTGGATAAAATAAAACTAAGAAAAATTAGAATTTATGCTTCAGGACAGAATGTGTTTACTATTACCAAGTATTCTGGTTATTATCCAGAAATAGGGCAAGGTCTAGCAGATGAGGACAGAGTTGTTGCTAACGATAATCCTCTATTTTATGCAGGTGTAGATCAATCAACGTATCCTACTGCAAGAACATTTCTATTAGGAATTCAATTAGGTTTTTAAAAATAAATAAATATAAAATATATTCAAATGAAAAAATATATAGTAATAATATGTTGTTTTATATCCTTTTATGGATGTGATGATGATTTTCTAAATCAAGAAAATCCTAATACACTTACTCCAGATCAATTTTGGAATACTTCTGACGATGCACAAAGTGCAATTGTAGGAACCTATAGTCCTTTATCTACTATTTTCAATCATGGGCGATTATTTTCGGGGTACACCCAATCGCTTTCTGATGCCGTTCATACTACAGCAGATTTTTCTTATAATGCATCTTTATACAATTTAAATCCTGGTGATGGAAACTTTACTGCAGGATGGGGCGAGTACTGGAAAATTGTGTTCAGAGCTAATTTAGTTTTACAAAATGTGCCAAATATTGAAATGGATTCTGATTTAAAAAATAATATACTAGGTGAAGCCTACTTTTTAAGAGCTTATAGCTATTTTGTCTTGGTTAATTATTTTAATAATATACCACTTGTTACAGTGCCAGCTGCATCACTTGCAGAAACACAACAGCCCCAAGTGGAGCCAGCTCTAGTTTGGGCGCAAATTAAAGAAGATCTTAATATGGCTATTCCAATGTTACCGAATTCTTGGGATGATAATAATAAGGGACGAGTTACAGCTGGTGCAGCTACAGCGCTTTTAGGTAAGACGTATTTGTATCAACAAGAATGGTCAGATGCTGCTACACAATTAAAAAGAGTTATAGACGGAGAGTTTGGAACTTATACGCTTACTTCTGATTATTCTGATAATTTTAGATTAAGTGGAGATAATAATTCAGAATCACTATTTGAAATTCAGTTCGATTTAACTGGAGCGTGGACTGCTGGTTGGGGATCGGATGTACCATCTACAGCAAGATATAATTCATTTGGATTCGATATGTCTAATGCTGGTAGTTCAGTTTTAAACACTTGGGTTTTAAATTTATTTTTAAAGGATCGAACAATAAATGGTCAGATAGATCCAAGAGCCTATGAAACTATGGTTTGGAATTATCCTGGAGCTGAACATTTTAATGGGGAATCATTTGCTACTAAATTTGCATCACAACTCGCAGAAGACCCTAATTATGTAAAAGCAGGGAAATATATTAACCCTAACGGAGGAGGAGCTGCTCCGGCATTTAACACCTTTGCTGTAAATAAAAAGATAATTCGATTTGCAGATGTATTACTAATGTATGCAGAGGCAGAGAATGAAAATAATGGACCGACAAGCGATGCTTATGCCGCTGTAAATCAAGTACGAGATAGAGCTAATATGCCAGATTTTACTCTAGGAATGAGTAAAGATGATTTTAGACAAAAAGTTAGAGATGAACGCGTGCTTGAACTTACATTGGAAGATATTAGACAGTTAGATCTATTAAGATGGGGAATGCTTCCGGATAGAATTATAGATAATCCAGAATTTAGAGAAGGAAATAATTCATATAAACCAGGTAGAGAATATTTCCCAATTCCACAATTAGAGTGGAGTACAAACCCGAATATAGTACAAAATCCAGGTTATGAGTAAAATAAAAGGGGGCTCAATGAGCCCCTTTTATTAATTATATTAGTTTAGGTATGAATTGGTTAAAAAAAATATGTTGTGTGAGCGCTCTTTTAATTCTAAATTGTTCTTGTAGCGATAAGGAAGAAAAGAGAAGTAACTCATCGGTTACAAAATTTAAAGAAATTAGCGACTCAGAAAGTGGTATCGCTTTTAATAACAAAATTATTGAAAATGATTCTTTAAATTATTTTAAGTTCCCTTACATGTATAATGGCGGAGGTGTTGCCATTGGCGATATAAATAACGACGGGCTTTCTGATGTTTTTTTTACAGGTAATTTAATGCCGAATAAATTATATATAAACAAAGGAAATTTACAATTTGAGGATATTACAGAACACGCTGGTGTGGGTGGAGACGATAGATGGTATACTGGAGTGACTATGACCGATATTAATAACGATGGTTTTTTAGACATTTACTTATCGGTTTCTGGTATGGGTGGTAACACTGAAAATCAACTTCTAATAAATAACGGTGATCAAACATTTGCAGAATCTGCTGCCGATTTCGGAATTAACGATAATTCAAATTCTATTCAATCTACTTTTTTTGATTATGATAACGATGGAGATATCGATTTATTTGTAGCGAATTACCCATCCATTCCTATTAGTCAAGGTAATATGTATTATCAGTCTAAAATGCTTGAGAATACCCCTGAAGATAGCGGGCATTTATATAGAAATGAAGGTAATGGCACATTTGTAGATGTTACAAAAGAGGCTAGAGTGCAAAATTTCGGACTCACCTTAGGTCTAGTGGCTTCAGATCTTAATAATGATGGTTGGATTGATTTATACTTATCTAATGATTTTAATGTACCAGATTATTTTTACATAAATAACCAAGATGGAACCTTCTCGGAAGTATTACAACAAGCTACAGGACATGTATCAATGTTTGGTATGGGTGTAGATGCATCAGATTTTAATAATGACGGATTAATAGATTTAGTACAAGGAGAAATGTCTCCAGATGATTATGTGCGTGCACGGGTAAACATGGCAAGTATGAACCCTGAAAATTTTGAACAAGGGGTTGCTATGGGGTTTCATCATCAATATATGCAAAATAGTTTGCAATTAAATAATGGCGTAAATCAGGATAATATTCCTATGATGACTGAAATTTCTCGGTTTGCCAATATAGCATCTACAGATTGGAGTTGGTCAACACTTTTTGTCGATTTGGACAATGATGGCTGGAAAGATATATTTATTACCAATGGTATGAAACGCGACGTTAATGATAATGATGTAAATAACCGTGAAAATACCACATCCTTTAAATATGCATTTAATTTAGATATTACAGATTACCCAAGCGAACCTATTTCAAATTTTGTATTTAAAAATAATGGTGGGTTACAATTTGAAAAGATAACAAAAGCATGGGGATTAGATTTTGAAGGTTTTTCTAATGGGATGGCTTATGGTGATTTAGATAATGATGGTGATTTAGACATTGTTATTAATAATATAGATAAGAAGGCTTCTTTATTTGAAAACCAAACAACAGGTGCTCATTTTTTAAGATTTAAATTAAAAGGTAGTGCTAAAAACCCTTTAGGATTAGGAACAGTGGTCACTTTAAAATCTGGCGATAAGATTCAGCGTCAAGAAATGAGTCTAACTAGAGGTTATCAGTCTAGTATGGAACCCATTTTGCATTTCGGATTGGGGAGTGAGACTAAAATAGATGCAATTACAATAGCATGGCAAGATGGTCGTGAACAAGTTTTAACCACTATTGAAGCCAATCAGGTATTGATTATAGACCATAAAAACGGGGTTTCTAGAGATTCTGAAAAAGACATTGTAAGCATCAAGTTTAAAGATGTTACCGAACAATCTAAAATAGATTTCACCCACATAGAAGATTTGTATAATGATTATCAAAAAGAACCTTTATTGCCTTATAAATATTCTATGTTAGGAGGTGCTTTGGCAGTAGCAGATGTTAATAATGATGGCTTAGATGATTTTTATGTCGGTAATGCTTCAGGAAGTAAAAGCGCACTTTTTATACAAAATAAGGATGCCACATTTACAGCAGTAGACGGGCCTTGGCTTAAAGATGAATCCCAAGAAGATGTAGGGGCTGTTTTTTATGATTTTGATAATGATGGTGACCAAGACTTATATGTTTCTAGTGGTGGTAGTGCCCATTTAAATCTGGTGGATCGCTTGTATATAAATACAGAAAATGGCTTTGTAAAGTCATCGCAGTCTATTCCGGAATTATCGATATCAGGCAAAGCTTTAGCTGTTTGCGATTTTGATAAAGATGGTCTTATGGATATTTTTGTGGGCGGAAGAAATATTCCTGGAAAGTACCCATACCCTCCAACCAGTACACTTTTAAGAAACACAGGAGGTACAGATCAAGATTTAAAATTTGAAAGAATATCATCTCCATTTGGGCAGGACTCAAATAATATAGGAATGGTTACAGATGCTGTCTGGGCAGATTTAGATGGTGATTCTTGGAAAGAATTAATTGTGACAGGGGAGTGGATGCCTATTACAATTTATAAGAATGATCATGGTAAATTGATAAATAGAACTGAAGACTACGGTTTAGATAACACGAAAGGTTGGTGGTATTCATTAGATGTTGTTGATGTTGATCAGGATGGTGATTTGGATGTGGTTGCTGGAAATCTTGGTTTAAATTATAAATATAAATCTAAGCCAGATTCCCCTTTTGAAGTCTATTCAGCAGATTTTGATGAAAACGGTTCAAACGATATTGTATTTACTTATAATAAAAAAGGGAAACAAGTGCCACTAAGAGGGCGAGAATGTTCTTCTCAACAAGTACCTGCAATTGCGAAACGTTATAAAACATTTAGAGCATTTGCAAAGGCCGATTTGCAAGATATATATGGAAATGCCCCTTTAAAAAATGCATTGCATTATACCACAGATACATTTAGCCATTTCTGGTTTGAAAATGAAAATGGAAAAACATTCTCATCTCATGAGCTACCTATGGAATCACAGTTGTCAACTATTACGTGCATAGAGCAAATAGATTATAATAATGATGAATATCCTGATCTTATGGTTTTCGGGAACTTATTTCAAGCCGAAGCAGAAACACCCCGATCAGATTCAGGTTTAGGAACCATTTTACAAGGTTCAAAAGATGGTTTTGAAGTCGTGAACAATGCTGAAACTGGATTGTTTTTCAGATCAGATGTAAAGGATAGTAAAAAAATTACTTTGGCCAACGCTAAACAAGGGTATTTAGTGATTTCAAATAATGATACTCTAAAGCTTCTTGAGTTTGATAACAATTAAATTTTACCCCCTTTAAATTAAGCTGATTACCTGCAGTGTTTATTACTATTCATGCTGCATGTAATACAGCATGGGTAAGAAAGGTGTTTTTTACCTTTAAATGCTTACTAAAAAGACATACTATCTCAATTATTAAAATATATGAAAAGACATAATTTAAAAACGCTTGGTTTCCTTTTATTATTAATTGGTTTAGGGGCTTGTGCACCAGCCGAGAAAACATCAACACCACTTCAGAAACCAAATATTATTTATGTGTTAACAGATGATTTGGGGTATGGAGATCTTTCTGTTTTTAATGCAGATAGTAAGATTTCAACTCCAAATATTGATAAATTGGCAGCAGAGGGTATGATGTTTACAGATGCTCATACATCGTCTGCCGTATGTACTCCTACTAGATATGGCATTTTAACGGGGCGCTATAATTGGAGATCAAAATTGAAATCAGGTGTGCTTGGTGGGAAATCTAAAGCCTTAATTCCAAGTTCAAGAACGACTGTAGCGTCTTTATTGAAAACACAAGGATATGCAACAGCATATATAGGAAAATGGCATTTAGGATGGGATTGGGCATTAAAAAATGACCAGGATACCTTGTCTGAATTTTGGGATAAAGATGATGATCTTAAAGAAATTGATTTTTCCAAACCCATAACTAATGGTCCAAAAGAACTGGGATTTGAGTATTCATATGGTCATTGTGGGTCGTTAGATATGGCACCATATGTATATGTGGAAAATGGAATGCCTACTGAAATTCCTACTGAAATTACAGAAAGTAAAGGAGATCAAAATTGGTGGAGAAAAGGATTAACTTCGTCCGATTTTGTGCATGAAGATGTCACTCCTAACTTTTTTAGAAGAGCCATTTCCTATGTGAAAGAACAGGCCAAGGAAGATAAACCGTTCTTTTTATATTTACCCTTACCATCGCCACATACACCGATTTTACCAACAGAAGAATTTCAAGGGAAAAGTGGATTAGACAATCCGTATGGAGATTTTGTTTTAATGATAGACGCCTATATGGGGCAATTGCTAGCTGAAATAAAAGCGTCAGGGATTGAAGATAATACCTTAATTGTTTTTACAAGCGACAATGGTTGTTCGCCGGAAGCAAATATTGAACAATTAATTTCTAAAGGACATCATCCAAGCGGCATCTATAGAGGTCACAAAGCAGATATTTTTGAAGGCGGACATCGTGTCCCATTTATTGTAAAGTGGCCTAATGTTATTGAAGCAGGTGCAACCAATGAACAACCCATTTGCACAACCGATTTTATGGCCACAGTGGCAACAATAAGTGGTTATACGCTAAAAGATAATGAAGCCGAAGATAGTTTTGATATGATGCCCTTATTAACGCAAACAATAAAGGATGATTCTTTTCGCGAGGGAACTATTCATCATTCAGTTAATGGAAGTTTTGCCATTAGAAAAGGGGATTATAAATTGATTATGTGTGGGGGTTCTGGTGGTTGGAGTTTTCCAAAACCAAACAATAAAGAGGCTCTTGAACAACTACCAGAAATACAATTGTATAATTTAAAAAATGATCCAGGAGAGCTCGTAAATCTTCAATCCGAACGCCCTAATTTAGTAACTGAATTAAAAGCGTTGTTAACAAAACAAATTCTTGATGGACGTAGTACTAAAGGTGCTAAACAAACAAATGATTCGGCAGAAGATTGGAGTCAATTATGGTGGATTGATACTAATTAGGATAGTACCAATGACTTATGTTATTCGAAAATAATATCAGAGTTGCTCTAAATGTTATAAATCATGACAGAACCAAATTGGTTTACGGTTAATTTATTTTTAAAATTTAAGACTTCTGTATGAAAGTAAGCTGCTGAAGAAGTAAAATTGAAAGTAATATATAGTTATATTAGAATTTTGAATTACAAATTTTCGAGTTAGTCCAACGCGTTCCGTTTTGTTGCGAGCGTAAAATAGAGGTGAATAAACGTGAACGTTTTAGTTTAACTGGATTATATATTAATAGCAATGGTCTGTTTAATTATACAGACCATTTAGCATACAGGTGTTTATGAAGTTTAGTTTTAAAATAGTTATATTTTTTGTGTTTCTAATAGGAACCGTTTTATTTAATACTGCTAATGCTCAAAATTTTGAACGGATTTCTAATAAAGAAGGATTTAATCAAAATACCATAAATGTTATAGAACAAGACCAATATGGGTATTTATGGTATGGTACTCCAAATGGATTAATTAGATATGATGGGTACGAGTTTAAAGCCTATACCACGCAATCTAAGAGTGAAGGTAATATTTCTAGTAATTACATTTTGTCATTAAAAAACGATGATCAGGGTGTTTTATGGATAGGGAGTAATGTCGGTCTGAATATTTATGTGCCTTGGTTAGAAAAATTTTACACCGTTCCTTTACCAAATAAATTAATTGTAAATGAAATACAAATTGGACCAAATGGACGGGTTTGGATTCTAGGAAATAATCATCTATATACATGTGAAATATTAGATATAGAAAAAGGCATTTTTAATGTTTCAAAAAACATATTAAAATCTCAAATAGAAGATTTAGAAATTAATGCCATTAGTTTTATTGGTAAACACACCTTAATTGTTGGAACGTCTAGAGGTTTAAAGAAAATTGAACTGAAAAGTCAAGATGACTGTATTGAAATAGATTCCATTACAAGTTTTGAGAATTTTGAGGGGAAACATGTTTCTACCATTTTAAAAACAGAAAACAATTTTTTGATTGGTACTTTTGAAGGTCTCTATAAGGTTTCTATTGATGGCGGTGTGGCACATATTTTAAATGATTTTAGTTCATTTGATAATAATAAATTAAGCTACTCAAAATTACAAGTTAATAACATTATTGAAGACCATTCTGGTGTTATATGGATTGCGACTACAAATAATGGATTGTTTAAATACGATCAGGATAAAAATATAATAGAACATTTTGCATACAATACTAAAGACGAATTAGGGTTAAGTAGTAAAATGATTAATGCCTTGTATCAAGACGATTTTAATGTGTTATGGATAGGAACCGCCCAAGGTGGTATTAATAAACTTGATCTTACACAAAAACCTTTCATATCTTATTCAAACAACCCTTTTAATACAAATTCATTATCAGATAATTTAATAATGGATATTGTTGAAGACACCAACGGACGTCTTTGGTTGTCCGGATTTAATGATCCTTTGTTTAGAAGTGTAAATCGTGTAAATGAAGGGAATATTACCAAGCTGAAGTTTGAAGATTTACAAGATCGGATTAATATAGGTGCTGATGATGTTATTAGATGTATTTATGAAGATAGACATGGCTATTTGTGGTTTGGATCAGATCAATCCTTAACGATTTACAATCCAAAGGAAGACCAATTTAAAAAAGTGGTATTAATGGATCAAGACGAACCATTAACCAGTACTTCTGTTAGGGATATTATTCAAATTGATGACAATAACATTGTTTTAGTTGGCGAGTTAATTTTAGTACTAACAGATCCGTGGGAAGACATTAAAGCGGAAAAAACACCACATATTGTAGTATCTTCAGCGTTAAATTTGGGACACGAAAGAGCTCAAACTGTTTTGGTCGATGATAATTTCAATATATGGTTTGGTACCACAAAAGGATTACTACAAGGGGTACTTAATAATAATCAAATTGAAATTAAAAATGAATATAACGATGACAAATTAGATGAAATTAGTCTAAGTTATAACAATGTATTTTCACTTCATTATGAGGAAAATAACCTTTGGATTGGCACTTTTGGAGGAGGATTAAATAAAATGACCTTAAATGATGAAGGAGAGCCTCTTAAAATGGAATATTATAGAAAAAATGATATCCTACCTGATGATGCTATATATGGGATTTTACAAGATGACAATTCCAACTTGTGGTTAAGCACAGATATGGGTTTGGTGAAGTTTAATATGGATACCAATAAAATACATGTTTATGATGTTAGAGATGGCTTAAACCATAATAATTTTAGACAAAACGCTTCGTTTAAAGGGAAATCTGGATATTTTTATTTTGGTGGACTTAATGGTTTAACAGCATTTAAACCACAGGATATAAAGGAAAATTCGCAAACACCAGAAATTCTGATATCTGCTTTACTACTTAACAATAAGCGGATAAATATTGGGGAAAAAATTAATGGTAAAGTTTTATTAGAAAAATCTATTTCAGAAACTGAACATATTGAAATAAGTCAAGACGAAAGAATTATCTCTTTTAATTTATCTGTTAAACATACAACTTCACCATCAAAAAATAAATTAGAGTATAAGTTAGAAGGCTTTAAAGACGATTGGACAGTAGTACAAGCAGGAAAAACAACAGTAACATATACCAATCTTTCTGCAGGGAATTATGTTTTTAAAATCAGGGGAGCCAATGGAGATGGTATGTGGAGTGAAAAGGTTAAAGAGTTAAAGGTTAAAATCCTGCCACCTTGGTATCAAACATGGCTTAGTTACTCTCTATTTGCAATTTTGGTTTTAGGTATCGTATCAGGGGTCATGATTTATTTTTTACAACATGAAAGACTAAAACAAGGTCTTAAGTATGAGAAAATGGATAAAGAACGCATGGAAACTATTAATCAAGGGAAATTTAGGTATTTCACAAATTTATCGCATGAATTTAGAACGCCATTAACCTTAATAGCCGGGCCTTTAGAAAGTATTATTGCAAATAATTCTGATTCTAAAAATTCTAAGTATTTAAGCATTATTGAAAAAAACACAAAGCGATTACTCAGTTTAGTAGATCAATTAATTACGTTCCGTCAGGCAGAACAAGGGCACATTAAATTAAACCTTGTAAAAACTACTTTAGGAGAATTTATTTATCCAACTACCGAAGCTTTTGAAAATTATGCTTTAGAAAAAAATATAAACTTCTTTTATAAGGTTAACGATCCCAATGAAGAAATTATAATAGATGTTGAAAAATTTGAACGTATTATTTTTAATTTACTTTCAAATTCATTTAAAAACACACCTTCACAAGGTAATATAAGTATTGAAGCCGAAATACTTGTTAGTTCTGGAGAGAACATAATTAGCGTAGATGTTGTAGATACAGGAAAAGGAATCCCTCCTGAGGATATGGAAAATATATTTGAAAGGTTTTATCAATTAGGAAATAAGGATGTTATTAGTGGTGGCGGAATAGGATTATCATTCTGTAAATCTTTAGTTCATATACTAGGTGGTAATATTTTCGCAAAAAGCAATCCAGGAAAAGAAACGCGTTTCTCAGTTAGAATACCTTCTAAAAATATAGATGATTACAGTTCAGAAATAATAAAAAATTCTAACAGTTCATTTATTAAAAATTGGGTGCCATTATCTAATACTATTATTGAAAATGATATAAAAACAGATCGTATTGGTGAACAGAAGGAATTTAGTATTTTAATTGTGGAAGATGAAGCAGATGTTCAAAACTTCCTATACAATGAATTCTCAATAAAATATAATGTTAGTATCGCTAATAATGGGATAGAAGCACTAGATAAAATTAAAATAAAAGCACCGGATTTAATTATTAGTGATGTTATGATGCCTGGAATGGATGGTTACGAACTATGTGAGAAACTAAAATCTAGTTCCGACACCTGTCATTTACCTGTTTTGTTATTAACGGCTTTAGGTTCTAATGAAGAAATTATTAAAGGATTGGAATATGGTGCCGATGAATATTTGAGTAAACCCTTCTCTATAAAACACTTAGAATTACGTGTAAATAAATTAATTAAAAACAGTATTCAAATAAAACAATATTTCTCTAAGAACAGTACGTTACCTAAAAGTGACAAAAAATTGGAGTTATGTACAAAAGATCAAGAGTTTATTGAAAACCTGAATAAAGTGATTGAGAAAAATTTATCCGATTCATCTTTTGGAGTAGAGGAGTTGTCTAAAGAAATTGGATTAAGTACCTCACATTTTTACAGACGATTAAAGCAACTTACCGGGCAGGTTCCTAATGCGTTTTTAAGAAATTATAGATTGCAACACGCAGCAGAACTTTTAAAAAGTAATGAAGGTTATAATGTTGCCGAAGTCATGTATCAAATAGGCATAGAATCTAATTCGTATTTTTCAACATCCTTTAAAAAACTTCATGGCGTATCGCCATCAGAATACTTGAAAAAAAACACCTAAGTTGTTTTACTCTAAGTAAAAGTGTAAACAATATTTATTTTATTCGATCAGAAAAACGGTTTTGACTGTAATCTTTTAGTGCTGTTTACCACCGTTAGAGCATGGGTTTAAAAAGATATAAATCTTTACGAATTGTTTTATAATAAATAAACCCTAAGATTTTAACTTAGGGTTTATTTATTAATTTTGCTAAATTAATAACGTGTGATGTTTTGTCTAGTGTCATAACTTTTATAGGGGCTATATTTGATTACTTTCCCCTATATGTTCCTTATAAAATTTCCAGTTTTCCCTTGCTATATTTCTACCTAATTCTAAGCCAGCTATATTATCTGACTGTATGTGGTATCCTCCTAAAACTCTTGAGATTCCTGCCATTTCAGAAGTCTCTGTAAATGTTGGGAATTTTAAAGTAATTGTATCTCCCAAATGATTTGGCTCCGTTAATGCCCCTGCAACCATTACCGCTTCCGAACCAAAAACTTCACTACCTGTCCAAATTTTTAAAGCTTCTGCACAACCACCACTAATGGTACTATGACCTGATGTATAGCTTGGAAATGGAGGACATAAAAATATGGATGGTGAATAGGGTTGCCATTCCGAACCGTCCATGTCTTTCATGCCTTTTCCTTCTCCTGCCCAAGCCTTTATTATTTTTCCATCGTAATATTCGTGTACTAAGGCATAAGGTCTTGCCGAATCGTAGTACATTTTAGAATCCCAATTTGCAATAAATGCATCCATGGCTACGATCTGATTGTAGAAATACATTTTTACATCTTGGTCCAGTGTGTGATCATCTCTTTTAGAAATATCTTGTGCAAACTTTAACCAATGCCCTGCTTGTTGCACAGATTTTGGACCATCACGCATAAATTCTACCAATGCTTTTTGGTAGTCGGTTAAATTGGTTTGTAAGTCAATAACTTCTTGAACCTCTTTTTCCATTTGTTCCGAACCTATTTTTGGAGGAGGCCCTGGACGAAATTGATCGGCAGATTTTAAGGCGATAGGTTTAACTTTATCCCAAAAAGGCGTCAAACAACCTGGCGCATATTTTCCGCCTTTACCGTCAGAAAAATACTTTGGTTGCCAACGATCAGGATCTATGTTTTCATCAGGCGAGTTAACAGGAGAATACCCTATATAATCAAAATATGGGGTTCCATTAGACCCCTCTTCTTCACCATATTGATTGGCACCATCTCCTTTTCTCGCTTCAATTACGGCTTTGGCCGCTAAGTTACCAATACCTTCAGGCGTGTTTGGGTCTAAAGAAGTATTAGTAGGATCTAATCCTAGCTCTATCATAAATTCAGCAAACATGGCTTTATCGGAATAGTAATATTCATTCATAGCTCCAAAAGCGGCATAACTAATGGCAATCTCCTTATTACTTAAGGTTTGCTCATTTATAGGCCTTCTGTCTATATCTTTTAGATATACAGGTATTGCTTTATCGTCGAATCGAGACCATGCATCAAAGATTGAAACAAATATTAATCCTAAGTAACGCGATGTTACAGTAGGTCTTGGAGAAAATCTTTCGGTGTCGTTTGCTTGTGCATTTAAAGCCATTTTACCCCACTTGAAAGCTATGTTTTCAACACCTTTAGGCTCTTCTGTTATTTCAATAGAAGTTACTGGCTTGGTTTTGTTATTATTTTGCTTACACCCAAAAAAGATTGAGATGGTTAAAATAACTAAAATTGTTTGTTTCATATTAGTAATACTTTTTTAATGGTTGGTTAGTAACTATGTTAGTGCTGTTTATTTATATTTTATTTTATTCATTTTCAGTAAGGTAAATAAGTGCATTTAAAACCAATTGTTGAAAGTATTTATTAGTGGCCGCACCGACACCATGACCCAATGATGTGTAAAATACTGTTCCTTTCCCGTAAGACCTTATCCATGCAATAGGTGTTATAACACCTTCATGTTCTGCCTCAATAAGCACAGTAGAGTCTTCTCGTTTCTCTTTATAGAAATACATTTCATCGTAAATTTCAAAATCACCAATGTTTTTAACAATAGGATGGTCTTGATTGACTATGGATACAGGAATGGTATAAATAGGGGGATGCTTTCCAAAATCTGCACCAATCAAGTCTGTGTAATTCGATTTATGTGCATCATCTTTTTTTAAAGCGGCTGTTGCAGAGTGTAAACCTAAAACAGGCATACCTTCTTTAACCGCATTAGAAAAACCTTCAAATTCGTCGGCTTCCATTTCAGTGGGCATACCATTCATAATAATAATATCATATTGGTCTAAAGGTCTAGTGAAAATACGAAAGTCTTCTGAATATGTAATGTAATAGTCATGACGTACTTCTAAAAATTTTCTAAGAATACTTGCAACAGCTAAATGATCGTGCCAGCTACCACCTGCCATATAAAGAATATGGACTTTACCCTCAGGGTTTCTATCATGATAATCGTAAAATTTGTTTTGGGAATGCATTGTTGCCCAGGTTAATAGTAGAAATGTGAAGGTGATAAATGGTTTGGTTTTCATATGGGTTTAGTTTATAGTTTTTTAAGTTGAATATCTTTAAATCTGATAAGTATTTCATTTTGGCCATGCACCTGTAGTGCAATTTTACCAGACATACCAACACCTTGCGCTTTATGGATGATATCGTCTAAAATGCCAGAACCATCAAAATCTGTAACAACTGTACCATTAAGAATGGATTTTATATGCGTACCATTACAAATAATATGTAATTCATTCCATGCGGGAGATTCATCGGCATAAAAAGATGTAGATGTATTGTTCGCGTCTTCAGGTGTTAGTTTATGATCGGGCCTATTAGGATAAAGCCATCGGTTATAATCATCGGATTCGTCATATAACAAACCTGTTCGGAATGGACCGGGTGGGTGTATGTCTATTTGGGGGCCGTTAATATTTCCTGTTTCTGGGTTGTAAGCACTTCTTAGTTGCAGGCCACTATTTCCTGGACTACTTTTATAGATTTGGAATTTAATTTTAAGTTCAAAATCATCTAGATTTTCCTCGTAAAATAACCACACCGCGTCGTGATTTTTATCGCCTATAGTATTACAGGTAATGGTGCCATTTTCAACAGTCCAATAGTTTTTATCGGTGTCTGCTTTGGTATTATAAACGTTCCACCCCTCTAAAGTTATTTCGTCAAAAATGGAGATAAACCCGTCGTTGTATCTCGGAACTACAGAAACCCAATCCACCATAGCTCCAATACCTTTTGCGCCATAGTAGGTGTCTTCAAAAGCAATAGTCATTGTATCACTATTTGCTTTAACAACGTAGGTATACTTTTCCCAAATCCCTAACGAAGGCTTTATTTTAGTATTTAATGTGTTATTAACACTGAAAATAAAATGACTTTCTCTAGCTTCAACGTTTGGTCGTGCTTGTGTGTAAAATGAAACCTCATACATTTTATTGATTTCGGTATGTAGTGTTTGGAACAATTTATAACCGTTATCACTAGCTAATTCTGCATAATAAACGCCTTGCGGTGGTTTTACTTTTAAAATGGATTGATGGTGACGTTCCATATTAGCACCCTCTGATTGCCAATGAGAATTTCCGTTTTCAAAACTATTGTTTTGAACCAAATTTTGAGCAATACTATTTATTTGTCCTAATAATATGAGTGAAAAGAGCTGTAAAAAGGGAGACTTCATTAGTATTTGTTTAGATAAATTATACCATTTAAAGCTATACCATTTGTAAGTGTTTATTGTTCTTTCGTCGATCAATTGTTTGCTTAATTCACCCCTTTTTTTCAAGGTGTTTTAAGATTAATTAATGTAATTAGTTGTAAACGTAGTGTTTGGTTTTGGTGAGGCGTTGGCTTTTAAAAATTGTGTTTTGATGAAAATAAAGTAGATTGATTGAAATAAGCAAAACCCTGCAAGATAAGAGCTAGTCAATTAAGTAAGGATTTAATTACTTAGCAAAACTATTCTAGGTATTACAAATGTATTCGGAATAAAGATTATTAAATAGAATGAATGTTGATTTTAAACAAATCAAATAGAAATTGTAATTATGAAAAATGTAACTAAGTTTTTACTTCTTTTTTTAACAGGTATCATATTAAATGGCACGTTGTATTCTCAAATTAAAGGAGAAAAAGAAATGGATGAAATGTGGGGAGATGATCAAGTTAAAACAGATGCTTTAAAAGAAGGAAAGGGTAAATTATTCGATGAAGGAAATTATGGCATGTTTATTCATTGGGGATTGTTTTCAAACTTAGGAGGTATTTGGGAAGATAAAACGTATTACGGCATTGGCGAATGGATTATGAATCCTAGGGTAGCAAATATCCCTCCAAAGGAATATATGGAAACAGCCAAAAATTTCAACCCTGTAGATTTTGATGCTAAAAAAATAGCAAAACTAGCTAAAGATGCAGGAATGAAATACATTATAATTACAAGTAAGCATCATGAAGGTTTCGCCATGTTTGATTCTAAAGTTAGCGATTTTGATATTGTAGATGCCACACCATTTGCTCGTGACCCGATGAATGAATTAGCCGATGCTTGCCATGAATTAGGTTTAGGATTTGGGTTTTATTATTCTCATAATCAAGATTGGACCGCGCCAGGAGGTGGAAATGGACCTAGCGTGGATGAGAATGGAAATGAAACATCTTTTAAAGACTATTTTTATAATAAATGTAAACCACAAGTAAAAGAAATTTGTTCCAATTATGGGGAAATAGATTTCGTGTGGTTTGATACGCCTGGAGATATGCCAAAAGAGTACGTTGTTGAGTTAGCCGATATGGTTCGTGAGTTACAGCCAAATGCTATGATGTGTAGTCGTGTGGGGTACGGTATGGGAGATTATGCTAGTAAAGGAGATATGGAAGTGCCTACACAAAATATTCCGGGTTTATGGGAAACTGCAGATACAAATAATGATTCTTGGTCTTATGCTTGGTATGACAACAATTTTAAAAGTCCAAAAATGATTCTTAGTAGGTTAATAGAAACTGTAGGTAGAGGAGGGACGTATTTGTTTAATGTAGGTCCGGATAGTAAAGGGGCAATTCCAGAAATTGGAATCGAATTTTTAGAGGAGTCTGGCACTTGGTTAAAGAAATATCCTCAAGTCGTATATGCAGCAGGACCTTCACCTTGGGGGCACAAATTGCCATGGGGAGATGTTACGACTAAAGATAAGTCATTATTTCTCTCTGTTTTTGATTGGCCAACTGATGGTAAATTGTATTTGCCAGGATTAGAAAACGAAATAGAATCTGTAGTGTTATTAAAAGGTAATACATCCGTTCCAATAACCTATACAAAAGAAAAAGATTGGCTTGTATTTAATACGCCTTATGAAGCGCCAGAAGCATTAATTTCCGTAATAGAAGTCAAGTTAAAAAACAAAGCAGAAGATGTCGTTGTTAACTCTCCTATAGGTGTTTATCCAAATTCAGATACTGTGTTATTAAGTGAGTTTTCGGAAGTACGTAATGCCGAAGAAAAATCAATTAAATGGATGGAAAAATTTGGGGAATGGAAACATGTAAACCAAGTTAGTAATTGGGAAGCTAATGGTACCGTAACTTGGGAGGTTAATGTACAAAATCCGGGGTATTATTATTTAGAATTATGTTATAGTGGAGAAGGAAGATTGGTATGGAAAACGGTAACAGACGAAGGTGTTATGGTTCAAAATCAGCAAGCAGCGACTGAAAAATATATATTCTATAATATGGGGATTTTAGAATTTAAAACACCTGGTAAACATACTATTACAGTGTCGCTAGTAGAAGGGGATAAAGAAACGTCTAGTTTAAAATCTTTAGCATTAAAACCTATACATTAAATTTAATAAAAATCATTTTGAAAAATATTTTCTTTTTTCTTTTTATCTTTAGTATTTCAGCGTATTCTCAAGAAGACTATTATCCAAAATTTAGTTGGGAAACAGTACCTATTGCTTTTCATTTTGGGAAAAGTGATAGTTTAATGACTAAAGAAGAAGCAAAATTTGTAACATCAAAATCAAATTTCATTGTTTTAGAAAAAGGTCATGGGCTTCCAAGTTATAAATATACAGAAACCACTATTGAAAAGGAAGCAAAGCACTTAAAAGAGATAAATCCAGATATGAAAGTTATTTTCTACTGGAATGCATTTTTAGATTACGGTATGTACAAGGCGCATGAAGTCTATCAAGAAAACCCGAATTGGTGGCTGCGTAAGCAAGATGGTGAATTGGATTTTAAAAGTAAGGGATTACAACGTTATGATTTGTCTAATGTAGAAGTCAGGAATTGGTGGACAAATGTGGCTAAAAACGAAATTGTCGATGGCAGTACAGATGGTATATTTATGGATGCATTTATTCAAATTTCAGATCCAAACAATATTAATTTATGGGGACAAGAAAAATATGATTCGGTACAGCAAGGTTTAAACGATTTAATAAAGGAAACTCGCGAAAAATTGGGCGATAATAAATTAATAGTTTATAACGGGATTCGATCAACTCCAAAGAGAAATGTAGGAAATGTTTTCCCCGATTATACCGATGTTGTAATGATTGAGCATTTCGGGCATTTTGCTAGTGATTCAAAAGAAAGTATGCTAACAGATATACAAGAAATGGAAAAAGCGGGTAAATCTGGTAAGATTGTAGTTTTTAAGGCTTGGCCAGGTTTTGCTTGGATTGATAAGGATTTTATGGTTAAACCGTATTCAGAAAAAATTAAAATTTCAGAAGACAATATTACGTTTCCGTTGGCAGCATTTTTAGTTGGGGCTCAGGAACATTCTTATTTTATTTATAATTGGGGATACAAAATGGAAATGGGGTGCTTAGAATGGTATCCTGAATTTGACAAACCATTGGGCAAACCCATAAATGATATGGTTGTAAATGGATATGAATTAACAAGAATATATGAACACGCTTCAATTTGGATAAACTTAGAAACAAATGAAGCTAAAATTAATTGGAAATAAAATACAAAATGAACAAAAGGATTATTATAGTATTTGTAGTTTGGTTGGGAGTCATAACAACTAGTTTTTCACAACTAAAAAAGGAAACTAAAATAGAAGGGAAATCAAAACCAAATGTTATCATAGTGATCACCGATGATCAGGGTTATGGTGATTTGGGGAGTACTGGGAATCCAATTGTGAAAACGCCAAATATTGATGCTTTTTATGAGGAGTCGATTCGGTTAACAGACTTCCATGTCGCGCCTACATGTGCACCTTCACGTTCAGGTTTAATGACAGGAAGGTATGCGAATAGAGTAGGTGTGTGGCATACCATTGGAGGTGTTTCAATTCTTAGAGAAAATGAAATAACCATGGCACAGATCTTCCAGGATAATGGTTACGATACAGCTATGTTTGGTAAATGGCATTTAGGAGATACATATCCTGCGAGACCACAAGATAAAGGGTTTAAGTATACTTTAATCCACGGTGGTGGAGGTGTTGGACAAACACCTGATTATTGGGGGAATGATTATTTTGATGATACTTATTTTGAAAATGGAATTCCTAAAACGTTTGAAGGGTATTGTACTGATATTTGGTTTGATGAGGCCATTAAATTTATTGAAAAAAGTAAGGACGCCCCATTCTTTTGTTATATTTCTTTAAATGCACCTCACTTACCATTTAACGTTCCTGAATCTTATTATAACCAATATAAAGACGCTGATATTCCAGAATTTCAAAAGATTTTTTATGGGATGATTACTAATGTAGATGATAATTTTGCTAAACTTCAGAAGACTTTAAAAGATTTAAAAATTAAAGATAATACCATCTTGATATTTATGACAGATAATGGTACAGCCTCAGGTTATATGGATGTCGATGGAAAAATGTATGGATTTAATGCTGGGATGAAGGGGATAAAAAATAGTGAATATGAGGGCGGACATCGTGTACCATTCTTTATATCCTATCCTGATGGAAATATTAGCGGCGGTAAAGATGTCGAAACCCTAACAGCCCATTTAGATGTGTTACCAACATTAGCCACCTTATGTGATATTGAAATGCCAGAATTAAGCATTGATGGTTCTGATATTTCTACTTTACTGTTGGATGAAGATGCCACTTTAAATAGAGATTATTTAATAACCGATTCACAACGTGTACAAGCACCAATTAAATGGAGAAAAAGCGCTGTAATGTCTAATAAAATGAGATTGGTAAATGGCGAGGAATTATACGATATCGCTATAGATCCGGGACAAACAAATGACTTGTCAAGTCAAAATCCGGAACAAGTTAAAAAAATGCGAGGTTATTATGAAGAATGGTGGAGTTCTGTGTCATCAGAATTTAATCAATTTCCTGTTATAGTTGTTGGTTCTGATAATCAAAATCCAATCGAAATTACTTGTCATGATGGACACGTACATGATTCTACCATTCCGTGGAATCAAAATTTTATAAGAGAAGCCTTAAAGAATCCAATTGGAGGTGAGTATACCATAGATTTTGAACAAGACGGAAAGTATAAGATTGAAATTAGCCGTTGGCCTTTTGAATCTGGATTAGCAATAAATGAATCCATTGTAGGAAGACCTGCAACAATTTCTACCGATCCCATTAGTGATGGTAAAGTGATGAATTTTAAATCTGGTGGTGTAGAAATTGGAGGATGGAAACAAGAAAAAGATGTACTTCAGGATGCAGAATCTATAGCTTTTACTGGAAACTTTACTAAAGGCAAAACGAATTTGAAAGCTTGGTTTACAAATACTGATAATGTAGATTGGGGGGCTTTTTATTTAAGAATTACAAGAGAATAATTGATTGGTTTTTAAGTTGAATTAAATGAGTCGTTGATCTTGATCAATGACTCATTTTTTATTCCAATTCATAGCGGCTTGAACTCCAGATTTATTGAAAATTAGGGGGAGTGTATTGGTGAATTGAAATAAGTTAGGTGTGGACTTGGAAACCAATTCTCTAGCTTTGTTTCATCCTAATCATTATAATTTAAAATAGGTTATTTTCAAACGATGTTTACAAATAGATTCTAATACATATGGTGTATTATACAAGATTAGAACAATAACATGGTTGATTTGAGCCTTTAATTCTAAGTTTTGTCATTTAAATTTGTAATGCATTAATCAGTAAACAAAAGTCAAAATACAATGAAATCCAGCCAACTTTATACATTACTTATAGTCTTGATGTTTTTTTCTTGTAATCAAAACAAAAAAACAACATTAGCACATACCGAAATAGTTAAAGTAAATCAACCTAATATTATTTTCATTTATGCAGATGATTGGGGGTATGGAGATTTGGGTATTCACGGGAGTACATTTTGTAAAACTCCAAACCTTGATAAGATGGCAGCTGAAGGCATAGATTTTCAAAATTTTTCTGTGGTTAACCCTGTCTGTTCACCAAGTAGAGTTGCCGTAATGACTGGTCAGTTTCCTGCGCGTCAAAGTGTTCATGGTCATTTTGCATCTGTAGTCTCACATATGGAAAGAGGTATGCCTGATTGGTTAGACCCTAAAGCGCCATCTTTACCGCGAATGCTAAAAGAAGCAGGTTATGCTACCGCTCACTTTGGTAAATGGCATCTTTCTAATACTCATGTTTCAGATGCGCCATCGCCATTGGAGTATGGATATGATGAATATGGGGCATTTAATTTACCAAGTAGTCTGCATCAAATGCAAGCAGATTCCACGTTATATAAAACAATCGATTTTATTAAACGTAATAAGGAGAAACCCTTTTTTGTGAATGCTTGGATTCACGCGACACATACACCACATTATCCAAAAGAAAAATTTCTAAAACAATTTGCATATTTAAATGAACAAGAACAAGTTTATGCTGCTGTAGTTGCAGAATATGATGCGCGTATAGGAGCATTATTGGAAACGATAAAAAGCTTAGGTATAGATGAGAATACCTTAGTCATATTTTCATCGGATAATGGACCAGAAATTACAGGTGAGCAAAAAATTGCAGATGATAATTCTACCGGCCCAGGTTTTGGAACTTATTATTCGGTTGGAGAAACCAATGGATTAAAAGGACAAAAACGATCTTTGTTTGCAGGCGGTGTTCGTATTCCATTTATTGTAAGATGGCCAGGAACTGTTCCTGCAGGAATAGTAAATAATACCACTGAATTGGCTACCGTAGATTTACTACCCACGTTTTTAGAATTGGCAAATGAAACTTTACCAGATGGCTACCAGTCTGACGGTGAAAGCATTGTAAGCCTTATAAAAGGAGCACTTTATAATCGTGAGAAACCCATTTATTGGGATTGGCGTTTTTCAAATAATAGTCCATATTTCTGGCCAAGTTCTGGAATTCAAGAGGCTAATTGGAAACTTCTAACTAATGCTGAATTAGGTCGAACGGAATTGTATAATATCAATACAGATTGGGCTGAACACATAGATGTGTCTCAAGATTATCCTGAAAAAGTAACCGATTTACTTCATAAAATTAAAGTGTTTGAAGCGGGATTGCCTACAACACCGACGGAAAATGGCTTTTCAAAAGAAAGAATAATTATAGGTAAATAATTAGTATAAAAGACATTCAGATGTGGAAGGTAAATAAATTAATCAAGGATGTTTAAGGGGGGGAGACGCTAAAATTTAATTTAATAATTTATAATAAAGATGTTTCTGAATATTTTAATGACTTTTGAAATGATTATGGCTCTAGAAAAAGGTCTATTTGGGTTGAAATTCTAAGAGTTTATCATCCAGTAGAAAATCACTAAAAATAAGTTAGAGCAATATAATAAAATTCTGGAGTTTGGAGACGAGAGTAAATACCCTTAATTTTAAAAATCTAAGTGTATTAAATATTAACTTTCTGTACATTAACACTATTTACTCATAATCTACTTTTTTGAAATACTTTTTAAAGCTTCACTAACCTTTGTTTGAGGTAATTTACAGTTGCCTTTTGTGCAGACATATATGTAAGTTTCATTTTTGTTAAACTTGTTTTCCATTAAGGGTAAACTACTTTCTGAAGTTGCCCCTCCCACAATAATATTTGGCAGATAATAGCCATTTAATTCGGTTACAAGTGCTATCGCATTATCACCACTAAGGACTACTTCATAAAATGGATTACTGTAATCCATCAATAAACTTAACCATTTACTATAACTAGAAGGAGATTCAAGCATATGATCTTGCATAATATGCATCATGTCCTTTGCTTTATTACTATAATTTTCATTGAAATAATATAAACTTAATTTAAATAATGAACTAGCTAACATTGCGTTAGAAGATGGAATTACACCATCAGTTGATTCTTTAGTTCGTGTTATTAATGGTGTAGAATTATTGGAGGTGTAATAAAATAACTTATTTTCTTTATCATAAAAATGAGTTATCGTATAGTTTATTAATTTCACGGCTTTATCTAACCATGTTTCGTCTAAAGTGACTTGATATAAATTAATAAAAGCTTCTATAGTTGCTGCGTAATCTTCAGCATAACCATCTATAGAACTTGTTCCGTTCGTGTATACATGGTTTAATCCTCCATCTGTTCGTAGTTGTTTAGTAATAATAAAATTTGCAGTTTTTCTTGCAATTTCCAAATAATGCGGATCTCTGAATACACGATATGCATCAAGATATGCATTTATGGTTAAAGCATTCCAGGATGTTAAGATTTTGTGGTCGAATCGTGGAAGTGCACGCTTATTTCTTGCTTTTAATAAAATAGATTTCCATTTGTTTATTTTAACATTGAAATCAACTTCACTGATATCGTTGTTTTTAGAAATTTCAGAAACGGAAAATTGGTTTCGTTTCAGAACATATAACTCATTTTTCCACAAACCTGAATCGCTAATATCATAATATGATTTGAATAAATTAAAATCAGTCCCCAAAATTGTTTTTAATTCCTCTTGATTCCAAACATAAAATGCTCCTTCTTCTAAATTGCCTTCATTATTTTTACTATCGGCATCAATTGCCGAATAAAATGCTCCTGTTTCATCTAAACATTCTCGTTCTAAAAAGTTAAGTGTTTGCTGTACAGTTTGCTTATATAATTCATCTTTAGTGACAGCATATACATTGGAATATATGCTTACTAATTGTGCATTATCATATAGCATTTTTTCAAAATGAGGGATATGCCAAATCTCATCCGTAGCATATCTAGAGAATCCACCACCTATTTGGTCATAAATGCCACCTTTAGCCATTTTTGTAAGTGTGTTTGTTACATGGTTCTTAACAGATTCCTCATTATTTTGAACACCAAATTTCCAAAGGAAATCGAGATTTATTGGCATAGGGAATTTTATATTACCCAATTGACCTCCATTAATAGAGTCTAATTGAGGCTTCCATGAATTAACAGCTTCCGATATAAATTTGGGTTTAAATTCGTTGTTTTTTTTCTTTATATGGATTAATTCAGAAGATTTAATGCCTTTAGTTAGCTCTTCTGCATAAGCTGAAATTTTTTCTGGAGACTCTTTATAGAGGTTTGAAATTTCGGTAATAATTTTCAACCATTCATGTTTTTCAAAATAAGTACCTCCATAAATAGGTCTACCATCTGGCAGAGTAATGCAATTTAAAGGCCAACCTCCACTTCCAGTTAATAATTGTACCGCTTGCATATATACCTTGTCGACGTCAGGTCGTTCTTCTCTGTCAACCTTTATATTGATGAAATTTTTGTTCATAACTGCCGCAATAGAATCATTTTCAAAGCTTTCTTTTTCCATAACATGGCACCAGTGACACGCTGAATAGCCTATGGATAAAATGATTAATTTATTCTCTTTTTTAGCAAGTTCCAGTGTTTTTTCATTCCATGGTTTCCAATTTACAGGATTATGAGCATGCTGAAGAAGGTATGGGCTACTTTCTTCAATTAAATCATTTGTATATGTAAAGTTTTCCCTATTTAAATCTTTCCTTTTACTACAATTAAATAAAATAAAAGAGATAAGTATTGAGATGAAAATGTTTTTCACAATAATTTTGAATAAAATGGATATTTAATAAATATACTTATTTTTATTAAGTCAGAAAATTTATATTGCCTCTATAAGTGCAAAAAAATCATGAATTAAACTTTGTATGAACCTAATATAGGTTGACCACTTTAAACAAAATGGAAACTTATGAAAGCAAACATTAAACTATAAAAAAAACGATGAACTTATTCAGAAGAATTTAAACTGTCTATAGTTAAAGATTGCGAGTCAGGAACCTTTAGTTTTCTTCAATTTGAAAAATTGCTTGGAGTTTGTAATCCTACTTTTTACAACTGGATATATAAATTTTTAGCCTTTAATGAAAATATGATTTTGACTTTTAAGAATACAAATTATTCAGTTTGTTTAAAAATGTTCAAATAGTGGTTGAAGAAAAATCTAAGTACCCTTTCTAGTGAAAACGTGCTGAATTACAAGTAGATTTTCGAACAAGACGAGAATTTTAAGAATAAATGTAAATAAATATGATTAATTAAAAGAAACAGACACTTTTTGTGAGTAAATTTTTTTAGTTGACTTTTTTGAATATAAATTTACATTATTTGTACCTCATAAGTACTACACATGTGAAATTAACCCTTGTGAATATTAAGATGTAAGATACTGTATCGGCAAATAGAATTTACTTTACTTTCATTTACCTTGATGTTTTTTGGTTTACTCTTTTGTGCTTTTTCTGAGTTTAGTAGAGTTATATTTAATCCAAAATAATATTTACTACGTTTAATTAATTATTTTAGTTTTAAATTTTTATACGTTTTTAAAATCATATCTATACTATTTTATACTTGTTAATAATCGTTTAACTAATTACATAAATCTTAAAGAGAGTAAGGCATCATTACTCACTAAAGCTTTATCCCAAGTTGGTTCCCATGTTAATTTACAGTCGTTTCTTTCATAAAACTTAATTCCATTATCCGTTCTATAACTTCATCTACAATCATTCCTGCCATCGCACATGCAGGTGACTTTAACGTCATTAAAACTTCATCATGATTATCAGATTTTACAGTACAATCATGAATTAAGAAAATCTAATTAGAGTTTTCAAGTACAACCAATAAGCTGTAGTTGATTTATTTAGTGCCTAAGTAGTGATATAATAATGCTTTATTACTTAGGTTAAAAGAATTTAAGTTAGATGTTTAAATTGGACTTCCTACTCACTTCAAATAAACTATTTGTAAATATCACTGAAAACGGTTAGAAAAAAATTAGGGTTTTACTCCAAATTTGTAATTATAATTAAAGATTTCAAATATGGATTATAAAACAATGTTACAATTACCTGTATTAGATACTAATGAGGTTATAAATATACTTCAAGAGATAGCAGATATAGAACGAAAAGAAGACCGCCCTCGTATGCCTAAAGTAACGATTTGCACACATGGTGACAGTGCAACTGGTTTTTTTGTAAACTATGATGCAGAAAAGAAGGTGGTTTTCTTATGTGATATTTACGATCGAGATGCCCAATTTCAATATATAGCTGTGCATACAATCTCGTCTATTTCTTTGAGTAATATAAACAAGTACGGCTACCTATTATCTAAAGGCAAGATTCCTTTTACTCCGGATTCTAGTGAAATCCCTACCGGACTTCAGCTTAAAAAAGATATTAAAGCGTTAGAATTAGAATTTAAGGATGCGTTAGGGAAAGATATTTCAATTATGTATAAACATGACGGAACTCCAGAAGATCTGGATAAGTATTATGCTTCAAAAGTAATATCGTTACTAAAGGAAACACTTTCTAAGATCGCTTCAGATCATTTAGCAAAAGAAGCGTTTACAGCTGCAATTTCAACAGTAGAATTCGCCTTAGGTAATAAAAACACATCTACTTTAAATAAAAACGTCGTTGCTCTTACTATAGATATAACTAAAGGATTAAAAAGTTTTCCTAAGGCCATAACATTACAAAGCTTAATAGAGAAAGGACTTTAAACTATAATTAAAAAATAGAAATCATGACAGAATTAAACGTAATTCAGCGTATCGAATTAAGAATTAAAAAAGACGAACATACAGAAGAGTTATTTAAGCTTTCGCAATGTGATTACAACTTTTCGTCTACATACTATCCAAACGAAGAACAAGAACGAGGCTTAGACGTAAATTTATCTGGAGCGATGAGAAACGAGATGAGTACGCTATTTTTAGAATGGTTATCTCATAAACCAGGTGAATGGTCTGGAAGTTTAAAAATTTATTACCAAAACCAAGAGCAACCTGTTGTAAGTTTTGTGTTTGATAATGCTATAATTCATAATTACAGCCAATCATTTTCAGAGAATAATGTACAGTCTCAAGATTATTACTTTAATGCGATTTTAACAGGGGTCGTTTTAAACGATGTAAAACTAAATTAAGCTCACAATATATCATCATAGAAAAAGCCTTTAAGATACATGTCTTAAAGGCTTTTTTATGTCCGTTTTTAGGGGGATTACAAAATTATTCAGGAATACAAAAAGGGAAAGCGTATTAGGCTTTCCCTTTTTGGTTGGATTAGATTAATCTTTACAATTGTGTAATACTATAAGTTATTTTCTAAATATTCACGGATGGTTAAGTCTATAAAATAACCACTATGATGACCACCCCAACATGCTGTTAAAGAAAATACACCATCTTCTAATTTTAATTCTTTGTTTGCTTCGGCACCTTCATTCGGAATACAGTATACTTCAATAGAATTTACACTTTCTGCCATAGCTTCTTTTCCCATATCGTCTTTACAAACCAATTTAATTCCATCTGTAAGACGTTGTAAACATACGCTTGGTACAAATTTTATAAAATCCATTTCAAACGTATCCCAGTTAATATTAATTGGCAATTCCTTACCTACAAGCTCATTAATTTCTTTTTGGTACTCTCCTAAATATTGATCTTCTATAGATTTAGCTGCTCTTTTTTCTTGTAATCCCATGATTTGAGGTTTTTTTGTTTAATTATTTCCTCAAAGATATTGTAACCCATTGGCGGAAAAACACCGTCTTTACGGGAATATTTAAACTCACGGAATTCAGTGAGGGCCTAGTATGAATATTGCTCTACATTTATATGATAGACTAGAGTATTATGAAGATTACAATTTTATCTGTTATATGCATTTTAATCGTCCTGCTTATAGTTGCAGGTTGTGCGAATTATATCGGGATACCAAAAAAAAAAGCAGTTCAAAATTTAGAAGACTATCTGCAACAAAAATATGATGGTAAACTTGGCTATAGTGATTTAACACTGTTTTTTAACGCGGCAACTATGGATCCTAATATGTACGGCATGCTTATTTATGATAAGGAGATTCCTGAAATAGCATTTTATACGCACCTTAATCTGAAACATATATTAGAAAACGATACCCTACCCATGTATCCTAGTTCTGATAATATGACGGTAGATGATTTGTACAAAGACGCTGTAATACGTTATGAAACGAGACAAGCTGTTAAAGCCGATTTTAAAGATGAAATTCCTGAAATAACTTTTGCAACAGAATCTATTGAGCTGAATTTTAACGAGGATGTAAAACCTGAAGTCTTAGAAGATCTGGTACCACGTTTTATAGATCGGTTAAATCAATCTTATGAAACGTTAAACACAGGCTATCAATTTCGTTTACTCGTTAAAACTGCTAGTCATCCTGATGGTTTTGTAATCATCCCGTTAGATATGGAAGATAGTAAACGGATCCAGAACCCTATGTTTTTATCCGAAAAGGCGGAAGGATTTGAAAGCTTAAAAACCATGGTTTTAGAACATATACATGCTAAATTAAAAGGGCCGTATCCATATTTTAAAACGAATGAAAACAGCAAAATTTATATGGATAAATCTACTTTGTCTAGAGGGGCTTGGATACAGTATTTAGAAGATAAGCGCATTGTAAATAACGGAAATGGTAAATGGAAAAACCCGCAAACAGGAATTTATGTGGTGTACTTTGATTTAGATACTAAATTTATATATCGTGGCGAGTTATTAACCGACGAGAATGATACCACGTCGTATAGTGAAGAATTAAAACAAATTATAAGTACTATAGAAGCGGAGGGTATTAGAACTAAATAATGCGCGTTGCTTTTAAGTTTTGTATTAGTCAAATAAACCAGATTCTATGGCATATTTAACGGCTCCGGTTGTGGTTTTAGAGCCTGTTTTTAAAAGAATATTTTTTCTATGCGTCTCTACGGTGTTCACCGAAATAAATAATTTTTCTGAAATTTCTTTAGAAGTTAACTCGTCTCCTAACAAGGATAAAACCTCTTTTTCGCGAGGCGACAATTCTATGTTTTTATATTTTTTACGTTCAAAAACACTTTCCATATAACGTTGTTTAATCACCTCGGAGAAATACTGTTCGTTACCTAAAACCGTTCGAACTGCTTTTTGTAATTCCTCTTTACTGGTAAATTTAGGCACAAATCCATCGGCACCTTTCTGAATCACTTTATGCACTGTCCTGTGATTATCTAACATGCTTAACATAATAATTTTAACATGACTATGCTTCTTTTTAATTTCGGTAAGCAATTCAATACCATCCATTTTTGGCATGCTAATATCACTTATTATTAAACCAATTTCAAACTGATTTAGTAAGCGAACCACTTGTTTGCCTTCGGTGGCCAAATGCACGTCGCCAATTTCTTCCATGTCGCTTAAAATGGTATTAATACCTTCAAGAAACATTAAGTGGTCGTCTGCTATTATGATGTTTATTTTCTTCATAATTATTATTTTAGGGGAATATCTATGGTAATAGACGTTCCATGTCCAGGACTACTATCAATGTCTAAAGAACCTTTTACTTTTTGTAAACGTTCTTTAATATTTCGGAGTCCAATTCCATGTTTTTTGTTCTTTTGAAACCCTTTACCATCATCATTAATTACAATGTTTAAATGATCGGTATGTCGCGTAAGCTGTACATCGACGTGAGAGGCTTCAGCATGTTTTAAAATATTATTAATTAATTCTTGTACAATGCGGTAAGCATCGGCTAATACATCTTGAGGTAACTGATCGATGTCTTCTTCGGGGAAGAAATACGTCTTAATGTCTATGTCTGATTTTTGAGTAATCTGACTAATAAAATCACTTAAAAAACTCGTAAATCCAATTTTAGAAAAGGGTAGTGGATGTAGCTGATGCGACAAACTACGTACATCGATACACGCATTGTTTATGGCATTAGAAATACGCTTAGACTGCGATTTGTCTTCGTGATTTTCGGCATAATGCTCAAAAGCAATCCGTATTCCGGCCAAGTCACTTCCAATACCATCGTGAATCTCTCTTGCAAACCGTTCGCGTTCTTGGTCCTGACCTTCTTGATAACGCTCAATAACAGATAATTTATGATCGTTCATCATCTGATTAATTTTCTGTTTTGCGTTTTCTTCTTGCTGAACACCCAACTCTTTTTGCACCCGTAAACGCTGAATGTATAATAATCTCAGAACAATTAAGGTTAGTAATACCAGTATAAATCCAATGATAAACACATTTCTAATGAGGCGCTGACGTTTCACTTTAAGTTCTGCTTTTTGCAATTCGGCATCACTTAATTTTTGTTCTTTTTCAAGGAGTTGTATGCGCGCTTCTTTTAATTGCGTTTCGTAACGTTCCTGAATGTTAGCAACGTATTTTTCTTTATCTAAGGAATTTTGATCCGCAATTGTAGTAACTCCTTTTTGGTAATACTCTAATGCTTTTTTATAATTGCCGTCATCTTGATACAACTGTGCTAAGTTTTTATAAATATCGGAATTGTATCTTAATAAAGATTGTTCTTCACCTATGGCTAAGGCACGTTGAAAATAATGTATTGCCGATTTTGTGTGTCCTAATTTGGTTTCGCACAAGCCCAAATCATTCAATACGATGGTAATATCTGATGTAAACTGAATTTCTTCTAAGAGCGCTAATGTTTTCTTTAAAGCAACTACAGCCTCTTCACAGCGGCCTTCTTCTACGAGCATTTGTGCAAGATTAATATTTACGTAAGCCACAACGGCTTTATTGCCTTCTTTTTCTCTATAGCCTAAAACCGTTTGGTAATGGGTTCGGGCTTGATCAAATTTGCCTTCTTCTTTTAAAATATTAGCAAAATTAAATAAGGTGGTCAAGACGCCATCATCGTCTCCAATTTCACGATACAAATTTGCGGCGCGATCAAGATTTTCAGCTGCTTTCTTATACTCTTTTTGAAGCAAATACAGGGTTGCTATATTTTGATACGCATTGGCTTCTTGAACTTTATTATTCGTCTTTTCAGAATAACTCAAACATTCCATAAAATTGTCAATAGCTTTAGGGTAATCTCCCAAGTATTTATAAGCCGATGCAATAATATTATAACAAGCTGCTAAACCCTTTTCAATTTTAAGTTTATGAAGTAAAGCAATGGTTTCATTGGTATAGGAAATGGTGCTTTTATAATCTCCAATTATATTACTTAGGTTTCCCAAGGCATAAAGTGCCCTTACTTCTTGAAGTTCTATATTCTGCTTTTTGCTCTCTTTTAGCCAATCGGTAGCAGCTTTCTTTGCAATTTGTGGATTAATATTTACGTTTTCGTAGTATTCTTTGGCTAGAGCATCTATACCTGGTGTACTGTCGGAAGTTTGAGACAGCGCAAGATTAATTAGTCCGAAGAATACGACTACTGTTAGAATATGATGTTTTGTAATCAGCTTCATTTAAATAAATAGGTAAACTTAATACCTTTAAGCGAAATATGCATTTCTTATTCTAGATTTGATTTCTTTTAACGTTTCAAGCTCGTTATTTTCAAATTCGATATCCAGTTTACAAACGCGTTCTAGTAAATTATGTCGTAAAAACAAGTCGTCATTACAAGTTGAAGTTGCAATCTCTAAATGTTCTAAAATAGCATTCTCAGCGGGTTGGTCTTTACTTAAAAACATGGCGTTGTATTTGGTGTAATCTTCTATATGTCCGATACCTTTAGAAGCCTCTTTTAACACTTTTAACAAGACGTGATATTCGTCTTTTTCGAATTGAAAAAAAGAATAATCTGGATAGTTTTGCAGGAGCTTTTCAAAGGCCTCATAACTTTCGTGGTATCGTTGTTCTTGATGTAACAAATTTGCATAATCATAACCTAATTTCCAGTCTTGAGCTTGAGGCACTTGGCTTTGAATGGTTTCACAGAGTGTAATGGCAGGTTCAATATCACCAAAACCTTCGTTTGCACACGATAATGCTAATTTTAAATAATAGGCTTTGTTAGTGGCTAGGGTAGATGCCATTTGTAAATTAGTAGAAGCGGCAGTGTTATCGCCTAACATCCAATGCATAAACCCATTGTTTCTGTATTCTAAAAATGTTGTGGGCTGGTCTATTAAATCTTCCGCGCTAACGGCAGGTAAATCGTCTGGTTTTGGTAAGTAATCGTAAAAACAAATCCACTGAAATACAGTATATAATTCGGGTGCCAATTGTTCTTGCTCGTAATTATAAATCGCATATTTATGCGCTTCTTTGTAATCGCCCATTTCTATAAGAGCTTCTACACACATATTCATGGTGCTACAATAGTCTGAATCTCCAATCTCATAAAAATTAATTTCGGAGTACATATCTTCAAAAAACGCTGTAAAATTTTGATTATGTTTATGGATAATCATACGCAAATTATACAACCAAGGGGCATAAGAATGTGGTGGTAACGGAAAATCGTTAAGGGCTTCATTAATCACGTCATGAGCTTCATCGAATCGTCCTAATTTCACTAAGGCACGGGCCTGAAAAAATAAGGTTTTAAGCGTTGGCGTTTTTCGTCTATGAAATTGTACCACGATATCCAATATGCCTTGCCAGCTTTCTATACGACTATTCACTTCTAATAAGTAAAACAAATATTCACTCATTCGGAGTCCGTTTCTATAGGCTTCGTGATAGGCTTGTCCGGTTTCTTGATAATTTAAATTAAAGAAAAAAGACTTTGCTTTTAAGACTAGTAATATTGGATTATTAGGATTTAAAGCCAAGCCACGTTCGACACAAATTTCTATTGTTTTTTTGTTTTTTGAAAAATAGTATGACGAATTTCCTATCAATACATATTGATGCTGTGCCAATTGCCAACCCGAGTTTGCTAAGGCTTGCATATAGGCTTGATAATCCTCGAAAGTACTATATACTTCTTCGGGGAATTTTGGTTCGCTTGGTGCGCTTAAAATTTGCGATACCATATCGTACTTCATAAAAGATTTTGCATAATCTGCTAATAAAATACGCGTGGTAAGATTTAATTCTAGAAGTCGCCATTCCGAAACCCATTGCTTTTGATTTTCAGAAGCTTTACGTTCCCATAAATCCACTTGAATACGTGCTAAATTGTGACTGGCTTGGTCTAAACGTTCATCTAATTGTAACCCTTTTAAAACGGTTTTATTATGTGTAGCTGATGCTAAATCTAACAGCTCGTAACAATCGGCATCTTCTGTAGATGTGCATAAGTGTTCTAATTGAGCCGATTCGATATCCCAAAGTAACAGACGTGCTTCTGTAAGCCCAGGATAACATTCTAAAACGTATTTCAGAATAAGAATGGCTTCATTAAAACGGTTTTCAAATTGTAATTTTAAGGCATAATGCAAGTGCAATGTGTCGTTATACGGATATAACATAACTGCTTTTTGATATACCGATTCGTCACATTGTTTATAGTGGCTACACACATATTCGTAATCTGAAGCTTCAACGTGATTTATGTTTTCCAATCCTACTAAATAAGATTGTAGGACCTCTATATTCATCTCTTCATAAGCACCAAGATACAGCATGTAAATGCGATAATATCTGGCAAGGTCTGCATACCTATCTTCTATAGCTTCAGAATTGTCTTGTATAGCACGTATATGAGGTTGTAAATGCATATAAAGATTGGCTTTATACAGTTCTTCTGCACGCTCAATATGCGCTATAACCTCTTGTCTTGATAACCTCATTTTTTCCATGTTTTAAACCAATCGGCGTGTTCTATATGTAAACGTTGGTAGCATTCCCATAACGTTTCTGTTCCAGGAAATTTACTCATATCTTGTTCTGTTGTTCCTAATACGTATTCGTCTCCCAAACACACATTTCGGTGAAAATCTCCCCAGCTAGAAAAAGTCGACTTAACGGTGTCATGCGCTTCTTCTAAACGTAAAATCATTTCGTCTGTGTCTATAAAACCTAAAACGTGACCCAAACGCATTTGAAAAATATAATATGCCATTTCGTAACCAATAAGTTTCTCTTTCTTTAGGCTGAAACGGTATTTCCACACCATTTTATAGATGCCTTTTGTACTCGGGTTTTCTTCGGCATTGTATTTGGCATCAAAGTCGGTTGTGGTACTCATACGAAACTCTAAAGCTAGTTTTTCGAACTTATGTGAGACCATTTGTCCGCTTTCATAACGTTGTAAACTATTGCGTAAATGCAAACCAGATTTTATACCGTACAGGTTTAAAAGCCGTTTGGCTTGTTTCACTTGCATGTCGTTTTCTAAGTCAAAACCAGACCAACTTGTTAAGTCGGCATGTTTATGATTTTTCTTTAAAATCAAAGCCGATAAGTTTAATTGGTCTTGAATTTCGGGTGTGATATCTTGTGTCATGTTTTAAGCTTTTAACTGGTGAACAACCTCTAATAAAGCGGTTTTTAGGTGTTCTGAATACGCACCGGAATTTGCCATCGCTTGTAATCCCATGGCGTACGAAGGTGCCATTTTTGTGTCTTTTACTAGATGTACAAATATACTTCTGCAAAGATTCCCGTAGGTTTCGGATGTTGTTCCGGGCGCTAAATTGGTATCGAGTAAGGTCATATAAAGCACTTGGGTAAATTTGGATTCTATTCCTGTTTTATCATCAGCTAACCAAGTTTTAAATTCTTCTATTTTCTCATCTAGCGGTTGTAAAAGTGCCGTGTCACAATTACCGGATGTTCTATAATTTTCTAAATTATGAAGTACTGCATCGACATATTTTTGGTTGATTTCAACAACCTCCATCTCTATGTTAATGGATGGCATAGGTTCTAGAGTTGTACTATGCTCTGAAATTGGTTCTTGTTTAAAGTGCATGCCATTAAACCCTTCAATAGCAACTAATAATTCTGTTAGATTACTGAAACCTGCTTCGTCGCCTTTACTGTATTCATGCAGATATTTTGCAGTATTTGCATTGAGTTTATCTTTTTCTAATGTACCTAGAAAATCGGTTAAATAGATTTCAATTTGTGTCGCAATAGTCCCTAACATGAGGTTGTCATCTTGTTTCAATTCACATTTTCTATGAAAGGTGATAATACGATTTATGGCTCGGTCTAAAAAGAAACTGACATCTTCTTCCATAGCATTAAAATAGGTTGCAGTGCGGACACCTTGCGTATTTAAAACATCCGAAATCCAAACAGCTTCTTGTCCGGAACTGTAATAAAAATCGCCCAAATAATTAAACCAAGCTTGAATAATACTGAGGTTAAGCGGACGGTTTTCATTAATATAATGTCCGCGTGCAAAAGCGTTACAAAGGTCTTCAACGCAAGCATCAATATTTTTTAGTGCCGAAATCTCGTTAACACGTGTAAAATTCCCTGGCTCTACACTTAAGGTCGCGAGTGTCTTTACTATAAATGGTAAATGTTGTGTTCTAATAGCATTATTAGTGTCTCTTGAAGAATAGGCTAATGCTAATAAATATTTTTGTAAAATCTCTTGCTGTTCTGTAGTGTATAACTCCGCTAACCCCTCGCGCGCATCAAAAAACGTGCGGACTAAAAATTGATTTAACGGATTTTTAAGACCTGCTTTTTTGAAGTCGTCAAGCCAACCTTTGAAGTTGTCTTGCGTTTGAAACACATTCTGTAATAAAAACGCTCCAGTCGCCTGAAAATCTTTATGTTGAAAACGCATTGTGGGAAGTACGTCTTTACAATCTTCAATTAACAATTTTGAAAATACGGTGTTATACGTTTCCGTTTGATTCGCAATTCCTGTTTTGGGATGACAGGTATTAAACCAAAACGGAATGCATTGCAATGGCAGAGCTTCGGCAGAATTCTCGCTTAAAATATGTATCCCATAATCTTTAAAAGCTTCTGTATAAAAATGACTTCCGCTATCGGCAGTTAACCAATGTATAAATCGCATATAACTACCATCTAATTGTAGTATCGGAATATTTTTATCACGATTATTAAACAATAACACATCGCCAGCATCCCAAACTTTAGATTCTAAACCAACGATTACGGGGTAATTATTTTCAGTGGTTTTTAGATTGAGTAACTCAAGACTTTTCACTTCACCAAAAATTAATCGTTCTTTTAAAGCCTTATGAAGTTCAAAGGTTTGCTCTAAATGGTCTTTGTAAAATAGTGCTAATTCTTCGCTAAACCATGGCAACATCAAATCGTAAGCACCTGGCATATAAACCCGTCCTACTGGTAATATGTAGTGAAATTTACTGATGAATTTTAACCAATCATTTTCAAAGAAATGTTCTATAAAATGGTTGTCTATCTTAAATGAAAACGTACTGATAGTTTTATCGGAATGCACTACCGAATAGGTTTCATTTAAAAGTGTATGTTGAAGACACTGCTGAATTAAAAAATCGGAATTCAGTACATCTCGTATATCAAAAATGTAATGCACCAAAAAACGAGCAATAGGCAAGGATGCTTCAGATTTACTTAGAACAATATGTTTTAATACATGAAATACTTGGGTTTTTACATTTTTAGAAACGGCTTCGGAATTTAAATAACTCAGACTAAACTGTAAAAATTCTACGAGTTTGTTTGTGCTTTTTTTATCAGGATAAAACCCTTTTTCTAACAACGGCAACCAAGAAGTAACAAATGCTAAACCTTGTTCTTCATTAGCGTACAACTTCGGATAAAAATAAATACGTTGCGCTACATTTTCAGTAAAAATAGCCGTTACATGTTCTAAATCAGTATTGTTTTTTAGAGTGTGATAGGCATCATAATCTGTGGCATTTAACGCTTCTAAAGCCTGAATTAGGGCTTTTACTTCAGCCGGTTCTAAAGATGCTATGTTTAATTGAGGTAATATATGTTCTTTATAAATCGCAGACATATGCTTGGGATTATTCAAAATTTAAATACTGTTTTTCATATCCTTATTTGGCGATATAAAACCATTCGTTGTCTTCAATTTCGCTTTCGTTGCTTCTTAAACTTTCAAAAAAGGAAACGAGGTCGTCGGCCTCGATATATCCAATTTCTTGGTCGGCACCAAAACGAATAATTTGTCCGGGGTTTCCTTTGGTATTCGGTGCAAAATCGAAGGCTAGGAAATTCCCGTTTTCTAAATCGAAAAACGGAATCCAATAGGGTGTGGTGTACATTAATAGCGCTTTTCCTTCGTTGGTAGAGTAGGTATCCAACAACTCTTCTTGCGTCCAATCGTCATAAATATCTTTCCACTGTTTCCATTCGTTATACATGTCTTCTGCACCCATAATGGCACAACGGTCAATGCCGTTATGCAAGCTTAAGTAGTCTTTTATGAGTTGCGGAAACGGATAGCCGGCTTCTTTTTCAAATGTTTTATAAATGGCCTCGTTATTTGTAGGCGGATGAAGCATTAACCCTTTTTCTGAAATTAAACCGATGAAAGATTCTACCAAGGCTTTCATATCTATACCAGCTTCCAGCTGAATAAACGGCGCTAAAAAATCGGCCTTTTCTTTTGCCAATTTTTCGGCTATAAACTGATTGGGAATAAAATGATTAATAAAAGCACCTGTATGCTCTTGGAAGGTGATGTGCTTTAAATTGCTAATAGGTTGTGAGCTAAAACTATTTTGTCCAAAAGAATACACAGAAGATGTTAGCGTTTTCTCATTTGGGTCTTCATCTAATATAGTGTCACACCATTCCTCAAAAAGCGGTGTTTGTTCTATTTTAAAGGCGTAAACCATTTTACCTTCAAGATAAGCAATGCCATAAAATTTGTGAATACTGATGTAATCTGGCGTAATAAATAAGAGTTTAAAGACGGGTTTTCCTGTATGTTTTTCAATAGCTTCTAAAAGGGCATCTCTAAATGTAAAACTGTTACTATAATGATAAGGGTCTTCTAGGACAGGAAAGGTATCGATTTGAATGTTTTCAAAATTAAAATCACTCCATTGTATATCTTTAAAATTATCTGAATATGCGGTGTAATTGGTCATTTTACGTGTGTAAATTTAGAATGCTAAGGTACTTTGGAACATTGTCATTTTTATCACTGAAACTAGTGATTTTGTGAAAAGAAGCGACTTGTTTAATCACTAATTTTACTTTTCAAGGTGCGTTCTAATAAGGGAAAATGCTTAGGTTCAATCTGACTAACAAGGCATCTGATTTTCTTTTCTTTTTCATTCGGATTCTGATACGTGATTACGATGACCTTTTTTACAACCGCATAAGATTTAAGCGCGCTATAAGGCACAGTTGTTTTTCCTATAATTCCTGGTTGAAACACGAAATGGGTCTCAAAAAACTTAAAAACTTTAAGCTTTTTGTTAAAGACATATATACCAAAAAATACGATGGCACAGCCTAAAGGAATCACTGATTCTATAGATATATCTTGTAGGGAAATTAGGCAAAGCCCTATCATAAATAGTGCAAAAACTAAAGGTTTATATTTTGATTTGGAACTTAATTCAATTCCAGAGTCGTTGTCTATTTTAGTCATAATACATTTTTGTATTGTTTTTCTCTATCCTTTAAAGTCGAGTTGAACCCATTGAAACTTTAGTCTAAAAGCTTCTGAATACATTCTCGTTTTGGTCCGTAACTTCCGTAAACAGTATGGAATGTTGTATCTAATTTTTGAAGCAAGTTATTAAAAGAAAAATGAGGTAATTGGTCTAAACAGGTTAGCATGAAGTGCTTGTTAATATTTAAATCTTGATGATGAATGGCATCGCAACTCAAGGCATAATTCAGGAGTTCAGGGGCTAAAGATTGCGTTCTAAATTCGCCTTGAAATTCGTTAGTCACATTCGCTTCATTTTCATTATTCTGAAGCGTTACAGCTTCGGTTTCAGCCATAGGACCATTACCGTGACGTGTTTGATAACAACGCGACACATAGTAGATATCGATTTCTGAAATGGTTTTTATATGATTTTTAATAAGCTGAATTGCATTTTTAGACGTAGTATAACTCCAAGTAGTATGCGGATGGAATCCGTGTTGGGTATCGAGTAAAATGCCCTGACTGCCTTCAAAAATAAAATGTTCGAACGTCGTTGATAGCGCTGAAAGTGTAGCTACACTATAAAACTTCTGAATGGCTAAACAACTGTCTATAAAATAGTCGTCTTTATAATCTTTTAGTTCGTTTTTATAATACGCTTGAACAGACTTCGATTGACTTTTTAACTTAGTATCGTAATAGGTTTTGATACTCTGTAAACGCTGTTTTAGAACCCATTTAAACTGTAAATCGTTTGCATATAGGTATACCTCTTCTTTATTTCTCGCGATAGTTGTTCCAAAACCCAAACCACAAGAGCCGTGATTTTGTTGTTTTTCCAGCGCTCTGTTATAGGCAATATCGTAGATCGTTGTAATCATCGCCAGCGGATGCACATACAATTTAGGCTGATAGGTTTTTAAAAACTCACCTTCGTCTAAAATAGCAGGCGGAAATAGGGTAGTGTACTCCGAATAATAGGTGGGTACGCCCAATAAGGTTCCCGAACCAAAATTACTAAACGTATGCGTTAGCTTTTCCGTACTTACGGTATGTCCTATTTGGTGTCCGCCAGAAAATCGTACCACCAGACTTTTCTCAGGATGTTGCGATGCCAGAAAATCGGTAGTTAAGCCTTTTCCAGCATCACCAAATCCTAAATCTATAACGAGACTACATCTTATCATTTATAACATGTTTTCTACATCAACATCTGTACTGTTCGATGTTGTTTGTGTTGCCGTACTCGGTTTATGATTTTGAATCACCACCTCTGCAATACGTTTTGCTACCGTTTTATAATCTGGAATTTCTATATAATTATCGCCTAAAAGCGCTTTCCAATCACCTTTTCGACGTATTTGTTTAGACCATTCGTTATGCTCTAAATGCATATGAAACACATTATAGGTTTCTTGTGCTTCTTTAATAATGGCTTCGGTAGTAATTGTTTCCGCTTCATCTGTACAGGTATATCTTTTAATGATTTCTGCAGGAATGGTAGGAAACACAGGTTCGTCTCCAATAGTGAATAAAAAGCCTTTTTGTTGTCTTTTTTCCCAACAATCAATCGACGTATGACGTGCCGCAAATAAATGAGCCAAATTATAACCTTCTTGATTGTTTCCGCCACCGCCACCTTCTAAGTATACGCGCGTTAACCAACGGTCTAATAATTCTGCCGAAGATTCAAATTGCCCAACCTGTAACGGTGCACTGTCGTAAATAAAATCGCCAATACCTAAAAACAGCACTTGCGGGTCTTCAATTCCAGCTTCCATTAAAGAGCCAATTAAATCTGGTAACGCTTCTTTTACAATATGTTCGGGTACAAAACCCATACTTCCAGTAACATCTAATGCCACTATGATAGATACTGTTTCAGGATGTTCTTCAGAATCTCGAGACTCTCTAACAAGCGCTTTTGTAGGATCCATTTCTGGATCTATCTGTCTGGATGTAAATATTTCTTCTCTAGACTTATTACTATAGTCTTTAGATTTTCTTAATCGTGCGTATGCATCGTTACTAAATCGTCCTCCTCCCATAATTACAGTTCGTTTATTGTACCACCAAATAAGTGAGCGTAACGCTTTTTGGCTAATTCTAATTTTATTTCTAAGTTTCTAATTTTTACAGACATCTCTAAGTCTTTGGCCACATAATCTTTAGCATCAAAATCGGATGCCAGTACCAAACTATTTGCGTCTGTCGGACTCATATCTAGCATGTTCTCTTGTTCACGTTTTAGGCGCTTTAAAGACAAGGCTAAATCTTCGGTTTCGCGTTTGTACATGAGTTGTGCATCTTCTGCAATGGCACTTGCACGATCGTCTCTTATTTTTTCGTTGTTACGTTTTAAAGATTCTAAAAACGCAGCACTTTTAACTTGCTCTTCCATAAAAAAGGTTTTCAACAAAGTTCGGTTTAGTCTGTGTGGTTTTTATCCCTGAAAACTGTGATTTTAAGATTTGTGTTTGCTTAATTACATATAAATATCACGGAATACAGGCATATTCTTTTTAGGTGGTGTCCGTATCTTTGGACGAACAAAAACGTACTTATGATTGCATTACATTTATCTTCAAAAGGATTTCAAATAAATACTGTTGCCATAGAATTTCCCGTGTCTTTAGACGTGTTAAAAGAGTGTTTGGGAGATGATTTAAATATTTTTAAAAGAAAAAATAACACCATTTTTACATGGAGCGCATTAGGTATTATGGCGTATTCTAAAGGTGGTAATATCGCAGAATCGATTACAATTGCCATTAAATTGGACAGCTATGAATTTAGTCCGAAACAGCCTTTTTCAGGCATCTTTCATTTTAATAATCAAGATATTTTAAGTTACTACGCATCTCGTAAAAATCAGCATGTAAAATTATTCAAAGGCGATGATAGTGGTGCTTTGGTAGCCAATGGTATTAGTGCTTGGTTTAGTAAAGAAGACGATAGCATTGGTGCCATTCAAGTACATACTTATATCCCGTATGAACGAGGTGCAGGACTGCCAGAAGATAAATACACCATGAAGCCACTGGACGAAGACGTTTTGGTTTTTGAAGATTTTGGGTTTAAACTTTCTGTGATTGAAGAATTGATGTATACCAAAGGTTTAATGAAGCCTGTTTTTGATTTGTATGAATTTGCAGATTGGTATAAAGGTCGTGAAATTGATATTGATGAAGAAGGCTACGAACCTATAGCCGAAGTCACCCAATATTTTAAAGACCTACCCATACCAAAACGTCTGGCTTCTGAAATCACCGATTTTTATCAAGACGGCGGCAATGATATTTATATGAATTTATGTCCGTTTTCGGGAGGTGCTGTAGACTATTGGGATATTGAAACATGTGTAGATGCCAAACAATTTCCCAATTTAAAGAAAGTGACACTGTGTTATGCTACCGAGTCCGCTTATGAAGAATTTATAGCTTTGGGTATAGATGCGGAATGGCTGTAATGCATTAAAAATATCATGCCGAAATATACAAAAGCACGCTCATAATGGCGTGCTTTTGTGGTAGTAATTATTACTCAAAAACTCAAAACCTAGAATTTAGTATTTATAAGTATCATTAATTTCAGTGATAGAACTCAGGGGCTTAAATTCTAATTTTGTTTTGTATAATTAAAACAATGAGATAATGGGATTAGGAATTACAAGTGGAATATTAGCAGACTTTATAGAGAATGAACCAGAAGGTTATGAGGCGTATAAAACTATTTTTGACAATATAAATGTGATATTAGAAAAAAATAATTTAGAACCACACCAAGAACCAGATGTTTTAGATCAGGCACCTTTATTCTCTGGAGGTTTTCCATATGATTTTTTACATCACTTAAGACGATTTGCTGCCCACGCTTGGGAGAATGAATATGAGGAAAATTGGGTGCCCACACCTTTCTCGCCAGAAGAAGAACCACAAGGCGACGAGATTTTAGAAGAGCATTATTCATATATGTCTAGTCATCTTTTAACGCATTCCGATACCGAAGGATTTTATATTCCTGTGCAGTTACCAGAAGTTCTTTTCGATACCGATGAAGCACCTGTTCCTGGAGCAATGATTGGATCGTCTTACGATTTGCTAAAAGAATTAAAAACGCTTACAAAACCTTTGGGCATTATATTAAACGAGCAGGATAGTATTTCAAACTTACCGGAACTCAATAAAAGGATACACGATAAAGGTGATTTATGGGTAGAGACTTTAGTTTGTGCAACACTTTTAGATGCTGCCAAATTTAGTATCACTAATAAAACTGCTATCGTTTTCAATTAAAGAAAAGTATGAATGCCATTGTATTAGCGACTATTGCTTTACCGTAGTATTTAGTAAAAAAAGCACGCTCCTAGAAGCGTGCTTTTTCTGTTAGTTTAGAATGTTTAAAACGGTATTACCTGAATACCGTATGTTTCAATCTCACTACTTTCAGGGATAAAATTCAGAGGCATTACTTCTAGTTTTGACATGTAAAATAAACACATTCAAAATGAAAAATACTCTACTTTATTTCGTACTTATATTAATCTTATTTACGTCTTGTAGCCAAAAAAGTTATACGGCATTGTATCGGGAAGATACACGATTAGAACAAAATGAAATCAAGTATAATTTACCTAAAAACCTCTTAAAATTAGAGATTGTTTATACGTTAAACGAACCAAGAGTTTTTAAAAATGGGAAGGATCAAGCCTTAACTTCAAGTACCACTAAAATCACGATTGAAGACCCCTTAAAAATTTCAAAATTATTTGTTGCAGATCGGTCTAAAACTTTCGTACTTAAAGGCGCCCAAGTTGCTGAAGATTATTTTTTAAATCCAGATGAATACGCAGATACAGCGAATACAGAAACGGTTTCCGATGTTTGTGTACAGAATATAAGCAGAACAGAAGCTGTTTTAAAATCATCGTTTACAGATTCTTCTAAAGAAGCTCAAGCTTACAGCTCAGTTATAGAAATTTTAGATAATTTATCTAGAATAAAGACTAAAGTCGATGCCGATTATACTTTGGATTTGGTGTCTATGTACAAAAGTAAAATTACCACAGTTAATGAAGATTTTAAACCGTATATCAGAAAATCTAAAGTTAAATATACTGTCATTATCGACCCATCTGCTAGCGAATCGCCTACAGGACAATGGGCTGTTTTAAGTAATGGTAACATACAACATACTATTTATCCGAAGCATATTTTTAAGGAGAATACCGAGCTTATTGATACCGTTACTATAGTGACTCCAAATATAGAGAACTATAAGTTGTCACATTTAGAAGATAAGGATGCTGTAGAAGGGCTTGTGTATCGCAGTCCGTCGTCTGAAACTTTTAGCGTTAAATTGAATAATCAATTACTTGACGGTGATGCTTTACAATTATCGCAATTTGGAACGATGAAAGTCATTACAGTAGACGAACTTATAAGTAATGTAGATTCCGATATCTTATTATTCAAATCTAAAGACACACCTAAAGCAACAGGTCAATATGAGACTATTGCCAGCCTAAATGATACGGTCGAACTTTTAGATTTCGATTCTAACGAAACCATAGAAGCCTCTCAAATAGCCATTAAAAATGAATACGAAGAAAAATTGAAAAAAATAGACTTGCTAATTAATAAACTTAAAGCACGAAAAAAAGAACTTTAAAATTCAATATCACTGAAATCCGTTACTTTAAAAACTAGGCAAAGTTTCACCTTTGTATAGCACAAATAGATTGAGAAAAGCACTTTATCTAACATTATAATCCATTTCGGATGGTAGTAAAGTGCTATTTAATGACAAGAACTGCTCATGAAAATAATAAGAGACATCCTTAAAAAAGACACCAATACCGAAGGTGCTTTTAAAGTAACTCTAGCATGCGATTTGTATAAAATAGACTTACACCTTGGTTTAGGTGATGTGAGTTTAGACGACATGATTGCTTTTGCAAACACGATTTTAGAAGATTTTGTAAGCTTCGAAACCAAGGCAAAAACAGCAATTGTGAATGATTTTTTACAGAACTATAATGAGGATTGGGCAGATGAAGAAAAGGGCTATCCAGAATTAACAGAGGAAGCTTTTAAAAATAATTTAGAGGTTACAGCCATTCATTTCTATGCTAAAGATTTAATCGATGTGTTTTATACAGAAAATGGCATGTTTGGAAATCACTATTTGGTAGCGCATTCGCACGACGGGAAACACTTTAAAGATACCAGCATGTTTGGTTAAAAACGAATAATTATGACCGTAGAAGATATCAAAAATAAAATTGCAAAACCTGTAACTACGTTTCGTGCGGGAGGTTTTAGACCAACACATACTATTGAAGAAAGTTGGTTAGGAAAGGTATATGCTTTTCATGAAGATGAAGAACTTCCAACAGATAAACACGGAGATTTAATGTTACCATTAGCCCAGTTTTACCTTCCTAATTTACCTTACGTACACCCCAATATTAAAAAAACAAAACTGATAACAGTTTTTATATCACAAGCGTTACCGGAACAATTAGAACCTATGGGAGACCGTTGGATGATTCGTGAATATGAAGATTTAGATGGCATTACCATTAAAAATATTGACCATCCAGATTCTTTCTTAAAACCATTTCCATTACAAGTAGATTTTCAAGAACAAGATTTTCCATTATGGGATGGCGGTGGTTTGTCTATAGATATGGAATCTGAAATTTTAAAATTAGAAGACGAAGGGATAATAGACGATTATTTCGATATTTCAGAACATGTTTACGACCATAAAATTGGTGGCTATCCTTCGTTTTGTCAATCTGGAATTGGCGATGCTGAAGGCTTTGGAGAAGGCTTTCAGTTTGTGTTTCAAATTTCTTCAGACGAAAAAGTAAATTTAAATGTGGTTGATAGCGGGAGCTTAATGTTCGCCAAAAATAGCGAGACCAAACAGTGGAGTCTGTATTACGATTTTTATTAATTGAATATTAGAACATGGACTGTAAATAGCTAAAGATAAAAACATCAAAAAACCTTAAAAATATTATGAGTCAAGACACTAAAGACATCATTTACGCCGAACAAAATATAAAAATGAAGGACGCCTATAGTAAAGCCCAAGACACCTTTAATTACTTCTGGAGAGAAATCTATTGGGATGCCAAACGCGTGATTCCTGTACACGATTTAGCCTTGGTTAAAATTCCTTTTCAACAAATGGTAGAAGGTCGAGAAGAACCTATTGTAGAGCATATGTGGATTAGCGAAATTGAATTTGATGGCGAATATATTACAGGCGTTCTAAGCAACTCCCCAAATAGATTAACGAATGTTGCGGAAGGCGATACAATTACTAGAACAGTATCAGAAATTTCCGATTGGATGTTATCCATAGACCGTAAAACCTATGGCGGTTATACCATTCAAGCGCTACGTTCTGATATGACCGAAGAGGCAAGAGCAAAACATGATCAGGCTTGGGGATTAGATTTTGGCGATTACAATACTATTCTTGTAGCTCACTTACAAGTAGAGGAACAAGAGAACCTAATCGAGCATCCTATGAGTAAAATCATGGAAACTCCAGCGCGAGATTATTTTAGCGCAAATTTAGATGTTGTAACCGCTAAAGATGAAAATGGCGTTACCAGATTACACACAGAAACTATTGCCGGAAACAAAACTGCAGTAGAGATTTTATTAGAATTAGGGGCAGATAAAACGGCTAAAACCAATACAGGGAAGACTGCTTTAGACTTTGCTATCGCTTTAAATTGGTTGCATATTATTCCGGTGTTACGTTAGTTCTAATTTATTTATTCTTAAACTAATGCTCTATGATACTCGCTTTTGACACGTATTATTACGACGGAAAAGCCAAAACCATTGCGGTAAGCTTTAACGATTGGGAAGATGAAGCTCCAACGCAAATTTTCACCGATAGTATTGAAGTTGTAGAACCGTACGAACCAGGTGCTTTTTATAAACGCGAATTGCCGTGTATTTTAAGTTTACTAAAACAAGTGAATTTAGATGAGGTAGAATTAATTATTGTAGATGGTTACGTAATTCTAGAAGAAAAACACTTGGGTTTAGGAGGCTTTTTGTACCAAGCTTTAGAGCATAAAATTCCGGTTGTAGGTATTGCAAAATCTGAGTTTGTGTCTAAAACAGCGGTATTTAAAGAAGTGTTTCGTGGCGAAAGTAAAAAACCATTGTATGTCACGGCTATTGGTACGGATAGAGATGAGGTTTGTAACGCTATAGAACGTATGCACGGTAAATACCGAATGCCAACATTATTACAGATTGTAGACACAAAGACCAAAGAAAATACTAAGCACTAATACTTTAAAAAGTTACAACTATGAATGAAAATTTAATTATATCCTCGGTAGATGAACTAAAACCACTATTTAGAAAAAATTACAGAGATTTTATTGCAGAAAAACCAAGGACTGTAATTTTTGAGGAAGAAGCATTTACCTTGTATAATTTTGAAAAGATGATGAAACGTACCAACATAGATGGTATGGAAGTTAGCCATCTTTACGCATTACATCCGTATGTTAAAACGTTAAGTGAATTTATGAACCCAACATTTAAAGATTTAGATGGGTATAAGTGGAGTTTAGAAAAATTAGCTTTAGGTAAAGCTATTGGCGCTAATTCTGAAGGTGATTTATTATTTTTTGGTTGCTATGATAATACTAAAGTACATGTATTTCGTCACGATGAAGGCAGTATAAAGAGAACTAAATTAACCTTGTTTGAAATTATAAAACAATTTTCTGAGTAAATTTTAGGTACGCATCGTAAATAATAAAAAAGCCCAATTATGTATTTGTAATTGGGCTTTTTAGTTTTTTTAAGACAGAAATTACTCGGTGTATCTTAAAAATAAATGGTTTTTATTTTTAATGATGTCTGCTAATTTTTCAAATTCTGATTCGGTGGTATTGTACAATTTTGCCAAGTCGGCTATCAATGCTTTTAATTCATTGTCTTTTAAAGGCTCATTTCTAATAAATACTAAAAAGGAAGCCCCTATGCCAAAAAGTTCAAGATTATAGGTGTCAAATAGGTGTTTTGATAATGCATAATTTTCAAAAGGACTGAAGTCGGCGTCAAAATATCCATTCGGAAATCCAGTAAGTCCTTCGTATGGTTGTTCTACAGGAAGAATTTTCAAGATAACTTGTTGGTCTAAAAAGGCTAATGGAGATTCATTAATGTTTTCTAAATCTATAACATCGTCTTCAGAATTGCTTATGCCTTTTTTACAAACCGTTTTAAAATCAATGTCTTTTGTTTGTTTTAAAAAGTTTTCTCGGATAATAAAATATTCCGATGGAGTAGAAAGATGCCCCAAATGCTCGTTATCTTCATCATAACACGCTTCATCAAGTCCAGATAAATCATAACCGTCTGTATCTAGCAGAGAATTGTAATCACAAGCGTGACCACTGGTATATTCGGCTTGACCTAAATCATCAAGCGTTAAGATTACAGTCTTGTCAGGATGATTTTGTTTATAATTTTGATAAACGTCCATAAGTTCCTCGTACGACTTTATGTTTTCGATTAAAAAACTGTCAAATAATCTTTCTTGGTAAGGCTCCCGAGTTTTAATTAATTTTTCTATGTTCATTAGATTTATTTTATGCTATTGGAAGTTAGAAGGTCTATGCATGTAATGAACTATTAAGCCGACACACGGTTAATCCCTTCCATACGTTTTAAAATAATAGGCACAAACAAAGCGAATTTGGCATTAAATTCTTCTTGGGTTTTAGAGGTGTTTAGGTTGGTGCCCATAGTCATCCAAGTATTGAATAACGCGTCTTCTTTACTAGCCTCATCAGTATCAATATTCAAGGCTTTAATTAATTTGAAATTTTCATCTTCACTATAAAAGTCTGTGGTCCTTACAATTTCAAAAATGAGTTCAAAAATGCTTCGGGTATCTAAAAGCTCACTGATTTTTATTTCGGTTTCTTTTTGGGTACTAATAGCCTCAAAAATGTCTACCATTAAATTTTGCACTCTACCGTTAATACTGAAGTCTAAATATTTCAAAATCTCATTGTTTTTATTATTCAGTACGAATTTATGCTTGTAAACAATTAAAATTATCACCGTATTCAGCCATTTTTAGACATAATGGATTACGGAAGGATGTAAGTAGGTATGATTTTAAAGCATAAAAAAAAGGTATTCACAATACGCGAATACCTTTTGGTAGGTGTTGAATAGGAGCGTGGTCCTATAAAATTATTAGTCAACTTTATAAACCAACTTCATAGTAATAGAAGCTGTTTTTTCTCTATTTGCTGTGTTAAAGGTTCCTCCCCAAGAATAATCTTCTCCTGAATTTTGACCTGTAATTTGAAAGATTCCCATTTTAGCCGATTCTAATTCACTTAAATGTCCCCCAGAAAATTTAGCAATATTTTCGGCACGTAATCTCGCGTCTTCTGTAGCTTTAGAAATCATTTCAATTTTTAAATCTGCTAGTTTGGTGTAATAATAGCGTGGTGCTTGCGAATAAAACTGAACTCCTTGATTTAATAATTCTGTAATTTCTCTAGAGACTTTTTCAATTTTATCGACGTCTTTAGATTCTATTTCTATAGACTGCGTAAGTTCGTAACCTACAAATTCTTCGCCAGTATAATCGCCATTAACGGTGTATAATTGCTTCGATTTTTGATGTGTAGAAACCGCACTATAAACCAATTCTTCTGGCTTAATCCCTTTTTTAGATAAGTAATTATTAATAGTCGATTTTTTTTCTTCTAAAGAAATGTAGGCTTGCTGTAAATCCATGTTAACAGACCCAAAACTTCCTTCCCAAACAATTAAATCTGATGAAAAATCGGTTTTACCTAGACCCGTGACTTCTATTTTACCATCGACTTTATTTCTGTCGGTGTAGGCTTTTCCTAAGAATATTGAAGATGCAACGATTGCAATTCCAAAAATGATGGCGTTTGTATAATGTTTCATGATGTGTTTTTTATAGTTTGTTTTAATGTTTATCTAAAGTTATTGTTTTAATCTGAATTGTATGAGAGTCCGTTTGTTGAAATGTCCCTCGTCCTGAAACCTGTTTGGAACATAGGCTATAATCATCTCCAAAGGCCAGACCTACTTACACATCAAATGTGAAATTAGCGTGTTGAAATGTAAATGTTTCATCATCGTGATTTACCATAATATCTTCCGGTTTCAAGGTCACGTCCCATAAGCTTGAAGCATAATTTCCATAATTGGTATTGGCTAATAATGCTGACCAAACTGAATGATAATTTGTGATGTGTTCTGCTAAGTCGTGCCGAAGGGTTTTCATAAATAATTTACCAATAGGTACCGACTAAAAACGTAAGTCTTATAAAGGCAATCACACTGTTTGAGCTGAGTACTAAAGGTGTTTTTAAATCGGTTATTTCTTTATCGTCTACAAAAACGACGAATAGACCGTCTTTAAAAGCTAACAATACATTGTCTATAGCTTGTTGGTGATTGGCAAGTGTTGTATTGGTAATATCTCCAAAATGGACTTTACCACTTTGGGCTTGTTCTTGAATTTCGACCGGACTTAAAAATCCGATGACATTTACTTCGGTTCGTTTTTTATTATACGCCTCTACTTGATTTTTAACACAGCCAATTAATAATTCTTCTAGGTTTTTAGGATGCGATTCTAAGGTAAAAGGGACTTCTTTTACTTTTTTCTTACCCAGTCTTTTAAGTTGTAATGTCAGTTCCATTGATATACGGATTTTTTGCGTTAGGGATTGTCGTGGAAAGCCCACAGTGCGATAGCACGAGGACTTGCAACAGAAAGCCCGACCTCGCCTAAGCGAGGTAACGCCCTAATACTATTATTAACTATTAATTTGTGCCAAAATGGTTGGGTCTTGTATTTTATTATCTTCTGATAGTAATTTCATTTTAGAAATAATTTCTGCCGATTTTGGGTCCTCGTCTACGAAAGGCAAGAACATTCGTCCGCGATGTTGACTATGCACTGGAATAATGGATAACGCGAGTCCGTTTTTGCTCACCTGACCACTTCCTAGATGAATGCTGTACTCGCCTAAAGTCCCTTTTATAAAAATATGACGCTCTTTAACCGTGATGTTTTTAAGTTTGAATAACTGGGCAGATGCTTCGGCCAATGCACCACGCATTTCCATGGTACTATGACTCGCTTCCGGATCGACACCACCAACGTGAGCGACACTTACCACCAAATCGATATCGCGCATAATTTCACTAAAAATTACTGGCGGAATCTCTGTAATCGGGATGTTTTTGTAGCTGTCTATTGCGTGAAATTGAATGACTTCTAAAGTTGGTGCCTCTGCATCTGAAGGCGAATACCAGTCTGCCATGGCGTACATGGTGGCTATAAATCCGCGTTTATGATACACTTTCTGTAAGCCGTCTTCCATACTCACCGTCCAACCACGACCGCGTAAAAGTGCTACGGTTTTATTTGGCTGAATTTGATGCCCTTGATAACGTTCGGAACGGTTGCTGTGCTCGCGTTCGTCGTTAGTGATTAAATACAATTCTCTAAACACTTGTTTAAATGGTTGCGTAATGCGCTCTGCAAATACATATTTTTGGTACATATCCCATTCTACCGCTTGATATAAATGAGACACGTGTGCAATACGTAACACATCATCTTCTGCTAACGGATGCGTTTTTCCTGAAGTATCTGTTAATGTTCCTTGGTTATAAAACCCTGAAATTTCTTTTTCAGGAACGTATATTACCAACTTGCTCAACATCACCTTTACAATTGGATGTTGCATCATATTATGAATTTCTGTTGCCGTAAATTCATCTTCGTTAACCATAGCGTTTTCTAACGAAACACGTGTTCTGCTGTATTGTCTAGATAAGTACGTTTTGTGCTCTTTTAAGGCAATAACTTGTTTGTCTTTGCGCAGTTTTGCTGGTATGTTTTTTAATGATTTTCCTGCTTTAGTAACTTTAATATCTGCTTTGCCAAGGTCGTTAATCACGAGTTCAATCTCTGTTTCTTCTATGTTAATCACGGCTTGTTCCATAATGGCTTGAGTGGCTTTCGCTTCCATAGCCCAACTAAAACGCACACGGTCTTGATAGCCGGCATTTCGTGATAAATTATCTAATGCAATGCCTACAGCAATGGCTTCGCTTTCTTGACGTTGTTGTCCGAATTGCTTGCTCTCTTTTAAGAAATCTTGCAAGAGGTTGTAACGTTTTAAGACGTCTTTTTCGGGCACGGTTTTACTTAATGGAATTAATCCTAAAGCACGCACATAATCCTTATCGCGTTTGTCTTTAATTTTCTTCAGGGTTTCGGTGATTTTTACTTCACCTAACATGACGCTAGAATACAATTTGACTTGGCGATGACCGTTTCCATCGGTGATGTATTTGGCGGCGTCGTGTAGTAATTTCCAATTGGATTTCCCGATGGTTTGATACACTTTATTAAACCAATCGATATCGATGGCTCCAATGGCAAAATCGCTTTTTGGTATGTTTGAATAACGCGAAATAATGGTTTCTTTTTCGCTATTCATATAATCTGAAGCGTGCGCTTGAAACCACCATACGGCAGCGTCTAAATTTTCTAAACCTAAATATTCACCCACAAAGGCCGTCCATTGTGTGGCGTAACAGGCGAGTTCTATAAGTCGTTTTTTACTGACATTAGACGCATCTGCACGTGCGGCGAAATCGGCATAACTTTCGGTGTCTTTAAAGGTTGTTTTCTTTAAAATACCGCTAAAGATTGTTTTTTTACTATCTCCATAATAACTGTAACCACGTTCAAAATTATCTTTTCCTAAACGTTCCAAAATCCGGAACACATAATCGATGCCTTCTACGCGGTAAATAGAACTCATATACGCTGTTGCAGGCGTCGCTAAATCTCCACGTTCTAGTTCTGTTTCTAATAAATTGGTTTTTAATGGCGCAATCACGTGCTTTGGAATGGAATCTCTTTCAACCGATTTAAAATTCATTCTGTAGTTAAAGCCACCATCCATAATGACCATTAATTCATGAGAATTTAAAGCCTGAAAACGCAAGTCATCATCATTTAATAAACCTGCTTGATAACCTTTTAAATTGAGCTCTACACTAGGGAATGGCACAATTCCTGGTCTTTTAGCTTGTTGTGTAATTACTTTTACATCGGTCTCTGCATCGGGATGTGAAATATCTTGAGCGACTAAATACATATGAATACCCCAGTAACGTTGAAGTTCTTCATTAGATATATGTTTTAAATTACTCTGACTTAAACTTGGTGCAAGTGGTAAAATGATGTTTGCCCAATTATAAGTCACGGTTTCGTAACGATATCGAGACGATTGAAATTGAAGTAATTTGAGTTTTTCAGGGAAATTGGCAACCATATCTTCTAAAATATCTAATTTAAAAGAGGCCATTGTATTTTCTTCTGAATAGACTTTAAATAAACGACTTAAAATGGTGACATAGTCATTGGATGTGGTGTAATACGCTTGCTTTTCGCCTAGGTTTAATCCGTTTAAATCGGGATAATATTGTCTGCCAAAAGGTTCCAATTCTTTATATTCCCCAAATGGTGCGTTGTGGTGATTTATGTATCGAATGGTCGCATACATTTCGAAATCATTTAAACTACTTTTTTCATACCAAGCAATCCAAACGTTAGCTAACGGAATATTATGTAAAAGTGCTTCTGCAGTAGCATCGTCTCCTAATTTTTTAATATCACGAATGCCCTTTTCTATGTATGTGGTTGCAATTTCACCATCATAAACTTCTGTTTGGTATTCATGCTGCTTATGTTCGGTAACAAGCGCAATTAATTTATTGACCTGAGAGATGATTTTCTTGGTATCAATAAAATCCTTGAACTTGAATTTTGAAGATTCAGACATGGAAATGCCTAATTTATCAAAGAAATTCGTCTTCGTTTCAAAACGTGTTTTTGGGATGTATAGCGGTGTTAAATTATCGTAATCTATAGCTCCAAAACCGTTACTATAGTTGAATTCTTCTGCAGTGTCCGAAAATTTATCTAAATAAACTTGCTCGTTTTTAGTGATTTTAGGACGCTTATTATAGTCACGAATATGCGCTTCTATAAAATCAGGTTGTCTGTTGGCATCGTGTAACAGGGTTAACACTTCCAGTCCTGCTAAACGTTGGTCTATATTTTTGGCAGTCACTAAATTTGTGGTACGCGTTCGGAGTTGGTCTACCGGTAATTCGACCAATAACTGAATTAATGAGGTACGTAAATCTTTATGTTTTCGTCTTAGTAAATCTTCTGCAATGTCTAAATCGGCTTCATAAAGATGCATTTTATTAAACAAATTCAATCCCGTTGCCATAACCAGTTCATTCCGGTTGTAAATGGCTTTTCTGGCTAAAGCGCGTTTCCAAGAATATTGGTCGTAATTTAAACGTTCTTTTTTTTTGGCATTTTGCTGATAATTATAAAGCGAATAACTGTAATCTTTTGGGAAGACTTTACGTATATAATTCTCCCTAAATTCGGTTGGCAAAGTCTCTAAATTGTCTGCCATTAGCTCTAATTGTTCTTCTGTAGCACCATTAATTAAAAACTGGTAAAAGTAGTAAGACGAGGGTGTGAAACTCCACCAAGAGAATATCTTACTCTCGAAGGTTTTTCCCTTTTCATCGGCCGATTTTGCTACAGCAAATAAGCGATTAAACGTTTCATTGTCTAAAGTTCTTGGTGGTAAGTTTACCGCCATCCAATGGTCTAATGCATAATCTTTACCGACCTCTTTTTTGAAATATTCGACTAAAAGATCATTTGTTTTGTCGGTTTGACTAATGAAATATAATGCAAGAATCTTTTTGTGTCTATCTTCCGATTCAAAAACAATATCGAGGGCTTTTCTGTTAGCTGTATCTACATCTAAAATACCAATGGACCACAAACCAACTAACACTTCTAAATTATCTTTACTCTTTAAGTAGGTGTCTACTTCTTTTAAATTAAGAATTAAAGATTGTGCCAATTCTAGCACGCGGTTAATCACCGATTTTTTAGGTGTTTCCCAATTTAAGCCAAACCACGTACTCACGGCTCTGGTGACACTAGAAAAACGGGTCAGATTGTTTTCTAAAAGCACGTTTATCATATATTTTAGGGCACTAAGACCCGACTCGTCTAAAGACTCTAAAATGGTTTGTCTTAAACCTTCTTGGCGTTGGGCGGCGAGTAGTAATTTACTCACCATTTCCCAATGTTTTTCGTCTTCAGACAGTAACAAGGCTTTTATAATATCAGCGCTTATACCACCAATTTCGTCTTCATTTTGAATAATATCGTCCAAAAGTTCATCAAACATACCATTTCCATTATGAAGTAAAGTGGCTAAAAATAAGCTGTTTCCGTGAGGAAAGTAGGTGCTGTATTGAAAATGTTCATGTAGCGTTAATCCACCAAATCCCATTCTGCTGGAATTTAGGAATGCTCTAAAAGTTGCTATTTTTTTGTGTATAACATCTTCTCCGTCTCGCGATCTAAAGGCTTGTCTGTTATAAGAATCTTGATAGGGTAATGTATTTATAAAATCCCACATTGCTGCTAAGTATGGTGCTTGAATAATGCCGTATAACTGCATTCCTAAACGCATACCTTCTGGTGTGGTCCAAGGATTTATATTAAAAGGATCTTCGAAGGCCTCAATAAAATCATACTGATTATAATAGACGCGTTTATCTTTTTCTATACCTGCAAGTACTTTTGCTAAAACACGATAAGGCTCAGAATACGCACGGAATTCAAATCGGTCTACTGCTGATTTTTTATATTGCTCCAAGTATTTTCTAGCATCTTCTATAGGGATCATATCTCTTAAATGTTTTTAACTATGTTCATTAACAATGACTTGTCTTTTTCTAAACAAACCAAATTACTGTAGGCAAGTTAAAAGAAATCTGTTTGTATAAACTCACGGTATTTAGTGATTTTTATAAGTTTTTTTTTACGTTTTAAATATCACAGAATACAGTGACAAGACGCTTACGATTTTATAATAGGTTTGTATAACCATTAACGTAATAAGTATCATGTCTGAATCTATAGAAACCCCAATATTTAATTTTTTTGAACTTGAAGCCTCTTTTGAAGCTATAAAAGGGTGTGAAAATTATCCTGAAGCTTTTTATTATGAAATTTTTGTCATTGCAAAATCAACAGCAGACAAACACATTAGAACCGTGTGTAATACTATCATAAAAAAGCAGGCACCAGATGCTTTACAACGCGCTTTTAAAAGTCGAAAAAAACTTACTCAAAAAGGGGGAATAAAATCTGTAAACGCTAGACTGATTTCCATTTTAGAATATGGATTGCTTTCAGAAGACTTGGACTTGTTTAAACTCTATACTCTTATTAGTAGAGCGCCAGAACTGGGGTTATACAGTTTCTCGAAAGAATTTTTGGTGCAGTTGTTGGAACACCCAGATGTTTTAGGACGTTTTAATGGGATTGAAAGTCTGAAAATTCATTTAAAAGGAGAAGGCAATACGTATGATAGTATCCTTAAAGAAATACCAAAACTAACAGCTTTAAAATCATTAGACCTTGAAGGTGAGTTTGAGCAATTACCAGAAGATATTGGTAGTTTACCAAATCTAAAAAAACTAAAACTTGTTGTGCCTTGTTTAAAAAGGTTTCCAAATACAATGTCTCAGTTAACGGCCTTAAAAAAAGTACATATCGAAGGTGCTTACTGGTCTAGAAACTCTGCTGACAATCTGAATCTAACAGACTTTAATTGGCTTACAAAACTTACGAAATTAAAAGTATTGAAACTGCGTTATGTTGGCGTGCAAGATCTGTCTCAAGTCGTGTTTCCTGCATCCTTAAAACGTATAGAATTTTTTAGCTTGGATGAGTTAATTGCATTACCTAAAGATGTTAGTCATTTAAAGCAATTAGAACGGTTTATGATGTTATCCAAAAGTATAACGCGCCTATCAAATGGATTTGAAGATTTACCTAAATTAGAACATTTTGAGCTTATAGCACCTAAGATAGATAGCATATCGGCTACCTTATTTTTTGGAGATGCGTCGAGACCTAAATTAGTCACTAAAATTGGCAATAGTGAAATTAATATTGCCCCAATGACTGAAGTAAGTCAGCGAGAATCCATCGTATTAGACACGCCAAAACTACTTAACTTTGTTCTAGAGAATGCATCATTTTTTCCTAATTTAAAAACGATAACTGTTAATTGTGAAGCACCAGAAACGCCACATAAAACGAGCTTAGCAGTATTTAAAAATATAACCACACTCAATTATAAACTTGTTCACAATCTGGATTGGCTTCTAGAAGGGATTGAGCAATGTACAAAACTTAAAAATGTAGAGCTATACAGATTTCAAGAGTGGCATACTAAGGATACAGAATTCCCTGTTAGAACTTTACCTAATGTGTTTTCAAAAATTGTACAGTTAGAAAACCTGACGATTAAAAATGCGAGTGCCTTAGTTGTAAATACCGATTGCTTGCCAAAGCAGATTACCAATTTAACTATTTCTGAAATAAAAGGAATAGAGGCAGGAACAGTACCGTTTGATGTGTTTAATATTGAAATAAAATCCACACCAATACTTAATTTACAACAATTTCATACGGTAACTAGCGCGACTAAATTCAATCTTGGACATCGGAATGACGATGTAGATAATGTTTTAAATTTTGAAACCTTTAGACATCCAGAAAAAATTGAATCGTACGAATTCACTAGTGATACGATTCAGTTAGATAGCTTACTTAAAAACTTCGTAAATTTAAAGGAGCTTACCATCACATTTAAAAAAGAAAATCCTGAACAAAATAATGTATTAACGGCCTTTAAACACCCGAACCTAAAAGTACTAAGAATTGAAGGTTATAACGGAAGTACCGAAGCTTTAGAGCGTTTATTAGCCCAAACTCCAAACCTTGAATTTTTAGGAATATTTGAAGCCACAGGTTTTGATGCTTTTCCTACTGTAACTTTGCCTCAGCTTAAAAAATTAAGAATGCAGAGTGTAGACCTTAAAACGATAGATAACCTGAGCGTTAAAACTATTGAAGCAGTAAAACTGATATATTGTGATCATATTAATGATGAAAGTATTGAAACAATATCCCGTTGGAGTTCTTTAAAACACCTTTGGTTAGAAGGCTTAAATGAAAATGGCAGTACCTATCCTGAATCGATTTCTGAGTTAAATTTAGAAACACTTTTCATCAGGGCACATAACAGAGAAGAAAAAATACCAACTTGGATTGCAAATATGAAAAGTCTACGTGTTTTAGGAATAAACAATTTTAAACAGACCATTTTACCTGTAGCATTAACCCGTTTAACACAGCTTGAAGTATTAAGTATTAGTGGTTGTGAATTTTCAGAAAAAGTATCTGAAGACTTTAGAAATCTCAATTTAGAAAAATTAGTCTACTGGACGTCTAAATTTAATGGTAGCAATATGAAATCTGAACTCTATGAGCCATTGGAAAATAAATTAGTATCTCAACGAAATTTTGATGAGAAAGATAGCGAAGCGCCTTTTAGAATGTAAATAAGGACGCGCAAAAGTTGTTTGTGAATTGATAAGTAGTTTGATTGTTGTAAAACAGAAACGTATTGAATTTGTACAGACGTGTTTTAAAGCGATGTCTAAAAAGTGTTCCTTATAGAATATCATTGGGATTCTCGACGCCATTCGAATACCCCTTGATAATACTCGCGTTTACTCCAATACTGTATAAACTCTCAAAAGTTTAATTTTCAGCGACTTTTCTAGAGGTCTAGAAAATAGTAAAATCACATGCTTCTCTATGGTGTTCGAGCGGAGTCGAGAACGTTAAAAAGAAACCGTTTTTTTTGATTAATTACACACCACCATATCACAAAAAAAAAGAGCTTCATATTTCTATGAAGCGCTTTGAGCGAGAGACCGGGTTCGAACCGGCGACATTCAGCTTGGAAGGCTGACGCTCTACCAACTGAGCTACTCTCGCAGTATGGGTAAGCGGTGGCAAATTTACATGTATTTCACTCTATTTTCCAAATAATAAAGCTTCAATTTTTAAAGTATTTTTGACTTTTTTTACAGCGTAAAATTAAAAGGCTTAATGATAGGTAATTATGAAATTTACAATAATGCCAATTTATAATTTTAAATGTTTTTATTAGTTTCAAAAGTGCTTTTCTGAGTTAATATTTCATCGCATTGGATCAGCTCAAAATATTTTTGTTGAGTAAACTTGTTATCAGTTTATTAATTCTTAAAAAGATAACAGTATGAGCAATGAAAATTTATATAGAGACGAAGCAAAATTAAAAATTAAAGCCATGGCCGAAGAAATCGACTTTACCATGATGGTGACTAATTTAAAAGCACTGCCTTTACACATGATTCCCATGAGTACTAAAAAAGTAGATGAAAACGGAATCATCTGGTTCTTAAGTAATAAAAATAGTACCCATAATCAGAACATTATTAAAGACTCAAATGTACATTTAGTATATGCCGACAAAAGTGATATGCAATTTTTAAATGTTTATGGAACAGCTAGAATTGTAACTGATAAAACTATTATTAATGATTTATACTCTAAGGCAGACAGTATGTGGTTTGAGGGTAAAGACGACCCCAATATCACCGCTATAGGGATTACTCCTACAGAGGCATATTACTGGGATCCAAAACATAATAAGTTGGTCTCTTTAGTAAAACTGGGAGTGAGTGCCGTAACAGGAGATAAACCGGATACCATGGATTATGGTAAGTTAAAATTATAATATATTTAAATCGGGTTTCGACCCGATTTTTTATTGTCTTGCTCAGAAATATGGATTCCAATAGACTTCCAAAAATATATCGGATATCAAGGATATATCATAGTCTTAATGTGCTCAAATAAAGTAAAGATTAACGCTATAGATTTTGCTCTAAATGTGTTTGGTTAGATAGTTATATCTTTAATAAAAAGAGCCACATGAAGACACCTTTATTAGTATTTAATGACAACGGTATTTACTGTGAGGTTGCCAATGTGTACTTAGATCCTTGGAAACCGGTAGATTGTGCAATTATTTCTCACGGTCACGCCGATCATAGTCGTTATGGTCATAAAAAATATATTACGCACCATACTAATGTTCCAATAATTAAGCACCGGTTGGGCGATATTCAGGTAAGTGGCGTGAATTACAATGAATCTTTTGTTATTAATAACGTGAAATTTTCATTGCATCCTGCGGGTCATATTATCGGAAGTTCACAAATACGTGTGGAATATCGTGGAGAAGTTTGGGTGTTTTCTGGCGATTATAAATTGGAAGACGATGGCGTTGCTGTGCCTTTCGAACCCGTAAAATGTCATGCCTTTATAACCGAATGTACATTTGGATTACCTGCCTTTAGATGGACACCACAAGCCGAAGTTTTTAACGACATTAATACATGGTGGGCAACCAACAAGGAGGCGAACCAAACCTCTATATTGTTTGGCTATTCCCTAGGGAAAGCTCAGCGTTTATTAAAACATTTAGATCCGAATATCGGTAAAATTTACACCCATGGAGCTATAGAAAATATGACAGAGGTTATTCGTCCCATGATGGATTTTCCTGAAACTACACGCATAACCCGAGAGACCACGAAGAAAGAATTATTAGGCAACATCGTACTGGCACCACCAAGTGCTCATGGTTCGACGTGGATCAGAAAAATGGTGCCTTATGTTACGGCATCTGCCAGTGGTTGGATGGCCTTTAGAGGCGCTAGAAGACGACGAGCAGTAGATCGAGGTTTTGTAATGTCCGATCATTGCGATTGGCAGGAACTCTTAACAGCAGTGGAAGCTACAGGAGCAGAAAAGGTGATTTGTACGCACGGATACACCGATGTGTTTTCAAAATATCTACGAAGCCTGGGCTTAGATGCTCGTACCGAAAACACACAGTTTGAGGGAGAATTAAATGAGCTGGATACCAAACGTGAAAAAGAGGTAGAGGCATGAGACACTTTGCAGAATTAGTACGAACCTTAGACAGCACCACTAAAACGACTTTAAAAGTCAATGCGCTTTCAGAATATTTTAAACAAGCGGGTGATGAAGATCGGGTGTGGACCATTGCCATTCTATCTCATAGAAGACCGCCAAGACCAATAAATACAACACTACTTAGAACTTGGGCTTCAGAATTAGCCAATATACCGCTGTGGTTATTTGAAGAATCTTATCATATTGTTGGAGATTTGGCAGAAACGATAGCGCTTATTTTACCCCCAAATAAAAACACTAGTGATAAGTCCTTAACGCAATTCTTAAATGAAATGATCACGCTTAAAAAAGAGGATGATGCGATTAAGAAACAGTATGTCACGAAAAATTGGAACACTCTCAATTATTACGAACGTTTTGTGTTTACCAAATTAATTACAGGCGGATTTAGAATAGGAGTGAGTCAGAAATTAATGACACGTGCTTTGTCTATGGCCACAGGAGTAGATGAAGATGTTTTGGCCTATAAATTAATGGGGAAATGGGATCCGAGTACCATATCTTTTGAAGATTTGGTGTTACAAGAAAAGGCTTCAGATTTTATTTCAAAACCGTATCCGTTTTACTTGGCTTATGGTTTAGAAGGGCCGGTTTCAGACCTCGGTAACATAGAAGATTGGAGTTTCGAACATAAATGGGATGGTATCAGATCGCAAACCATTATCCGAGATAATGAATTGTTTGTATGGAGTCGTGGTGAGGAATTAGTCACAGATAAATACCCCGAGTTTCATGTGTTTAAAGATGAACTCCCAAACGGTACTGTATTAGATGGTGAGATCTTACCTTTTCCGAATAACGACATCGGTACCTTTCAAGATTTACAAACGCGTATAGGACGAAAAACCGTGAGTAAAGCGCTTCTAGAAAAAACGCCCGTTGTCTTAAAAGTTTACGATATACTAGAATGGGAAGGTAGAGACCTCAGACAACTGCCATTTTCGGAGAGACGCTTTATCCTTGAAAACTTAATACAGCATTTAAATATAGAGAATTTACCACTTCAGCTTTCAGAAACGGTAGATTGCGATTCGTGGGAAGCGGTTGCTGAAGAGCGTAATCGTGCCAGAGAAATGCGAAGCGAAGGACTCATGATTAAACGAAAGGATTCTAAATATTTAGTAGGACGAAAAAAAGGAGATTGGTGGAAGTGGAAAACAGATCCATTAACTATAGATGCCGTTTTAACGTACGCCATGCGGGGACATGGAAGACGAAGTAACTTGTTTACCGACTATACGTTTGGCTTATGGGATAACGATGATAAACTCGTCACCTTTGCAAAAGCCTATTCTGGATTAACCGATGCCGAGTTTAGAAAAGTAGATAATTGGATTAAACGAAACACTGTAGAACGTTTCGGACCGGTGCGGAGTGTAACACCAGAATTGGTTTTCGAAATTGCTTTTGAAGGCATTGCCCCATCAAGCCGGCATAAAAGTGGTTATGCGACGCGATTTCCAAGAATTTTAAGGTGGAGACAAGATAAAAAGATTGAAGACGCGAATAAATTAGAAGATTTAGAATCGTTAATGCTTAGTTGATATATGAACAGAAAGGAGTTAGAGCTTATAGCACACGATTGGTTTAAGCAACAAAATTGGGAACCGTTTCCATTTCAAAAACAAACTTGGACAGCCTTTTTACAAGGAAAAAACGGACTTCTAAACGCGCCTACAGGAAGCGGAAAAACCTATGCATTATGGGTTCCTATCGTTTTAGAATATATGAAAAGACATCCAAATTATAAGTCTAAACCGCAAAAAGGACTTTTAGCCATTTGGGTTACGCCGTTAAGAGCATTATCGGTAGAAATTAAACAGGCCGCCGAACGCTTTGTTAAAGATTTAGATGTGCCTTTAACTGTTGGCATTCGGTCTGGAGATACCTCGACTAAAGAACGTGCCGCGCAGAAACGAAACATGCCGAGCTTATTAATTACCACGCCAGAAAGTTTGCAATTATTACTAGCCACCAAGGGCTACGATAAAATATTTAAAAACGTAATTGGTGTGGTGGTAGACGAGTGGCATGAACTCGTTGCTAATAAACGTGGCGTGCAAATGACATTGGCTTTATCCCGGTTAAATGCCATTTCGCCTAGCCTACGCACTTGGGGTGTGTCTGCAACCATAGGAAACCTGGAACAGGCGCGAGAGGTGTTATTAGGTGTAGATAAAGAACGTGTAGCGAACTCCGTTTTAATAAAAGCCAATATTAAAAAGAAAATAAATGTCTTTTCTATCATCCCTAAAAAGATTGAGAAATTCCCATGGCGTGGGCATTTGGGATTACATCTATTAGAAGATATTATTCCTATACTAGAAGAAAGTCAATCGACATTAATTTTTACAAACACGCGATTGCAGTGTGAAATTTGGTTTCAAAATATTTTAGAAAAGCATCCCGAATTTGCAGGCGATATAGCCATGCATCACGGAAGTATGAGTCGGGAGACACGGCTGTGGGTAGAACAAGCGCTAAGAGAAGGGAGTCTTAAAATTGTGGTTTGTACTTCAAGTTTAGACTTAGGGGTAGATTTTGCTCCGGTGGATACTATTATTCAAGTTGGAGGACCGAAAGGTGTGTCTCGATTTATGCAACGTGCGGGACGAAGCGGACATCAGCCAGGGAAAACCAGTGTCATTTATTTTTTACCAACCCACGCCTTAGAATTAATAGAAGTTTCGGCTCTAATAAAAGCCGTTTCTAATACGGTTGTAGAAGACCGCGTACCGTATCTGAATAGTTTTGATGTGCTTGTACAGTATCTTGTGACTTTGGCAGTGTCCGACGGATTTTATCCAGAGACTATTTATCCGGAAGTTAAAAGTACATTTTGTTTTCAGACATTAACAGCAGAACAGTTTCAATGGATTCTAAATTTTATAACACTTGGCGGACAAAGTTTACAAGCGTACGACGAATATAAACGTGTAGACATAGAAACTGATGGGAAGTTTAAAGTAAAAAGTAGGGCAGTAGCTATGCGACACCGTTTGCAAATAGGTACTATTGTTAGTGATTCTGTTTTAAATGTAAAGTTTTTAAAAGGCGGTTATATTGGTTCTATTGAGGAAAGTTTTATTTCAAAATTAAGACCTGGCGATGTATTTACATTTGCTGGACGGCAACTGGAGTTGTTCAGAATTAGAAATATGCAGGTGTTGGTGAAAAAATCTAAGCAGAAAAATGCTAAAATTCCCAATTGGATGGGAGGACGCATGAGTTTTTCTTCAGAAATGAGTCATTTGATTCGTGAAGAACTCTATCTTCTAAATTCTAATGACACAGATAAATCTAAAGAATTAAAAGCTTTAGAGCCGATTTTAATTCGACAGAATAAAGAAAGTTTGGTCCCAAATGCCGATGAATTTTTAATTGAAACCTTTAAAACTCGAGAAGGCTATCATGCCGTTTTCTATCCGTTTGAAGGTTATTTTGTACATGAAGCAATGGGGAGCTTATTGGCGTATCGTTTAAGTTTGTTACATCCCATTTCGTTTACTATTGCATTTAACGATTATGGTTTCGAGTTATTATCCGATCAACCCATAGATATTCAGGCTATTTTAGATAATAATTTATTCTCGTCAGAGTATTTAAGAAGTGATTTAGAAAAAAGCATCAATGCTTCCGAAATGGCAAAGCGAAAGTTTAGAGATATAGCCGTAATTTCGGGATTAGTCTTTACAGGGTTTCCAAGCAAAATGGTTAAGAGCAAACACTTGCAAGCCAGTTCGCAACTCTTATTTGGGGTATTCGAAGATTACGAACCCGATAATTTATTATTTCAGCAAGCATTTACAGAAACCTTCGAGCATCAATTGGAAGAAGGACGACTACAATTAGCCTTAATGCGTATTAATACGCAGAATATCATTTGGAAATCGTGTGCCAAACCCACACCATTTTCGTTTCCTATTATTACAGACCGATTACGCGCTAAATTATCTTCGGAGAAATTAGCAGATCGCATTAGACGGATGACCATTCAATTGGAAAAATCCTAATTATATTTAAACACAATGAAAACACTTCAGGTACACTGTAATCATCAAAACTTCATTCTGCATCCTTCAGGCGTAGCCTACTGGGAAGCTAAACGCATGTTGTTAATTGCAGATGTTCATTTGGGGAAAATTACGCATTTTAGAAAACATGGTAGCGCGATTCCGCAGGCATCTTTACATCATAATTTTAATCAGTTAAAATCGGTGATTTCTAATTTCGAAAGTGATACAATCTGCTTTTTAGGCGATTTATTTCACAGTTATATGAACAACGAATGGTTATTATTTAAGGCGTGGATAGAGACTTTAAATTGTAAAGTGGTTTTAATTTCTGGGAATCATGACATAATTGATGAAAAACGCTATACACAATTGGGTGTAGAGGTGTTGCAAGAGTGGGAACACGACGGTTTCTTGTTAACGCATCATCCGGAAACGCGCGAAGGGTTTTATAATTTTTCAGGACACATTCATCCAGGCGTGCAATTATTAGGTTTAGGAAGACAACATTTAAAACTAAGTTGTTTCTATTGGAAAGACAACCAGATGATATTTCCAGCGTTTGGTGTGTTTACGGGGAATTACATCATTAAACCCAAATCTGGTGAACGCATTTTTGTGAACACCGAAGATGAGGTTTTAGAGATTGCTCTTAATTCTTAATGTGATTGGCATCATTTACATCAGACCTAAAATATAGCGTAAAAGCTTCACTTTTTTTAATGCATTAAATTTACTGTCTTTAGAGCTAATGCATGTAGATAAAATCAGCTTATTTTATATGAGTTAATTGAAATCATATCATGTACTACAGAAAAAAACATGGCAAAGGCTTTCGTTATGTCGATGCTGATAATATAACGGTAAAAGATAAAGAATTAAAGTCATGGTTTAAATCCTTGGTTATTCCTCCTGCGTGGACAGAAGTTGAAATTAATCCGAAGAAAAACGCCAAAATTTTAGTCACCGGACGGGACGATAAAGACCGTAAACAGTACATTTATAATCCTAAATTTAGAGAAAAACAAAATCAGGAAAAGTTTGATCGCATACTAAAATTTGCAGATAAACTGGAGCGTATGCGACGAGTTACCGGTCAGCATTTGCGTAAACGTAAGCTTGCAAAAGAAAAAGTATTGGCATGTATGGTCAGGTTGTTAGAGGCTGCTTATTTTAGACCAGGAAGCGATCGGTATTCTAAAGAAAACCATAGTTACGGTTTAACAACGATGCGGAGTAAACATTTACAAATTGAAGGCGATGAACTAATATTCAGTTACGTTGGTAAATCTGGAAAAGAGCAAGAACGCCATATCGTCGATAAAAAATTAGCTAAAATAGTTCAGGAGATAGACGATTTACCAGGCTATGAAATTTTTAAATTTATAGATGAAGACGGTGTCAAGCAAGATGTAAAAAGTGAACATCTAAATGGGTATATCCGAGAGGTTATGGGAGAAGAATTCTCGGCCAAAGATTTTAGAACGTGGGCAGGAACTGTTATCGCTGCCATAGCATTGGATGAAATAGGATACTCCGAAAAACAAGACCAAAAGGAATTGGATAAGAATATTCGAGAAGCTGTGATTAAGGTGAGTGAGCGGTTAGGAAATACGCCTTCAGTAGCGCGTAGTTCGTATATCGATCCGCGTGTTATTGATGAATATATAGATGGTAAAACCATTAATTATTTCCAAAAAGAAATCTCTCGATTACTTAAATTAAATGAAAATTTATCTCGAGAAGAACTTGGTGTGTTGTGTCTGTTAAATAAAAAATTAAAATAGAGAAACGTTTAACTGGTAAGTCCGTTTAACTTTCGGATGATTTATTCATCATTAAAAAAGCACGGTGAATATGCTATACACTGCAACTTTATAAACCAGTTCTATACATCTCACCGAATCTAAATTTAGGGGGCGTACTGCCAAAACTGTTTGGACAGAGTTGTATAAGCATATTCCTGATTTGAAGATATTAACGATAAAATGTATGATATGAAGTTACTGTGGTGTTTTTTGTAACTGCTTATACCAAACATAATTCATTAATATGTACCTTTATGTGTATATGGTCCATACTATAAGCATGTTATATATACGGTATAAGCACGCTATAACCCCTAAGTAGCTATTCCGATGCTATAGGTTTGCTTTTGTATGCAATGTAACATGGTGCGGACTTTTAAACACGGTGATTATGGCAAAGCAAAAAGGTATTATTCCCATAGTTGGTACGCTTGGCGGGTTTAATTTTTATTATTTAAAAGGGAAGCCCATCGTACGTGTTGCTGGAGGCGGATTTAATGGTAAAGCGATTAAAACAAAAGCCAGTATGCAACGGGTGCGGGAAAATGGGAGTGAGTTTGGGCACTGTTCCCGAGTGAATAAAATATTCAGGCAGGCGTTGCACCCGTTTTATGCGGGGTACACCTTCTCGCACTTCCACAGTAGGTTAATGACGTTGTTTACCCGTTTAAAAACGCTAGATACCACAAGTGCTCGTGGAGCACGTCGTGTTGGGATTGGAGTAGACACCGCCATTGGCGTACGCGAATTATGCGATTTTGAATACACGCCAGATTGCAGACTACAAACCGTATTACCTTTTCCGTTTTCTATGGATTGGGGAACCTATACGCTTTCGATATCCGATGTTGATGTGTCTCAAATTCCTTTTATTTCGGGAGCGACACATGTGGTCGTGCAATTTGGGGTGTTGGATTTCGATTTTGAAGCGCTTAACTATCATTTACACCTGGCTGATGTTGTACTTATTTCTAAAACCTTTAGTGATACCCTTATTAGCATGACGCCTAATACCATTCCGAGTGGTACCGGAACGCTGTTGGCGGTTTGTGGCGTGCGGTATTACCAAGAGGTTGCTGGGGTATTGTATGAATTAAATCGTTCTGAAGCGGTTGGGTTTGGGGTTGTTGGGGTTGATGTTAATTAATTTATCCTGAAATATTATTTACATACGGTTAACCGTAATCTTGTTTTAATAGAAAGTGATATATTTAGTGATTGTATTGGTCATGTTCCTTTATTTTATCAATATTCAAAATATCAAGTTTAGACAAAAGGAGTAATTTAAATCTAAAATTATTGAAATTCAGAGTAAAAAACTATGAGTGACATAAAGAAAATAACAGCTAAATTAATTGAATTCAGAGATGAACGAGATTGGGAACAATTTCATAATCCTAAAGATTTAGCTTTAGCAATAAATATTGAAGCAGGTGAATTACTCGAAGAATTCTTATGGAAAAAACCACAAGAGGCAAATAGAGAATCTGTTAAAGAAGAATTGGCAGATGTTCTTGCTTATGCTTTTTTACTTGCCAACAAATATGACTTTGATGTAGAAGAAATTGTATTAGAAAAAATAGAAAGTAATGGGAAGAAATACCCTATTGATAAAGCAAAAGGTAGTGCTAAAAAGTATAATAAACTATGATTTCTAACTTTGATCTATCCATAGAAGTTTCTGAACGTTATAGTTTTAACAAAAACGCCCTCAAAGAAATTAATCAAAATATTTGGGTGAAAAACCAATGGCCGTTAGTTTATTTTATACAAAATGAATCTAAACGAGTTGCATATGTTGGTGAATCAACTAATTTTTCAAACAGAATTCAAAACCATCTAGCTAATCCTAAAAAAGCAAATGCTTTTAATCAAATATCAATAATTGGTTCTGATAAGTTTAATAAATCAGCTACACTTGATATCGAATCAAAATTAATTCAATACATTTCTTCCGAAGGTACTTATGAATTGCAAAATGGAAATCATGGATTAATTAATCATAACTATTACCAACAAGATTTATATAAAAATCTTTTTAAAGATATTTGGAGTAAACTCATCGAGAATAAAATAGTAAGTAAATCTCTCGAAGAAATAGAAAACTCTGAACTTTTTAAATACTCTCCTTACAAATCACTAAATGAAGATCAGTATAATTCTGTTTTGGAAATTATTGAAGCTTTAACAGAAAAAAAGTCCAATAAAATATTCATTAAAGGTAGTGCAGGAACAGGGAAGACAATTTTGGCGACCTATTTAATTAAATTGCTTGGTTCTGATGTTTCCAACACTAATATGGACGATTTTAGTGATAATGAAATTCAAGAAATAAATCTAATTCGAGCATATAAAGAGAAATATCCTAAAGCAGAAATTGGATTTGTTGTTGCGATGAGTTCACTTCGGAAAACTTTACAGAATGTATTTAGAAAGATACCAGATTTAAAATCATCAATGATTATTAGTCCTTCAGATACGTTTAAAAAAAAGTACGATTTATTGATAGTTGATGAAGCTCATCGTTTAAGACAATATAAAAATATTGGATGGATGGGAGTTTTTAAAAAGAATAACCGAAAATTAGGTCTTGACGATACGGGAACAGAATTAGATTGGATAATAGCAAATAGTAAAAATCAAATATTCTTTTACGATTCAGCTCAATCTGTTAAGCCTTCAGATATTCCTTCACACCATTTTGATAAACTATTAAGCGAATCTAATACCATAGAGATAGAGTTGAAATCTCAAATGCGTTCTAATGGCGGAAATGATTACATCACATTTGTAGATGATTTACTAAACGTTAAACGTGGAAATAAGAATTTCTATAGTCCAGAGAATTATGATATTGTTGTTTTCGACTCTTTGAAAGATATGTATCAGCAATTATCTATTCAAGAAGAGAAATATAGTTTATGCAGATTAGTTGCTGGTTATTCATGGCCTTGGGCTTCTCAAAAAGATGATAATGCAATTGATATTGAAATAGATGGGGTTGAATTACAATGGAATAAAATAGATAAAGATTGGATAAATTCAGAGAATTCATTCAATGAGGTTGGGTGTATACATACAACGCAAGGGTATGACTTGAATTATACAGGTGTAATATTTGGGGAAGAAATATCATTTAACAACATTACAAATCAGATAGAAATTGATAAATCGAAGTATTTTGATAAAAATGGAAAAAGAGGATTAGATGATATAGAAGCACTCAAAGAATATATTATAAATATCTATAAAACCATAATGTATAGGGGGATAAGAGGTGTCTATATTTATGCTTGCGATAAGAATTTAAGAGCATATTTTAAAGAGCATATTGCGACTTTTCAAACTGAAAGTAAATTAAGTATTTTACCTTTTACAGATGTTAAACCTTTCGTAAATGCAGTACCTGTGTTTGATATTTATGCAGCGGCAGGTAATTTTAGTGAATTACAAGTCCAATCTGAATTAGAAAATTATAAGTGGGTGGAATTGCCTATTAATATATCAGCTAGAGAAGATTATTTTGTTTGTCAAATTATTGGAGAGTCCATGAATAAGAAAATTGAAAATGGCTCTTGGTGCTTATTCAAGACAGATCCAGGAGGTAGTAGAGAAGGTAAGATAGTTTTGGTTGAACATTACAATATTCAAGATTCTGATTTTGGAGCAGGTTATACCATCAAATCTTATCATAGTGAAAAAATAATTACAGATGAAAGTTGGGTTCATAAATCAATAATACTTAAACCTCTATCTTTTGATTCTACTTATGAAAATATTGTATTAGATGATACTGAAATAAACGAACTAAAAATTATGGGAGAATTTGTTACTGTATTAGATTTCTAGTTAACTAATTTAACCTTGTTTTAGCAGTAATAAAGAAATATAATAGAGGATTAGAGAATGTCTTTTTTTGTAGTTAAGATATCTTTGTTGAAAATTATTTTCTGATGGCGTTTTGATTTGTATGGATTCGATATGTTTGTATAAATTGCAAATTTGTATGTGAAATATTTAAAAATAAAAAATAAGATTTTAACCAAGATGATTTAATTGTACTCTATACTTTAATGCGTTTTACAATCAAATAAAAGGGAAAATAAAAACTTAAATAGAGCACTTTAAAACAGACGCATTATAGAAATAACTACGTTTAGAAGGCGTTGATTATATCTAAAAAACACTGTACTAAAATATGATAGAACTTAAATGGTTCTCGGTATAAAAATCACGCGTATTGATGGGAACAACATGTTGTTCATTGTTTATGTTTTTACTATATTACATTTTAAACAAACTAATACCTAACCCTTGAATTTAATTAAACTTTCGGTCTTATTTCTTCTATTACATGTTGTTATAAAATTTCAAGCTCAGGCTCAAGTTCTTGAGCATCCACCTATACAAGTATTTTCCCCTGTAGATTATGGTGCAGATAATCAAAATTGGTCTGTATCTCAGTCTAAAAGTAAAAATATTTACGTCGCTAATAATAAAGGTTTATTAGAGTTTAATGGCGCGAGTTGGGTTTTATATCCATCTCCAAACAATACCATTATTAGATCGGTTAGCGTAGATGAACATAGCATTTACACCGGTAGTTATAAGGCGTTTGGATATTGGAAACCCAATCATTTAGGACGGTTAGAATATGTGCCATTATCTGCCAATTTGAATATTTCTTTTTTAGAAGACGAAGATATTTGGAACATTATCGCTATAGATGATTGGGTTTTATTTCAATCTTTAAATCGGATTTACATATACAATACAACCGATGCTTCAGTATCTATTATAAATTCGGATACCATAATTTATAAAATGATAAAAGTGAGCAACAGTGTTTACTTTCAGCGCGTAAATGATGGGGTTTACGAAATTGTAAAAGGTGAGTCTAAATTAATATCAGATCATCCTGTTTTAAAACAAAATTTATTGGTTAATATTTTTAATCAAGACGGGAACATTTTGTTTCAAACAGAAGATAAAGGGTTTTATACATTTAAAGGAAGTGGTGATTTAATAAAATGGGATATACCTTCGGATGCTATCTTGTCTAATGTTAGGATTTATAGAAGTTTAAAACTGAAAGATAACAGTTTTTTGCTGGGAAGTATTTCTAAAGGAATTTATCATTTAAACGCCTCGGGAGAGATTATTCAACATTTAAATCAGAAGAATGGATTAAGTAATAATACCATACTTTCTGTGTTTGAAGATGCGAATCTTAATATTTGGCTGGGCTTAGAAAATGGAATAAACTGCGTTAATATAGATTCTCCTTTTACTATTTATAACGACATTACTGGAGAGTTAGGGTCTGTAAATACGTCTATTTTACACAACGGTTTTTTGTATTTAGGTACAAATCAAGGATTGTTTTATAAAGAATTGGCTGTAGATACTAGCTATCGGTTTATTGAAGGTACGCAAGGTGCCACGTGGTGTTTAACCAAAATAGGGGGGACTTTATTTTGTGGTCATGATTCCGGGACGTTTGAGATTACAAAAAACACAAGCAAACGTATTGCAGATGTAAAAGGGACTTGGATTGTTAAACCCATAGGTAATGATTTAATATTACAAGGAAATTATAGTGGTTTGTATGTGCTTGAGAAGCAAAACGGACAGTGGCAATTAAGAAATAAAATAGAAGGTTTTAACGTGTCTAGTCGGTTTATAGAATTTATAAATCCGAATCAGGTTTTTGTGAACCACGAGTATAAAGGCGTGTTTAAAATTACATTGGATTCTAATTTAACTAAAGCTACAGAAATAATTAAGGACCAATCTATAGAACAAGGCTTAAATTCGAGTCTTGTTAAATATAATAATAAGTTGCTATTTACCAATAAACGCGGTGTTTACGATTATGATTTTCAGCAACAAAAATTTGCAAAAGACTCTGTGTTGAGTGCGTTTTTTACCGAAGAGGAATACATTTCAGGTAAATTAATAGTCGATAAAGCAAATCAAAGACTATGGTCGTTTTCTAAATCAGGGATTACCTACATGACACCGGGTAAATTAAGTGATCTACCAAAGGTTGAAAAAATATCGCTTCCAAGTTTTGTGAGACATGATATTCCTGGTTATGAAAATATAACACATTTGTTTAAAAATAAATACTTGTATGGCAATGCGCTTGGTTACATGATTATAGATTTAGATAAGTTAGAGCATAAACCCTTTAAAATACATTTGAATACTATTTCGAACACCACTTCTAAGAATAATGATACCATTCATTTATACGATAAAAACACCTTTGTCACTTTTAAAAATAAAGAAAATAATATTGAGTTTCGTTATAATATACCAGAGTATAAGAAATATTTAGTCCCTGAATTTCAATATAAATTAGATGGTATTTACGAAGCTTGGAGCCCGTGGTTTAAAACATCCTCTGTATTGTTTGAAAATTTACCTTTTGGACAATACACCTTTCAGGTGAGAGCGCGAATAGGAAAAACTGTTTCAGAAAATACAGAAACGTATAGTTTTGCCATTAATAGACCTTGGTATTTATCAAATGTCATGATTGCCAGTTATGTGCTATTTGTTTTACTGTTTTCATTGTTAATGCATAATATCTATAAACGCCATTTTAAAAAACAACGTGAAAAATTACTACAAGATAATCAACGTGAACTCGTTTTAAAAGACTTGGAGAATAAGCAACAACTTATGCGATTCAATAACGATAAGTTACGTCAAGATATAGAAACTAAAAATAAAGAGTTGGGGATGTCTACCATGACATTAATTAAAAAGAATGAATTGTTGAGTAGTTTAAAAAGTGAACTACTAAAGGTTGAAACCACGGGAAATATAAAACCGGTAATTAAAATTATTGATAGTAATATTAATAATACAGACGATTGGCAAGTTTTTGAAGAAGCCTTTAATAATGCAGATAAAGACTTTTTAAAGAAAATAAAATCGATACATCCAGAACTCACATCAAACGATTTAAGACTCTGTGCATATTTGCGTTTAAATCTATCATCTAAGGAAATTGCACCACTATTAAATATTTCGCCACGAAGTGTGGAAGTTAAACGGTATCGTTTGCGTAAAAAAATGAATTTACCTCACGAATCTAACCTTACCGATTACATTTTAGAGATGTAATAACCAATACAATCTACAAAATCACCCATACATTACCACAACATCTACTGTAATTCGCTTTTTATTAGTGGATTATAGTATTTTAACAAAACCTTGGTAAAACGCCGTATAATTGATGTTTTGTTAAATAAATGTAGTTTTTTTTATCATGTATGTTTTTTGTTGCGGTGTTATTTATTAATACCTTAATCATAAATGCTAGTTTTACTTTAAACAATAAACTAATTTTTATGAGACACACGCTATTTAAAATTTTAACCTTGTTCTTTATAACATTTTCTAGTGCACAGAATATAGATGTGTCAGGAACTGTTCAAGATGAAACTGGTTTTCCTATTCCAGGTGCTAACATCATAATTAAGAATACAAGTAAAGGAACCACTACAGATTTTGATGGTCACTTTACTTTAAACGCGGTTGAAATTGGTTCGACAATTTCTGTGAGTTATATAGGATATATAACTCATGAAATAGTGATTTCTAGTGACGTTAAATTAACCATTCAATTACAAGAAAATTTAGCTCAGCTAGATGAAGTTGTTGTAGTTGGTTACGGTACACAAAGGAAACAAGATGTTACAGGAGCTGTAGCCATTGTAAATTCTGAAACTATTGAGGCATTAAGACCAGTTGATGCCGCCCAAGCTTTACAAGGAACCACGGCAGGAGTATCTGTTACTGCACCATCAGGTTCGCCAGGTGGAGGATTTAATATTTTAATTCGTGGTGTAAGTTCTAATGGCGATAATGGTCCGCTAGTGATTATAGACGGTTATAAAGGCGATTTAAATTCAATTAACCCAAGCGATATTGAAACCTTTTCAATATTAAAAGATGCACAAGCTGCAATCTACGGTATAGAAGGTGCAAATGGTGTGGTATTAGTAACCACTAAATCCGGAAAGCGTAATGCTAAAGCAAAAATTAATTACGACGTGTATTCTGGGTTTCAAAATACAACCCGTGAGTTACCTTATTTAAATGCAACCGAATATGCTTTAATTTTAAACGAAAGTTATGCCGCTAACGGTCAAGCTTTACCTTTTCCAAATGTTAGTGATTTAGGTACCGGTGTAGATTGGCAAGACCAAATATTTAATGCCGCTCCAATTACAAGTCATAATTTATCTGCAGCAGGTGGTGGAGAAAAAAGCACCTATTATTTTGGAGGTTCAATATTAGAACAAGATGGAATTGTGGCAAGTGATAAGTCTAATTACACCAGAGCGAATGCTAAAATTAAAATAGCCTTCGATGTTTTCGATAAACTTAAAGTAACAACCTCAGCTAATTATTTTAATAACAACAGAAAATCTATTGGAGAGAATGCATTAGGAACACCTTTGTTTAATGCGTTAAACTATGCACCAACGTATAGCATAGATCAGCAAGATACGTCAGGGTTTTTAGGGAACGAAGTGGTAAATCCCATTTCTCAAATAGCGAATACCTATAATAAATATTCTGGAAGTTCTATAGAAGGAACCTTTCAGTTAGAGTATAAACCTATCGATGGATTAACCATAACATCTCGTATTGGTGTAAAATCGTATAACGATAATGAAAAAGTATTTTCACCTATAGTTAATTATGGATCTGGTAAAGTTTTTAATACCGACAGAAATTCTGTAACTCAAACTAAAAATACAAACAACTCATACACTTGGGATACGTTTGCAACTTATAATAAAACATTTGGAGCAGACCATAACACCACATTTACGCTTGGTACAAGTGCACAACGTGCTTGGGGAGATAATTTAAGCGCTACAGGTTTCGATGTGCCAAATAACTCTTGGGAGTTTGCAGATATTTCTTTAGCAAACGGATTAAGTGAAGCAAAATCGACAAGTTCTTACATTTACGATTCTAGATTGTCTTCTTATTTTACTAGAGTGCAATACGATTATAAAGGGAAATATTTACTTTCTGCAATGCTACGTCGTGATGGATCCTCAGATTTTTCACCAGATAATAGAATCGATTACTTCTCTTCTGCAACTGCAGGTTGGAAAATCTCTGACGAGAATTTCTTAAAAGATTCAAATACCATTAATTTCTTAAAATTAAGAGCTAGTTACGGGGTGCTAGGTAACAATAATAACGGACAAGATTTATACCGATCGTTATTAACCGGGGAAGCAACTTATGTGTTTGACGGGGCGTTAGTAACCGGAACAGCTAACGGGAGAATTCCAAATCCAGATGCCACTTGGGAAACAGCCGAAAAATTAGATGTTGGTTTGGATATTAATTTATTTAATAACAAACTAGAAGTTGTAGCCGACTATTTTATTGAAGATAGAAATGATTTATTAATCCAGAATTTTCCAGTCTCAGGAATTTTAGGAGCAGGTGCCCCAGGAGCAGGGTTACCAACTGTAAATGCAGGAACTTCTAGAAATAAAGGGGTCGAGCTATTCTTAAATTATAAACAAGCTGTAAACGATAATTTTTCTTTTGGTGTAAGTTATAATGTTACTCATATTAATAATGAAGTTATAGATGTAAGTAACGGTGTGGTTTCCGAAGGTGGTTCTTTTAGTGTTGGGCAACCCTTTATTTCGAGAATGGAAGTTGGACAACCATTAGGTTATTTCTACGGACTTAAAACCGATGGGATTTTTCAAAATCAAGCAGAAGTCGATGCACATCCTACACAATCTGGTTTAGGGGCTACTGCCGCTCCAGGCGATATTCGTTTTGTAGATGTTAACGGTGACGGAGAAATTACGTTAGACGATAGAACCTACTTAGGGAAACCTCAAGCAGATTATATTATGGGATTAAATTTAAGTTTCGATTATAGAAACTTCGATTTTAGTACCTATATGTATGCCGAATTAGGGAAAGAAACTGTGCGTAATTACGAGCGTGACCAACCTAATGTAAACAGACTGAATTTATATTTAGATAGATGGACGGGAGAAGGGACTAGCAATTCAGTACCAAGAGCAACAACAGGAGCGACTTCAAACAAACTGTTTTCCGACTTTTATGTTGAAGATTCTGCCTTCTTAAGAATTCAAAATATACAATTAGGATATTCCTTATCAGACCAAGTGATTGAGAAATTAGGCATTAGTAAATTCAGATTATATGTGTCCGTAAACAATGCGTTTACATTAACAAAATATAACGGATATGACCCTGCTGCAACGAATGGTAACGCTATTGGTGGCGGTATAGACTATGGTTTTTACCCAATTTCTAGACAATTTTTAATAGGCATAAACCTATCCATTTAAAAAATAGCAATATGAAAAAATATATAAACAAAATATCAGCAGGATTAGTTGCATGTCTATGTGTCTTTGCAATTCATTCTTGTAGCGATAATTACTTAGAAGAAGTAGACCGATACAGTATCGATTCAGAAAGTTATTTTAATTCTGAAGACGATTATTATAATGCCTTAGTTGGTGCTTACGATTTATTACAATCTACATATTTAAACGTCATCTTAGGTGAAATCGCCTCAGATAATACCGTTGCAGGAGGAGAAAGTGCTACCGATGTTGTGTCTTGGCAACAAATAGATAAAATGATACATACACCCGTAAATAGTGAGTTAAAAAATCTATGGGACTGGATGTATGCTGGAGTGAATAGAGCTAATTTTATTTTAGAATTTCAAGATAAAACCGACTTCGATGGTAAAGAAATCATATTAGGAGAAACACGTTTTTTACGAGCGTATTACTATTTCGAGCTGGTAAAATGGTTTGGACCTATTCCATTAAAAGAAACACGATTCGAGTTGGGAGACGAAACCGTACTACCACGTTCTCCAGTTGCCGATGTGTATGCTTTAATTGAAGCCGATTTAAATTATGCTATTGAGCACTTAAATTATACCGCACCACAAACAGGTAGAGCGACAAAAGGATCTGCACAAGCGCTTTTAGGAAAAGCCTATTTATACCAAGAAAAATTTTCGGAAGCAGCAGACATTTTTGATGAGCTTATTGCAAACGGACCGTACGAATTAGTAAGTGATTACGATAGCATTTTTGAAACAGAAGGTGAAAACAATGTAGAATCGGTGTTCGAAGTGCAATACTCAGATGCTGAAGGTGCAGGGTTCGAATGTTTAGTATGTAGTGAAGGTAACGTTGCAGTAGGTTTTAACGGTATTAGAAATTATACTGGACCTGTATTCGATTCTGGTTTTAGTTTTAATATACCAACGCAAGAGATTGTAGATGAATTTGAGGCCGGCGATTTACGCAAAGATGTTGCTATTCTGGATATCGTGGCATGGGCAGCTGCTAACAATGCAACTTACGGAGAAGGTAATGAGCACACAGGCTATTACAACAGAAAATACATTGCTAGAAAAGGAGATTTAAATACGGGAGATCAAAACCTAACAAATCCCAACAACTACAGAGCCATTCGTTTTGCAGATGTTTTATTAATGGCTGCTGAAGCTTATAATCGTGGTGGCATTAGCGACGGTAAAGCACAAGAATATTTAAATAGAGTAAGAGCAAGAGCTTTTGGCACAGCAAACGATATTACGGCAACAGGAGCTACACTTACCGATGCCATTGCACATGAAAGACGTGTAGAACTTGTTGGAGAAGGTCATCGTTTTTTCGATTTAGTAAGAACAGGTAGAGGTTCGGAAATAGACGGATTTACAACAGGTAAAAACGAGGTATTTCCTATTCCAATTGAAGAAATTCAATTTTCTAATGGAAACTGGGAGCAAAATGCAAACTATTAAAACTAAAACACCATGATGAAATTTATAAAATACGCATTCAGTTTAGCGGTTATTGCTCTTATAGCAATTGCGTGTACTGAAGACGATAATACCGATTATGTAAAAGATATTGCAGCGCCTACAAATGTATCCGCTTCAATCAGCGTAACGCAAGACAATACGGGCTTAGTAACTATTACGCCTATAGCAGAAGGCGCCGTGAGTTACGATGTCAATTTTGGAGATGGTTCAGAAAATGAAGAGAATATTACCCCAGGAAAAGGTGCTTCGCATGTTTACAAAGAAGGCGTATACGAGGCTACCATAACCGCAGTATCTTTAAACGGTTTAACTACAGCGGCTACTCAGAGTGTCGTGGTGTCGTTTAAAACACCTGAAAATTTAGTCGTGACTATTGAAAATGATGCGGCTATTTCTAAACAAGTCAATCTGTCTGCAACAGCAGATTTTGCAACTGGTTTTGAAGTGTATTTCGGAGAAAATCCAAGTGAAGAACCGGTGCCTTTAAATGTAGATGAAACGATTTCATACCAATATGAAGACGCAGGAACGTATACTATTAAAGTGGTGGCTATGAGTGCTGCGGCAGAATCTACAGAATATTCTGAAGCCTTTGAAGTAACGGCAATACTTCAACCTTTAGAAGCAGCTCCAGTACCAATTAGAGCACAAGGTGATGTGATTTCAATTTACAGTGATTCTTATACTAATCCGGAATCTATAGATTACAACCCAAATTGGGGACAAACTACCACCTATACAGAAATTCAGGTTGGAGGGAATAATACCATTCAATATGGAGATATTACGTATCAAGGTATCGATTTTAGTGGCGCTCCTATTAATGCCTCAGCAATGGAATTTATTCATATTGATGTATGGACAGCCGAAGCAGATTTTAATGCCTTATTATTTCCTATTACGGCAGCAGCAGACGGAACGACAAGTGAAACGCCTTACAATCTAGAATTAAAACAAGACCAATGGACATCTTTCGATATTCCGCTTACTGCATTTACCGATGCAAATGGTTCATTAGATTTTTCAAATACCATACAATTTAAATTAGAAGGTGTGCCATCTGGAAGCGGTACACTATTTATCGACAATTTATTCTTTTATAAAGTGCCTTCAGGAATAGATACAGGTTTGGTTGGAACATGGAAAATGTCTTCTGCAGCAGGTGCATTAGGTGTTGGTCCAGCGGTAGGTGATATTACATGGTGGAATTGTGATGACGCTTGTGTTATAGATCGTGCTTGTTATTACGATGATACGTATGTGTTTAGCGAAGACGGAACATTTAAAAATGTAATGGGAGATGCTACTTGGGTAGAGGCTTGGCAAGGTGTTTCTGATGGATGTGGAACGCCAATTGCACCACACGATGGATCTAATCCAGCGAGTTACACGTATAATGAAGGCACAAATGAAATTACTATTAATGGTAAAGGTGCCTTTATAGGACTAGCAAAAGCTACGAATGAAGGTGAGTTAACAGATTCTTCCGAAACACCAAATTCCGTAACATATAAAGTTACTTTCTCAGATCCAAATACTATACAAGTGAGTATTGAAACCGGTACAGGTTCAGGCACATTCTGGCAGTTTACCTTGGTTAGAGAAGGTGTAGTAAGCTCGCCGCTAACAGGAACTTGGCAAATGTCTACCGATGCAGGCTCGTTAGGTGTTGGTCCAGCAGTAGGTGATATTTCATGGTGGAATTGCGACGATGCATGTGTTACAGAACGGGCATGTTTTTACGATGATGTTTATGTGTTTGGAGCAGATGGCTCATTTAAAAATGAGTTTGGAGGATCGACTTGGTTAGAATCATGGCAAGGTGGGACTGATGGTTGCGGAACACCAATTGCGCCATTCGACGGTTCTATTGCAGCAACGTATACTTATAATAATGGCGTACTTACCATAAATGGTAAAGGATCATTTATTGGATTAGCAAAAGCAAATAATGAAGGTGAACTTTCGGATGCCGCTAATGCACCCGATTCTATTACTTACAACGTCACGTTTATAGATAACAATACAATAAGCGTCACTGTAGAAACGGGAACAGGATCAGGAACATTCTGGCAATATAAATTGGTAAGAATATAAAAACTAAAAATTATGAAGAACATAAAATATTATATAGGACTTTTTCTTTCGTTTGCTTTTTTGCTTACAAGCTGCCAGGAAGACGATGTGTCCATAGGTGAAATTATGGCGCCTACGGCTGTAACAATATCAGCAGAAATAGTGGGTGTAGATACCGATAATCCATATGGAGATGGTAGTGGAGTTGTCGTTTTTACAGCTACTGCAGATAACGAAATCACTTATCAATTCGATTTTGGAGATGGAAAAACAGGAGTTGCGCCTTCAGGGATAACCGAACACCGATTTACTACAACAGGTATCAATACATATACTGTAGTGGTTAATGCTGTTGGAACAGGTGGCGTTAAATCGAGTACGGCCATGGATGTAGAAGTGTTTAGTTCGTTCTCTGATGTTGAAGCAGAAAATTTAATGGCAGGAGAGTTAGTTGGAGATTCTAGAACTTGGTATTGGGCTGCAAATATTCCACTTCATGTTGGATTAGGTCCAATTGAAGACGATTATGGAAATGGTGAGTTTGCTTACGAAGCTTGGTGGAATGCCATTCAACCATGGGATGAAGAGAAATATTGTATGTATACGAATGAATTTGTCTTTACACGTACAAGTGAGGGATTAACTTTCGAGCAAACAGTAGGACCTGCTTTTGTTCCTGGTGCTTATGCAGACGAACTAGGTATAGCTGGAGATACTTGCTATGATGAAACTGTGGCTACAGGAATGTTTGGTGTTAAAAATGTTTCCTTTTTACCATCAACGTCAAAAGCCGCTTTAGAAGGAAGTTATAACGATATGCCTTATAGAGGAACCGCTTTCGAAATATCTGATGGTGGATTTATGGGCTGGTACGTTGGAGCGAGTAGCTACGATATTATTTCAGTAACAGAAAATACACTTCATGTTAGAATCATTCAACCTGGATTTGGAGCGTGGTATCAAGTGTTCACTTCTAGTAAACCTGTTGAAGGGGAAGTTGATTTTGAATCCGAATTTAATGACTTAGTGTGGTCCGATGAGTTTGATACTTCAGGAGCTCCAGATGCAGCAAACTGGACCTACGATTTAGGTGCAGGTGGTTGGGGAAACCAAGAAGTGCAAACTTATACTAATGATGCCAATAATGTAATTGTAGAAGATGGAATTTTAAAAATCAAGGTGCTAAAAGAAGGAAACACTTATACGTCTGCTAGATTAAAATCTCAGGGATTACAATCGTTTAAATATGGGCGTATAGAGGCTAAAGCAAAATTACCGGCGGCTCAAGGCACGTGGCCAGCAATTTGGATGCTAGGATCTAATTTTGAAAGTGTGGGATGGCCATTATGTGGAGAAATCGACATTATGGAACAAACTGGATGGGATAAAAACACCTCACTAGGAACTTTCCATTGGTTCGAATCGAGCACAAATGCGAATGCAAGTTATGGCGAAACTTTAGCAGTAAGTGAAATGACATCGGAATTCCATTTATATACTTTAGAGTGGTCTGAAGAGCATTTAATTATTCTAGTAGATAATGTTCAAGTGGTGAAATTAGACAATAGTGAAGCCTTACCATTTTACGATAAGAATTTTTTTATGATACTTAATGTAGCCATGGGCGGAAGTTTAGGAGGAGATATAGATCCTGACTTTACTACCGATTCTATGGAAATAGATTATGTAAGAGTTTACCAATAATACTGTTTGTAGTTTTTTTAGTTAGGGGTAGTGCCTAGTTTAGAATCTGCCCCTTTAAAAAACTAAAATGAAACACTAAAACCTTCAAAGAAAACTTGTTGTTATGTACGCTGTAAAGCAGTTACCAAATCGACATTACAAAATTTTTGAATATTTCTAAGTAGCCTTTTAAATAAAACGATTAATGAAAAATACAATGCAAATAGAGTCCGATATAAACAATAGCTCAAACACTAATTCAGACACAAAATTAGTCACTCTTAATGGTGAAATCTTTTATAAAATTTCGAATAGCGATAGCATGCGCCCATTTTTTATGAGCATTGTTAGCGATTCCAACCATTGGATGTTTATTTCAAGTAATGGCGGATTAACTGCAGGACGTAAAAATGCAGAATCGTCGTTGTTTCCGTATTATACCGATGATAAGATTACGGAGTTAGCCGATATAACGGGAAGTAAAACCATCTTTCAAATCCATATAAAAGGACAATCTATTATTTGGGAACCGTTTTCCGAAAGACAAACGGGATTATATAAAATCTCAAGACATGTTTATAAGAATCGTTATGGAAATAAAGTGGTATTCGAAGAGGTAAATCACGATTTAAAATTAACCTTTAAGTACGAGTGGAATTCTAGCAATCAATTCGGCTTTGTAAAAAAATCTACACTAGAAAATCATTCAAAAAACACCATTAAAGTTACGGTTTTAGACGGACTTCAAAACCTATTGCCATCTGGAGTGACTTCAGCACTACAAAACAGCAGTAGTAATTTAGTGGATGCTTACAAGAAAAGCGAATTGCAAACCGAAGTTGGTTTAGGAATTTTTGCTTTAAGTGCAGTCATTGTCGATAAGGCCGAACCTAGCGAAGCTTTAAAAGCGAATATTGTTTGGTCTTCCGGGATTAGTAATGCAACACATTTATTGTCTTCAAGACAATTAAATGCCTTTAGAACACACCAAACTATTACGGAAGAAATAGATGTTAAAGCCGAAAAAGGAGCTTACTTTATTTTATCTGATTTAGTTTTAGAATCCAATACATCAGAAAACTGGATGTTTGTTGCCAATGTAAATCAAACCATCTCAGATGTCGTTAAAGTTTCTGAACTTTTAAAACAAGAACCAAACATCGCAAGTATTATTCAAGAGGATATTGATGCTGGTACGCAACGTTTAATTGCATTGTCGGGTGCGGCAGACGGGTTACAAGTTACTGCAGACCCACTTATAAACATGCGACATTTTTCTAACACGCTTTTTAATATTATGCGTGGTGGAATTTTCGATGATAATTACCAGATAGAGAAAGCCGATTTTATTACATATCTGTCCAAAGCAAATAAACATGTTTTCAAACAAAACGAAAGCATTATAAACGAATTACCAGATGTATTTATACTAGACGACATAAAAAGTATAGCAGAATCAAGTAACGATCGGGATTTTAAACGCCTATGTTTAGAATATTTACCTCTTAAATTTAGTAGAAGACATGGAGACCCAAGCAGGCCTTGGAATAAATTTTCTATAAACACACAAAGTGAAGTAGACGGTTCTAAAATATTAGATTACGAAGGTAACTGGCGAGATATCTTCCAGAATTGGGAAGCTTTAGCACATGCGTATCCAGAGTTTATTGAGGGCATGATTCATAAATTCTTAAATGCCACGACGTTCGAAGGGTATAATCCTTATCGTGTGACTAAAGGTGGTTTTGATTGGGAAGTGATTGAAGAAGACGATCCATGGTCTTACATCGGATATTGGGGAGATCACCAAATTATTTATCTCCTTAAATTCTTAGAATTTAGCGAAGATTATTATCCAGGAACTTTAGCAAAACGCTTCAATCATGATGTGTTTGTATATGCTAACGTACCTTATAAAATCAAGTCGTATTCAGATATTTTAAACAATCCGAAAGACACTATAGATTTCGATTATAAATTAAATACTGCGATAGACGAAAAACGAGCCGAATTAGGTGCAGATGGCGCTTTATTAGTAGATCAGAACGCGACCATTTATCATGTTAATTTAATAGAGAAATTACTAGCTACCGTATTAGCAAAGGTGTCTAATTTTATTCCAGAAGGTGGTATTTGGTTAAATACACAACGCCCAGAATGGAACGATGCCAATAATGCTTTGGTAGGAAATGGTGTATCTATGGTTACCTTATATTACTTAAGACGTTTTCTAGACTTCTTTAAGGATTTAGTAGAGAAATCTGATGTAGAGCATACAGATATTTCTGAGGAGTTAGTCACGTTTTTCAACGCCGTCGTGTTAACTTTAGAAGATAATAAAAATATACTTACAGCTGGTATTACAGATAGAAATAGAAAAACCGTGTTAAACGGTTTGGGTACTGCAGGAAGTGTGTATAGAGAAACTATTTATAACTCTAGTTTTTCTAGTCAGAAAGCTTCAGTGACTAAATCAGAGTTACTAGATTTTATTACGATTACAACTACATATTTAGAACATAGTATCGATGCCAATAAACGCGAAGATAATATGTATCATGCTTACAACTTAATGACGATTAAAAACGAGGATGAAGTATCTATTTCATACTTGTCGGAAATGTTAGAAGGTCAAGTTGCTGTGTTAAGTTCTAAGTATCTTTCGGCAACTCAAGCCTTAAGTTTATTAGATAGTTTAAAGCAAAGTGCATTGTTTAGAGCAGATCAATACAGTTACATTTTATATCCAAACAAAGATTTACCTCGATTTGATCAAAAAAATAATATTCCATCAGAAAGTGTAGAACAATCTAACTTATTAAAAACCTTAGTTCAAGATGGAAACAGACAAGTTATAGAGCAAGATTTCTTAGGGAATTATCATTTTAATGGTGGTTTTAATAATGCAAAAAGTTTAGATGTTGCATTAGCAGAGTTAGATGAAAAATATAAAGCATTAGTCGAAGAAGATAGAGTATTGGTTTTACAAATATTCGAGGATATTTTCGATCATAAATCCTTTACTGGGCGTTCAGGAACCTTTTTTGGTTACGAAGGTTTAGGTTCTATTTACTGGCATATGGTTTCTAAATTGTTACTAGCGGTACAGGAGAATTGCTTATTGGCCATTAAACACCAAGAATCGGATGAAATTATCGGTCGTCTTTTAGATCATTATTACGAAATCAATGCGGGTATAGGCGTACATAAATCACCTGAATTATATGGTGCCTTCCCAACAGATCCGTATTCGCATACACCAGCAACCAAAGGGGCACAACAACCTGGGATGACTGGGCAAGTTAAGGAAGATGTATTAAGTAGAGCAGGAGAATTAGGGGTGTCTGTAGAAGCGGGTAAAATTGTATTTAATCCACGGTTATTACAAACTAAAGAGTTTTTACAAGCACCAACATTATTTAGTATAACTACTATTCAGAAAGAAAGTCAAACAATCGCACTTCAAGAAGGTGAATTAGGTTTTACATATTGTCAGGTGCCTGTGATTTATAAACGTGCAAAAACATCACATGTTGAAGTTGTATTTAACGACCATACACAGCGTGCTTTTGAAGGAAACACTTTAGATGATATTATATCTAAATCCATTTTCGAACGTAAAGGACATGTCAATCATATTAAAGTTTTTGTAAATAAATAATAGCGCATGTGTAATCTAAAAACCTGTATAACACTTTTTATAGTTTGTATGATGTTAGGATGTAACAATAAAACTCAGATTGCGCAGGAATTATCGGCAGCAGCTATTTTAGGGAATCCAAAATACCTGGCTATTTCTTATGGCGGTTACCGTGAAACCACTCGCGAGGTGCAACCTACTATGGCAGAATTGAAAGATGATTTGAAGATTCTTTCGGCTATGGGCATAAAAGTTTTACGGACCTATAATGTGCATTTAGATCAGGCGGCTAATCTGTTAAAAGCGATAAGTGAATTAAAAGCAACGGATCCAAGTTTTGAAATGTACGTTATGCTTGGGGCGTGGATAGATTGTAAAAATGCATTTAATTCTGCTAACGGCGAGCCAGACCATAGTCTAGAAAGTGAACGAAATGCTGTTGAAATAGAGACGGCTGTTCAGTTAACAAAAGCATATCCAGACATCGTTAAAATTATTGCTGTGGGTAATGAAGCCATGGTAAAATGGGCGGCGAGTTATTATGTACAGCCGGGCGTGATTTTAAAATGGGTACATCATTTACAAGACTTAAAACAATCAGGAGAATTACCAACTGATTTATGGGTTACAAGCTCAGACAATTTTGCGTCTTGGGGTGGAGGCGATGCCGAATATCATACAGAAGATTTAAATCAACTAATTAAAACTGTCGATTATATCTCTATGCATACCTACCCAATGCACGATACCCATTATCATTCTGTGTTTTGGGGTGTTGAAGACAGTGAAGCAGATTTATCAGACGAAGAAAAGATTGAAGTGGCTATGGCACGCGCTAAAGCCTATGCCGTATCGCAATACGATAGTGTTTACAATTACATGACGAGTTTAGGCGTAAATAAACCAATTCATATTGGAGAAACAGGTTGGGCGAGCGTGTCTAACGCATTGTATGGAGAAATGGGTTCGAAGGCTACAGATGAATATAAAGAAGCCTTGTATTACAAATCTATGCGAGACTGGACAAACGAAAATGGAATGTCTTGCTTTTATTTTGAAGCTTTCGACGAGCAGTGGAAAGATGCCAATAATCCCTTAGGTTCCGAAAATCATTTTGGCCTTATCAATTTAAATGGAGAAGCCAAATATGCTTTATGGGATTTAGTCGATCAAGGCGTTTTTAAAGGATTGACCAGAAATGGAAAGCCGATTACAAAAACTTTTGGAGGTAATAAAGCGGCTTTAATGGAAACCGTTGCAGTGCCACCAATTAAAAATTAAAATTATGAAACACGCACTTATATTAATACTTCTTGCTGTTAGCTGTTACGGCTGTAAACAAGAGTCGGTTGCTACGCAGGTTACAATCTCTGGTCGACATTTACAGGTAAATGATGAAGCGTATACCATTAAAGGCATTTGTTATCATCCAGTACCACAAGGGTCAGAACATAGAGATTTTAAGACCTTAAGTCAGGATTTAGTACTAATGCAGGAAGCGGGAATAAATACCATTAGAACGTATGCACCTATAGATGATGAAGCTGTGTTAGATGAAATTGCGACCGCAGGATTAAAAGTTATTATCGGTTTTGGCTACGACCAAAAAGGGTTTTTCGATGTGTATTCGGGGAGCTTTATAGATTATGTAAATACCTATAAACATCATCCTGCTATTCTTATGTGGGAATTGGGGAACGAATATAATTATCATCCCGAATGGTTTAATGGCGATGTGAAAAACTGGTACAAAGCCATGAATGCTGCTGCAGATTTAATTCATAAAAACGATTCCAATCACCCGGTGGCAACGGCACATGGCGAGTTGCCAGACGATATCGCACTATCACTTTCACCTAACATAGATGTTTGGGGTATGAATGTGTACCGTTGGGATAATCCGGAAGAGATTTTTAGACAATGGACAGCAATAAGTGATAAGCCCATGTATATCTCTGAAGCTGGTGGCGATAGTTATATGACTATGGAAAGCGACGGATTTCAGCAAGGTGAAAATCAGCACGCTCAAGCGCAAGCTAATGCTATGATTTTAGATAAAATCATTGAAAATCTAGATCTATGTGCAGGAGTCACTATGTTTTCATTCACAGATGGCTGGTGGAAGGCGGGGCATCCAGACCAACAAGATATTGGTGGTTGGGCGCCAAACAGTAGTGGCGTGCCTTACGATGGATCTCCGAACGAAGAATACTGGGGCATTGTAGATATCAATAGAAACAAAAAAGAAACTTTTACTGTTATAAAAGCAAAATATAATCAGATAAAATAATTGAGATATGAACAAACTAAACCTAGTAACCTTCTGTTTAATGATGATTGCATTACACAGTTGTAAAACCGAACCCAAAGACACAACCGTTAACGCTATGACATTTGAAGTCTATGAAACCTCCGAAAAAGGTAACAGTCTTACAAAACTAGAAACTTTTAAGTCCAACAAAGATACGGTGGACCTAAAACTATCGCCTGAGCAAACATTTCAAACCATTACTGGCTTCGGCGGGGCGTTTACAGAATCTTCGGCATACTTATTAAACAAATTAAGCCAAGCGAATCGCGACACGATTTTACAAGCCTATTTTGCAAAAGAAGGCGCGAATTATTCGTTAACCAGAACACATATGAATTCTTGCGATTTTTCTCTTACGAATTACTCATATTCTCCTGTAGCGGGTGATAAAAATTTAGAGCATTTTACGATTGAAGAAGATATGGACGATTTAATTCCGATGATAAAAGACGCTATGGAAGTGTCTGAAGACGGATTTAAAATATTTGCTTCACCATGGACGGCCGCGCCTTGGATGAAAGATAATAGAAAATGGGTTGGGGGAAAATTACTGCCAGAATATTACGATACTTGGGCGTTATTTTTCTCGAAATACTTAGATGCGTACAAAGCTGAAGGTATTGATATTTGGGGATTCACGGTAGAAAACGAACCTCATGGCAATGGTAATAATTGGGAAAGTATGCATTTCTCTCCAAAAGAAATGACCGATTTTGTCGAGTTTCATTTAGGACCAAAATTAGAGAAAGATGGTTACGGCGATAAAATTATTCTAGGATACGATCAAAACAGAGCCGGTTTAAACGAATGGGTAGATGAAATGTATAGAAGCGAATCCTCTTCTAAATATTTCGATGGTACGGCGATTCATTGGTATGAAAGTACTTACGATTATTTCCCTGAAGCTTTACAATATGCACACAACAAGGCACCAAATAAACTTTTAATTGAAACGGAAGGTTGTATAGATTCTCAAGTTCCTGTTTGGAAAGACGATGCTTGGTATTGGAAAAAAGAAGCTACAGATTGGGGGTATGATTGGGCATCTCCAGAGGATAAACATTTACACCCAAAATACGCGCCTGTAAATCGGTATGCGAGAGATATTATTGGTTGCCTTAACAATTGGGTAGACGGTTGGGTAGATTGGAACATGGTGTTAGACCGACAAGGCGGACCAAACTGGTTTGAAAATTGGTGTGTAGCACCGGTTATTGTAGATCCTGATGCAGACGAAGTTTATTTTACACCACTTTACTACACTATGGCTCATTTTAGTAAATATATGCGTCCTGGAGCTAAGGTTATCGGTGTTGAAAACTCAGATGACTCATTGATGGTATCTTCTGTTAAAAATCCAGATGGTTCTATTGCAGTTGTGATTTTTAATGAAACTAAAACGCCAAAAAATATCAGCTTAACATTAGATGAAAATACAGTAGAGTTTTCAATTGATGCACAAGCCATTCAAACCGTGATGCTAACTGAGTTGTAAAAATATTCAGCAAGCATTTAACTAACTAAAATACACTAGAAAGATGTCTCATTTAAATAAAGTTCCGTTCGGTCAAAAAGTTGCTTTCGGAGTTGGTATGCTCGCGAATCAAATGTTTCCAGCTGCAATGGGGATTTTTATGGTTGTGTTAGTACAAGATTTAGGATTTCCAGGGTGGATGTGGGGTGTGATTTTCTTTTTACCTCGTATTTTCGATTCCATTACCGATCCAATTATGGGATTTATATCAGACAATACAAAATCGAAGTGGGGCCGCCGTAGACAGTATGTATTTATTGGAGCTATTTTAATGGGAATTTCGTTTTCAGTCTTATGGCAATTGCATAGAGAAGATGGTATCGATTATAACTTTATCTATTTCATGATCTGGTCGTTTATTTTCTATCTCGGTTTAACCATTTTTAGTGTGCCTTATGTGGCTATGGGCTACGAAATGAGTGACGATTTCCATGAACGTACTAATATCATGGCTGTAGCACAATGGATAGGGCAATGGGCATGGGTAATTGCGCCATGGTTTTGGGTTATTATGTACGATCAAGATTGGTTTGAATCTGCTGATGTAGCCACACGAAGTATTGCCGTTTGGGTGGGAATAATCTGTATGATTTTCGCTATGATTCCAGCGATTTTTATTAAAAGTAGATCCACGATAAACGAAGATTATGCGCCCTTAAATATGAAAAATATTGGGAATAGTTTTAATGGCATTATCGACGGATTTAAAGAAGCTTTTAAAAATAAGCCGTTTAGAAAGTTATGTGTGGCTACGTTTTTAGTCTTTAATGCTTTTAATACTGTAGCTGCGTTTACCTTTTTTATTGTGGTTTACTATTTGTTTAATGGCGATGCTAGTGCCGCAGGAATATGGCCGACATTATTCGGCAGTTTAGGTGCCTTAGCTACCACGTTTATGGTGATTCCTATTGTAGCAAAAATGTCTAAAATAATGGGTAAGAAAAATGCATTTTTAGCATCTCAAAGTATTTCCATTTTAGGATATATTCTACTTTGGTTTCTGTTTATACCAGGAAAACCCTATATGTTTATTTTTGCTTTACCATTTTTCGCTTTTGGAATAGGAAGCCTATTTACTCTGATGATGTCTATGACTGCAGATGTTATTGATTTAGACGAACTAAATACAGGTTTACGAAGAGAAGGTGTTTTTGGAGCCATTTACTGGTGGATGGTAAAATTTGGATTTGCCATTGCGGGCCTATTAAGCGGACTTATATTATCGATGATTGGATTCGATGCAGATGCGAGTTCTCAGTCTGATAATGCCATATTTGGGTTACGGTTTTTCTTCTCTGGATTACCTATATTAGGCACCTTAATAGCCATTTTAGTGATGCGTAAATACAATCTTACCGAAGAAAAAACAAATGAAATTAGAGTGGCGTTAGAACAACGTAAAGTCAAGAAAGGTAAGTAAATCGTATTATAATATGTCTTATAGAAAAGAGAATATTTTATCGCTTTCTGGTGGAAGTCACGAGAATAAAACACTAAGAGGATTAGAAAATACATGCCGTCGCATTATAAAAGAAGGTGTACACGGTATTTGTTTTAGTGCATACGAAGAAGGACAGAAAGCAGGAGATAAAATTAGTGAAGCTCAAATAAGAAGACGTTTAAAAATTTTAAAACCTCATACCCGTTGGATGCGTTCGTTTTCGTGTACAGATGGTAATGAATTAATACCTGAAATTGCTAAAGAACTAGGACTAAAAACACTTGTAGGTGCTTGGTTAGGACAAGATGATGATATCAATGCAAAAGAAATTGCAGGCTTAATTAAACTGGCAAAAAATGGTTATGTCGATATAGCAGCAGTTGGAAATGAAGTCTTATATCGTAAGGATTTATCTGAAGTTGAACTTTTACAATATATGAAGGAGGTTAAAACCGCCATTCCTGAACTTCCTATAGGCTATGTCGATGCCTACTACGAATTTGTAAACCGCCCAAAAATAACAGAAGCTTGCGATGTAATTTTAGCAAATTGTTATCCGTATTGGGAAGGTTGCGCTCAGGAGTATGCTCTTATTTATATGAAAGATATGTTTAATAGAGCAAAAAAAGCGGCTCAAGGTAAACACGTAATCATTACAGAAACCGGTTGGCCTAGTCAAGGATTAGGGTTGCATGGTGCTAAACCTTCTTACGAAAACGCCATTAAATATTTTATAAATGCCCAAGAATGGTCTAAAGAAGACGATATAGATTTGTTCTATTTTTCTTCGTTTGATGAGTCTTGGAAAGTGGGTACAGAAGGCGATGTAGGCGCTTATTGGGGACTATGGGATAAAAATGAAACGCCTAAATATTATAGTAAAATTCCTTTTATCTATAAAAAATAAAGTGGTCAATCTACATCTAAATCGGCTTACTGTGCTGTTTGTATTAAACTTTCATGTATAAACCCTTCTAAAGTGTCCTGTACACGAGTATGATACCAACGGTTCGTTTTAGCTACTATGTTTACTTGAGTATTTATAGGCAAATCAGTTCGTTTTTGAGATTTTGTATCCGGGCTAATCCTAAGTTCGTTTTTTTGCAGTCGTGTTTTACCGACATCTATCAACGCTCCTTTTTTAAATTCTATTTGTTCTGTGAGTTTAATAAACGGATAGGGATCTACTGCACCTGCATTGGTGTAAATGCCGAAGTGCAAATGCGGACTAGTCGTTTTTGCATTTCCTGTATTGCCTACAAAACCTAAAGTATCACCTACATTTACTTTATTTCCTCTGGAGACCGCAATACTGTCTAAATGCGCATAATATAAAGACGAACCAAAAATACCATCGCGTAACCAAACTTGTTTTCCGCCAAGGCCACGATTCCCCGTGTCTGTAATAAATCCGTTTGTAGAGGCAACAACAGGAGTTCCGCGTTTGGCAAATATATCTATACCTTCATGCGAGCGTTTTCCTCCGCTTCTTACAGCGCCCCAAAAACTTTGTACAGCTTTATTGTCTTTTCCACTCACAGGAAAAGCGAGTGTGGGTACTGTATATAATTTTATGCTAAAATTTTTGCGGACTGTGCCATTAGGTATCATTACAAATTTATATTGATTAGTAGACGTAACCTTAAAAGATATTGAATTCGATTCTGTAGTGTTCGAAATCACTGGTTTTTTTGAGGATATAGCATTAGTATTTAATGTGAACATATCTAAAACTAACTGTAAACTATCTGTATTATCATCCGTTTCAATTTTTAAACGCTCCCCTTGTTTTAAATCTAAGGTATAAGCTAAAATTTTAAAACCAGAAGTGTCCGATTTCAATTGTATAACTGTAGGAAGTTCCAACTGAAGCGTATTGTTTAGGGCCTTATGGTAACGTGCTTCGTAGTCTTGAAATACACTATCGTTGCCTTTAAAACTACGTTCAAAAACAGTTTTGGCCGTTGGTTTTGTTATCGCATCTGTAATTTGTTGCGTTTGTTTACACGAGGTAATTATAAGTAGTGTTAATAGTATGGTTATATATTGCTTCATACCTAATTTATGCATAAATCATACCATTTTTATGAAATGAAAATAATTGTAAATCACTGATTTTTATTAGAATGCAAACACTAACAAACTCAGCAATCTTCTATAAGCATATTTTAATTAGTTGTTTTTTTGAATGACATGAAATTTTAATTTGCAATCACTTAATACTTGGTTGTTAATCGGGTCATCTATAATTTTTATTGTATTGATACTATCTATGTTTATTGGTGAGATTAAAAAGACTAATAAATTAGTATAATCTTTCTTGAGATAAACTAACTGCTTACCAAGTTGTGTAAACTGAAATATATTAGTCTGTAATCTTCTTTATTGAACAGATTTATGGGATAGTCGCCAAACATCAGTGATTCATTTGTGTGGTAAACTAACATTTTTGAGGTGTGTGTCAATCCAAAATTCAAAACATAAACTGGACACTGTAACAGTTTATTTTGCCATTAAATTTAATTATGTTTGTAAGGTTTTGAATATTCTTTTCTGCTTAACCTCAATACATATGATTCTAAAATTTAAAAAACCGCTATGAGTTTAAAATGGTATACGCTTATCGTTTTATTTCTGTTTTCTGTTTCGTTATCGGCTCAATATAACACTCTGAAATTTGAAAATATTAATGCTGTCGACGGCTTGTCTAGTGGTACCTGCTTAGATATTTTTCAGGATAAAGATGGGTATTTGTGGTTTGGAACTATTGATGGTTTAAATAAGTTTAATGGTTACGATATTGAAGTGTTTCGACCAGATGAAACAGATTCGTCCACAATTAGTAACATTAGAATTAATGCCATTACTGGAGATAAGGACGGGAATTTATGGATTGGGACCAATAATGGATTAAATGTACTGAACAAAAAAACGAATCGGTTTTCTCGTATTCAAATTTTTAAAAATATTGATTTTAGCGCTGAAAATGGTACCGTAGTTAATACATTGTTTTACGATAAATTACATCATACTGTTTGGGTAGGAACCAATTCTGGTGCTGTAAAAATTGAATTAGATCCAGATAAAGAGGCATCGTCTCCGTTTAACATATCGCATTATAAACATTCGAGTGGTAACGAGTATTCGCTAGATAATAATATTGTAAATGTTATTGTTCAGGATGAGCAAAATACCATATGGATTGGTACTAATGGGTCGTACCTTAATAAGTACAATACACAAGAGAATCATTTCGAGCGGATTTTAATAGAGCATAAAACGTCTTACGAATTAAACCATATTTCTAAAAGTATATATATTGATGCGCTAGGGGATTTTTGGATTGGAAATGACTTGGCGAATTTGGTGCATTGGGAACGAAAAAGCAATCAGTTTAATCAGGTAGCTTTAGTCGATAAACACATTCCGATAAACGATATTTATAAAGATTGCACAGGTCTCATTTGGGTGTCTACCGATGGTCACGGACTGTATTTGTTCGATGCGAATTTTAAATCCATTAAGCAACATATTGTAAATAATCCATCCGATTTATTTTCATTGCCAAACAATCAGCCTACCAAAATCTTTCAGGATAACACGGGTATATTTTGGATTGGAAGCTATAATAAAGGCGTAAGTAAACTTCAACTTTCAAAAAATGCATTCGGTCACTATTATTATCAACCTAATAATCCGAAGGGATTAAACGGCGAAATTGTACAGTCTGTATTACAGGATTCTAAACAACGTATTTGGCTAGGCGTGTATAATCAGGGACTCAATTTGTTTCATGAAAAAGCGCAGACGTTTACACATTTTACTCATAATCCTAATGACTCTAATACACTTAGCTCCAATAAAATTCTATATACTTTTGAAAGTTCCGATGGATATATTTGGATTTGCACATTCGATGGCGGATTAAATCGGTTTGATCCAGATACAGGACAAGTTAAACAGTTTATGCATCATGAATTGGATACAACTTCGCTAGCGCAGAATTCGGTTTGGACTGGGGTAGAAGATGCTGAACATAGAATTTGGGTGGGTTTAAAATCGGAAGGATTAAATCTGTATAATCCAAAAACAGAGCGTTTCCATCAGTTTAAAAATCAGTTTAATGCCGATTCAGGTTTAGCCAGTAATTTTATAGTGTCTTTATTTGTCGATTCGAAAAACCGATTGATTATAGGGACCACGCAAGGTTTAAACAGTTTAAATTTAAATACGCTAGAAGCTTTTATCCCTGAAAATATTCAGGTACAAGCGGTGAACCATCAGAACATAAAAGGGGTACGTATAAATGATATTATTGAAGATGCTTCTGGTACTATTTGGTTGGCGTCCGATAACGGATTACATAAATTCGATTCGGAATTTCAACACTTACAATCGTATACTACCAAAGATGGGTTACCGAATAATTTAATTGTAGGCCTAACAATAGACTATGCAAAACAGGTTTGGTTAATTACTAAAAGTGGTATGTCCGTTTTTAACCCAGAGACGCATCATTTTAAAAATTTCAATATTACAGATGGTTTACAAGGTTTAGAATACCAGAGTAAATCCATAGAAAAAACAACAGATGGTCGCATTTTAGCAGGAGGTTTAAACGGATTTAATGTATTTGACCCACAGTCCATTCTTTCAGATTCCATAACGTCACTTACACCAATAATTTCTAATCTTCGCCTGAATAATAGACCTGTTCACGTTGGCGATACTATAAATGGGCGTGTGTTATTAAAGCAGACTATTTCTGAAACAAACCAGATCCACTTAAACCATAACGAAAACAACATTTCATTCGATTTCGAAGCTTTGTTTTTAAACAACCCAAATCAAGTTAAATATAGATATCAGCTTGAAGGTGTAGACGACGATTTTGTTAAAGCCGGACATAATAGACAAGTTAATTATTCGAATTTACAAGCAGGCGATTACGTCTTTAAAGTAAAAGCATCTTTAGACGACTCTTGGGACGTGCAACAAGCACGTACACTACAAGTAACAGTGTCTCCGCCATTTTGGAAAACGTTGTGGGCGTATTTGGCCTATTTTGCTATAGCTTCATTATTGATTTGGGCATTTTTAAGATTGTATTCTAGAACTATTGAAGATGCACAGAAGCATAAGTTAGATTTAATGAAACTGGAGTTTTTTATTAATGTATCTCATGAATTTAGAACGCCATTAACTTTAATTTTAAATCCGTTAGATAAAATTTTAAATCATATAAAGGAAACCGATGTGGTCGAATCGTCTGCACATACAGCTCAAAGAAGCGCTAGACGTTTGTTGCATTTAATTAATCAGTTGTTAGATTATAGAAAAATGGATGCAGGAATGGCACCCTTGCAATTAGAGCGTGGAGATATAGTGGCGTTTACCGAAACTATTTTCCGACTATTTAAAGGGCTAGCAGAAACCAAGCAAATTAGCTATACGTTTCAGTCTGATGTGGCGCATTGTTCTGGAATTTACGATTTTGACAAAGTAGAGAAAATCATAACGAATTTAATTTCTAATGCGATAAAATACACCGATTATGGCGGAGACATTGCGGTGACAGTAAAATCGGTTGAATCATCGGAGAAGCCAAAAGTAAACCTTTTAAAATTTAATTCGAAATCGCTAACAGACTACGTTGAAATTAGTATTAAAGATTCGGGGCGTGGTATGAAGAAAAAGCAACTGGACCATGTGTTTTCTAGGTTTTATAATTTAGACGAAACAAAATCAGGAACGGGTATCGGACTTCATTTTACAAAAAGTTTAGTCGATATGCATCAAGGTGAAATTCTAGTACATAGCGCACCTAAAAAAGGAAGTGAATTTATAGTAAGACTACCCATTAAAACTCAAGGCAAACTCGCAAGAGTAGCGCATGAAAAAAACGAGTTTTTAATAAATTCGATGAAAGCGGTAGAATATGATGTACTGGTGTCTAATACCGAAATGGAAACGGAACAGAAAGTTTCAAATCCTGAAACGTTAAAAACACACACCGTTTTAATTGTAGAGGACAATAAGGAGCTAAGGTTACATTTAAAAGACGATTTAGAAGATTACTATAATGTAATCACGTCCGAGGATGGAAAAAAAGGATTGAAGAAAGCCTTAAAACGATATCCAGACCTTATTATTAGCGATGTTATGATGCCAAAGATGGATGGTTTTGAAATGTGTAAAGCTTTAAAATCGGATTTAGAGACGAGCCATATCCCAATTATTTTATTAACAGCACGGACAGGAGATCATGATCAAATTTCTGGTTTCGATCATGGTGCAGATGCTTATGTTCCTAAACCGTTTAAAATTGAAGTGCTACGCGCGCGGATTAAGAATTTATTAGAAGCTAAGGCAAGATTGCGTGAAAAGTTCTCTAGATTGGGTACATTACTTCCGTCAAGTGAACTTACTACAAATGCTTTAGACGAGGCTTTTTTAGAAAAAGTAACTAAAGTGGTCTTAAAGAATATTGATAATCAAGATTTTAAAATAGATGATATTCGGTCTGAAGTAGGTGTGGGACGCTCTCAATTGTTTAGAAAGATACAATCTATAACGGGAGAAAATCCGAGTACATTTATCCGTACAATCCGATTAAAATACGCCTCCGAGTTATTGCAAAACAGTGCACATTCAATTAAAGAAATTACACATATGTCTGGGTTTAGTTCCCAAACATATTTTGGTAAAACGTTTAAAGAATTATATGGTATTACACCTACAGAATACATTAACCAAAATAGAAATAAGGAATAAAAAAACACACTTTTTATGTTTTTTTAAGCGTAAGTGAGTAAACACATAAATAAAGATTTCAACGTTTATACAAGAGGCCGCCATATTAATTTATAGCGGTCTTTTTATGTTTTTGGCGTAGCTAAATCGTAATGTTTTAGGTGTTAATTCCATCCTTTTTAAAATCAAATTGAGGGATGTCTTTTTTTAATTCAAAAGACAAGTCTTGTACTACAATTATGACTCGCTATTTTACGAACCCTTAGTATTACTGATATTTTTAAGTGGTTGAACTATAAAATGGACAATAATTAGGACATATTGAACAATAGTTTAGACGTGTTCTTTAACTGAAAAACTAATTTTAGGGTATCGAAATAATTCCAAAGACAAACTCAAAAATTAAACATAAAAGCATGGACATTTTTAGGAACACCATAACTGTATTAAGTGCAGTTTATATACTGTGTAGTTGTAACCAATCGGAAAAAGTATCGGGAACTTTAGAGGTAGATAAAATTCTAAAAGCTAATACCGAAAAAATTAGTGAAGCAACTAGTACATTAAAAGCGCGTGACAGTTTTCCAAGAACAATTCTTAAAGGAGAAACGCAATGGGAATTGGTTGGAGTTCGGGATTGGTGTAGTGGCTTTTGGCCTGGGGTTTTATGGTATGCATACGAATTTTCTGAAGATGAAAACTTGAAACAAGTGGCTCAGGAATTTACCGAACCTATTAAAACTATAGCGTATTCAAAGGCCTTAGATCATGATATCGGATTTCAGGTGTATTGTAGTTTTGGGAATGGGTACCGATTAACCGGAAACGAAGCCTATAAAACGGTTATGCTTGCCGCTGCAGATACGTTAGCAACATTGTATAATCCTAAAGTGGGAAGTATTCATTCTTGGCCTAGTAAACCGCAATATCCACACAATACCATTATTGATAACATGATTAATTTGGAGTTGCTGTTTTGGGCATCGAAAAACGGTGGGTCAAAAAGATTATATGATATCGCAGAAAGTCATGCCGAAGTCACTATGAAAAATTTGGTTAGACCAGATTATTCTACGTATCATTTAGGATCTTTCAATAACGAAACAGGCGAATTTATTCGTGGGGTTGCTCACCAAGGGTATGCCGACGATTCTATGTGGGCACGCGGACAAACTTGGGGGATATATGGTTTTGCTTTTTCGTATCGAGAAACAGGTCGAAAAGACTTTTTAGAAACGTCTATTAAGTTAGCCGATAAATATCTGGAACGCTTACCAAAAGACGGGATTCCGTTTTGGGATTTTGATGATCCAAAAATTCCTAATGCGCCAAAAGATGCTTCGGCGGCGGCAGTTGCGGCTTGTGGTATGTTAGAATTATCGACTTTAGTCGAAGACAAGCAATTACAAGAAAAATATTTTAATGAAGCTAAACGCTTTTTAACAATGCTTTCTTCAGATGCTTACTCAAGCAATGCTACTAATCAGTCACTACTACTACATTCTACGGGGCATCATCCACGTAATTCAGAAATTGATGCGTCAATCGTTTATGCAGATTATTATTATATGGAAGCGTTACTCAAGTTGAAAAAATTAGAAGATAAAAACAAATAAACCGATTCAAGTTGACTTTAAATGGGGATTAAAAACAAAATTACATATCGAATTATTTTGCTACTGTTGGCAATTGGAGTAGTGCTATCCTGTGAACCAAAATCAGAGCGTATTGAGGTCGATTCTCTTCAAGAATTCGCTAAATATATAACGCAAGATGATGTAGTTGTTACATTAAAACCTGGGGTTTATGTATTAAATGATACAACTTTAAGTAAGCGTATACTGCTTAAAAAATATAAAGATGGTAAACCAAGTATAGATTACCCTATTAGTAGTTTGCTTCATTTTTCTGGGAATGGTAGTCGATATATTTTAAATGATGTTGTAATTAATATCGATACGCATTTGCATCAAGCTTTTGGTCAGGATCATATTTTTGAAATTTTCGTTAGCGGAAATCACAATGTTATCGAAGGTTTAGAAGTTCGAGATTTAGGTGAAGAGATACCGCTTCGTGGTGCTATTATGATGCATGTTATGGGCGACGGAAATACCATTAGCAATGTTCAATTACATATTAAAGGTTCGTATCCGTATGGATATGGCCATTTGTTGGGGAAAGGGGCTAATCCGATAGTAAAACCACAAAAACATTCCTCGTTACTCGTGTCTGGGAAAGATACCAAATTGTTGGGGTGTAAGGTGATTACTAGAGGTTTTGGTCATGGTATCGTGATGCAAGGCGCATACAATACGTATATAAAAGACTGTTATGTTGAAGGCGAGATGCGTACAACAAACGCCATGCTTTCAGAAACATCTGGTCCTGCTTTCGACTCGGAGTTTAAAAGTGATTATCCGCCAGGAAAAATAATGCCTAACGAAATTAAATCGCTGTCTGAAGACGGTGTAAGATCGTATCCGTATGGGTATTTGGTAGGACGGAAAACAGAGCATATTACAGTGATAAATACCACAGTTAAAAACATGCGCTCCGGATTTGATTTGAGTGCACATATAGGTGAAACGTTTATTGACGGTTGTACCGCTATCGGTAATCAGGAAAAAGGCTATTCTGTGTCTAAAAATGCTGTGATTAAAGATTCTAAAGGAGATGCAATGTATGGTCCGCTTCTAAGCTTTCATGGCAATACTACCGAAAATTGCGAAGTAGAATTGCAATTAATGCACCCCGTAGGAGAATATCCTGTTCAGCGTTTAGCAGAACTGAATGGAACTGGACATAAAATCACGTTGTCAAATTTTGAAGACAAATCAAGAGCGACTCTAACACCTATCGTTTTTGGCGAATCGTTTTGGTCTGATGTGCATCGTTACAGATATCCTGATAAAGATGCTAAAGCCTTTTCAGGAGCATATAATATTACATTAATCAACAAAACAGGAATGCCGATTGTTTTTGAAAAACTATCGCAACATAATGCAGTGATTTCTAATGGCGAAATGCTTAAAGATTTAGGAGTCGATAATACGTTTAAACACAGTGTAGACCATGAGTAAAATTATAAAATATAGCATATATACTTTGGTAAGTTTGGGGTCATTGTGTATGTATTCCCAAAATGAAGCAGATATTGCTTCGAGTCATTTTTCAACCACCAATTGGATTGTACTCATAGTGTTTTTATTGGGGACAACCCTTGTTGGGGAATTGGTTAAAAATAAAGACAAAGGTTTAGATGCTTTTTTTAAAGGTGGAAATAATTTACCATGGTGGGCAGTTTCATTATCGTTAATTGCTACAAAAACCAGTGTAGCTACCTTTATTGCCGTTCCTGCATTTGTGTTTTCCATGAATGGAAACTTAACGTATTTACAAATGACGATTGGTTTCGCTCTAGGTAACATTTTGTTTGTATACGTGTTATTAAAAGAATATTACGAAGAAGGCATTTTTAGTCCGTATGACTTTATACAAAACCGCTTGGGTGTAAAAGTGAGTCAGTTATCGCGAACGTTTTTTATGGTTGGTGCGACTATGAGTCAAGGTGTACGCTTATTGGGTACAGCTTTAGTATTAAGTGTTATTACGGGGCAAAGTACTGTAGTTTGTATTGGAATAATTGCCTTATTTGCCGTGATCTGGTCTTATATTGGAGGGATTACTACAGTAGTTTGGACAGATGCCATTCAGTTTGTCATTTTTATTTTTGGTGCCTGTTTTGCATTGTTTTATGCCATTGGAGATATACCTGGAGGTTTTGGAGAAATGATGGCTATAGCCGATGAAAAAGCCAAATTGGTAATTTTAGATTTATCTCTAGATCCGCATAAGACCTATACGTTATGGGTTGGAATTTTAGGCTGTACGTTTTTCGAATTTGGGTCTAATGCCGTCGATCAGGTGGTGACTCAAAGAGCTTTGTGTTGTAAAAACCTGAAGGAAGCGAGAAAAGCGGTTGCTTTTTCTGTGATTGGAGTAGCAACCACTTGGATTATGGCTTTTGTAGGTATTGCTTTGGTTGCGTATTATAACATCAATCCGTTGTCCGACATTGTTCAGGCTTCAATCAGTTCAGAACCCGATAGAATTTTTCCTTATTATGTGGTAAACGAATTGCCAAACGGGATTTCTGGTTTAATTATAGCCGCCATGTTTGCCGCAGGTATTTCCACCTTGGATTCTGCTTTAACAGCACTGTCGCAAACTAGTGTTATGGGAGTGGGCTCTTTAATATTTCCTAAATTAAAAACCATGGACGAGACTAAAGTGGTCAAAATATCTAAGATAGCAATAATCGTTTGGGGCGTGATTTTAGCATGTTTAGCGTATGCCTTTAGCTTCTTTCAAGATGGGGGCTTATTGGCTTTAGGTTTTAAAGTGCCAGGATATGCCTATGGGAGTTTAATCGGAATTGCTTTTTTAGCGTTAATGCGGAAAGGAAATTTTATAGGAATTATGGCAGGATCTATGCTCGCTATTGTGGCTATAGCAGCCATGCATTACGATGGTGTTAGTTTTTTCTGGTGGTTCCCCGTTGGGGCTATAATCGTGATTATAGTCGCCTTAATACAATCAAAATTTAGTTCAAATACAATATAAATCTACCTTTTAGAGTAGATTTTAAAATAATCAAAAACATACATTTATAATGAAAACATTCAATACAACAAAAATAGAAGGATACGATGTTATAGTCGTGGGCGGAGGCGTTTCTGGAAGTCATGCGGCTATCGCTTCAGCTAAAACCGGAGCTAAAACCTTATTGATAGAGCAATTTGGATTTTTAGGAGGCTCGTTAACAGCGATGGGTGTAGGCCCAATGATGACTTTTCACAATCGTGCTGGTCAGCAATTGGTTTTTGGTAGCCCAAATGAAATGGTAAGCAGATTAGTGGCTAAAGGCGCAAGTCCGGGGCATATTTTAGATGGTACAGGTTATTGTTCTACAGTGACACCATTTGATGCCGAAATGTTGAAAGTGACGCTAGAGGATATGGTGATTGAAGCTGGTGCAGAAATATTGTATCACACAAGACTTATCGATATTGAAAAAGAAGGCCGAGCTATTACCTCTGTTTTTATTCATAACAGAGGAGGCATTCAAGAAATTCCAGCCAAGGTGTTTGTCGATGCGAGTGGAGATAGTGAAATAGTAAAGTTGTCTGGTGTACCGTTTACAGAAGGGCGTCCAGAAGACAACAAATCGCAACCCATGACCACTAATATTAAAGTCGGGAATGTAAACACCGAAAAACTTCGTGAATACATGGTTAATAATTGGGATCAGTTTGATGCAGAAGAACGTACTGCCGATAAAGCCGAAATTCTGAAGAAAACCAAACGTATCTCTACATGGGGTTTTTATGATTTATGGAATAAAGCAAAAGCTAAAGGTGAGGTTACAGTACCTAGAGACAATGTGTTGTTTTTTGAAACCAATACCGAAGGCGAATTTATTTTTAATACCTCTCGCGTACTTGGTTTTGACCCTTTAAATCCATTCGATTTAAGTAAGGCAGAAACTATGGGACGTAAACAATGTGTAGAAATTTTTAACTTCCTTAGAAACTATGCACCAGGCTTTGAAAATGCCACTTTTGTAAGTACAGCACCACATATTGGGATTAGAGAATCGCGTCATCCACATGCTAAATATGTGCTTTGCGCAGAAGATTTAGTCAATGAAGTGAAATTTAAAGAGCCGATTGCTGTTGGTGGTTATCCTTTAGATATTCATTCTCCGGATGGAGGAAATACAGATACTGTGCATTTAAAAGATGAAGGGGCATATTACATTCCTAAAGACTCTTTGTTAACCAATGAAGTTGATAATTTGGTGCTTTCAGGGCGAGCTATTGGAGCCGATCATCATGCCAGTGCCGGATTACGAGTTACACCTATTGCCATGGCTATTGGCCAAGGGGCAGGAACTATTGCAGGTTTATCTGTGATGGAACATGTATCGCCTAACGATTTAGATTATGGTAAATTAAAACAAGAACTTGAAAATCATGGTGCTTATTTGGGAAGCTAAAACATAATCAATTAAATATCAATTCATGAAAACCAAAAACTTAATTCTTTTAGTTGGTATTCTTTTCAACATGTCCGCTGTGGCTAGTGAAACGTATCACAATATAATTTTAAGTAGTACACAGCAGTCGAAAGCAGCGAAGGTTAATGAAACCATTACATATACATTTGAAATTAATAACGTTGATGATACGGAACAAGTATATCATATTCAAATTATAAACCCGAGGACTTTAGCATGTCAGGTTACTTTAAAAGATACTTTAGTTACTGTTAAAAGCAATCAAGTGTATCACGGAGCGTTTTTAGTCCGAGTTAGTGATGGAATACCTGTTGGCGGACAAGAAACAATTTTTTTAGATATAAAAAATGAAGCGAATACACGTATTGAAACTTTAGAATTTATTACGGTACGGTATAAACCACATCCATTTCTTTTGGTAACCGATGAGATTTTAGAGGAGGCTAAAGAAAAGGTAAAAAATGTAGATTGGGCAAAGCAAAATCTAGAAGAACTTATCGCTTTTGCGAATGCTTATTACGTTCCAGAACGTAAGGTGGTAGATAAACCAAGACCGGTTAAGCGTTGGAAAAGTTTAGCTTATAAAGCAGCAGATGGTGAAGATCTTTTTAAAGTAGCACTTGCCTATAAATTTACAGGAAATACAACGTATTTAAAAAAAGTGATCCAGCTTGTTAATGATGTTTGCGACCCGGAAGAAGGCTATCTGTCTCTAGGTGCCGCAACTACAGGCGTTCAGGTCCATGAAGGATTCTTTTTTATGTATTTGGCATTAACCTGCGATATTTTATATGGTGAAGATGTCTTGTCTGATATAGAACGTCAACATATTGAACAATCCATGCGTCTGTACTTAAAACAAGACAAATCTCATATGGATCCTATCGGGATTATGAACCATCAAGCGAGTGCCAATGTTGGGGCTGTAATCACGTCTCTTTTTCTTCAAGATATGACTGCAGTGAATCATTTTGTAAAAAGCGATGGCGGACTTATAGATCAAATGACCAAAGGGATTATGGCAGATGGTTGGTGGTTTGAAGGTACTCCTGGCTATTGTTATTTGGTAACAGAAAGATTTTGTCTTACTGCTCAAGCTTTCGAAAATTACGGATGGAATTTATACGACAGACGTTTTCCTATGCGATTTAAAAGTAAAGATTTCGAAAACGCCAAAGAAGGTTACACGGGAATGAAGTTCGATATTTGGGGCCCTACAGGTAGCAGTACCAGAGGACTTAAAGAGATGGTGAACGCTTATATTCCTATGATGGATGAAGAGGCCAATTTAATTCCTAATAACGACGGAACCGTTTCAAAACCTCATGAGTTTTATGAGTTGGCTTACAGACATTTTAAAAATGACGATTTAGCATGGGTAATCAGCAAATCTAAAAGAGACAGTTGGGAATCGTTATTATATGGTGTTGCAGAACTTCCGGAAGTAAAAGACCCTAGATCAGAATCGGAATATGTGTCTAATGTTGGTTTGGTAGCCTTGCGTTCTCAACCAAAAAATAAAATCCCAGAAGAACAAATTCAAGCCTATTATAAATTTGGAACACATGGCGGATGGCACGGGCATTTAGATAGAACCGGAATGATTGCTTTAAACCGTTACGGGCATAAGTATTTTGGAACCGAAATGGTGTGGTTTGGCTATGGCGATCCGGGGTATAAAGAGAGTGTTCAAGCATCGGCAACACACAATATGGTTGTTATTGATGGTTTACAACAAGAAGCTGTACCATCAGAACAACTATTGTTTTATAAAGGCGATATCATGCAAGCCACTGTGGTGCAAACAAAAGCCCGATGGAGAAGAATTCCCATTTTTAATAAAGACCTATTTCCACCATGGAATGATTTCGATATTGAACCTGGTTTTGAACCTGTATTACAAAGACGTTTGTCTGTGGTAACAACTGATTATGTTGTGATTGTTGACTATATGCAGGCGCCTCAAAAACATACTTACGATTGGATGTTACATCCTGTTGGATTTCAGTCTATAGATGGTGTCACAACAAAAGGCGGTGTCAAACCTACGTGGAGTGAGGATTTAAATTCTCAATATAAATACTTTACAAGCGCACAATGGTATACATCAAATAAAACGAAAAAAGTCAAGTTTCAAGAACACGATATGAAGTTAGATGTCCATACCCTTTGGCCAAAAAAAGCGGATGTTGTTGTGGCGAGTTATCCCAATGGTGGTAAGCAACGAGGCATTAGGAACAATCCAAATCGCGCAACTTATGGCGTTCGAGTATCGGGTAAAGAAGCGCAGTTTTTAACGGTTCTAGAACCATATAAAAACGCGTCTGCAATTTCTAAGATAGTATCGAAAAATGAAAATGAACTCACAGTGTTTCTGAAAGATGGAAGGAAGCAAAGTGTTTTTATAGAGCATATTAAAGATGCAAATATAAAAATCACTATTAAAGAGTATGTGAATGATGAGTTAGTTGCTACAAATCAGGCTCTAGCGACAACGAACTAATTTTATAAATAATACACTCATTTTAAGGTGTATTCATCTATAACAAAAGACAGTTAAAACATGAAAAAAATAATTAGCCTTGTGTTTATAATCATGGTTGTGTTTACAGCACAAGCCAATACGATAACAAAAGATACCATTTTTATAAAATCGGTAAAAGAATTAGCTAAATATGCTAAAAAGAGTAATGTGTTGGTTAAAATGAAACCTGGCGGATACGCTATAACTTCTATTAAAATAGGCGAACTAAGTATCTTTAAATATGGTGAGAATAATAAGAAGAAAGGCGATTTCCGTATTGGTTCTCTTATCCATTTCTCGGGCGATAATAGTCAGTATTTTCTAACCGGAGTGACTCTTAATATTGATGGTAAACTACATGATAATTACCCTAAAAGTGAGTTTAGTGAGTTTTTAGTCAGTGGAAACAACAATTATATAGAAGGCTTAAAAGGAAAAGATATTGGTAATCATGTGCCAGCTCATCGTGTTCAAATGTTACGCGTTATGGGAGATGATAATATCATTAAAGCTGCCGATTTATTTGTGCATGGATCTTATCCGTATGGGTATGGTCATTTGTTAGGAAAAGGAGGCAATGCTTTGGTGAAAACTCAAAAACATTCGGTGTTACTAGTAGAAGGCACGAATACGCAATTATTGGGATGTAAAGTGGTGTCTCATGCATTTGGTCATGGTATTTTTATGCAAGGCGCGGTAAATACGTTATTACAAGATTGCTATGTAGAAGGTAAAATGAGGTCAACCAATGAAATGCTTGCAGAAACTTCTGGTCCTGCATTTAGTGTAGGTTTTAAAAGTGATTATCCGCCTGGAGTCATTCTGCCAAACGAAATAAAATCCTTATCAGAAGATGGTATTAGAACCTATCCTTCAGGAGGTTTAAGTGGTAGACGAACTCAAGGCGTAACGGTTATTAATTGTACCGTTAAAAATATGCGTTCTGGTTTCGATTTAAGTGCCAACTTACCACCAACTAAAATTGTAGGTTCAACCGCAATTGGGTGTCAGGAAAAAGGATTTTCTGTGGGTGATCACGGCGTTATAGAAAACTCTAAAGGCGATGCTTTATATGGTCCGCTAATTACTTTTGTGGGTAATGATATAAAAAACTGTACAATTGATTTAGAATTAACCGATGCAGTAAGTGATTACAAGGTATCACGTTTGGCGGAAATTAATGGTTCAGGTCACCATATTACGATTCGTAATTATCAGAATAAAAAACGTAGTGTTGAGACTCCAATCGTTTTTGGTGAATCGTTTTGGGATGATGTACATCGCTATAGGAACCCAGATAAACCTAGTGGAACTTATGCTGGAGCGAAGAATATTCAGCTATTTAATTACACAGGAATGCCAGTGAAGTTGAACGATTTATCTGTGAATTGTACAGTGACAAATTCAGAAGAAAAAAGCAAAGTTCTAAATGCCGGTGTAGGTGGAAATAACACGAATGACTTGCTAAAACGAGTAGATAAAGATGTGATTGCAAAGACCCCAGATGTAGTGATTATGATGGTTGGAACAAACGATATGTTGAATTCTAAAAAAATGATTGATTATAATACTTACACCGCTAATCTAGACACATTAATTAAAAAAATAAAATCGAGTGGAAGCGAGTTGGTTTTAATGAGTCCTATACCAGTAGATAGTATTTATTTATTTACCAGACATAAAAAAGTGTTGTTTTCAGATACACCAAATACCAAAATAGATGAGGTTGGTAAAATTGTTAAAACTTTAGCTTCAGAACATAATGTTCGTATTTACGATTTAAATGCTGAATTTAAAGCATTAAACTTACCTATACATAATCAAGATATGATGATAAGGAACGTTAAAAATAGTGGTAAAAAAGATGGAGTACATCCCACGGCCTTAGGCTACCGATTTATAGCAGAACATGTGTATTACTATCTTAAAGTACATCAGCTTTTAAAAGATGACCAAAAAATAATATGTTTTGGAGATTCTATTACAAGAGGAGGAGGGCAAGGAGCGAATTATCCAGCATATTTAAACGCATTAATAGCACAGTAAATTAAGAGTTTGTAAAATGGTGTTTGCACTAAATCTTTTTGGTTTTTGCAGTAGCTTTAAGTCTTTTACTGTTGAAATGCCTTAAAAAAGTTCATAGTTTATAGAGAATGAACCTTGATTTATGCATGAAAAATTAAATCATATTTATTTTTATATAAAAATAATTAAGACCATATGAAATTAATCAGATTGTATTTTTTAAGCTTGTCGTTTATCATTTTGTTTGCATCATGTCAGGAGACTTCAAAAAAAGTAGAACAAGAAACTGTAGAAGTTCAAGAGGAATTTATAACAGTACATACGCTTTCAGATTTTAAAAAGTACATCGATAAGGATGGTGTTAAAATCAAATTAGCTCCAGGAAATTATCAAATCGATCAAGCTGAAAGTATACGATTTATTGCCATTACAGGAAATCATTCACATTACGATTTAACAGGAGCGCGTTTTATGGTAGATACTAAACTTTTTAGTCGTACCGATTTAGCAAAAAGCGACGATGGTAACAGTATGTATTGTGCCATCGAAATTTCAGGAAACCATACCACTTTCGAGGGTTTGTATATTGAAACTTATGGCGGTGCATCAGGTTTACAGAGTAAAAATAAAATATTTAATATCGTAGGGGAACATGTCGTACTTAAAGACGTTGAGGTCCGTACTTCGGGTTCTAATCCATGGGGATATGGCTATTTATACGGTTTAGGGGGAGGCGATGTTAGAAAAATGAATGGTATTCGTGTTGGATATCCTGCTAAAAATGTGACGCTTATTGGTTGTAAAGTGCATATGCGTGCTATGGGGCATGCCATCTTTTTGCAAGGCGCAGAAAACACCTTGGTAGAAGATTGCCACGTAGATGGTTTACTGCGTACTACAGATGCTATTTTAGCAGAAACTTCTGGTTATGGTTTTGATAGAGATTTTTATGCTCAGAAACCCAGGCATCCACATAAAAAAGGATACGTAGAAGGTACCGTTATTGGGCTTGATGGAAAGATTCTACCAGACGAAATAGTGTCTTTAAGCGAGGACGGAATACGTTTATATCCTGAGTATAATGGGCATCCCACTTTAAATACAACGATAAAGGATTGTACGGTTTTTCAGATGAGAAGAGGAATTTGTACCGGTCTAAATACTTCTGGAGATAAAGTTATAAACTGCGAAGTTCGCGACTGTGTTACAACAGGGTATAATGTAGGTAACGAAGATACAGTTATTAATAGTCGTGCCAATGCCAAGTATGGTGAAGCTTTTGGTGTGCCTTATACCGATGCTAAAAATGCCAATGTTGAAATACATATACTCGATAGCCGAAATGGTATGGCAAATAGCATGTTGGCTAAGATTAATGGGACGGGGCACAATATTGTAGTAAAAACGAGTAATGATGATTTTATTCCAGAAGACATGGTCATAAAACTTTCGGTTTGGGAAGGCTATGGTAATTATAACCCCAAAGCTACCATGCATGCTACAGCTATTAAACTTGAAAATGACACCAAAGCAAAGGTGTTAACATATTCAGGAACCACTAATTTAGAAGCAGAAAGCAAAGGAGAAGTTATTGATTTAACTCCTGAAAAAGATTAATGCCGTTCAGAACATAAAACATTCTTTATGCATACAAATAGACATGTTTTAGTGCTATAAAACTAAGGGAGTATGCGTTAGGGTTTTCAATAAAAATTAGAAGTAAAGCTTTAACCATGAACCGAATTAAACCACACGTATTGTTTTTAATTGTAGTACTTTTAGTGTCGAGTTTCATGGAGTAACAAGACAAGAGTAAACCGTATTCGTTAGATTTTAGTCACTATTTGGCAGTGGCTAATTCTGATAGTGTAAGTCCTACGAGCGACCAATTACAGATGTTGCGAGTTGTTGTTCCTGAAACGTAATATCCGTTTCCTGAGGGGTGTTCCCAATATTGGTCAAAACTTTTAAACTCATCTGTCAGTGGCTGATATGGTCCTGCATACTGGTAAAATAAAGGCACATTTCCGTGTCTATTTATTCTTCAGATGCACTACAGTTAATTAGACTTAAACATACAAGTGTTAGGGCGTAATTCTTTAACTATTTTATCGTCATAAGATTTTTAAAATTAGTTTTTGTTACAGCTTTAAAGTAGTGTTATCTAATGTATTGTAGTTAAGTGTTAGAAATAAAGAAATTCATTTAACGGTTGAAAAGAAATTAAAAACCAATTGAAATGTAAGTCTACATGTGTAAATGAGATGTCAGAAAGACTTGAATTAATACAGGTTCTTAATTTGGTAATGATAGATAAATAGTTAGTTTTATAAAAGGTGTTATAGCTAACACAAAATATATTTTAACTTATTATGACAAACACCAACCTGAAAACATTTTTAGCCTCAAGTCTTGATATCGACGAAACAGAAATTCTTTCTGTAATTGAAACATTAAAGATTAAAAAGGTTAAAAAAGATGAATTTCTTTTGCGTGCTAACGAACATTGTAAACACACATTTTTTGTGGAACAGGGGTTGTTACGACAATATTCCATTGATAAAAAAGGAAAGGAACATGTACTTTCTTTTGCTCCAGAAGATTGGTTTGTAACCGATAGAGAGAGTTCTTATTTTAATGCGCCTTCTGCGTACTTTATACAAGCTTTAGAAGATAGTGAAGTTGTAATAATTGATGAGAGTTTTGTGCAATTGCTATCAGATAAAATTAAAACTTTCACCGATTTTAATAATAGATTACTCCATAATCATATTCGTCATTTGCAGAATAGAATTAATCTACTATTGAGTACGTCGGCAGAAGATAGGTATTTACAGTTTGTAAAAATGTATCCCGATATACTTTTAAGAGTACCACAAACTATGGTAGCATCTTATTTAGGAATTACACCAGAGAGTTTAAGTCGCGTCCGTAAAGCACTGTCGCGAAAAAACTTTAAGGGTTAGGTTCTTACCATAGGTCAATGCATAACAGTATTCTCAATTGTAAATTTGTGATATAAAAATTAATACTTATGAAAACTAAAACAGTAGAATTAGTAGCAAGTCCAAAAGAACCACATTTTGTTGGCGATGGATTTAGAGTTCACAATTTTATCCCAAGCGGATTTAGATTGGATATGCAACGTATGACCCCGTTTATTTTATTAGATTATAATTCAACATATAATTTTCCGCCCTCAAAGACACCTAAAGGCGTTGGCGTACATCCGCACCGAGGTTTCGAAACGGTTACTATTGCCTATAAAGGTAAAGTGGCACATCACGATAGCAGTGGTGGAGGTGGCGTTATTGGAGAAGGTGATGTGCAATGGATGACTGCAGCAAGTGGTGTTCTTCATAAAGAATATCACGAAGAGGAATGGAGTAAAACAGGTGGCGATTTTCAAATGGTTCAACTTTGGGTGAACTTACCTAAAAAGGATAAAATGAGCGCTCCTAAATATCAGGCCATTAAACATGCCGATATTAAACGCTATAATTTAGAAGATGGTGCAGGAACAATAGAAGTTATTGCTGGCGAATACAATAGTACAAAAGGCGTGGCATCAACTTTTACGCCAATCCATATGTTTAATGCTAAATTGAATACAGGAGGAAAGGCTGATTTTAAATTTCCGGCAAATTTCAATACCGTACTTCTTGTGTTGGAAGGTAATATTGTAATTAATGGTACCGAACAAGTACCAACAGACCATTTAGCGCTTATGGCAAATGATGGAGAAACCTTTAAAATTGAAGCAACAACTAATGCGGTTATTTTAGTTTTAAGTGGCGAACCTATTAATGAGCCAATTGAGGCACACGGTCCTTTTGTTATGAATACAAAAGAAGAACTAAAAGAAGCTTTCAACGATTTCAATAATGGGAAGTTTGGTTATTTAGAAGAATAATTTCAAATGTATGTTTTAATGAAGTTATAAACTTAAATGTGTAGGAAACTGTGCGTTTAAAAATTCTTAAATATTTAAACATTGATTAAGCTTATAAAATCAAAAACAATGATTTTATAAGCTTTTTTATATGGTTATTTTGATGATGTAAGTGTGTGAAAAAATAACTTCAAATGCAGGTGGTATCCGACTTTTAAAGGATATAATACGTAAAAACCAAGTCAATCTATAGAGTAGGTCTATTTAGGATTTAACAAATAATCATATCATAAAATGTAAAAATATGTTTTTTGACTTTGTTTATTTAGTTAATGGGTAAAAAGGAAAGTAAGCCCTTTGTCTTTATTAATTTTTAACTAGATTTGGTTACCCTAAAAATAATTAATAGCTAATTGTCCCTCACAAAAGATATACATACGTTGTCTTTAAAAGCATATAAGAATGTCTTCGATTCTTTATACGCTTCGTTATGTCTTTTTGCGAATAGTTATGTAAAAGATATAGATATAGCCAAAGATTTGGTACAAGATGTATTTATAAAAGTCTGGGAAGATCAAATACAATTTAATAACGAAGCCGCTATAAAATCGTATTTATATACTGCGGTTAAAAATAGATCTTTAGATTTTTTAAAAAGTAGTCGGTTTAAGGCTACAGACCTTATGTCTGTTGTAGAATTGGATACTTTAAATAAAGAGTCCTTTTATTTAAAAGAAGTTGTTATTGAAGAAGCTTCAACCAAAATTGAAGAAGCTATTAATACACTTCCATGCAAATGCGCTCAAATTATGCGATTAAGTATTAAGGAGTTTACAAATGTTGAAATTGCTAACCAATTGGCCATTTCTGTGAATACGGTTAAAGCTCAAAAAAAAATAGCATATAAACGCTTAAGACCATTACTTAAAGATTACTACATATACATAGCATTTGTTTTTGAATCTTACAATTAAGCATGCGGTTTACTTAACTCTTAAGTAACTGTAAATGTTAAAAAAATAAACTTTAATTAAAAAAGTTAACTTTTTTTAACCCTACCTTAAAGTTTTGTCGTCTTAGTTAAAAATAGTAGTCATAACTAATGATAAAATTTAGTGAAATCATAATATTGTCTAAGCAGATTGTAACTTCTCTTTTAAAAGATGAAAAGCCAAGTGCATTAGAATCTTCAGATTTATTTTCTCAAGAAGAGAAAGCAGAGGTTGTAAAAAGGTTAACAGATAAGTCAGAAATAGAATCTCGTTTAGCACTTAAGAATAAAATTGATAGTAAAGCTGATTGGCAAACTTTAAAATCGAAATTAAACATTCCTAAGAAAACATATTACTGGCAGTATGCAACAGCAGCTTCAGTTGCTCTTATTGTTACATTAACTTTCCTGTTTAATAAAAATAACACCCTACATAACGAACCTGTTATAGTAGATACTAAAATTGAAATAGGGAGTTGTAAAGCGGTATTAACACTTTCAGATGGTTCTGTAGTTGCCTTAGATAGTACGAACACATATAATAATAAATGTGTGAAAGGTAACGGAAGTGAAATTATATATGGAGTCTCGGAAACTGAAAATCAAAACTTAGAGTTTAATTATTTAACTGTTCCTCGTGGTGGACAATATCACGTAGAGTTGTCAGATGGGACAGACGTTTGGTTAAATTCAGATTCACAACTTAAATATCCAGTAAATTTCATAAAAGGACATCCTAGAGAAGTTGAATTGGTGTATGGTGAAGCTTATCTAGAGGTTTCTAAAAGTACCGAAAACCATGGAACTGCCTTTATCTTAAAAACAAAACAACAAGATATTACAGTATTAGGAACAATTTTTAATGTAAAAGCCTATATCGATGAAGCCGATATTGTTACCACATTAGTAGAAGGTAGTGTAGCTGTAAGTAATAGTATTAATAAAAATATTTTAAAGCCTAGCGAACAATCAAAACTATCTCAAGATAAAGACGATTTTGAAATTTCGACAGTAGAAGTAGACGAATTTATTTCTTGGCACAAAGGAAAATTTAGTTTCACAAATAAGTCTCTAGCAGAAATAATGAAAGTGTTGTCTAGATGGTATGACGTTGACATTTTAATAGTTAATGAAGACCTAGAGAATATTGGTTTTACCGGAGTTATAAGTAAAAAACAACCTATAGAAAATATCCTTGGAATTATACAAAATACAAATAATATGAAATATACAATAGAGAATAAACATATCACGATTGAATAAAAAAATAGGGATATAACTAAACATCTCACCGCCAGTAATATCCCTGTGAGTAATTGATTAATTAACCAACATGTAAATTTATGAAAAAAAAATTACTAATCCGCTTCTCTACACGCAGAGAAGGTTTTTGACGCTCATCATGAAAACATTTATTTTTTTCTTTTCGATGTCGCTCTTTAGTTTAACTCCCAAGAATGGATTTTCGCAAGGTGCCAAAATTGAAATTGAATCCAGTCGGGTTGTTTCGGTCGACGAAGTTTTTGAACTGATTAAAAATCAGACAGATTACACGTTTATTTACAGAGCAGATTTGTTCGAAAATTATCCAAAAGTAACCTTAAAAAAAGGTACTGTTAAAGCTCAAGTGCTTTTAGAAAAAACGCTTTCTAATGGAAGCTTTAGTTATGAATTCGCACAAGAAAACACAATCATTATTAAGAGTAAGATTTCTGAAGACGAGCTGGTTGCTAAAGTAGATAATGATGATGAAGTACAAAGTATTATTAATGGTGTTGTTGTCGATGAAAATGGAGTTCCTTTACCTGGAGTAACGATATTATTAAAAGGCACACATAAAGGTACAACTACAGATTTTGATGGTAATTTCAAAATCAATTTGACAGGTAGTACTGAAACCCCAATATTAGTATTCACTTTTATAGGGTATGAAAAACAAGAGGTTAATATTGGTACCAAAACCTCTATAACAGTAAAAATGAAACCTGAGCTTTCTGGTTTAGACGAAGTTGTTGTTATTGGGTATGGTACATCAACAGTAAGAGATGCAACTGGTGTTATAGCTAGAATTCAATCTGAAGATATTGAGAATGCTCCAATGGCCACAACTGTAGAATCTTTAATTCAGGGTAAAGCTTCCGGTGTAAATGTACAAATTCAATCGGCTTCACCTACTTCTCCAGTTAGTGTTGTAATTCGTGGAATGTCTTCACTAGATGGAGACAATCAACCATTATGGGTTATCGATGGTGTTCCACAGGAATCAACCGTAAATAGACCTAATTACGACCCTGTAACTCCATTAGCAGACTTAAACTTAGAGGAAATTGAAAGTATCGATATTTTAAAGGATGCTTCTGCAACAGCAGTTTACGGGTCTAGAGCTGCTCATGGTGTTATTATTATAACTTCTAAAAAAGGAAAGCGAAATACAAAACCCGTATTTCAATTCTCTACAAATATATCGCAAAGTATTACCGATTATAATGCATTCGAATATTTTGATGGCCCACAATACGAAAGCTTTATGGAAGCTGCCTATAGAGAGCAAATTATTACTAATGGCTGGACAGGTGATTCAGATCAATTTTTTGACGAACAAGCATTTTTTAATTTAAATACCAGTGAGTACGATGCTTCAGATTTAACACTTCTTCCAACAGCTTTTTATGGTGGTGATACAGACTGGCAAGAAGAAGTTTCACAGAATCCTTTTAATGTAAAGCATGATTTATCTGTAAGTGGTGGTTCTGAATTGACTACTTTTTATGTGGCTTTAGGTATTGTAGAGAATGACGGGGTTGTAAAATCTGGATATAATAACGGGTATAACGGAAGCGTAAGGCTAGATACTAAATTAAGTGATAGGTTAACCTTTGGAATAAATTTGAGAGGTTCTACTAGAGATGCTAGTAATAAAGACGGATTACTAACTGTAGTGAATAGAATACGTCCAGATTTAAAACCATATAATGAAGATGGGTCTTTATATTACAGCTATTATGTTGAAAACCCGTTTACAGCTATTTTAAATGAAAACTCTTCAAAGACTAATTCTCTTAATACAACAGCATATTTAGAGTATGAAGTTATAAAAGGTTTAAGATGGAGGTCATCTTTTACTAATGCGTATGCTGATTCTGAATATTTATCGTTTAATTACGCAGGTACCTACCAAACAGAATTAAGTGAAAGACGCTGGAGGTCTTCAAAACGAAATCGTGATTTATTTGACAATACCCTAACTTTTGCTAAGCTTATAGGAGATAAACATGATATTACAGCTTTATTAGGTTACAGTTTAGAAAAATATAGTACAAGTAGTTATTCAATATATGCTGAAGATTTTGCTGATGATGATCTTCTTAATAATTTTGGATCTCATGCATCAGTTCCAATTGTAAGTGAAAGTAAAGGTGAATCTGCGTTAATTGGTCAGTTTGCTCGTGTGCATTATAAATACGATGATCGCTATATTATTTCAGGAACAATACGTAGAGATGGATCTTCTCGTTTTGGTTCAGATAGACAATGGGGTACCTTTCCTTCTGGAGCTTTAGCTTGGATAGTTTCTGAAGAAAATTTCATGAATTCTAATAACATGAAAAAATACCTTTCTTATTTAAAGTTAAGAACATCTATTGGTATTACAGGATCTACAGGTGGTCTTGGTTATTCAGATTGGGCTACAGGAATTCAGGCTGAAACTTATAACGACAGTCCAGCAATTAGTCCGAGCTCTTTAGGAAATCCACACTTACAGTGGGAAGAAACCACTATGTTTGACCTTGGTTTAGATTTTTCTATACTTAACGATCGTGTTTCTGGTTCGGTAGGAATTTATAAAAAACACAGTGATAAATTAATTTACGATAATGATATTCCTTGGAGTTCTTCAGAGCGATATACATCTGCAAATATAGCGGCAATGAAGGCTAATGGTGTAGAGGTAAGCTTAAGAGCTGATGTTTTTCGTACAAAAAATGATCGATTAACTTTTAACTTTAACTGGGCTACCAATAAATCTACTGTTGAAAAAATTACAGGAAATTTAGACCAACTTATTTTTTATAGCTACGATACACGTATGATATTAAATGTTGGAGACGAAATTGGTGATTGGTACGGTTACCAAACGGCTGGTAGATTTTACGCTACAGCAGAAGACTCTTATTCATTTAGAAATAGCTTAGACGAATACGGTAATCAAGAACCTTATGTTAGTGAAACTGAAGGTAAAGGCGATATGATTTATGTAGACCAAAATGGAGATGGAATAATAACTGCAGATGATGATCGCGTTAGTTTAGGGTCATCAATACCTGATGGTTATGGTGGTTTTGGTTTAAATTACACACATAAAAACTTTAATATATCGGCTAACTTTAGCTACGCCTATGGTCATTTAAGACATTGGACGGCTGCTAGAGATTTTGTTAGATATGGTATGAGAGATTATAATAGTAGTGTAAACCTTGCTGGGGAAACTTCTGTAGTATTAAGTCCAGAAGAGGCTTCTTTTCCTAGAGTTTTAGGAACTTCTATTGGAGGGAATGGACAATTCTCAGATTTCTTTTTACACGATGCATCTTATCTTCGTTTAAATGCATTGGCTATGAGCTATAATCTACCGCGTGAGATATTCAGAAATACGGTATTAAAGTCACTTACTTTAAATTTTAGAGCTTCAAATTTATTTACAATTACAGATTATCCAGGTTTCCGTCCAGATGGTGGTTCAATACTATCTTCTGTAGGTACGGCATCAGCAGAAGACAGTAGTACTTACCCTGATGCTTCGGTTTACAGTCTTGGATTAATAGTTAAATTCTAATATACATATTTTATGAAAAAATTAATTTATATTTTATTACTAACTCTATTTTTTGGGGTCAGTTCTTGCTCCGATGAATTGAACATAACCCCAAGTTACGAGTTAAATGAAGTTAATGGAATAACAAACGAAGGTAAAGCTGAAGATGCTGTTCACGGTATATATCCTTACATCGTACAAGGGAATAATTATTCTGGAGGTTTGGTTTATGCTTTAGCATCTAGAAGTGGTCTGGCTAGATTCTCGACTTCTGATTATAATATGACAACCACACAAACCAACAATAGCCCTTCGCAACAGTATTTCTGGTTAGGATATTACGAAACTATAAATGCGGCCAACTATGCTATAAACGGTATTAATAAATTAGGTTCAGATGTAATTTCCGATGATAGAAAATCGGAACTACTTGCAGAAGCTAGATTTTTAAAAGCTTTTGCTTGTACGTATGTGTTTTGGAAATACGGACACTGGTGGGAATCTAATGACGAGAGTCCTTATGGAATATTATACCGTGATGATTTAGCTACGGTAGACAATCTTCAAGTTGGTAGATTAAGTGTAGGAGATTCTTATGATAGAATCATGGCGGATATCGATTTTGCTATTGAAAACTTACCGGATTTTAAAGAAAGAGGAAATCGATATGTTTCTAAAGAATTTGCTAAAATTTTTAAAGCTAAAATTTTACTATACAGATATGGTTTTAATGATGGAAGAAACAAACCTGAATTAGAGGAAGCACTTGCTATAGTAGATGAAATTTTAAATTCAAATATACCAGGATTTTCTATGCAATCTGATTTAGCACAGGTTTATGAAGATTCGTGGGATTCTGATGAAAACTTGTTCTCTGGATATTTAGAACAAAACGGTAATGCAGATATATGGAATGCATCATCGTACTACTTTTCAACATTAATTACTAGAGGTACATTAGTTTGGGATTGGACTACTGAATCACAAATTACGGCAGGGCTAGTTAATGATGCAGCGAGTTGGTTTAAAGCTGATGGGCGTTGGCCAATTGCTACTGGGTTAATGCGTTACCCATATAATGCAACTTCTAATTTTAAGTATTATGCATGGAAAAAAGTTTGTAGACTAGGGCAGTATTGGGGACTTAATGCAGAACCTCAAGATAATAAGTACAATACATATTTTTTTAGATATTCAGAGTTATACATAATGAAGTCTGAGTTATTAGCAAGAACAGGTGCATCTGTTGCAGAGGCTATTGAACCAATAAACACTATGCGTTCTCTTCGAACAAATCCTGTGTTAGAAACTCTTAACCCAACATCAGAACAAGAATTGATGGATCTTATATTTAAAGAATATAGTTTAGAAACATTCTTAGAAAATGGTAGTGCCTTTTTTGCTTCATTACGAATGAAAAATGCAGATGGCGTATTATGGATGGAAGGACTTAAAGGATTCTCTATCGAGTTTAATAAAATTTGTTATCCTATTCCAGATGTAGAAATGCTTGTAAACAGAGAGATCATTCAGAACCCAGATTTAGAATAATTTAATTTAGAAAATATGAAATTTACCAAAAAATATATAAGTATCACAGCTGCTATAATTGGCTTAACTGTGTTTAATTCCTGTGCCGAAAGGTATATAGACGAAATAGAGTACGGCAATGATGTTACATTTAACGAATTAACTTTAGATAGGTTTTCTTTTCTTATTCCTGATGCACCTTTTCAAGCAGAAGGTTATGTTTCGGGTGAAATTACTGTAAATGTATCTAAGAATGCAGATGGTACCTATAGCGGATTTGCTTTATCTAATAAAAATTCTCGTTCTTATCCTTGGAGCTTATCACCTACATTTGCACCTGCTAGCGAGCTTAGCCCAGCAGAGGTACAAACTTCTATAGATTCAACTTTTTATAGTGTTTATACCGACGAAGTAAATAGAACAGAAAATTTTTTAGTAGGAAATACAAATAATGATGATGCCTATTTTACATTGCCTACTCCAAATGTTATAGAGCATGTATTAGTAGCAAATACATCATATAATGCCCTTTTAAGCCTTTATGGATCTATTTATTCTGGCGATATTGACGCTGAAACGCAAATGTATGATATAAATGGAGATGTAGTAGCTAACCCCAATATAGCAAATACAGACGATTCTGTGAAAGGAGTCTTTACACTTCCAGGAGTAGATGGTACTCTTAATACAGTGAGATTAAGTGCACATCAAACGCTTCAAAAAATGGCTGCCGGAGAAGCCGCAGGCGAAGAAGCTGGGCAGGCAATTGGAGGAGAAAGTGTTGGAATCGCGGCTGGAGAAGCTGCCGGAGAGGCCGCACGTGATCAATATGTTGCCGATAATCCAAGTAGCACAGAAGAAGAACAGCAAGCGGCTTATGATGCTGCGTATCAAGAGGCGTACGATGCTGCTTATGGCGATGTATATCAAGCTGCTTATAACGAAGCATATGATCAAATAAATATTGGAGATATAACCCTTACCATTGAAGGTTTTCTTAACGGTACGAGTGTTGGTACTACAGATGTTTATTTAGCTTTATTAGAAGGTGTAGATCCAGCAAATCCGGCTTACACATATACAGTAACCGATTGGAGAAGAGTCGATTTATCATCATTCGGCGCAGTTGATAAAGTGTTATTCAAGATGTCTTCTTCTTATGTTAACCCAGACGGTAGTATGGTGTATGCACCTACTTTTTGTTTAGACGGTATCCGACTTCAATAAAATACATATAGTTATTTACTTAAGAAAAACGGGAACTCGTTTTCCCGTTTTTTTAAGTCCACTTTAATTTATTAAAACTTTTATGTAGTGTATCACATCTGTCAAATGATTGTAAATCATCTTGATAAAGGATACTTGTATACTACCTGAACTAAAACTTTATACATGAAAAAAATTGTTATTATACTTCTATCGACCTTGTTTTTAACGTCTTGCGAAGAAAAAAAAGAAACCAAAGATTATATCTTGCTTTCTGGAACCATTTCTAATCCGCCATCAAAAGAATTTAGGCTAGGTGGTAAGGGCGGTTCAACCACGATTGAAATAGCAGAAGATGGCACCTTTTTAGATACAATTAAGACCGGAACAGGGAAATACATCTTTTTTAATCCTAGAACGCGAGCAGATTTGTATTTAACTAATGGCGGTGAATATAACTTAACAGCAGATGGTAAAGATTTTAGAAACACAGTAAAATTAACAGGAACAGATCCTGATGCTTCAAATTATTTAATGACTAAAATTGATAACATCATTAAAGTTAGAGGCGATTATGCCGAATTTAATTCATTAAACGAATCCGATTTTATTGCTAAAGAAACAGCTGTTAAAGAGCAACTTCTTAATTATCTAGATAGTTTTCCTAATGTCCCGAAAGAATTTTTAGAAGCTGAACGTGAAGAGTTAAACTACTACCACTTATTAACTTTAATTAAATACGAAAGTTTACACCAAAGATACACAAAGCAACCCGATTTTAAAGTTTCGCCCGATTTTCTTAAAGAACTAGAAGGTATAGATTACCTTAATGAAGATGCTTATAAACTTAGATCGTCATACAATAAATTAGTAAAAGAGCATTTTAACAGAAAGGCAGATGAATTAATTAAAAACGAAGGGGTCGACCAACATTTAGCTAAACTTAACGTATATGGAGCAATTCCTAACGACTATATAAAAAATGATTTATTAATGTCGGCTGCTTCTAGTGGAATTACATATACCAACAATCTAGACGAATATTATAACACATATATATCTGTGTCCACGTCTAAAAGTAATGATGAAAGTATTACAGAAAAATACGAAAATCTAAAAAAGCTTTCTAAAGGTCAACCATCTCCAGTCTTCACAGCATACGAAAATCATGCAGGTGGAACAACTTCTTTAAGCGATTTTAAAGGTAAATATGTATACATAGATGTTTGGGCAACTTGGTGTGGTCCGTGTTTAGCGGAAGTGCCTGCTCTTAAAAAAGTTGAAAAGCAATATCATAATAAAAACATAGAATTTGTAAGTATCTCTATTGATGTAGAAAACAAATACGATGCTTGGAAAAAAATGGTTACAGATAAGGAGCTTTCTGGAGTGCAATTACTTGCAGATAAAAACTGGAAAAGCGATTTTGTAGCTGCTTACGAGATTAACGGAATCCCTCGTTTTATTTTAATTGATCCATCAGGAAACATTGTAAGTGCTAATGCGCCTCGACCATCGGACTCAAAATTAATCGAACTTTTTAAAGAATTAGGAATTTAATTAACGCATTATTAATTTAAAAAGTATCATGAACAGAATCCTTATCTTATTGCTTTCAATGCTAAGTTTAGCATCGTGCAAAACAACTCCTAGTAAAGATTATATTTTACTTACAGGGACTATTTCCAATACCACATCAGAAAAATTTAGACTTTCAGGACAAGGTTTACGAATGCCTATTGCATTAGCAGAAGATGGCTCCTTTACTTGTGATACCATATATTCTGGAACCGGACGTTACACCTTTACCGATGGTAGAAACACGGCATATCTGTATTTTGAAACTGGAGGTACATATAATTTAACGGCAACTATAAATAAATTTAAAACAACAGCTAAAATAACGGGTACCAATCCTGATGCCTCTAATTATCTTTTAACCGAATATGAACATAACAATAACCTAAGAGGTGTTTATGCTGAATATAATTCATTAAATGAAACTGATTTTAGTGACAAACAACAAACAATATTTGAAGCTAATACTAAATACTTAGAAAGCTTTACAGGACTACCTAAAGAGTTCGCAGAAGTTGAACGTAAGGAGTTATATTATTCACATTATTTAGCACTTATAAAATACGAAAGTTTACATCGAAGATATACCAATCAACCAGATTTTAAAGTTTCAGATAATTTTATGAAGCAATTTGAGTCGGTCGATTTTTTAGACGAACAAGCTTTTAAGCGCAGAGGTTCTTACGACGATTTAGTTAAAGAGTATTTTGTGCGTAAAGCAGACGAGTTAGCAGAACAAGAAGGTATCGATAAATACTTAGCAAAGCTTAAAATCTTTGAAGCAATCCCTGACGATTATATAAAAAATAGTCTATTAAACTCGGCAGCAAAGTACGATATAGCTTATACAGATAATATAGATACATATTATAATACATTTATAGCAGCGTCTACATCAGAAGCGAATAATACAAGTTTTACAGAAAAATATACAGCGTTAAAAAAACTGTCTAAAGGAGAGCCTTCTCCAGTTTTTACAGATTATGTTAATAATGCAGGAGGTACAAATTCTTTAATCGATTTTAAAGGAAAGTATGTGTATATAGATGTGTGGGCTACTTGGTGTGGACCGTGTTTAGCAGAAGTACCAGCGCTTAAAAAAATTGAAAAACAATATCATAACAAGAATATAGAATTTGTAAGTATTTCTATTGACACTCAAGATAAGCGCGAAGCATGGAGTAAAATGATAGCTGATAAAGCATTAGGCGGTGTTCAGTTACTAGCAGATAAAGATTGGAGTACCGACTTTATTGTAGCTTATAAAATTAATAGTATACCAAGGTTTATTTTAATAGACCCAGATGGCAATATTGTGTCGTGGAATGCACCTAGGCCATCAAATGACGAATTAATAACCTTATTTAATGAATTGGGTATTTAAGTATGCCTTTAAATATAAAAACAAATCGTATGAAAAAACATTTATTTATAATGGGAATCGCTATGCTAGCATTTTCATGTAGCAAAAAGGCTCCTGCCGATTATGCACTTGTCTCAGGACAGTTCTCAAACAATACTGATGACAAAATAATTTTAATAAGTTTTAATGATCGTGCATTTTTAGATACGTTACAGGTTTCTAGCGATGGAACTTTTAAAGATACCATTAGAGGAGATAAAGGGTTGTATCAATTAATTTATAATAAAATGCGTACCAATATTCATTTAGAAAATGGTTACAATTTAATACTTAATGCAGACTCAAAAGCTTTAGATAGTACAGTTGTTATTACAGGAACTGGTGCTGAAGAGAATAATTTCCTTAGAGCTAGAAGTAAAAAAACAAAAGAACTAGAAGGGACAGAAAATATCTATATTTTAGAAGAAGATGCTTTTAAAGACAAAACCACTACAATAGTTACTGCTCTTAACGAACTCTTGGATAATACCGAAGGTCTTTCTGAACCCTTTAGGTTAGCGCAGCAAAAAGATATTAAATACACTTATCTTAATAAATTAGGTAATTATGAATACGCTCACGCACGCTATGCTAAGAAAAAAGATTTTAAAGTGTCTCCAGATTTCTTATCAGAATTAGACCTTATCGATTATAATAGCGAAGAAGATTATATCGACTCTAGAGCTTATAAAGCATTAGTGGGTAAGCATTATAGAAGTAAAGCGGCTGAAATTAAAACTACTGAAAACATTTCTAAAGATATTGCCGATTTAAAAGCCTTCTCTACAGCCAAAAATCAGACCATAAAAAACGATTTGTTAGGATCTACCGTAGCAGGAATAACTAGAACAAAACATCTTGATGAATATTACAACCTTTTTATGGCTGCTTCTACAGACGAAGAGCAGAATGAAACACTTAAAGGCTTTTATGAAAACTTAAAAAAGGTTCAAGATGGAAACCCTTCTCCTAAATTCGAGAATTATGTAAACTATGCTGGAGGAACAACTTCTTTAGACGATTTAAAAGGCAAGTATGTTTATATCGATGTTTGGGCAACTTGGTGCGGACCTTGTATTCGTGAAATTCCAGCTCTAAAAGAAACAGAACAGCAATACCACGATAAAAACATTGAGTTTGTAAGTATTTCTGTAGATAAACAAAAAGACTTCGAGAAATGGAAGAAGATGATTAATGATAAAGAACTTGGAGGTGTGCAATTGTTTGCAGACAACGATTTTCAGTCGAAGTTTATTAAAGATTATGTTATTAATGGTATTCCTAAATTCATTTTATTAGATCCTTCAGGAAACATTGTTAATGCCAATGCGCCAAGACCATCAGACCCTAAATTAATCTCATTATTTAATGAGCAGGGTATTTAATTCTAAGCTGTGTAATAATTACTAAATCAACTAAAAGCATATTAAAACTAAACCTTTCCTAGCAATTTTGTTTTCTTAAAAACAATTGAATTAGTCATAGTCAATGTCTAGGAAAGGTTTAAAGGGTTATTTGAAAAAGTAACCCTTTTAAATTAGTTTAAAGTCATCACTTTTTTTCAAAAAGAATTATCTCCTTAATTTTTAAAAAATACAATTCATGAAACATTTTTTTTCATTTTTAACGCTGCTATCTCTAAGCTACTTCGCGATGGGTCAGAATATAGATTTAAAACAACCTATAGCTACAGACCAAAGCGTAATAAAAGGTGTGCTACCTAACGGACTAACTTACTATATAAAAAGTACAGACGTTGTTAAAGATGCGGCAAGTTATTACATTATTCAAAATGTAGGCTCTGTTTTAGAAAACGAAGACCAGCAAGGTTTGGCGCATTTTTTAGAACACATGGCCTTTAATGGGACGCAAAATTTCCCAGGAAAAAGCATGCTAAATACACTGCAAGGCCATGGTGCCGTTTTCGGAAAAGATATAAACGCATATACGTCTTTCGACGAAACGGTCTATAATATGAATAACATTCCAACCAAAGAGGCTTTGGTAGATACCTGCTTAACGGTGTTAAGTGATTGGTCTAATTATTTATTGTTAACCGATGACGAAATAGATGCTGAACGTGGCGTGATTAAAGAAGAATGGCGAACCAGGCAAAACGGACGCATGCGTTTGTTTGCTAAATCTCTGCCTATCACTTACAATCATTCTAAATATGCAGATAGATTACCTATCGGACAAATGTCTGTAGTAGAAAGTTTCGATTATAAAGCCCTTCGCGATTTTTATCACGATTGGTATAGAACAGACTTGCAGGCTATTGCCGTAATTGGTGATTTTGATGCAAAGGTTATAGAGCAAAAAATCATTGAAAAATTTTCTACAATTCCAGCTGTCGACAATCCTAGAGCACGCTTTATAGTCGATATTCCAGATAACAAAGAGATGATGTATAGTTTAGGAATGGACCCAGAGATATCCACAGCAAATATTGCCTTCGGAATACGTCATAAAAAATCATTAGAGACAGAAACTGTAGCCGATTTAAAACGTTCAATTCTTCAATCTATGGCGGTAGGAATGTTAAATGCTAGAATTTCTGAATTGGCTCAAAAACCAGAGGCTTCATTTTTAGGAGCAGGAATGAGTTATGGGAGTATGTCTAGAACATCTAATGCTTTTAGTATCGGAATTTTACCAAAACCCAACATGCAAAAAGAAGCTTTTCAAGAGGTGTTAACAGCTGTCGAGCAAGGTGTAAAGTTCGGGTTTACGCAATCAGAATTGGATAGAAGTATTGTGAAATACAACACATCTTACGAAAACAGAATAGCTAAGAAAGCAAGTATCAGTCATAAAAGTATTATAAATGGTATTAAGAAAAATTATCTTGAAAATGAAACCATTTCAGATTTAGAGAAAGAATACGAAGTGGTGCAACAAATATTTAAGACCATAACAACAGAAGACCTGCACACCACCCTTAAAGCAATGTATGCTAAAGACAATAGATATTTAAATGTTACAGGTGTAGAAGGGCAAGCAAACTTAACCAAAGCAGAAGCCTTAGATATTATGAGTACTGTTGAAAATGATAAAACACTTCAACCGTATCAGGAAGCCATGGCAGGAAAAACCTTAGTATCAGGGATTAATTTTGTGCCTGGTGAAATTGTAGAAACGACCGTTAATAACGAACTAAATGCTACAACGTATATCTTAAGTAATGGCATTAAAGTACATCATAAATTTGTCGATAAAGAGAAAGATAAAGTCGCTTTAAATGCTTACAGCTACGGTGGAACGTCATTATTGAATACAGAAGATTTACCCTCTGCAAATTTTGTATCGAGTTTAGCCCAGAAATCAGGTTTAGGCGATTTTAATGCTACAGACTTAAGAAAAGTATTGGCAGGAAAAACAGCAAATGTATCTATTGGTTTAGGAGCTATTAATGAAAGTCTTTCAGGAGCATCTAATACCAAAGATGTAGAAACCATGTTACAAATGGTATACTTAAATTTTGTAAATCCACGTTTCGAAGCGTCTGCTTTTACCGTTCTAAAAAGTAGTTTAGATAATTATCTTATTAGAAAATCGAACAGTGTAGCAGATAAAATGAAAGACAGTTTAACTGTAACCGTCTATGGTGAAAACAATCCTAAAGCGCGTCTTTTTACAGAAGACTATGTTTCCGACATTAAATTCGAAAAGATAAAATCGATTTACGACGCACGTTTTCATGACGCTTCAGACTTTGAATTTTTTATTGTGGGCGATTTAAAAGCAGAACAATTACAGCCACTGTTAGAAAAATATATTGCGAGTATTCCAACATACAATACCACAGAAGCCTATAAAGATAACGGCCCTGAATGGAAATCAGACCATATTAAAGAAGATATTTATTTGGTTATGGAAGACCCAAAAGCGTCCGTAAATATCGCTTATAAAAAAGAAATGCCATATTCAACAGCGCATGCAATTTATACCAATGCGCTTGGCGATATTCTTCAGTTACGTGTTACAGAAAGTGTAAGAGAATCTGAAGGAGGCGCATACAGCCCAAGAGCAAATGCAAGTTTGTCTAGAGAACCAAAATCGCAATTAAACGTGTCTTTTAGATTTGATTGTAACCCTGAATTGGCCGATAAGTTAGTCGATATCGTGACTGCAGAATTACAAAATATAGCTGATGGAAACGTAAGGGAAGACGATTTAAATAAAACACGAACCAATTTCTTAAAGGAACGTTTACAGTCTAAGGATAAAAATAGTTACGATATGCGATTGCTAACTAGTTTCTATCGCTATGATTTAAATCTAAACGACCCTAAGAATTTTGAAGATATCGTAAACAAGATGTCTATAAAAGACATTCAAGATATGGCGCGTGAAGTTTTAAATGAAGGAAAATCGTATCAAGTTGTGTTTAAACCAAAGCAATAATAAAACACCTAATTAATGAAAAACATACTAATAGCACTCGCTTTTTTAACATGTGGTTTTGTATATAGCCAAGTTTTAGATCCTGTAAAATGGACGACTTCCGTAGAGAAAGTATCCGACACAGAATATAACTTGATTGCTACAGCACATATCGATGCGGGTTGGCATTTATATTCGCAAGTCGTACCCGAAGGTGGCCCGATAGCGACGACCTTTATCTACGATAATTCGGAAGAAAATTTCATTTTAAACGGCAATACTGTAGAAGGAGAAGGGCATACGGTACATGATCCTATTTTCGAAATGGAAATAAAATATTTTGATGGTGAAGCAAAATTTATTCAAAACGTAAAAGTTACAAAAGCAACCTCTACAATAAACGGATTTGTAGAGTTTATGGTCTGCGACGATACCCGTTGTTTACCACCAACAGAAATAGATTTAGAATTTCAGCTTGACGTAAAAACAGCTTTAGCTACAGAAACGACTGAAGCTGTAACACCAGCAGTCGCTGTAGATAACACCATTAAAACTACCGAGGATTTAGCCTCTAATAAAGGACTTTGGTCAATCTTTTTTATTGCCTTCTTATCAGGCTTTGCAGCCTTATTAACACCATGCGTATTCCCGATGATTCCAATGACGGTGAGTTTCTTTACTAAGCAAAGTAAAAACAAAGCCGCTGGAATTAAGAATGCTATTATTTATGGTATTTGTATTATCGTTATTTATTTACTGTTGGGTATTGCTGTAACCGGAATTTTTGGAGCCGATGCTTTAAATGCATTAGCCACCAATGTGTGGTTTAACATAATTTTCTTTGTACTTTTAGTTGTTTTTGCGGTATCTTTTTTAGGTGCTTTCGAGATCATGCTACCAAATTCTTGGGCAAATAAAGTCGATTCTCAAGCGGATAGAGGCGGACTAGTCGGTATCTTTTTTATGGCGTTAGCCTTAGCCATTGTATCTTTCTCTTGTACAGGTCCAATTGTGGGAACCTTATTAGTGGAAGCGGCATCAAAAGGAGGAGTCGCACCAATAATTGGAATGTTCGGATTTTCATTAGCCATTGCATTACCATTTGCACTATTTGCAGCTTTTCCAGGTTGGTTAAACTCACTACCAAAATCAGGAGGTTGGCTAAACACAGTAAAAGTGGTTTTAGGATTTTTAGAACTGGCTCTAGCATTTAAATTCTTAAGTCAAGCGGATTTAGTTTTGCAGCTTCACATTTTAGAACGCGAGGTATTTATCGCGATTTGGATTGCCATTTTTGGAACCCTAGCGTTTTATTTATTCGGGAAAATTAAATTACCACACGATTCCCCATTAACGCATATTTCGGTGGGGCGATTAAGTTTAGGTCTTATCGTGTTAACCTTCACTATTTATATGATTCCAGGCCTTTGGGGAGCACCTCTAAATATTATTAGTGCATTTCCGCCACCACAAGACTATAGCGAATCGCCTTATGGTGTAGGGTTCTCAAAATTAGGATCAGGTGGTAGCGCATCCGCTCATGGCGATTTACCTGAAGGTGCACATTTATTAGCGCCACACGATATCATGGCCTTCAACGATTACGACACAGGTTTAGCATACGCTAAAAAAGTAGGTAAACCTGTAATGTTAGATTTTACAGGTTGGGCGTGTGTAAATTGTAGAAAAATGGAACAGAATGTATGGCCAGAACCAGAAATTTTAAATCTATTAAAAAACGATGTGGTTTTAATCTCCTTATATGTAGATGACAAACGAAAACTTGAGGCTGATGAGATTGTAGATTCACAACTAAAACCTGGAAAAAAGTTAAAGTACATCGGACAAAAATGGAGTGAGATGCAAACCATTAAATACAAATCAAATTCGCAACCATTTTATGTTATCATCGATCATAACGAAGAGAAACTAGTAGAGCCTGTAGGTTATATTCCAGATGTAGAAGCGTATCATACGTGGTTGAAAACTGGGGTGTCGAACTTCTAACTCATAATCATAAGTGAAACAAATTGTATCTATAAACAATTCAAAATAAATAAAACAATGAAAATCAATTATATTCTATATCTATCGTTAGTATTCGTTTTAAACAGTTGTAATTCTACTAAAAACACATCAGAGATTAGTAAAACCGATGTTGAAATTATAGACGAAGTG